>CAISOB010000098.1 GCA_903886975.1 uncultured beta proteobacterium
CACCTGGTCAAGCCATTCCGACGGAATCTGCGGCAACGCCGCCTCGGCCGCGATAGCGACCTTCTTCTTGCTCGGCATACATGTTCCTTTCTTTCGACATGTTATGCCTCAAACACAAAATTCCGGACAGGCTCGGGTAGTATCCCCGCACTCTCTGTGCGCTCCATTTCCCTAGAGCCGTAAATCGACTGATAAGCAGCGCTGTCCGATATCAACGACCTTTCAGCCCAGCCCAATCGCCCGCCGGCAGAATTCGAGTTTCCACACGACCTCGGTCGATCTGAGACCTTCGCCAATCCCCGCGCTAATCAACAGCTTGCGCGCACTAGGTCGCACGTCGCACGATAATGTGCCGGGCGAAAAAAAGCCGCAGACGCGGTGCGGCTTTTGGGAGGAATTGAACTCTTCCTAGAGCATGCTCTTGACCGCTTCCGCTTCGTCGGTCAGTTCCTTGAGCGTCTTGCCGATCTTCTCTTGCGAGTAGGCATCGATCTCGATGCCCTGGACGATCTTGTAGGAACCGCCTTTGCATTCGCACGGGAAGCCGAAGATGATGCCTTTCGGAATGCCGTAGGAACCGTCGCTGGGAACGCCGAGCGTGACCCAGTCATCGGAGCCGAGCGCCCAGTCGTGGATGTGGTCGATCGCGGCGTTGGCGGCGGAAGCGGCCGACGACAGGCCGCGCGCTTCGATGATCGCCGCGCCGCGCTTGCCGACGGTCGGCAGGAAGACGTCGTTGTTCCAGACGGGATCGTTGATCAGCGTCTTGACGCTGTCACCGTTCGAGGTGCAGTTGCGGTAGTCGGCGTACATCGACGGGCTGTGATTGCCCCAGACGACCATCTTCTTCAGGCTCGATACCGGGCGGCCGGCTTTCTTCGCGGCCATCGACAGCGCGCGGTTATGGTCGAGGCGGATCATGCCGTGGTAGTTCGCGGGATTGGTGCGGCCGACCTTGATCGCCGCGGCGCGGGCGATGTAGGCGTTGGTGTTGGCCGGGTTGCCGACGACGAGAACCTTCACGTCTTCCTTGGCGTTTTCAGCGATCGACTTGCCCTGCACGGTAAAGATCGCGCCGTTGGCCGTCAGCAGGTCGGCACGCTCCATGCCGGCCGTGCGCGGACGGGCGCCGACCAGCAGGCAGATGTCGGCGTCCTTGAACGCGACATCCGGAACATCGGTGGCGAATATGCCGGCGAGCAGCGGGAAAGCGCAGTCGTCGAGTTCCATCATGACGCCGCCGCAGGCTTTCTGGGCTTGCGGCAGGTCGAGCAATTGCAGAAAGACCGGCTGGTCCTTGCCGAGCATTTCGCCGGAGGCGATGCGGAACAGCAGGCTGTAACCAATTTGGCCGGCAGCGCCGGTGACGGCGACACGGATCGGGGTTTTAGACATACAAAGACTCCTGTGAGCAACGAAGAAAGCGGGGATAACCAGAACCGTATCAGTCGGCAACGGGCCGGTAATAAGCGCGAAATCATAAGTGCGAACATCGCCGGCTGTCAAATCATTGTCAGGTATAACTATTATCTTATATAAGATATAAATAGAAGGATAGACGCCGAGCAAAACTTGTGGTGAAATCCGTTTCATGAAGAATGCCGTGCCATTCGCTGCTCCGACTTTCAGTCCGCTCTACCGGCAGATTCGCGCGTTGATCACGCGCAGCCTCGAGTCCGGCGAATGGCGGCCGGGCGAAATCATCCCGAGCGAGGCGGAACTCGCAAGCCGCTTCGGCGTGAGCCAGGGCACGGTGCGCAAAGCGATCGACGAGATGGCGGCCGAAAATCTCGTGGTGCGGCGTCAGGGCAAGGGCACTTTCGTCAGCACGCACATGGACCCGGATTCGTATTCGCGTTTCCTGCGCCTCGCGGCTAACGAGGGGAAATTGCAAGCGCCGACCAGCGTCCCCCTCGAATGCTGGCGCGCGAAGGCCGGTGCGGACGTGGCACGGACGCTGGCCATCGAAGCCGGTGCGGCGATCATCATCGTTCGCCGGCTGCTGCGCTCGGGCAACGTGCCGGCCGTCTTCGACGAAATCTATCTGCCCGGCGAACTGTTTCCCGATCTGACGCTCGATATACTCAAGTCGGCCGACATATCGCTGTACAGCCTTTTTGAAAGCCGCTACGGCGTTTATCCAGTCCGCGCGGATGAACGTCTGCGCGCCGTGGCGGCCGACCGGGTGAGTGCACGGGTATTGCAGGTGGCAGAGGGCAGTCCTTTGCTGCTGGTCGAGCGGGTCACGCTCACTTACGGCGATAAACCCGTGGAATGGCGACGCGCTTATTATTCAACACAGGATTTCCATTATCATAGTGAGCTGGGGTAAGGGAATTTGCGGATGGCGAGCCGGTCACGCATTTGCCGTTCCGAAGGAATCTTGTCGGACATTGCGGGTCCAAGCGACCTTCTTTGCGGTTCGCGTGGCACTTGAGGACGGTATCGATGAGCGAGATGTTGACGGCTGCTGGCGAATTGAACCGATTGCGCTGGCGCTGTTCGCACCGTGCCCTACGGGAAATGGATCTGCTGCTCGGCGCGTTTCTCGACGAGCGTTTTTCCAGCTTGAGTGCGCCACAGGCGGCCGCCTTCGCCCAGTTGGCGGATATGGAAGATCTCGATCTTTGGCCTTTGATTACCGGTAAGCGGGAGTGTGTCGATGCGGTACAGGCCGAGGTCGTGAGCATGCTGAGGGAAGTCAGGGTAAAGTAAGTTCGCACCGCGGTGAATTTGAAAAACTCAATGGGAGATTGTGATGAGCACCGAACGCAAGGCAGTGTTGATTATCGACGGGCACGATCCGATCGAGTTGCCGATTCTCTCACCGGTCCATGGCAACGACTGCATCGACATTCGAACGCTGGCCGCCAAATCCGGTTTGTTCACCTACGATCCCGGTTTCTTGTCGACGGCTTCCTGCCGCTCGCATATCACTTTCATTGATGGCGACAAGGGCGAGCTTCTGTATCGCGGTTATCCGATCGAACAACTCGCGGAGAAATGCAGCTTCCTGGAAGTCGCCTACCTGCTCAAGCACGGGGAGTTGCCCAACGCCACGGAAAAGAGCGAATTCGAGGGCATCGTCAAGAAGCACACCATGGTCAATGAGCAGATGGCCAAGTTCTATCAGGGCTTCCGCCGCGACGCGCACCCGATGGCGGTGATGGTCGGCGTTGTCGGCGCGCTGTCGGCCTTCTATCACGAGGCCGAGGATTTCTCCGACGCCGCGCACCGCAACGTCAGTTTCAACCGCATCGTCGCCAAGCTGCCGACGATTGTCGCGCTGGCCTACAAGTACTCGATGGGCGAGCCCTTCATGTATCCGCGCAACGACCTCGATTACACCGCCAACTTCATGCACATGATGTTCGGCAACCCGTGCGAGAAATACGTCCCGAACCCGGTACTGGTGCACGCGCTCGATACGATCTTCACGCTGCACGCCGACCACGAACAGAACGCCTCGACCTCGACCGTGCGGCTTGCCGGTTCGTCAGGCGCCAACCCCTACGCCTGCGTTTCGGCCGGCATCGGCTGCCTGTGGGGCCCGGCGCATGGCGGGGCCAACGAAGCGGTCTTGAAGATGCTCGAGGAGATCGGCGATGTCTCGCGAATTCCCGAATTCATCGCGCGCGCCAAGGACAAGAACGACAATTTCAAGCTGATGGGCTTCGGCCACCGCGTCTACAAGAACTTCGACCCGCGCGCCAGGCTGATGCGCAAGATCTGCGCCGACGTGCTGAAGGAACAGGGCCTCGCGAACGATCGCCTGTTCAAGCTGGCCATGGAACTCGAAAAGATCGCGCTCGAAGATCATTACTTCATCGACAAGAAGCTCTATCCGAACGTCGATTTCTACTCGGGCATCGTGCAGAAGGCCATCGGCATTCCGACGTCGATGTTCACCTGCATCTTCGCGCTGGCGCGCACCGTCGGCTGGATGGCGCAGTGGGAAGAGATGATCGCCGATCCCGAATACAAGATCGGCCGGCCGCGCCAGCTTTATACCGGCACGCCGGTACGCGACGTTCAGCCGATCGAAAAGCGTTAGACGACCCGGCGCGTTGCCGGGTGATTCCTGCAGCCGATACGAGCTTGATGCCAGACTGACCGAGAAACCCAGACTTCAGATTGTCCGCCATGATGAACCAGCTATTTGGAAACTCCCTTCTGTTCGGCGGCAACGCCCCCTTTGTCGAGGAGCTTTACGAGAACTATCTCGGCAATCCGGCCGCGGTTCCCGGCGAATGGCGCGAATACTTCGAGAAACTGGCACAACTGCCGGGCGCCACGGCGCACGACATACCGCACCTGCCGATCGTCCATGCCTTTGCCGAACAGGCCAAGACCGGCGGCTATTGCGCGGCAGCGGCGCGACCGGTCGATGACAAGAAGCAGGTCAGCGTACTGCAGATGATCAGCGCTTACCGCACGCTCGGTGCGCGCTGGGCCAATCTGGATCCGCTCAAACGGCAAAAGCGCCCGGAACTCAATGAACTCGAGCCGACCTACTACGGCCTCACCGACGCCGACATCAACACGCTGTTCAATCCCGGTTCGTTCAAGGGCCTGCCCGAACACGCCACCTTCGGGCAGATTTTCGACGCCGTCAAGGAAACCTACTGCGGCTCGGTCGGCGTCGAATACATGTATATCAACAGCATCGCCGAGCGCCGCTGGATACAGGCGCGCATCGAACCGATCCGAGCCCGCGGTTCATACACGGCCGCGCAGAAGCTGCGCTTCCTCGAGCGCCTGACGGCGGCTGAGACGCTTGAACGCTATCTGCATACGCGCTATGTCGGGCAGAAACGCTTTTCGCTCGAAGGCGGCGAATCGCTGATTGTTTCTCTCGATGAACTGCTGCGCGTCGCGGGCGGCTCGGGCGTCGATGACATCGTCGTCGGCATGGCGCACCGCGGCCGGCTTAACGTGCTGGTCAACACGCTCGGCAAGGAACCGGCGATGCTGTTCGAGGAATTCGAAGGCAAGAAGCTGCAGGACCTGCCCTCCGGCGACGTCAAGTACCACCTCGGCTACTCATCTTCGGTGGCGACTCCCGGCGGCCCGTGCCAGCTGTCCTTGGCTTTCAATCCTTCGCACCTCGAAATCGTCAACCCGGTGGTCGCCGGCTCGTGCTTCTCGCGCCAGCGCCGGCGCGGCGCAGGCGCACAGGAAAAGGTCATGCCGGTACTCATTCACGGTGACGCGGCGGTGGCTGGCCAGGGCGTCAACCAGGAGATGCTCAACTTTGCGCAGACGCGCGGCTTCGGTACCGGCGGCACCGTGCATATCGTGGTCAACAACCAGATCGGTTTTACCACGTCCGACCCGCGCGACACGCGCTCGACGATCTACTGCACCGATGTCTTCAAGATGGCCAACGCGCCGATCTTCCACGTCAATGGCGACGATCCCGAAGCCGTTGCGCTGGTGACGCGGCTGGCCGTCGAATTCCGGCAGGAGTTCAAGAAGGATGTCGTCGTCGATATCGTCTGTTTCCGCAAGCTCGGCCACAATGAACAAGACGAGCCGATGGTCACGCAGCCCCTGATGTACAAGCGCATCAACGCGCATCCGGGGACGCGCAAGCTCTACGCCGACAAGCTGGTTGCCGAAGGCGCTTTGCCGGAGGACGGACCGGACGAAATGATCCAGAGTTACCGCGACCATCTGGATCGCGGCGAGCTCCTGTACAACCCGGTGATCGCCGGTTACACCAACCCGCTGATGATCGACTGGACGCCGTATCTCAACAAGAAGTACATCCCGAACTGCGACACCACCGTCCCGGTCAAGGAAATCAAGCGGCTTGCCGAGCGCCTGACGGCCGTTCCTGAAACCTTCTCGCTGCACAGTCGCGTCAAGAAGATTATCGACGATCGCCGGGCGATGGGGCTGGGCAGCGTCCCCGTCGACTGGGGTATGGCCGAAAACCTTGCCTACGCGTCGCTGCTCGTTTCCGGTTACGGCGTTCGCCTGACCGGACAGGACGTCGCGCGCAGCACTTTTTTCCACCGTCATGCGGCGCTGCACGATCAAAAGCGCGAGCACTGGGACGAGGGGACCTATTATCCGCTCGCCAATCTGCAGGAAAAGCAGGCGAGCTTCCAGTGTTTCGATTCTGTCCTGTCCGAAGAAGCGGTGCTTGCCTTCGAATATGGTTATGCCACATCCAACCCGTACGAGCTCGTCGTCTGGGAAGCGCAGTTCGGCGATTTTGTCAATACCGCGCAGGTCGTCATCGATCAGTTCATCGCTTCCGGCGAAACGAAATGGGGCCGCGCCTGCGGCCTGGTCCTGCTGCTGCCGCATGGTTACGAAGGGCAGGGGCCGGAACACTCGTCGGCGCGCATCGAGCGCTTCATGCAGCTGTGCGCCGAGATGAATATGGAAGTGTGCCAGCCGACGACGCCGGCACAGGTCTTCCACATGCTGCGTCGGCAGGCGATCCGCAAGCAGCGCAAGCCGCTCGTCGTGTTCACGCCGAAATCGATGCTGCGCCACAAGGACGCCGTGTCGACGATGGACGACCTCGCCAAGGGCGGGTTCCGCTGCGTCATCGGCGAAGTCGATGCGCTTGACGAAAAGAAAGTGAAGCGCGTTATCTTCTGCTCAGGCAAGGTTTACTACGATCTGATCGCCGCGCGCCGCGAAAAGAATATCGGCAACATCGCGATCGCCCGTCTCGAACAGTTTTATCCGTTTCCGCAGGAAGCCTTTCAGGCCGAGCTGGCGCGCTATCCGAGGGCCACCGAGATCGTCTGGTGCCAGGAGGAGCCGCGCAATCAGGGCGCCTGGTACTGGATCGCCTCGCGTCAGCATCTTGACCGCTCGTTCAATAGCAAACAGAGCCTTCTGCTCGTGTCGCGCCCGGCGTCCCCTTCGCCGGCCGTGGGCTATTACAGTCGCCACAACGCACAACAAAAAGCGCTGATCGAGTCCGCTCTGGGCGAGATCAGCCCATACAAACTGCCCTAATTCGGAGTGCATATGATCATCGATGTAAACGTTCCGCAGCTATCGGAGTCGGTCGCTGAAGCGACTTTGGTGACTTGGCACAAGAAGGCCGGCGAGGCCGTGGTCAGGGACGAAAACCTGATCGATATCGAAACCGACAAGGTCGTCCTTGAACTTCCCGCGGCGGCGAACGGGGTGCTGGTCGAAATTCTCAAACAGAACGGCGAAACGGTCACTGCCGGCGAGCTGATCGCCCGCATCGACACGGCGGCCGAGGCCACGGCAGCGCCGGCGACGAGTGCCGAAAAGCCCGCCGCGCCAGCCGCGCCTAAAGTCACGGTTCCGGCCGCCACTGCGCCAGCGGCTGGTGTGGCCATGCCGGCAGCGCGCAAGATACTCGAGGAAAAAGGCGTCGCTGCGGCGGCTGTCGCCGGCAGCGGGCGCGGCGGTCGCATCACCAAGCAGGACGCCGTGGCGGCGCCGCAACCCAAAGCCGCCGCCGCGCCCAGCGCTGCGCCGTCCGCCGCGTCGGCCAAACCGGGACTGGCGCCGGCGCCGGCGGTGACTATCGCGCTCACCGACCGTCCCGAACAGCATGTGCCGATGTCGCGCCTGCGCGCGCGTATCGCCGAACGGCTGGTCCAGTCGCAATCGACCGCCGCCATCCTGACCACCTTCAACGAGGTGAACATGGCGCCGATCATCGCGCTGCGCAAGCTATATGCCGAGAAATTCGAAAAGGCGCACGGCGTGCGTCTCGGCTTCATGGGTTTCTTCGTCAAGGCCGCGGTCGCGGCGTTGCAGAAATTCCCGATCATCAATGCCTCGGTCGACGGCAACGATATCGTCTACCACGGCTACATCGACGTCGGCGTCGCCGTTGGCAGTCCGCGCGGCCTGGTCGTGCCGATCCTGCGCGACGCCGACCGGCTGAGCATTGCCGAAATCGAACTGAAGATCGCTGAATTCGGCCAGAAAGCCAAGGATGGCAAGCTGTCGCTGGAAGACCTGACCGGCGGCACCTTCTCGATTTCCAACGGCGGGGTGTTCGGTTCGATGTTGTCCACGCCGATCATCAATCCGCCACAGTCGGCGATCCTCGGCGTGCATGCGACGAAGGAAAGGGCGGTTGTCGAAGACGGGCAGATCGTCGTTCGCCCGATCAACTACCTCGCGCTGTCCTATGACCATCGCATCATCGACGGGCGCGAGGCGGTGCTTGGCCTGGTGACGATGAAGGAAGCTCTCGAAGATCCGGCGCGGTTGCTACTCGGGGTTTGATTTGCAGGTACGGAATGAGTCGTCACACCGGCGAACGCCGGTGTCCAGTGTTTAGGCCTGCTGGATTCCGGCTTTTGCCGGAATGACGATGCAATGCTTGATCGGCAATTTCCCAACAAAGGTTAAGACGATGTCAAAACAATTTGATGTACTCGTCATCGGCGGCGGGCCCGGCGGCTATATCGCGGCCATTCGCGCCGCCCAGCTCGGCTTCTCGGTCGCCTGCTGTGAATCCAATGCCTACGCTGACGCCAAGGGCGAGCCGCGCCTCGGGGGCACCTGCCTCAATGTCGGTTGCATTCCGTCCAAAGCGCTGCTGCACACGTCGCACGTATTTGGAGAGGCTGGGCACGGCTTTGCCGCGCAGGGCATCTCGGTCGGTACGCCGACGATCGACGTGGCCACGATGCTTGCTCGCAAGAATGCCATCGTCAATCAACTGACGAGCGGCGTCAAAGGCCTGTTCAAAAAGAACAAGGTCACCCTCCTGAACGGCCACGGCGCCTTCGTCGCGCAAAGCGAATCCGGATGGCAGATCAAGGTCGGCGAGGAAGTGGTCAAGGCCAAGCAGGTCATCGTTGCCACCGGCTCGAAGGCGCGGCATTTGCCGGGCGTAACCGTCGATGGCAAGCTCATCAGCGACAATGTCGGCGCGCTCGATTTTGACGTCGTTCCGAAGAAGCTCGCGATCATCGGCGCCGGCGTCATCGGGCTCGAACTCGGTAGTGTCTGGCGCCGTCTCGGCGCCGACGTCACGCTGCTCGAAGCCCTGCCTGAATTCCTCTCGGTGGCCGATGTCGATGTGGCGAAGGAAGCCGCCAAAGTCTTTGCCAAGCAGGGTTTGAACATCGAGCTTGGCGTGAACATCGGCGAGGTCACGGCATCGAAGAAGGGCGTTTCGATTGCCTATGTCGACAAGGCCGGAAAGGCGCAGACGCTGGCCGCCGATCGCCTGGTCGTCTCGGTCGGGCGCATTCCGAATACCGACGGCCTCAATGCCGAAGCGGTCGGCCTCAAACTCGACGAGCGCGGCCGCATCGATGTCGACGGCCATTGCCGCACCAGCCTGCCCGGCGTGTGGGCGGTCGGCGATGTCGTTTCCGGCCCGATGCTGGCGCACAAGGCAATGGACGAGGCGGTGATGGTCGCCGAACTGATGGCCGGCCAAGCCGGGCATTGCAATTTCGACACCATTCCCTGGGTCATTTACACCAGTCCGGAAATTGCCTGGGTCGGCAAGACCGAGCAGCAGCTCAAGGCCGACGGGGTCGCCTACAAGGTCGGCAAGATTCCGTTTGCCGCCAACGGCCGGGCGCTGGGCATGGGCGAGCCAACCGGCTTCGTCAAGATGCTTGCCGATGCGCAGAGCGACCGCATTCTCGGCGTGCATATCATCGGCGCGAGTGCTTCCGAACTGATTTCCGAGGCCGTCGTGGCGATGGAATTTTCCGCAGCGAGCGAAGACCTCGCGCGCATCTGCCACGCCCACCCGACGCTCTCGGAGGTGATGCACGAAGCGGCGCTGGCCTGCGACAAGCGGTCGCTGCATTTCTGACGCCGGCCGCGTCCTACATCGGAACGACTTCCAGCAGCCAAAGCAGTCCGTTGAGCGTAAAGAACGAAACGATGGTGGTGACGAGCAGGGCGGCCGCGCTGAAATCCTCCTGCCCGTAGGTGTGCGCGAGGATCGAATAGATCGACAGCATCGGCACGGCGGCCATCAGCACGGCCGCCATTCTCAGGTCGTGAGCGAGCGCCGGCATGCCGATCAGTGGCAACAGCGCGAGCGCCAGGAATACCGCCAGCGGATGAAGTATCAGCTTGCCGACGACGACCGGCATGACTCTCCCGACCATCCCATGCATCGGCAGACCGGTCAGCGTGCAGCCGACAAAGAACAGCGACAGCGCGCCGGTGGTTATCGCGAACATGCTGACCGTTTGCGCCAGCGGCGCCGGCAATTTCCAGCCCAGCAGGGAAAAGGCGATGCCGCCGAGCATGCCGATGATCATCGGGTTGCGCAGCAGTTGGAGCAGCGACTTGCCGATCAGGGTAAGCCAGTTCGCCGACTTTACCCGTCCGCTTTCAGCCAGGGCGAGCATCAGCGGGATAAGGACAAAATTCTCCATGATCACGTTGAGCGCCATGGCGACGCCGGCGATCGGCGCGACGGTCAGCAGCAGAACCGGATAGCCGATGAACACGCTGTTCGAACAGTGGATGCCCATGGTATAGAAGGCGCTGGTCGTCCGGTTCAGCCGCGCGATACTGCGGCACCAGAGAAAACCCAGGCAGGCCAGGAACAGCGAGCCGCCGAGGTAAGCCAGCAGGTAGCTGGCATTGAAAACATCGCCGAGGGAACGCTCGGCCATGGTCTTGAAGAGCATCGTCGGCACTGCGATGTTGATGACGAATCTTCCGAACACCTGCTTGTCGGTCTTGGCGAACAGGCCGAAGCGGGTGCAAAAGAATCCGACGGCGATGCTGAAGTAAACGGGGCCCGTGATGGCCAGGATGTCGAGCATGGGCAGGCTTGTCTGAAGATGATCGGAGATCGAATTATTCTGGCACGGCTGATTGTTTCTTTTTCGAATCGCCAATTGTAGAAGATATCGGACATCTAGACTTGCTGCGACAAGCCGAATCGTCCTGAACAGGCCGAAGACATGCGACCGGAAGTCGAAAAGATGCCGGTCGCCTGCGCCAGGCGTAGAATCCTATTTCCCGTTAGAGCCGAAGAGCCTTCATAACTCCGGTACGGGGCATATGCGATAAAGGAGACAGCCGTGCCCCTCTCATGGCCCGACACATTCGAAACGCGCGTATTTTCCACCGGCGGCGCGCGTATCCATGCGCGCTATTCGCAACGCCTTTCCGGGCAGCCGCAGGAACTACCGGCGCTTCTGCTGTTGCACGGATTCCCCGAGTCGCACCTCATGTGGCGTGACGTCGCGCAACGCCTCGCGGCTAATTTCTTTCTGGTGATTCCCGATCTTCGCGGCTACGGCGATTCGTCCAAGGAAGCCGGTCTGCCCGATCACAGCAATTACAGCAAGCGCAGTCTCGCCGAGGACATGACGGCGCTCATGGATGCGCTGGGCGTCGGTAATTTCTACCTGTGCGGCCATGACCGCGGCGCCCGGGTCGCGCACCGCCTGGCCCTGGACCATGCGCAGCGCGTCACCAAGCTCTGCGTGCTGGACATCGTGCCAACGCTCGATGTCTTCGAAGGCAACTGGCTGCGCGTACCCTACATGGATCTGGCGCGTGACTTTTGCCACTGGTTCCACATGCAGCAGCCCTCTCCGATCGCGGAAAACATGATGGGCGCCCTCGATCCGGATACCGCAGGTGCATACCTGCGTGCCCGGCTCAATGGCGGCGCACATGTCGGCCTCGATTACCTCGCGCCGCAGGTGATCGCCGAATATGAGCGCTGCTTCTGCAATGCCGATGGCATTCACGCGGCGTGCGAGGACTATCGCGCCGCGGCGACCATCGATCTCGAGCACGACCGGCACAGCCGGGCGACCGGTCAGAAGATCGCCTGCGACACCTTGGTCTTGTGGGGCGCCCGCGGTCTCGTGCCGCGCCTCTTCGATCCGCTCGCGCCGTGGGTTGCCCAGTGCGGTGCGCGGGTCGAAGGCCATTCGATCGATGCCGGCCACTTCATCCCGGAAGAGCGGCCCAAGACCCTGGCCGCGGCGCTTAAGACTTTCTTCCGCTAAACCGAGCGCGGATTTCATCCATGATCGTTGCAACGCTCGCACGACTTCGCGTCCTTTACCCGGAGCCGAAAAAATAGATGGTGAAGAAGTCGCTGGTCGTGCCCGGCGCGCATCGCGCGCGTTTCATCGCGCTCGCAGCCTGTGAAGCGCATTCTGCATTGCAGTAATTCGGCAGCTTGGCGAGCTGAAAGCAGACGCACCGAAAAATGGCCGACCGGAAGAGAATCGGACGATGCCAGTTGCTTAAGTTCGATTGAAGGGGGATCGACCACCTGCGGCTTAACAAGCTGGCGGTTGAGCGTATTGCTTATCTCGCGGTTCTTCTTGTGGTCTGCTTTACCAATTTCGCGGCAAAGAAGTCCGAGGCAAAACCAAGAAAGGTCGTCAGAGCCGGATTGTGGTGATCGGCTCGCCAAGCCATTCTGCTTTCGGCGGTCACGTCACATTGCAACATGGGGCGAAAGACGACCTTGTCAAAGTGAAGCTGTTCCGCAGAGGCGGGGACGATCGATATGCCCACGCCAGCCCGGACCAGTCCAACAACCGTATGGACATTATCGAGGTGCTGAATGAACTTTGGCGTTACTCCCGAAGAGGCAAACAGCCCCGCAATCAAACTGTAGAAGTACTTGCCCTGGTCGGGTGAATGCATGACAAAGGGCACCCCGTTCATGTCCTTGAGTTCAACATGGCTGCGTGCAGCCAAGGGGTGATCGACGGGCAAAACAACCATCAAAGGTTCACGAATCACTGTCTGGTATTTCAGAGCCTGCCGGCTGGCAAGCGGTCTTATGAAACCGAGGTCGATCGCATGCTTTTCCAGGGCTTCAAGTTGGGCCACCGTCACCATTTCCTTCAGCACGATATCAATATCCGGTAAGGCCCGCTGAGCTGACGCAATCAGGTTCGGTACCAGCTCGAACCCCATGACCGATGTGAAACCTATTGTTACACGCCCGGTTTTCCCTTTGCTGGTGCGTTGGGCGGAGGTCGCGGCCTGTTTCGCCAGAGTCAGGAGAAGTCTGGCATCTGTAAGAAAAACATGGCCTGCCGCGGTCAGATGCACGGCGCGACTGGTGCGCTCGAATAACTTGACGCCCAAAGCCTGCTCAAGGAGCTGAATTTGCCGACTCAGTGGCGCCTGCGTCATACACAGTCGCTCGGCCGCCCGGCCGAAATGCAACTCTTCTGCCACGGTAATGAAAGAATTCAATTGAACGAGGTCGAGGATCATTGCGAAATTTGAATTAATTAATGCGCATTATGGCGCTGATTGCCTACCGCCAGGGCCATATGATGACCTTTAATCTCGTGGCTGCCCGGCACATCTGACAGCAAGGTCGGGAACATCCGACGGATGAGGCTGGCGACGATGCACTCGCTGTGCAGAATTCGTGCTCCGGGTTGGAAGTTTGATAACAAGAAGCCCTGCCCGGTCCGTAGTCAACGCGCGCCCTGGCGGCCCGTGTCATCGAGTGCCGTCAGTTAAAGCATTAGAGATAGTACAAGTCATTCCCGGCGATTTGCCGGATCCAACATGGAGGCGAACAAAGTGGACAACGCACAGGAAGCAAAGACGCGCAAGACAGCTACCGGCAAGCGCTGGATTGTTTTGACGATGCTCTTCATCATCACGACGATCAACTATGCCGATCGCGCGACCATTTCTCTCGCCGGATCGGAGATCAAGAAAGTCTTCGAAATGTCGTCGGTGGAATTGGGCTACATCTTCTCGGCATTTGGCTGGTCCTACGTTCTGGCGCAATTGCCGGGCGGTTGGCTGCTTGACCGCTTCGGTTCAAAGATTACCTACTTCTTCAGCATCTTCCTGTGGTCGCTATTTACGTTCTTTCAGGGCGGGGTCGGCTTCCTCACCGGCGGTGCCGCAGTGGCCACGCTGTTTGGCCTGCGACTCTGTTTAGGGGCGGCTGAAGCGCCGTCATTCCCGGGAAATAGCCGCATCGTATCGGCGTGGTTCCCCACGGCAGAGCGCGGAACGGCCGCTGCGATCTTCAACTCCGCGCAGTATTTTGCCACCGTACTGTTCGCACCACTGATGGGATGGCTGGTGCACGCCTACGGTTGGCAAAGCGTTTTCTATGTCATGGGCGGCATCGGGATGATCATGGCCGGCTTCTGGCTGAAGGTCATCTACGGCCCGAAAAACCATCCGACGATCAGCAAGGACGAATACGACTACATCGCCGAAGGCGGCGGTCTGGTTGAACTGGACAAGGCCAAGGCCAGCGAAACCAAGAAGCTGGTCAATACCTGGCCATGCATCAAGGAACTGCTGTGCAGTCGCATGTTGCTGGGGGTGTACATTGGCCAATATTGCATCACCACGCTCACCTACTTCTTCCTGACCTGGTTTCCGGTCTATCTGGTCCAGGAGCGTCACATGACCATTCTCAAGGCCGGCTTCGTCGCTTCATTGCCTGCGATCGCGGGCTTTCTGGGTGGCATCCTGGGCGGCATCATTTCAGATCGAATACTCAAAGCGGGCTATTCGCTTTCCGTTGCGCGCAAGACGCCGATCGTGATGGGGATGCTGCTGTCGATGACCATGATCGCCTGCAACTACGTCGAGGCCGACATGGTCGTCGTCGGCTTCATGGCGGCGGCCTTCTTCGGCAAGGGCGTCGGTGCGCTGGGCTGGGCTGTCGTGTCCGACACCTCGCCGAAGGAAGCGGGAGGCCTGAGCGGCGGATTGTTCAACACCTTCGGCAATACGGCGGGCATCACCACGCCCATCATCATCGGCTACATCGTCCAGGGTACCGGATCATTCGCCGGAGCCCTGGTCTACGTCGGAGCGAACGCTGCGGCTGCCATCTTGTGTTATCTGTTCATCGTCGGCGAAATCAAGCGTGTCGTGCTGACGAAGTCCTTGATCGAACAAGCCGCGTAGACTGCTTCCACCGGATCGGGTCGTCAATCGACTCAGCACTGATCTAACTCGAACTCGGCTGGCGCCTAGCGGGATAGGGCGTCGCTGGCCAGTTCAATCGTAAACAGCATGGAGAAGACAATGAACAAAGTCACCGTAAGCGGCGCTCCGACCGTTACTGAAATGCAGGTGATCCCGATCGCCGGCCAGGACAGCATGGAGCTTAACCTGAGCGGTGCTCACGGTACCTACTTCACGCGCAATATCGTGATCTTGAAGGACAACGCCGGCAATACCGGCCTCGGCGAAGTGCCGGGTGGCGAGAAGATCCGCCAGACCATAGAGGACGCGCGCCCCTTTATCATTGGCAACACCCTCGGCGAGTACAACAACATCCTCAATGCGATGCGCAAGGCCTTTGCCGATCGCGATGCCGGCGGGCGCGGGTTGCAGACGTATGACCTGCGCACGATGATTCATGCGATAACGGCAGTGGAATCTGCACTGCTGGACCTGATGGGCCAGTTCCTGAACGTGCCGGTCGCTTCCTTGCTTGGCGAAGGCATGCAGCGCGACGCGGTCCAATTCCTCGGCTACCTCTTCTACATCGGCGATCGCAAGAAGACGACATTCAACTATCGCAGCGAACCCAAGGCCGACAACGACTGGTTCCGTCTGCGCAATGAGCAAGCATTGACCGCCGAATCCATCGTCCGGCTGGCCGAAGCGACGCATGATCTCTATGGTTTCAACGACTTCAAGCTCAAAGGCGGCGTGCTCGCCGGCGAAGAAGAAATGGAAGCCATCGTTGCGCTGCATGAACGCTTCCCGAAAGCACGCATCACGATCGATCCGAACGGGGCGTGGCCGCTTGAAGAAGCGATCCGCCTGTGTCGCGACAAGCACGGCATACTGGCCTACTGCGAAGACCCCTGTGGCGCCGAGAACGGCTACTCGGGTCGCGAAGTGATGGCCGAATTCCGTCGCGCCACCGGTTTGCCGACGGCAACCAACATGATCGCCACAGACTGGCGCCAGATGGCGCACTCGATTCAGTTGCAGTCGGTCGATATCCCGCTGGCCGACCCGCATTTCTGGACCCTGCAGGGCGCGGTGCGCGTGGCCCAGCTGTGCCAGATGTTCGGCCTGACCTGGGGCTCGCATTCCAACAACCACTTCGACATTTCGCTGGCGATGGTCACCCACGCCGCGGCGGCTGCGCCCGGAAGGATTTCGGCCATCGACACCCACTGGATCTGGCAGGACGGACAGCGCCTGACCAAGGACCCCCTGAAGATCGTCGGCGGCCTGATCCAAGTGCCGAAGAAACCCGGCCTTGGCATCGAGATCGACATGGTCGAAGTGGAAAAAGCGCATCAGGCCTACAAGAACATGGGGCTGGGCGCGCGCGACGATGCCATTGCCATGCAGTTTCTGATCCCGGGCTGGAAGTTTGATAACAAGCGTCCTTGTCTGGTTCGGTAATCTGTCAGTGGGCGCTCGGGAGTCCCGGGCGCTCAATATCAATCATCAGGCCGACTATTCTTGGACGACCGTAGTCACGGAGACATGACAATGCCTGCAATACCCTATACCGCATTCCCCAACCAGTTCCGTCGCGACATCATCGCCGGCAAGACCCTGATTGGTTGCTGGTGTTCGCTGGCGAGCCCGATCACCACCGAGGTTCTCGGCCTGGCCGGATTTGACTGGATACTTATGGATGGCGAGCACTCCCCGAACGACGTGCTGTCCTTTATCCCGCAATTGATGGCCCTCAAGGACAGCGCCAGCGCGCCGGTCGTTCGTCCGCAATGGAATGACACCGTCGAAATCAAGCGCCTGCTCGACGCCGGCTTCTACAACTTCCTGATCCCTTTTGTCCAGTCTGCGGAGGAGGCGAAACGCGCCGTTGCGGCTACCCGCTATCCGCCCGAGGGCGTACGTGGCGTGTCTGTTGCGCAGCGTAGCAATCGCTATGGCACCGTCAAGGATTATCTGAAGATCATCAACGACAACATCACGGTGATGGTGCAGATCGAGAACCGCACGGGCATTGCAGCGCTCGATGAGATTTGCGCGGTGCCCGGCGTCGACGGCATTTTCATCGGCCCTTCCGATCTGGCGGCCGCTTACGGCCACCTGGGCAATGCCTCGCATCCCGAGGTACAGGAAGCGATGCAAATCGTGTTTGCCCGGGCCAAGACGCATGGAAAATCCGTAGGCATTCTCGCGCCGGCCGAAGCCGATGCGCGGCGCTACCTTGAAATGGGCGCCAGTTTCGTTGCGGTCGGCAGCGATCTTGGCGTCTTCCGTGCGGCCACGCAGGCATTGCGCGACAAGTATCTCTGAAGGAAGAAGCATCACGGCCGCCACCAGAAGGATCTGAACCTCGCGCTATCGATGGATTGGGTAGAATAGACCGACCCTCAGCAACGACGATGATTTGGGCACAATCCGGATTAAGTTGCAGAGCCAAGGAGAAGTCAGCATGTCATCAGTTGCCCGGAATCCATCGGCGACACCGCTCTACATCAAGGTGCACGCCAACGACAACGTCGCGATCATCGTCAATGCCAAGGGCTTGCCGGCCGGCAGCACATTCGCGGACGGGCTGGTACTCAAGGAACACGTGCCGCAGGGCCACAAGGTGGCGCTCAGCGATCTCGCGCCGGATGCGCCCATCGTCCGCTACGGCGAAGTCATCGGTTACGCGACCCGGTTCATTGATCGCGGCGCGTGGATCGAAGAATCGCTGGTGCGCATGCCGCAAGCGCCGGCGCTCACCGCCCTGTCGCTCGCCACGCGCGTGCCGGCGCCGCTGCCGCGGCTTGACGGCTACACCTTCGCGGGTTACCGCAACGCCGACGGCTCGGTCGGCACAAAGAACATGCTGGCGATTACCACCAGCGTGCAGTGCGTGGCCGGCGTGGTCGATTACGTGGTCAGGCGCATCAAGGCCGAACTGCTGCCGAAGTATCCCAATGTCGACGGCGTCGTCGCCCTCAATCACATTTACGGCTGCGGCATGGCGATCGATGCGCCGGCTTCGATCGTGCCGATCCGCACCCTGCACAACCTGGCGCTCAACCCCAACTTCGGCAACGAGGTGATGGTGATCAGCCTGGGCTGCGAAAAGCTCACGCCGGAGCGCCTGCTGGGCGAGGGGGAGATTCCGATCAAGCTCGTCAGTGACGATGTCATCTGCCTGCAGGACGAAAAATTCACCGGTTTCATGGCCATGGTCGACGCGACCATGAAACAGGCCGAGCTGCATCTCGCCCGGCTCGACCAGCGCCGGCGCGAGACCTGCCCGGCGGCCGATCTCGTCGTCGGCATGCAGTGCGGCGGCAGCGACGCCTTCTCCGGCGTCACCGCCAATCCGGCTGTCGGTTACGCTTCCGATTTGCTGGTGCGCGCCGGCGCCACCGTGATGTTCTCGGAAGTGACCGAGGTGCGCGATGCGATTCAGCTCCTGACGCCGCGCGCGATCAACGCCGAAGTGGGCCAGGCACTGATCGCCGAGATGGCCTGGTTCGACGATTATCTCGCGCTCGGCCAGACCGATCGCGCCGCCAACACCTCGCCAGGCAACAAGAAGGGCGGCCTTGCCAACATCGTCGAAAAAGCCCTGGGCTCGATCGTCAAGTCGGGCACCAGCGCGATCACCGGCGTTCTCTCGGCCGGCGAGAAGGTGCGCGAGAAAGGCCTGATCTTTGCGGCGACGCCGGCCAGCGATTTCGTTTGCGGCACGCAGCAGCTGGCTTCGGGAATGACCATCCAGGTGTTCACCACCGGCCGTGGCACGCCTTACGGCCTCGAAGCGGCGCCGGTCATCAAGGTCGCCACGCGCTCGGACCTCGCGGCGCGCTGGCACGACCTGATCGACGTGAACGCCGGCACAATCGCCACCGGCGAAGCGAGCATCGAGGAGGTGGGCATGGATATTTTCCGGCTCATTCTCGAGGTGGCGAGCGGGCGCAGCCAGACCTGTTCGGATCGCTGGGGCCTGTTCAATTCGCTCGCCGTGTTCAACCCGGCGCCGGTGACCTGATCAGGTTTGGATTCGTCGCTTCCCGGGGGGAAGCAATGGGAAAGATCGGTGCTTCAGGGCGGAATCGCGGCCGCAAACGGCGGTAACTACGGAGAGAAAAGAAAATCGGCCTCTGATAGAGTGGAGGGCATCCCCGTCAAGATATATTTGCCGATGAGTCGCGGCCAGGCATGACGCGGACGGGAGCGAAAGTCCCGCAGTCGCCCGACGGCGAAATGCCATACGCACAGGAAGACTGACATTGCTTATTGAAAGCACGCCGCTGACGATCGGTCCTGGTGATGAGTTGCTGATCGGCGTGCCGTCGATTGACCAGGAGCACGCTGACCTGGTCGTCGAGCTGGATGCGCTGGCCAACGATCCGCAGGCGCATCCCGAAGGCAATGCTTTTTCGACGACTCTCGGGCGATTAGGTGCGAAGATCGGCGAGCACTTTGCCAACGAAGAAAAAGTTCTGAAGTCGATCGGCATGGCGGACGACGAGTTCTCGCAGCATGCCGTGGCGCACGATGAGATCCTGGAAGAATACACCCAGCTCAATTTCGATCTGATGGACGGCAAAGTCTTCGAGCGCAGCGCCGTGCTCGCATCGATCCGGGGCTGGATCATTGACCATATTCGGAGTCACGACATCAAGATCAGGGCGTATCTCCCGAAGACTTGAACGCAGCGCTGGCGCGCAACGGGACGCCGGGCGCCCGGTTGCATTTCGCTCCGCGCTGCCCAGCGCTGCCGGCCGGACTAGAGAAATGCCTCGGCGCGCTTGACCAGTTCTTCGAGACCGGGTTCCTTCGCGTTGCGCGGCTTGCCCGGATGGATGATCGAGACCTGGCAGTTCTCGGCCGCTTCGACGAGCTGGGCGTACGTGCCGGCGTTGACGTCGGCAATATAGGCCTGCTTGTTGCCGTCGTAGGCGAACATCTTGCCGTTGAGCTGGACGCACTCGTTGCAGGTCGAGCAGCGCGCCGACTCGATGTAGGCTTCGTCGGGCGATCGCTCCGGTTCGGCCTCGGCGGCAGCCGGTGCGGCCGCAATAGCCTTCTCGGCGGGCGCCGCAGCGGTTGTCGCAGCGACCGGTACGGCGCTGCTTGCAGCCGCCTTGACGATCGCCTCCCAGCTTTTCTTTTCGCTGGCCAGCAGCCGCTCGGCGTGCGAGTTGTGAATACCGCCGAGCTCCTGCAGGCTGTTCCACATCGCTCGGCAGCGGCGCGCTTCACGGATCAGCTTCTCGTCGACGATAAGTTTCTGCAGCCGGTTCTCGCCGTCGACCATGATCAGGCAAGGCACGGTGTTGAGCTGGCCGCGACCGTCACCGGCAATCACCTGTTCGACCGGCTTCAGCGTATCGCTCCAGCGCGCGCGCGGCACCATGGCGAAGTGCCTGGCATAGCGCGGATCGCAGGCGACGAAATCGATGAGGGTGAACGGCAGCTGCTGCGCGACGGTCTGGTGCGCTTCATCTTCATAGACGAACTTGCCGAGCGGCCAGTCGAGATCGGCCTGCGGATTTGCCGCGAGCGAGAAGCGCGACGCCCAGTCGGAACCGGCCGAGGGGTCGAAGCTGTAGGCCGGGAAGACGCGCGATTCGAGCGCCGCGGCGCTGATCAGGTAAGGCGGCAGGCTGCCCGCGGCGCTGGCGCCGGAGAAGATGCTGAACAGCGCCGGGCCGGCAAAGTCGAGGCCGCGCTGAATCTGCCCGCGCAACTGGTATAGGCTGGAGGCCGGCGACTGCAGCACGAACACGCTGGACAAACCGAGTGCCATGCTCGCCAGCTGCTTGCTGCGCAGCGCGAAAGCCAGGTGTCCATTGGGCAGCGACGAAGCCTCGATGACATCATCGGACTGAACGAGCACCTTGATCGGCAGGTCGGCCGAAAGGATCTCATTCATCGCATGCTGTTCGGCGCCGCTCATCGCTTCGGCGTTGATGCGCACCAGGTAGTCGGGGAAGAGCACCAGTTCGCTGGCATCGAGCCCGTTGGCTCCAAACGAAGCGAACAGGGCTTCGTGCTTGGCCTCACTGTATTCGCCCTTGATTTCGAGTTCGCCGATGGCCACCGCCTTGGCCAGTTCAATGGCTTGCGGCAGGCGTTCGCAGTAGGCCTCGAGGGCGCCGCCGCAACTGTCGAAAGCGAAGGAGTAGGGCGTCCCGCCAGCGGCGCCGGCCGGGAAGAACTTCTGCGACTGCAGCACCTTGAGCAATTGCTCGATGCGTTGCCGCCGGCTCGCCGTAAGACTGGCCTTGGGCGCCGACTTGGTGAGAATTCGCGACATCGCCGCAAAATCGAAGTTGTCCATCGGGCCGCTGCCGAACGACGAGCGCAGGTTCTCGGCGCTCTTGCCGGCATCCGAATTGAGGAAGTCGGCCTTAAGGATGTCGGAGAGTTTGAGGACGAGCCGGTCGATATTGCCGGAAAAGGCGTGCGCCCGCTGCAGCTGGGTGATGCGCCAGGCGTGGCCAAACAGCTGGTAGGGCAGGGCGGCGTCGCAGTCGAGGACGCGGCCGTCGGCCTTCAGGTTGGCCCGGGCGCGCGACAGGCTCTCGGCCTGCCGCTTGTCGCTCTTGATCAGGGACTTGGCCGCGGCGTCCCAGAGCTCGGAGAAGCTGCCGCCGGCGCCGGCGGCGAGTCCCGCACGGATTTCCTGTTCGAGGCGCAGCACATGTTTGCGGATGCGTTCCCCATCGGCGCCCTTGGCGATCTTCTCGAGTATGGCGTCGACGAGGCCCGACAGCGGCGCGACAAATTCGCCATCGTCGTGTGCCTCGACGAGGACCAGCGGATAGTCGTAACGCAGGCGGGTCAGGTCGCGGTAGGCAGCGAACAGAGCCGGATGCAGCGCCCGTCCGGCGATCGTCTCGAGTTGCGAAGCCGACCTTTGGCCGGTCAGGTAGAAAGCAATTTGCGCTTGCAGATCAGAGTCCATGATGCGATCACTTTTAAGTCGTTTAGGTACGTGTCGGTTCTTGGGCCGGCGCTGTATTTCGGATACCGTGTTTCGCCGGCTCAGACGGTGTACTTGTCGAGCTCGGCTTCAAAGCCTTTTCTGACCAGATCGTTGGTGCGCAGCACATTGCTGTGGCGCGTTTCCTCGTAACGCGGGACGTCCTTGTTCTGGTAGAGGATGCCGACCGGACAGATGTGCTCGCTCGAAGCGATTTCGCGCGCCCGGTTCATGTCGAGCGGATCGTGCTCGAGCTGGTTCTTGTACACCTTGGACAGCCCGGCGCTCAGGTGCAGCGCGTTTTCGTGGTGCAGCAACTGGATGCGGTCCGGGTCGTGCATCCACGGGTCGAGCGATTTGGGCAGCCATTCGGGGCAGCGCTGCAGGATGCGCACGAAGGAGAATCCCTTGTGGTGGTAAGCCGCCTTGACGATCTCGAACAGACTCTCGGGAATCCAGTCGACGGCCTGCGCGACAAAGGAGACGTTGGCGACGCCGAGGGTCACGGACAGCGGATTCAATGCATCGAGATAGCTGCCGCGCGGCGTGGTATTGCTCTTGGTGCCGATCGGCGAGGTCGGCGAAGCCTGTTTCTTGGTCAGCCCGTAAATCTGGTTGTCATGCAGGAAGACGGTCAGGTTCATGTTGTAGCGGATGGCGTGGATCCAGTGCGCCGCGCCGATGCTGCAGCAATCGCCGTCGCCGGTATTGACGAACACCGTGAGGTCGGGCCGCGCCATCTTGACGCCTTCGGCGATCGGCAGCGCCCGTCCGTGCAGGGTGTGCAGGCCATAGGTCTTCATGTAGTGCGGGAAGCGGCTGGAGCAGCCGATGCCCGAAACGAAAACCGTTTTCTCCGGGCGCAGGGCCTCGTCGCGGCAGAGGCGCTGCACGGCGGTGAGAATGGCGTTGTCGCCGCAACCCGTGCACCAGCGCGGCACGCCGCTCTGGTAGTCTTCCAGTTCATGTTGCTCGTCGTACAGTTCGAGCAGGCAATCGGTGGCCGATGATTTCATGGTTTCTTTCCCTTACTTCTTGAGCTTGGCGAGGACGACGCGGCAGATGGTGCTCGGCTTGACCGGCTGGCCCCTGACCTCGGTCCAGCAATCGACATCGACGAGATAGCGCGAACGCAGCAGAATGGCCATCGACGAGTAGCGGCGATTGTCTGCGTCGATGATCTCCTCGTCGGGGCTGTCGCTCCAGTTGACTTCGACGGCCAGGACCTTCTTGAAGCGCCGCATGATCTCCTTGATGCCGGGCTGCATCGGCTGCAAGAAACGCAGGTGGATCGACGACACCTTATGGCCGCCCTCGCGCAGCGTTTCGACGGCTTCCTCGATGGCGCCCTTGGTGCTGCCCCAGCCGACGATCAGGAGGTCGCCATCATTGCCGCCAATGACTTCGGGCGGCGTCAGCGTCTTCTGCAGCGCCGCGAGCTTGAGGCTGCGCGCGCGCAGGCTTTCCTGGTTGATGTCGGGGTCGTAGGCGACGTGGCTGTCGCGGTCGTGCGCGAGGCCGGTCACCGTATGCATGCCGCCGGGTTGGCCGGGAATGAAACGGCGGGCGAGGCCGGTCGTCGCATCCCAGTCGTAAGGCCGCGCACCCTCGGGAACCGGGCTCTGATCGATCGGCGGCGCGAGCCAGGATTCGGTGAATTGCGGCCGGTTGAACGGCTGTTGCGAAGACGACAGGCTCGCGTCCGTCAGCACGACGACGACCATGTTGAAAGTCTCGGCGATGCGCCGCGCGGTGATGATCGAGTAGAAGCAGTCCTCGATCGTCGCCGGCGCCATGACCACCTTGGGCGCGTCGCCGTGGCTGCCGAAGATGGCCGCCATCAGGTCGCCCTGTTCGACCTTGGTCGGCTGGCCGGTGCTCGGGCCGCCGCGCTGGACGTTGACCACGACGAGCGGGATCTCGGCCATGACCGCCAGGCCGATGGCTTCCTGCTTGAGCGAATAGCCGGGCCCGGAAGTGATGGTTACCGTGCACTTGCTGGCGTAGGAGGCGCCGATGGCGAAAGAACAGGCGGCGATTTCATCCTCGGCCTGGTGCACCATGCCGCCGACTTTCTCGAAGACTTCGGACAGATAGTGCGATGCCGAAGTCGCCGGCGTGATCGGGTACATCGCGCAGATTTCCATGCCCGAGGCCATGACGCCGAGCGCCACGGCGGTGTTGCCGTTGATCACGATCTGCGGCTGCGCGGCCGGCGTTGCCGGGATGCAGAAGCTGAAGTCGAGATTGGCCGCGGCCCACGCATGGCCGGCTTCGAGCAGGACGACGTTGGCCTCGATGACGGCTTGCGACTTCTTGCCGAAGGTCAGCGCGATCTGGTCGCGCGCCATTTGCAGGTCGAAGCTGTAGACGTAGCACAGCATGCCGAGCGCGAACATGTTCTTGCCGCGCTTCGGATCGGCGTTGAGCAGCTGGCACTGCTCTTCCATCGGCGTTTCGCGCACCTTGTAGCCGGCCGCGACGAGGCGCGCATGGGTTTCGACGTAGGCCATCGAGATGTTGAGATCGGGATGCTTGCGCCACATGCTTTCAAGAAAGATGATGCAGCCGGGTTTCAACTCGCGATCGCGGACACGCCCGAGCAGGACCTGTTCGTTGAAAGCGACGACGAGGTCGGTCTGGTCGCCGCCGTTGGTGATGTAGTTCGAGCCGATACGGATGCGATTGCCGCTGGCGCCGGCGACGCTGCGTGCCGGCGGGCGGATTTCGGCCGGGATGATCTCGGTCGTCCAAATGCCGTTGCCCATGCGCGCCGCGATCGCGCCGAAGGATTGCCCGCAACGCTGCGCACCTTCGCCGGAATCGCTGATGATCTCGATGATGTGTTCCTTCAGCGTCGTCACTTTGCCGGCAGGCTTTTCAACGCTTTTCTCTCCGCTCGTGCCGGTTGCCGTCTTCTTGAGTTTAGTCAGGGTCATATCCAGTTTTTCCATAGACGCCGCGAGGCGTGGGTGAGGCGCCGGCGGGCGCGATCAGGCCACGCGCACGCGCACAAAATTGCGTTCGCAGAGATCGATGCCGAACTGCTTTTCCTCGCCCTGGCCATAGGCGAGATTGCTGTCGCGGATGCCAAGGTAGGCCTTCATGCTGGCCGCGGCCTTGCGTCCCGCGCCCATTGCTTCGATCACCGTCGCCGCGCCGGTGACGATGTCGCCGCCGGCGAAAACACCGGCCAGCGAGGTGGCGAGGCCGCTGTCGGCGTCGATGTAGCCCCATTTGTTGAGCCGCAGCTTCGAGGTTTGGCCCATGATCGGGTTGGCGTTGGTGCCGATCGCATAGACGATCAGGTCGGCTTCGAAATCAAATTCGCTGCCCTCGACCGGAATCGGCCGGCGGCGGCCCGACTCGTCGGGTTCGCCAAGTTCCATGCGCACGCAACGAATGCCCTTGGCATTGCCGTCGCCGTCGTTCAAAACGGCGACCGGGTTGGTCAGCCAGTGGAATTCGACGCCTTCCTGTTCGGCGTGGTGCAGTTCCTCGGCGCGCGCCGGCGCTTCCTTGTGCGAACGCCGGTAAATGCAATAGACCTTTTCCGCGCCGAGGCGCAGCGAGACGCGCATCGCGTCCATCGCCGTGTTGCCGGCACCGACCACGGCGACGCGCTTGCCCATCGGCTGCGGCGTGTCGTAGTTCGGAAAATCGCGCGCGCGCATCAGGTTGCAGCGCGTCAAGAGTTCATTGGCCGAAAGCACGCCGTTCAATGAATCGCCAGGGATGCCGAGCATCGTCGGATAACCGGCGCCGACACCGACGAAGACGGTGTCGAAACCCATCTCGGTGATCATCTGCTCGATGGTAAACAGGCGGCCGACCAGGGTGTTGCATTCGAACTTGACGCCGAGCTTCTTCAGGTTTTCGATTTCGGCGTCGATCACCGCGTTGGGCAGGCGGAAGTCCGGGATCCCGTATTTGAGCACCCCGCCGGCCTGGTGAAAGGCCTCGAACACCGTGACATCGCATCCGGCTTTGGCCATGTCGGCGGCGCAGGCCATGCCGGCCGGGCCGGATCCGACGATGCCGACCTTGAAGCGGTTGGCTTCGATGTAGGGAATATTGACCCAGCCGGCCTTGATCGCCGTATCGCCGACAAAACGTTCGAGGCGGCCGATGGCTACCGGTTCGAGCGACTCGCCGACCGTGCACTTGCCCTCGCACTGGTTTTCCTGCGGGCAGATGCGGCCGCAGATCGACGGCAGCAAATTGGTGTCCGTGAGGATGTCATACGCGCCGCGAAAATCCTTTTCGTTGATCTTCGCGATGAAGCCCGGGATGTTGATCCCGACCGGGCAGCCCGAGACACAGGGCTGATCGGGGCACATCAGGCAGCGCTCGGATTCGAGCAGCGCATCGTCGGCGAGATAGCCGCAGGCGACTTCCTCGAAGTTCTTGGCCCGGATCAGCGGGTCCTGCTCGCGCATCGGGGTGCGCTCCTGCGGAATGCTGCGTATCGTCTTCTTCTTTGCCATGGCTATTTACCGTTCACCTTTGTTGATGCTCAAGCACTGGTTGCCGAATCGACCTTGCGGTCTATGCTCTTTTGCAGGCGGCAACTTTCTTCCCAGTGATCCATGGCGATGCGCTCTTCCTTGGTGTAGCGGCGCAGACGCATGATGAGATCGTGGAAATCGACCTGGTGGCCGTCGAAGTCGGGCCCGTCGACACAGGCGAACTTCACGTGGTTGCCGATCTTGACGCGGCAGCCGCCGCACATGCCGGTGCCATCGACCATCAGCGGATTCAAGCTGACCATTGTTTTAATTGCGTAGGGACGCGTCGTATCGCAACAGCCCTTCATCATGATCAGCGGGCCGATGGCGACGACTTCGTCGATGTCGTGATGCTTGTCGATGGCCTGCGTGACGCCGGCGGTGACCAGGCCCTTGATCCCGGCCGAGCCGTCGTCGGTACAGATGATATATTCGTCGCAGACCGCGCGGAACTTGTCTTCCCAGAAAACGAGGCCCTTGTTGCGGAAGCCGACGACGCCGATGACGTAGGCGCCGGCCTCCTTGAAGGCGCGCGCCTGCGGATAGATCGGCGCAACGCCGAGGCCGCCGCCGACACAGATGACCTTCTTGGCGTGGCTGATCGAGCTCGGCACGCCCATCGGTCCGACCATCGCATACAGCGACGTGCCGACCGCGCATTCCTTCTGCATTTGCCGGGTGGTTTTGCCGACCGCCTGGATGACCAGCGTGATCGTTCCCTTGGCGCGGTCAAAGTCGGCGATGGTCAGCGGAATCCGTTCGCCCTGTTCGCTGAGCATGACGATGACAAACTGGCCGGGTTTCGCCGCCTTGGCCATCAGCGGATGGCGCACTTCGAGCAGATAGGTGACGTCGGAAAAGTCCTCGCGCGTCACAATTTCGAAATTGGACATTGTGCTTTCTTTCTATCTGGATATTTTTTTGATGATCAACGCACTCGACAATATCGCCAGCCGATTTATTGAGTCGGTCATGGGCGGAGTCGGATTCTTGGTGCGCATGGCTCAGTTCGCGTAACCCCCGTGTTCCCTGGCAAGGGGCTGCGAGGGCTTATTCTTGCTCGCTTCAGCCGGGGCTGCAAACGATGTCTGGTCACGATATTGTGCAAGATTGGAACATCGTCATGCGCGGCAGGACGACCCGCCGCGAATCCTTGCGCCGGGCGGAGTCTGGCGGGCCAGGAGCGCTCTGTCGCCGTCCTGCGCTATTTCGCCGCTGGCGATCAGGCAGCCGTAGGCCATGGCCAGCATGTCGGCGACGCCGCCCATGGTGATGTTCATGCGGATATAGGCGCGGTTGCGCTCTTTCAGGTAGGCGATGCAGTCGGCGCCGCCCGCGATGCGCCGTTCGAGTTCGCGGCCGTCATGCTTGACTTGTGCGAGCCCCGGCGTGCCCACGCGGTGCAGCGTCGTGGTGTCGTCGACGGTCTGCATCAGCCTGGCCAGCATGGCAAGAGAGGCGGCGAAGAAATCGCCAGACTGCCGCCGCGTCGCGCGAAAAGCCGGCAGCGCTTCGGCAAAGATCGAAGGGAAGCCTGCCAGTGTCTCGGCGACGATGCCGCCGGCGCCGTATTTCGACCGGGCTTGCGCACCGTTTGTCGCCGTCCGTTCGCCGCTGTCAAAGTGCTCGCCGGCCAGCGCCGTCAGCGCCGCGCGGACCGCGGCCTCGTCGCTTGACGCGGCGTGGCGGTGCGCGATCAGCAGCATGCCGCTCAGGAAGATGAAACCCTTGTGCGTATTGGTTCCGAGCGTCGCCAGCAGCCGCTGTTCCGCGGCCAAGCCGATCTGTCGCTGGGCGGCGAAAGGCTCGCCGGCGGCGAGCGAGCCGACCATTGCGGCGAGATACTCGGCGACCTGGTCTATCGACCGTTCCATGATCGGCAGCGTCAGGTCGGCATGCGAACCGGAATCGGCAAGGTCGACGAGTCCCGGTTTGGGCGTGAGATAAAGCTCGAGGCGCGCGCCCTTGATCAGCGCCTGGGCCAGTTGCTCAAGTTCTGAAATCGGCAAGGAGTTCATTGGCTTTGGCGATCACTTCGTCCGGCGCGTGCCGTTTGGCGCGCATGCAGTCTACTGCTGTCGCACTGCAGAGAAGGCAGGTGCGCGCTGGCAGCGCGAGCGCCTGGCGACCGAGTTGCGTGCCGTCCGCGGCATAGACATCGAGGTCAGCCAGGCGCGCCGCGGGATGGCGGTTTTCGAGGGTCATGCAACGCTTCTTTACCAGTGCCGGTTCGAGGTCTACGGCGATAATCGCGTAAGGGCCGAGCAGATCGCTGGCCATCCTGAGGATCACCCGGCCGGGAAAGGCCGCCGTCAGCTCGCCGAGCAGCCAGTGATAAAGGGCTTTCGCGCCCGGCGGGCTCTTCTCGCTGCCGGGAATATTGAGCGACAGAAAGATCGTTGCCGGATGGCCCTGGCTCAGGTGCTGAGCAAGGCCATCCTGGCGCCTGTCCCGGGCTTCGAGATAATTAAGCGCGGACTTGCCGGACGACGTCAATGATCGAACCGTCACGATACTCAATCAGGGCGACGACCTTGTCCTCGAATTCGATGGGTTTCGGAACGCCGGTCACCGCGTAGATCTCGTCGCGCAACTGGTGGATATCCTTGACCGGCGCGTGCCGGCGGATCAGTTCCGCCTTCAATTCGGGGAGATTGTCATTGACTGCGATGCCGCGCTCGGTGACGATGACGCCGACGGTTTCTCCGGGCGTGGTGATCGTCGTCACCGCGTCGCGAACGATCGGCAGACGGCCGCGGATCGACGGCGCGACGACGATCGAGACCTTGGCGCCGGCCGCAACGTCGCAGTGTCCGCCGGTGTTGTGCAGCAGGTAGCCCATCGACTCGGTGTTGACGTTGACGTTGAAGTTTACGTCGACTTCGGTCGCGCTCAGGATCGCGCAATCGAGGCGATTGACCACCGAACCGCAATTGAACGGATTGGCGTAGGTGCCGGCGGTCATTTCGACGTGTTTCTGGTTGCGGCCGATCGACTCGACGGCGCGCAGGTCGAAACACTGGACATCGAACAGGGCTTCGAACAGGCCTTCTTCGAGCATGTCGACGAAGTTGCCGGTGATGCCGCCGCAGCCGAAGCTGCCCTTGACCTTGCCCTTGCGCATGATGGCGCGCACGTTTTCGGCGACGGCCAGCGAGATGCCGCCGGTGCCGGTCTGGAACGAGAAACCATCCTTGACGTAGCCTGAGGATTCCATCACCAGGGCCGCATATTTGGCGATCTGCAGGCCGATCGGATCGGTGGTGATGCGCGTCGTCGTAGACACGATCTTCTTCGGGTCGCCAAGCTTCGGCACCTGTGCGACGAAGTCCACCACGGACTGCGGAATGCCGACCGGAACCGCCGGGAAGGGCACCAGGTTGTCGGTGACGGCAACCACCTTGTGCGCGTGCTGCGCATCGACCTGCGCATAGCCCAGGCTGCCGCAGGCCGATGGCCCGTAGTAGCCGTTGAAGTTGCCATACTCGTCGCAATACGGCGCGGCGAGGAAAGCGACATCGACCGGGATCTCGCCGGTGATCAGCGAGCGCGCGCGACCGCCGTGCGAACGGACGACGATCGGACAATCGAGTTCGCCCTTGGAAACCAGCTCGCCGATCGGACCATTGACACCGCATTCGAAGCCCGTGATCACACCCTTGCGGATGTAGGGAATCAGTTCAGCGTGGACGATGTGGATCGAGGTCGACGCGATCTTGATGTCGCGAATGCCGAGGGCATCGATTTCCTTGACCAAGTCGTTGAGCAGCTGGTCGCCGTTGCGCAGGCTGTGATGTGTCGAAATGGTCATGCCGTCCTTCAGGCCCGAGGCGATGATCGCCTCGCGGAGCCCGCCGACAAGCTTGCTGCCGTTGTGGCTCAATCGCCGAATCGCCCGCGTCGAGCGCTCGGCATGCGGCTGCAGTGACCAGGGGTCGCTGTAGGGAACGAGCTTTTTGCCGGCAAAGCTTTCCGGTATCTGCCGTCCCAGACTATTCAGCGCCATGGATGTCCTCCTCGTTGATGATGATGTCGACCATGCCGTGGGCACGGGCGGTGCGCAGCACGCGGGCGGAACGAATGACGACGGGCATGTCGACCATCTTGCCTTTGAGCGAGATGACGCCGGTGCCCATTTCGCGGGCGCGCTTGATGGCCTCCATGACCTGCAGCGCGTAATCGATCTCGTCCTGCTTGGGCGCGAAAACCTCGTGGATCACGTCGGTCTGGCGCGGGTTGACCAGGCACTTGCCGGTAAAGCCGAGGCGCTTGATCAGCTCGGTCTCGACGCGCAGCGCCTCCATGTCATTGACATCGGAGAAAATCGAATCGATGGCCTGGATGCCGGCCGCTTTCGCCGCCCACAGCACGTTCATGCGCGCGTTGAAGAGTTCCTCGCCGCCCTTGGTGCGATTGATTTCCATCGTCGCCGTGTAATCCTCGGCGCCGAAAGCCAGGCCGATGAGCCGCGGCGAAGCCCGGGCGATCGCCGTTGCGTTGATCACCGCTTGCGCCGTTTCGATCGACGGCAGGATCTTGAAAAAGCCGAGTTCGAGCCCGAGCTCCTCTTCGTATTCGGTGAGCAGGGTATCGAGGCGTTCGACGATTTCCGGCGTGTCGGCTTTCGGCAGACGAATGCCGTCGGGAATTCCGGGCAGAATCGCTTTCAAGTCGTCGAGGGCCCACTTGGTATCGAGACCGTTGATGCGCACCAGGATCTCCTTGTTGCGCTCCTTGTAGGACTCGAGATAGCGCTTGACCAGGATACGTGCGGCATCTTTCTCGCTGAGCGGGACCGCGTCTTCGAGGTCGATGATGACGCCGTCGCACTGGAAGAGCGGGATGTTCTGCAGCATCGACGGCATGTTGCCCGGCACATAGAGCAGCGTCCGGCGTAATTGATATTCGGCCACAGCGTCACTCCTCGGCGAAGAATATGGTGGGCGTGCCGCCCGACTTGGAAAGGTGGCGCTGGATTCCATCGACGATCAGTTCGACCAGGACGATCTCGCAGGTGGCGAAAACCTCGGCGTCGGCCATATGGCCGCCGACGACATCGCCGGACGACTTGCCGGCCATGATGTGCAGATGGCAGTCGAGCTCCTGGTCCGTTTCGCTCGGAACGACGTTGCCCGACAGGGCGAGAAGTTCGAGCGGGCCTTCAAGTTCATGCGGAATCAGGCGCGCCGAGGTGATCGGCAATTTGGCGCCGCTCTTGATGTCTCTCAGGCGCACGTTCTTGACCGAGCCGATGGCCGAGAGGACCACCGCGTTGTTGACCTTCTCGGTCTTGACGAATTCGCTGATACATTCGACAAGACTCTCGCCAGGCAGCACCTTGATGATAAACCGGCGTCCCTGCGTATATTCCTTGTACCAGAAGCCCTTGTTGTTCATCACATTCCTCCTGCGCGCTGCAGCGCGGTCTCAAGACGGGCCTCGATGGCGTAATCGAGGGCTCCGCGGTCACTGATGCTGATCCTGCCGCTGACCGTCCCGTGCTTGGCGAGAACCTGCTCAAGCTTGGCGCGAATCAGGTGTTCGAACTGCTTCTTGACCGTCGATTCGATTTCGATGATCAGTGCGTCGGCCGGTTCGACCGTGACCATCAGGTCGCTGGACTGCACGGTTCCGGCCTGCCCTTTCTTGCAAATCTTCATTTCATACCTCCTGTCATGCTGGTGGTCCTTCGAGTTGCCGGCGAATCGGAGCCGCTTCGTCGCTCCCGAGAAAAGCGAGCGTGCTGGCCGGCACGTGATTCTGCAATTGCTTCAATTGCTGATGCGCGAGCAGGTCGCGCACGCGCGAGGCGCTGATGACTTCCGAAATCGCTTCCTTGCGCTCGATTTCGACGAGCGCAATGCCGTACGCCGGCAAAAGTTCGCGCAGCGTGTCGTTATAGGCGCGCGTCATCTGGCACAGCGGTTCGCTGCCGACAAAGCGCCGGACGATGCCGAAAAAGGGCGCAATGCGCGAAGCGAACAGAGTAACGTCGAGCTCCATCTGGATGCGCGCGACCGGATCATCCTTCTTGAGAAAATAGGTCGGGAAAGTCGCGCTGCTGATCAGGTAGTGACCGGTATCCAAGACGATGACGTTGCCGATGTCGCGAACGCCTTCCTTGACCAGTCGCATGCGCACGGCAAAGGGGAAAACCGAGCGCTCTTCGCGGACGACGAAGAGATACAGATTGTCGACCTGCTGCGCGGCCGTTTCCACGAGATAGCGGTGACCAAGGGTGAAAGGATTGCAGTTCATCACCACGGCGCCGTTGCATCCGGGCTTGATCAAGGCGCTTTGCGCGGCGAGCCACTTCTTGAGTCCGTTGCCGTATTCAAGCAGCGCCACCTTGGCTTGTGTCGCCAGCAGCTTGAAGTTCAGCGCCTGGAAGCTGCCCGCGTATTCGGGCTTGGTGTAGACGAAGAGTGAATCGAGCCCCGCGTCATAACCGCGGGAAACAAGCAGGGTGACGATCTCGCCGAGCAGGCTGCCGCCTTGATATTCGGCTTCGACCGCGAGCATCTTCAGGACGTTTCCCGCGCGCGCGCCGACGGCGACGAGCTCGCCCTGTTCGTAAATTCCGACCAGATTGTCGAAGCCCGGCTCGAATGACAGGCCGTGACTTTCGATGAGCTGTTTTGCCGCCGCGATTTCCGAAGCGGACATCAATTCTGCAATCAACTTGACTGCTTCCCTAATGAAGAAACAGACTCGTCATTCCGGCGCAAGCCGGAATCCGGTAACGGCAAGAAACTGGATACCGGCTTTCGCCGGTATGACGGAATAATTGGCGTCTCCCTAACACAAATCCTACTGAATCGAGTCGATGATCGCATTGAAGGTCGCGCTCGGACGCATCGCCGCGGCCGTCTTTTCACGGCTCGGCAGGTAGTAGCCGCCGAGGTCTACCGGCTTGCCCTGCGCGGCGATCAGCTCGGCATCGATTTTCGTCTCGTTGTCCTTCAGCTGCTTGGCAACCTTGGCGAACTTCGCTTGCAATTCGGAGTCCTTGGTCTGCGCGGCCAGTGCTTCGGCCCAGTACAAGGCAAGGTAGAAGTGGCTGCCGCGATTGTCGATCTCGCCCACTCGGCGCGCCGGCGACTTGTTGTTGTCGAGGAACTTGGCGATCGCCAGGTCGAGCGCGTCGGCGACGACCTGCGCCTTGGCGTTCTTGAAGTTGACCGCCAGGTGTTCGAGCGAGGCACCGAGCGCCGAGAATTCGCCGAGCGAATCCCAGCGCAGATAACCTTCCTTGACGAACTGCTGTACGTGTTTCGGCGCCGAACCGCCGGCACCGGTCTCGAATAGGCCGCCGCCAGCCAGCAGCGGAACGATCGACAGCATCTTGGCGCTGGTACCGAGCTCGATGATCGGGAACAGGTCGGTCAGGTAATCGCGCAGCACGTTGCCGGTCACCGAAATGGTGTCCTTGCCCTGGCGGATGCGCGCGAGCGAAAAGCGCATTGCATCGTCGGGCGCCAGGATCTTGATTTCCAGGCCGGCGGTATCGTGGTTCTTCAGGTATTTTTCGACCTTGGCGATGACATTGGCGTCATGCGCGCGGGCCTTGTCAAGCCAGAACACGGCCGGAGCGCCGGTCGCGCGGGCGCGATTGACGGCGAGCTTGACCCAGTCCTGAATCGGGATATCGCGCACGCGCGACATGCGCCAGATGTCGCCGGCTTCGACCGCGTGCTCGATCAGCACCTTGCCGTCGGCTGCGACGACACGCACCGTGCCGTCGGCGGGCATGACGAAGGTGGTCGGATGCGAACCGTATTCTTCGGCTTTCTGCGCCATCAGGCCGACGTTCGGAACCGAGCCCATGGTCGCCGGATTGAATGCGCCGTTCTGCTTGCAGTCCTCGATGATCGTCTTGTACATCGTCGCGTAGCAGCGATCGGGGATCATCGCCTTGGTGTCTTGTAGTTTTCCTTGCCGGTTCCACATCTTGCCCGAGTCGCGCACGATGTTGGGCATCGATGCGTCGACGATGACGTCGCTCGGCACGTGCAGATTGGTGATGCCCTTGGCGGAATCGACCATCGCCAAAGCCGGGCGGGCCGCATACACCGCTTCGATGTCGGCCTTGATCTCGGCCTGCTTGGCTTCGGGCAGACTCTTGATCTTGCTGTAGAGATCGCCGATGCCCATGTTGGGGTTGTAGCCGGCAAGCTTCAGGGCTTCGGCATGCTTGTCGAAAACATCCTTGAAGAAGACCGAAACGGCGTGTCCGAACATTACCGGATCGGACACCTTCATCATCGTCGCCTTGAGGTGCAGCGACAGCAGCAGGCCACTCTTCTTCGCGTCGTCGATCTGCTCGGCGAAAAACTTGCGCAGGGCCTTCCTGCTCATGAAGGTGCCGTCGATAATTTCGCCCTTCAGGGCTTTCAGCTTGTCTTTCAGAACCTTCGTCGAGCCGTCGGCGGCAAAAAATTCAATCTTGAATTCACCGCCATCTTCCAGTACGACCGATTTCTCGTTGCCGAAGAAATCGCCACCCGTCATGTGCGCGACATGCGCTCTCGAGTCGGCCGCCCAGGCGCCCAGCTTGTGCGGATTCTTGCGGGCGAAATTCTTGACCGAAAGCGGCGCGCGGCGATCCGAGTTGCCTTCGCGCAGGACCGGATTGACTGCCGAGCCGAGGACCTTGGCGTAGCGTGTCTGGATTTCCTTCTCGGCGTCGGTCTTCGGCTCTTCCGGATAATCGGGCAGCTTGTAACCTTTGGCTTGCAGCTCCTTGATCGCTTCCTTCAGCTGCGGAACCGACGCGCTGATGTTGGGCAGCTTGATGATGTTGGCTTCGGGCAGCAGCGTCAGGTCGCCCAGCTGGGCGAGGAAATCGGGAATTCTCTGGGCTTCGGTCAGGTAGTCCGGGAAGGTCGAAATGATCCGGCCGGCCAGGGAAATATCCCGGGTTTCCACGTCGACGCCAGTACCCCGGGTGAAAGCCTGGACGATCGGCAGCAGGGAGTAGGTGGCGAGCGCCGGCGCTTCGTCGATCGCGGTCCACATGATCTTGGATGTCGTCATTTTCTTTTCCATTCGAGCTTATGAATTGATAAGGAGTGTGCACAAGGATCAGACCACTTCGTCGAACTGCAGATACTTGTAGATCTTGCCCTTGTTGGGTTCGATCTTTTCCATGTGCAGCTGCAGGTATTCGGCGGGCTCGGGCAGGCGGCCCAGGCGGGCGACCACGGCGCCGAGTTCGGCCGAACCGAGATAGACGCGGGTCTTGTTGCCCATGCGCTCGTCGAAATTGCGCGTCGAGGTCGAATAGACGTTGCCGCCGTCGGGAACGCGCAGCTGGTTGCCCATGCACAGCGAGCAGCCGGCCATCTCGACGCGCGCGCCGAAGCTACCGAAAATCGGGAAATACGCTTCGTTCTTAAGCTGCTGCTGATCCATGCGCGTCGGCGGACAGATCCAGGTGCGCACCAGCGTATTGAATTTCTGGCCGCGCCAGATTTCGCCGGCTGCCCGGTAGTGGCCGATGTTGGTCATGCATGATCCCAAGAAGACGTCGTCGATGGTTTCGCCGGCAACTTCGGACAGCAATTTCACGTCGTCAGGGTCGTTCGGGCAGGCGAGGATCGGCTCGGTGATTTCGGAGAGATCGATTTCGATGACCGCGGCATATCGCGCATCCTTGTCGGCTTCGAGCAGCACCGGATTGGCCAGCCAGGCATTGACCGCCTCGATGCGCTTGGCCAGGCTCTCGGCGTTCTGGTAGCCGTCGGCGATCATAGCTCGCATCAGGGCGGCGTTCGAGCGCAAGTAGGCGGCGATGGTTTCTTGCGAAAGCTGGATGCACCCGGCTGCGGCCGAGCGCTCGGCGGAGGCGTCGGTCAGTTCGAAAGCCTGTTCGACGGAGAGATTCGGCAAGCCTTCCATTTCGAGAATGCGGCCATTGAAAACGTTGACTTTGTTCTTCTTGGCGACGGTCAGCAAGCCTTGCTTGATCGCCCAATAGGGAATCGCATTGACCGCGTCGCGCAGCGTGATGCCGGGATTGAAATCGCCTTTGAAACGGACGAGCACCGATTCGGGCATGTCGAGCGGCATGAAACCCATCGCGCCGGCAAAAGCGACGAGGCCGGAACCGGCCGGGAAGGAGATGCCGATCGGAAAACGCGTGTGCGAGTCGCCACCGGTACCGACGGTGTCGGGCAGCAGCAGGCGGTTGAGCCAGGAGTGGACGACGCCGTCGCCGGGACGCAGGGCCACGCCGTCGCGCTCGGAAATGAAGCCCGGCAGCGTTTTCTGCGTCTTGATGTCGGCGGCTTTCGGATAGGCCGCCGTGTGGCAGAACGACTGCATGAACAGCGGCGCCTGGAATTTGAGGCAGGCGAGTTCCTTGAGTTCGTCGGCGGTCATCGGCCCGGTGGTGTCCTGCGAAGCGACAGTCGTCATCGTCGGCTCGCAGGCACTGCCCGGAGCAATGCCGGCAACGCCGCAAGCCTTCCCGACCATCTTCTGCGCCAGGGTGAAGCGCTGATTGGCTGCCGCCTTGACCGTTTCGACCTTGGTAAACACGGTCGATGGCGGCAAGCCGAGGAACTTGCGCGCCTTCTCGGTGACGGCGCGACCGATGATCAGCGGAATCCGCCCGCCGGCGCGGAATTCATCGGCGAGCGTCGGCGGCGCGAGCGTGAAGGTCGAGAGAACTTTGTTGGAGGCGTCGAGTATCTTTCCATTGGCGGTATCAACGGTGATCAGATCGCCGGTCTTCAGCGCCGAGACGTCGGCCTTGATCGGCAGCGCGCCCGAATCTTCGGCGGTGTTGAAGAAGATCGGTGCGATCGCGCCGCCGATAATGACGCCGGCGGATTTCTTGTTCGGCACGAAAGGAATTTCTTCGCCGATCGCCCAGAGCAGGCTGTTGATCGCCGACTTGCGCGACGAGCCAGTGCCGACGACGTCGCCGACGAAAGCGACCTGATAGCCTTCCTTGCGGTACTGCGCAATGGTGGCCAAACCATCGGGGAAACGGCTCTTGCCCATGGCCAGCGCGTGCATCGGGATATCGGGGCGGCTCCATGCGTCGGCGGCCGGCGAGAAATCGTCGGTGTTGATCTCGCCATCGACCTTATAGACCTTGAGCTGGTAGCTTGCGGCCAGGCCTTTGCGGGTGGTAAACCACTTGGCGTCCGCCCACGCCTGCATGACTTTGGCCGCGGCGGCGCATTTTGCCTTGGCCAATTGCGCCACTTCATCGAAAGCGTCATAGACCAGCGTGATGCCGGAGAGCGCTTGCGCTGCTTCTACGGCAAGCTTTTCGTCCTGCAGTGCGGCGACGAGCGGCGCGACATTGTAGCCGCCGATCATGGTCGCCAGCAGCTTGATCGCTGCCGCGGGGGTGATCAGCGGGCAGGCGACGCGGGCAAAAACCACATCCGCGAGAAAGCCGGCCTTGACCTTGGCGGCCGGATCGACGCCCGGCGAAACCCGGTCGGTCAGCAGGCTGAGCAGCAAGGCTTCTTGCCCTTTGGGCGGGGCCAGCAACAGTTGACAAACTTGTGCGGTCTGTTCGGGCGTCAGGGGCAGCGCCGGAATTCCTGATTTCTCACGCTCGCCTTGATGCTGCAGATAAGCGGCTAACATTGCTTGGGTCTCCTTGAGAAGCGGCTGTTTGGACGCCGCCAATGTCTTCATCTTAATAAACGCGACGCATGTCCGGTCGATGTTCGCACAACATGTTCGCAAGGTTTCTTCCAACTCGGGGCCTCGCCGCGGCAACGGTAGGCGCCCCAAAATGCAGGCGCCATTTTTACGGGGTTCGCACTTGAGAACAAGCGATGTATTCTCAAAAGATCGTGCGTCTTGGGAATGAACTTGCGGCGAAAAAAAAGCCCCGGGCTTAGCGCCGCGGGCCTTGATGCTGCTCGATGAGAATGTTTCGCAAATGCTGCGCCATCGGCGCCACGGTGGAGGAAGTCATGCGCCGCCGGCATATTCGCTGGTCAGGCTCAAACCCCTTCCCCGTGTCCTTTTCCAAATTTCAGATGATGCAGAGCGTCGCGCCCTTGGCCACCGTGTCTCCGCTCTTGAACTGGATCGTCTTGATTACGCCGTCACAGGGCGCAACCAGAGTGTTCTCCATCTTCATCGCTTCGAGAACGACGACCGCATCGCCCTTGCTGACCGCATCGCCGGGGTTCTTCTGGTAACGGATGATCATGCCCGGCATCGGCGCAAGCATCGGCGTTCCCTGGGCCACTGCGGCGGCAGGCGCTGGCGCCGCTGCAACGGCTTTGGGCGCCGGAGCGGCGGCCCTGGGTGCCGGAGCAACAGGCGCGGGGCTTGCCGCAACCGCTGCGCGCGGCGTCGCCACGATCGGGACATCGCCGGTCGGATCGACTTCAACGCTGAAGTATTCATCGTCGAGGAAGACGTTGAAGCTGCGTGCTCTTTCCGATTTCGCCGGAAGATCGGTTTTCTTCTCGGTCTTTTCGACGAGTTCACCGGCTTTCGCCTTCTTGATCAGCGCATCCTGCTTCTTGACCGACTCGAGGGTGATCGGCTTGACGCTCGCTGGAACTTCGGCGCGGCCGTATTTCCATTCGAGGAATTTCTTACCGGTCACCGGGAACTGGGCATAGATCAAAAGATCGTCCATGTCGACTGCGAGATCGCCGATTTCGGCCTTGGCCTTGGCCAGTTCCGGTTCGAGCACTTCAGCCGGCCGGCAGGTGATCGGCTCCTCGCCACGCGCGTAACCTTTCAACGCCCGCTTCTGCAGTTCGGCATCGATCGGCACAGCCGTTTTTCCATAGAGGCCGTAACACAGGTCCTTGACCTGGCCGGTGATCATCTTGTAGCGCTCTCCGGGCGTGTCGTTGAGCACGTTGTTGACGGTCTGCACGCCGACGATCTGGCTGGTCGGGGTGACCAGCGGGATCTGGCCGAGGTCCTTGCGCACGCGCGGCAGTTCCTTGTATACCTCGTCGATCTTGTCGAGCGCATCCATTTCGCGCAGCTGGCTGACCAGGTTCGAGAGCATGCCGCCCGGCGTCTGGTGCAGCAGCACGTTGATGTCGATGATCGAGACCTTGGAATCGTCGAGCAGGTGCTTGTATTTCGGCAGCACCTGTTTCTCGAGGACTTCGTTGATCGCCGCGAGCTTGCGGATGTCGAAGCCGGTGTCGCGGTTGGTGCCGAGCAGGGTCATCACCAGCGGCTCGATGGCCGGATGTGACGTGCGGTAGGCGTAAGGCGTCATGCAGGTATCGACAATATCGACGCCGGCTTCGATCGCCTTGAGATGGCTCATCGACGCCATGCCGGAAGTGAAATGGCTGTGCAGATGGATCGGCGCCTTGACCGCGGCTTTGAGCGCCTTGACCAACTCATAGGCATCGTATGGGGCGATCAGGCCGGCCATGTCTTTTATACAAATGGAATCGGCGCCCATGGCCTCGAGTTCCTTCGCCTTGCCGATGTAGTACTCGAGCGAATAGACGTCGCCGCCAAGACGCGGCTCGGTCAGGGTGTAGCACATGCAGCCCTGGAAATGCTTGCCGCTCTTCTTGATCTGCTTGACGACGGTTTCGAAATTGCGGTAGTCGTTGAGTGCGTCGAAGGTGCGGAAGATGTCCATGCCGTTTTCCGCGGCGCGGTCGACGAAGGCCGTCGCCACGTCGTCGGCGTAGTTGCGGTAGCCGACCAGGTTCTGCGCGCGCAGCAGCATGCTGAAGGGTGTCTTCTTGATATAGCGCTTGAGCGTGCGCAGCCGCTCCCACGGATCCTCGTTGAGGAAGCGGTGCATGGTGTCGAAGGTCGCGCCGCCCCAGGTTTCGACGGCCCAGAAGCCGATATCGTCGATCATCTCGGCGACCGGAATCATGTCTTCCGTGCGCCCGCGCGTGGCGAACAGGGACTGGTGGCCGTCGCGCAAGCTAAGATCCATGATTTTCACCGGATTCTTTGCCGCCGGACGGTCGTTGGCGTAATTCATTGCGGTCATCACTACATCGTTATTCATCTGTCTGCTCCACAAAGTTTTTAAGAACGCTTGCTGAAATCTGTCGCGCGCATCTAGCGCGCATTCGAGAAGGCCCGCAACTGCATCATGCGGCGGTCGCCCATCATGCCGATGCGGCCGGATAGCGCCCACTGGCCGGGCTCGGCCAATGGCCTGGGACTCGCCAACTGCGCCTCGAGCGCCGCGCTGGCCGCCTCTTCTTCCTGCTGCATATAGAGCCGGGTCGCGGCCAGTACCGCCGCTATCTTTTTGTCTGGATTCCCCATCGTTACGCCCTTTAATGACTGAATTGTTGAATCACAGGGGAATATTCCCGTGCTTCTTCATCGGATTGGTGTCGCGCTTGTTCTGCAAGATGCCGAGCGCCCTGACGATGCGCGCGCGCGTCGTTGCCGGAACAATCACATCGTCGATGTAGCCGCGCTGCGCGGCGACGTAGGGATTGGCGACCGTTTCGTGGTATTCCTCTTCCTTTTTCGCGAGAAAGGCCGCGGGATCGTCCGACTCTTTGGCCTGCCGGCCGTAAAGTACTTCGGCCGCGCCGCGCGCGCCCATCACGGCGATTTCGCCGCTCGGCCATGCGTAATTGATGTCGCCGCGCAGGTGCTTGGATGACATGACGCAATAGGCGCCGCCGTAGGCCTTGCGCGTAATCACCGTGACCTTAGGCACGGTCGCTTCGGCGTAGGCGTAAAGCATCTTCGCGCCGTTGCGGATCACGCCGCCGTATTCCTGCGCCGTTCCCGGCAGGAAGCCGGGCACATCGACGAAGGTTACCAGCGGGATGTTGAAGCAGTCGCAGAAACGCACGAAGCGCGCGCCCTTGATCGACGAGTCGATGTCGAGCACGCCGGACAGGTGGGCCGGCTGGTTGGCGACGATGCCGACGGACACGCCGTTGAAGCGGGCAAAGCCGACGAGCAGGTTAGGCGCGAACTGTTCCTTGATCTCGAAGAAATCGCCGTCATCGACCACTTCGGCGATGACCTTCTTCATGTCGTAGGCGGCATTCGGATTTTCCGGAATGATGCTGCGCAGGATTTCCGACGAGCGGTTGATCGGGTCCGAACACGGCAGGATCGGCGCGCTCTCATAATTGTTCTGCGGCACGAAGGACAGGAGCCGCTTGATGTAATGAATGGCGTCGGGCGTCGAGTCCGCCGCGTAATCCGAAATGCCGCTCGTCGAGGAGTGCATGTCGGCGCCGCCGAGTTCCTCGACGGTCACCACTTCATGGGTCACCGATTTGACGACCTTGGGGCCGGTCAGGAACATGTAGGAGTTGAGCCGCTCCATGATCACGAAGTCGGTGAGCGCCGGCGAGTACACGGCGCCACCGGCGCAGGGTCCGAGAATCGCTGAAATCTGCGGCACGACACCCGAGGCCATGACGTTGCGCAAAAAGATTTCCGAATAGCCGGCCAGGCTCTCGATGCCTTCCTGGATACGTGCGCCGCCCGAATCGTTGAGGCCGATCACCGGGGCGCCGTTCTTCATCGCGAGATCCATGATCTTGCAAATTTTTTCGGCCAGCGTTTCGGACAGCGAACCGCCGAATACCGTGAAGTCCTGCGCATAAACATAAACGATCCGGCCGCCTATCGTCCCGTGGCCGGTTACCACACCGTCACCCTGGATGACCACATCTTCCATGCCGAAATCGCGGCAGCGGTGGATCTTGAACATGTCGAATTCTTCGAACGAATCCGGGTCGAGCAACAGGTCGATGCGCTCGCGTGCCGTCAAGCGTCCTTGCGCGTGTTGCTTGTCTATTCTGTCCTGTCCTCCGCCCAGAGAGGCTACGGCCTGGCGTTCCAAGAGTCGGTCGAGTTGAGCATTCGTATCCATTTCAATCACCTGATAATAAAAAAATTCTTAGGTATTTGGTCGCGCGCCGCGGCGAGAAACCAGATGCCTAAAAATGCGGGAGCGCGAATCATAGCGCGTCTTGAGCCCCGATTGCGATTTCTCGATCCTGCCGTTGAAGCCTTCCGTTCTGTATTCTTTTTCAACTTATTTAGCCAGCATAAGAGCCAAGCGCCGGGTCGGTCGACGGACGTCTCCGTTGCTGGGTTCAACACCGCATTCGAGGCTTCAGACACCAAGTTGGTGCGCGGCGGTAAATATCGATTGTTCTCGCTTTGGCGGGATCCCCGCACCTCGCGATTGTTGCCTTGTTTTGCTGAAGCGGCAAACGCTGTATAGTCACCACATTGTGCAATTACGGAATAACATCGATGCGCAGGAAAATACCCGGCACTGAACTTCTGATCGCCTTCGAGACAGCCGCGCGGCATCAGAGCTTCACACGCGCGGCGGAAGAACTGTCTTTGACGCAAAGCGCCGTTTGCCGCCAGATCGCAGCCCTGGAGAGTTCCCTCGAGGTGCAACTCTTCAACCGCATCAAGAAGCGGGTTACGCTCTCGGAAGCCGGGCAGATCTACGCCCGGCAAGTCAGGGAAAACCTGAAGCGGATCGAACACGATACGTTGTCGCTGATGGCCCATCGCGGCGCCGGGGGCGTTCTGGAACTCGCGGTCATTCCGACCTTTGCCACGCGCTGGCTGATTCCGCGCCTCGGCGATTTTCATACCGCGCACCCCGGAATCACGCTGGATCTGACCACCCGCGCGGAACCGTTCATGTTCAACGATACCGCTTTCGATGCGGCGATTCACTACGGGGATCCGGTGTGGCCGGGGGCCATCGCCGACTACCTTTTCGGCGAGGACATGGTGCCGGTGTGCAGCCCGGCATTGCTCAAGAACGGGGCGCCGATCGCGCCCGAAGAACTCGAACATCTGCCGCTGCTGCATCAGTCGGCGCGTCCGGACGCCTGGCGCGAGTGGTTCGCCGCGGCGGGACTGCTCAATGTCAACGCCATGGGCGGCGCGCGCTACGAGTTGTTCTCGATGCTCGTCGAGGCGGCGCTGGCCGAACTCGGCGTGGCGCTGGTGCCGCGCTTCTTCGTGCTCAACGAGATTGCCTCGGGCGAACTGGTGGTTCCCTGCACGACGGTATTGCACAGCCAGCGCAGCTATTACCTGGTCTATCCCGAAAACAAGGTCGGCTCGGCGTCGCTGCAGACTTTCTGCCACTGGCTGCGCGAGCAGGCCCACGCTTATCGCGAAGTCGTCTAGGCGCTCGGCGAACGGCTATCTGGAAAGCTGCCGGCCGAGGATCGTTTCGATCGCGTCGACCTTGGACTTGATGCGGCTCTTGTCACCAGCACGATAGTCGATCTTGATTTGCGCATTGATCCGCGGGAAATCGGCCGCAAGTGTTTTGAAACAATCGGTCACCACGGCCATGACCTCGGCCCATTCGCCCTCGAGGATCGTACCCATCGGCGTCAGTTGATAGGACAAGCCGCTCTTGTCGATGACATCGATGATGCGCGCCACATACCGGCTCTTGCTTTCCTCCTGAACCGACGGCGTCATGGCAAATTCGAGAAGGACCATTCTTCTATCCTCATAAAGACTGATGCGCGGAGCCCGACGTTGGAGAGAACACCCCTAGTACGCGCCGAACCATCGGGCCGGAACGGTAACCAGCGCCGGGAAGAAGACCATCAGGAACAATATGATACTGTGCGATACCAGGAACGGGCTGACGCCCTTGACCACCTGCAGCATCGTGCTCTTCGTCGCGCCGGCGACGACGTTCAACACGACGCCGACCGGCGGCGTGATCAGACCGATCGAGCCGCAGACGACGAAGATCACCCCGAAGTAGACGTCGTTGATTCCGGCCTGCCTGGCGATCGGCAGAAACACCGGCGTCAGGATCAGGATGATGGGCGCCAGGTCCATGACGCAGCCGGCGCCAAACAGGATGGCGACGACGGCGAGCACCAACAGCGTCGGGTGGCCCATCAGCGGTTCGATCAGCGCCACCATCTGGCCGGGCAGGTCGGCAATGGTGATCAGCCACGCCGCGACCAGCGCCGCAGCGATCAGGAACATCACGACGCCGGTACTGCGCGTTGCCGTGACCAGCACCTCGAAAATCTGCGAGAACTTGAGTTCCCTGTAGATGAAGACGGCGACGAACAGGGAATAGACCGCCGCGACGACGGCTGCTTCGGTCGGCGTGAAGATGCCGAACTTCAAACCGAAGATGATGATTCCCGGCAACATCAGAGCCCAGACTCCCTCCTTGAACGCGGCAAACAAGACGGCCAGGGATTGCTTTTCGTGTACCCGCACCTCGTCGTTGCGCGTCGTATACCACCAGGTGAAGGCGAGGCCCGCGCCCATATACAAGCCAGGGAAAATGCCGGCGAGAAAGAGCTTGGAAATGGAAACGCCGCCGGCGACGCCGAACAGGATGAAGGGGATGCTCGGCGGGATGATCGGGCCGATGATGCCGCCCGCGGCGACCAGACCGCAAGCCTGGCCGCGACGGTGGCCGGCGGCCGTCATCATGGGTACAAGCAGGGTCGCGAGCGCCGCGGCATCGGCCACCGCCGACCCCGACAGGCTGGCCAGCAGACAGGCGGCGATGATGGTCACGTAACCCAGGCCGCCCCTGACGTGACCGACGAAAACCAGACACACCTTGACAATGCGCTTGGATAGCCCGCCGGTATTCATCACTTCGCCGGCGAGCAGGAAGAAAGGCACCGCCATCAGTGAGAACGAAGTCGTACCGTTGATCAGGTTCTGCGCAATGATCTGCGAGTTGAACATGTCGAGTTGGAACATCAGCGCCACGGCCGACGCGAGCAGGGCGAACGCGATCGGCATGCCGATGACCATGGCGCCAAAGAGCGCCAGCAAAAATATCAATATGGACATTTTCTTTTTCCTCCCTAGCCTTGGTGGGCGTCGTTGTGCGCCACTTCGGCGAGCGCTTCCTCGGCTTCGGAGCTGATGGTGTGGCTGAGCTTGCCGCTGACAACGAGGACCAGGTCGCCGAAAAGGACCAGGATGGCAATTGTGCTGAAGATAATGCCGATCGTGTAAAGGATGCCCAGCGAGAGCCCGGAGGCGGGCGCCATGTTGTCCCAGTTGATCAGGGTCTGTTCCCAGCTTCCCTTGAGGAACATGCCCATCATCCAGATCATCAGCACATGCGCGATGGTCAACATGACCCGTTGGACAAGCGGCGGAAACTTGGTCAGCAAAGCGTCAAAGCCAAGGTGTCCGTGATCGCGCAAGGCGACCAGGCCGGCCGAATAGGTCATCCCGGTCAGGCACCACGCCGACAACTCTTCGGAGATCGAAAGCCCCGAGTTGAATACGTAACGCAACACGACGTTGCCAAAGACCATGATGATCATCGCGGCTAGGCAGAGCGCTGCGAACACCTTGATGCCATGGAACAGCTTGTCCAGAATATCTTTCATTGTGATTCCTTTTTTTCGGATACCGTCGTCAGTCATACAGGAACGTTTGTGCGTTGCGCGCTTTTGTTGAGGCCGTCGAGCGTAAAGGTGCGCTAGCCTACCGCTTTTCGCTGATCAGCGCGAGGGTGCGCGATCGAATGGATCCTTGCCGGCGGGCGAGCCCGGATGCCGGCCATGATGCGACTCCTGGTCGGGAGTATTGCTCGCAGCAAGATTGATTTTTTCCTCGTGAAATGATCTTCGCGTCGCGGCCGTCCGCAAAGTTGATACAGGGCAAGCTGGACAGCGCTAGTGTAGTGCGTCATTTAGAAGTGCTCTTATTTAGTTTGGCCCGCGCTCGGGTGACCTTGGCCAGGATGTCCGACGCCTTGGCCGTCCAAATGAAAGGCTTAGGATTGGCGTTGTGGGCTGCAATGTATTCGTTAATG
>CAISOB010000099.1 GCA_903886975.1 uncultured beta proteobacterium
ATTAACGAATACATTGCAGCCCACAACGCCAATCCTAAGCCTTTCATTTGGACGGCCAAGGCGTCGGACATCCTGGCCAAGGTCACCCGAGCGCGGGCCAAACTAAATAAGAGCACTTCTAAATGACGCACTACACTAGATGCTGCCGATTCCATATCGACGATCGGCCTGGCCGGCTTAGCGCCCGGCTTGACGAGACACCGACAACCAGCCCGCAATGACCATGAACTCAGACCAGGAATCAATTCCCGACAAGGTTGGCGACGCCCTCCGCGCGCAGCGCTTTCAGATGCTTGAGGACATCGCCCGCGAATTGGCCGGCGACGTCGTTTTCCCGACCTCCTTCGATGCCGCTTTGCGGCTGCGCAAGGAGATGCAGAATCCGGACTTGCCTACCGCGCGCATCGCCCAGATCGTCAACGTTGAACCCTTGGTGGCCACCAAGCTGATGCAAATGGCCAATTCCGTTCTCTACAGCCCGGACGGCACGCCGGCGCGCAATCTTCAGGCCGCCATCGCCCGCCTGGGTGTCGAACTGGTGCGGACCACCGCCTTGGCCATCGCCATGAACCAGCTGATACGCTCCAAGGACATGGCGATCTTCAGCGATCTGACTCAGACGCTGTGGGACCATACGCTCAAGACCGCCGCCGCGGCCCGCGTGCTGGCGCGCAACTACACGCGGGTCAATCCGGACGAGGCGCTGCTCGCCGGTCTGGTGCACGACCTCGGCGCTTTCTACATGGCCTACCGGGCTGCCCAGTACGCGGAATTGCGCGCCCGTCCGGACACCGTCAAATACCTGATCATGCAGTGGCACGAAAGCATCGGGGTGACGCTGCTCCATGCGCTTGGCGTGTCGGAGGAGGTGGTCAATGCGACCATCGACCACGACCAGCCGAGGGCCGTGCCGACAACGCTGCGGACGCTGGCGGAGATCATCTACGTCGGCAGCATGCTTGACGCGGATTATTTCGGTCGCGCGCAGCGCGAAGGTGATCCGGCCGGTGGCGAGACGGCAATTGCGCGGCAGAATTTCGCCGAGGTTTTGCCGCAAATCGACGCCGACGCCCAGGCCATGCACGCCATATTTATTTGACCCGCACGCGACCATCGCCATGGCAGAACAGACAGACTATTTGGCCGTCGCGCCGTCGCGTAGTGAAATCGATGCCGCCGACCAACCGCTTGTCGTCGAATTCGGTGCGCCCTGGTGCGAGCATTGCCAGGCGGCGCAGCCCTTGATCAGTGCCGCCCTGGCCCAGCATCCCGGCGTTCGCCGGATCAAGGTCGAAGACGGCAAAGGTCGTCCGCTTGGACGCTCATTCGGCGTAAAGCTCTGGCCGACGCTGATTTTCATGCGCCAGGGCAAGGAAATCAGCCGCCTGGTCAGGCCCGGCGACAACCGCGCGATTGCCGAAGCGCTGGCGCAGATCGATACGCTTCGATAAGCGGCTCCGGGTCCTTCGGACCGACAAGACGCCTCCCGACTTTTGCGACCGAGATGGCCCGCCGAGAGCCGGCCGGGTGATGAACCGAGCAAGGAAGAAACTGTCAATCTGGCAATCGCCGGTCGCGCGTCGCTGACGCCGCCGAAACAAGCTCGCCGGAGGCAGACATGAAAGACATCGCTCGTTGGTCCGGACGCAAGGCGTCGCTGTTCGCACTCGCCGCATTGGTGCTTGCCCTGGGCGATGTTGCGCTCGGCGATGAAGCCTGGGCGCAGGGCAGCGGTGCGCCGGTCGGGCCGCCGGTGGTTTCGCCTTTGTCGCCGACGGCGCCGCCCGAACTCGTCAAACCGGCTGTTCCGCCAAGCGAAATCAACAATGCTGACGCGGTGTTCAGCAAACTCGACGCCGGCAAGCGCGGTTATGTGACGCCGGAAGACACGAAGGACTTGATCGGATTCGAGGACGCGTTCAAGGCCGTGGATACCCAGCGCAGCGGCAAGCTGACGCTGACGCAATTCAAGAAGGCCTGGGCAATCTACAAGGCGAAGAAATGACGCTGCGGGCCGGGCGGTTCGCAGGATCACTGGATCGGAGAATTCACCATGAATCGTGAGCAGCAGACGCTGAGCGAAAAAAGTTGCAAGCCCTGCGAGGGCGGCGTGGCGGCGTTGGCCGCGCCGCAAGTCGAGCGTCTGCTCGAAAAGCTCGATGGCTGGAAGGTGCTTGGCAAAGAGCTCGTCAAGACTTATTCCTTCAAGAACTATTACGAAACGATGGCTTTCGTGAATGCGACGGCGTGGGTATCGCATCGCGAAAATCACCACCCCGACCTCGAAGTCGGCTACAAGGAATGCCGCGTCCGCTATTCGACGCACGCCATCGGCGGCCTGTCCGAGAACGATTTCATTTGCGCCGCCAAGCTCGACAGCCTGCTGGCCGGCACCTGGCCCTGATGGCGATCGGGGACCCTGACTTCGAACAGGTCTCGGCCCTGACCCTGGCGCATTACGAAGCGCGCGCCGAGGACTTTCGTTCAGGCACGCAGGACCACGACGTGAGCCAGAATATCGCTGCACTGCTGCGTCATATTGTCGGTACTCCGCCGTTTGCGATCCTCGATTTCGGTTGCGGGCCCGGGCGCGACCTCAAGGCTTTCACCGCCCTCGGCCACTTTGCCGTCGGTCTCGACGGCGCCGAGCGCTTCGCGCGGATGGCGCGTGCCGAGAGTGGCTGCGAGGTCTGGCAGCAGGATTTTCTCAAGCTCGATCTTCCCGCGCGGCGCTTCGACGGCGTGTTCGCCAACGCCTCGCTCTTTCATGTGCCGAGCCGGGCCTTGCCGCGGGTCCTGCAACAACTGCATCGGACGCTCAAGCGCGGTGGCGTACTCTTTTGCTCGAACCCGCGTGGCGCGAACGTCGAAGGCTGGAACAGCGGCCGCTATGGCGCTTACCACGATCTTCACGCTTGGCGCGGCTATCTGGTGCAGGCCGGATTTTCCGAACTTGAGCACTATTACCGCCCGCCAGGCCTGTCGCGCGAACAACAGCCGTGGCTGGCCAGCGTCTGGCGCGCGGACGATCAACCTTGAGTTGGTGCGATCGACTCGCCCTTGCCGGCGATTATTGAGTAGAGTGTCGAATGCGCGAGCCGCCGACGGAATTCCTCCGCCGCCTTGTGCCTCTGGAAACGCGTGAACATGAGCAGCCGAAGGCGCCAAATCTGCCTCTATCTGATCGGCGCCTGCATCCTTCTCGCCGGGCTTGCCGGATCGACGATCATCTACCTCAATGCCAGCGACGATAACGCTGACACGATCGGCTATGAATTTGCCGGAGGCCAGACCTACGCCGTCACCGCGCAGGATTCAAAGGCCTACCGTCACGAGCTCGAACGCTTCGGCGGCAAGGCTGCCGTATTCGCCGACGATGTCAACCGCTGGTTCGCAAGCTGGTGGTCGGGAAAGGGTCTCGCTTACCTCCTGGCCACGCTCTCTGTCGGCGTCGCGTTCGTCTGTTTTTGGGTAGCGCGTGGCTTGTCGGCTGGGGAGGACCGGCAGTTGCCTCCGACCCCTTCGGATGGCGGCGGGTCCTGAACTTCATCGCGCTGTCGCTCGAGCGGCTATTATGCTGGATTGAAAACAAGAATTCTTTTTGGGGAGGAAAGGTCAATGCGTTTTGCCGAAAAAGTGGTTCTGATAACCGGCTCCGGGGCTGGAATCGGTCGCGCCGCTGCGCTCGCCTTTGCCCGCGAGGGCGCGCGCGTCGTGGTCAACTCGCAGTCGCTGGCGAGCGGCACCGAAACGCTGGCGCTGCTCAAACAGGAAGGCCATGCCGCACTGTTCATCCAGGGCGACGTTTCCAGCACCGACGATGCCAAACGCATGGTCGATGGTGCGCTCGATGGTTTCGGGCGACTGGACGTCCTGGTGAACAATGCCGGTATCGTCCTGCCCGGACGCGTCGATACGATCAGCGAGGACGATTGGGATCGAACTTTCGCGGTGAACGTCAAGGGCTGCTATCTGGTTTCGCGCCATGCCATCAACGCCATGCGTCTGACCGGCGGCGGCGTGATCGTGCATGTCAGCTCGGCGGCCGCCGAAAAAGGCGTCGCCGACCGCGCCGCGTATTCCGCGTCGAAAGGCGCGCTGCTGTCCTTGACGCGCGCGATGGCCCGCGATCACCTGGCGGAGAACATCCGCGTCAATTGCGTTTCGCCGGGCACCACCTACACGCCTTCGCTGGAACGGCGCTTGCAGGCTTTCGCCGACCCGGAAAAGGCGCGCGCCGAATTCGTCGCGCGCCAGCCGATGGGACGCTTCGGGCGCGACGACGAGATTGCCGCGGCGATACTATTTGCCGCAGCGGACGACGCGGCGTTCATGAATGGCGAAAACATCTCGATCAATGGCGGGATGACGATATAGGAAAAGCGAATTGAGACGCTTGTTTCGACAAGCAGTGGAGGTGTCCATGAAGTCAACCTTCGCCGTGGTTTTCTGCGTTTTTCTGTTGCCGGGCGCAGCGTTGCGGGCGCAGGGCGTGTATGTCTCGCCCGGCGAGCAAGGCCCGGTGTTCTCCGACAAGCCGCGGCCCGGCGCGCGCGAGATCAGCCTGCCGCCGTTGACCATCGTCGCTCCGCTGCAGGAGTCAAAGGCGGCGCCAAGTGCGGCAGACGCCGAAAATAGTGCGGACAGCGCCGCCATTCCGATGTACCGCAGTTTCAAGGTCATCTTTCCCGAAGATAACGGTAGCGTGATGGCCGGCACCGCCATCTTCGAAGTCCGCCTTGCCGCCGATCCGCCGCTGCAACTCAGCGCCGGTCATTTCTATGCGATCAGCATCAACGGCCGTCCGGTCGGATTGCGCTTTACGGCCGACGAATTCATGATCCCGCCGGAGTTTTGGGGCGATACCTTGCCGCCGGCCAATCAGGGTCTGCAGCTCGACGCCAGCATCGTCGATGGCAATGGACGGGTGATCAAGCGGGCCGCGCCAGTCCGTTTTACAATGCGCCTGGTGGGCAATTTGAACCACCCCAAACCGCGTCCGCATCCGCAACCGCTTCCCGGCAAGCCAACCACGCCCAAGACGAGGCCGGAACCGACAACGGCGATCGGCACCACGCTGAAAAGCAGCGACCCGCAGCGCTAGGGGGTGTTCACAATCGGCGGGCGGATCACGTTGTTGCCAAATGCGCCCGAGGCAAGGCGCGAGTCGAAGCCAATGGTTGTTCTTCCATTGGCGAGGCGAGCAACGCCGGATCGGGCACATTTCGCAACAACCCGAAGGGCAAGCACCGGGCCGTGCGCCGCGCGGCGTTGCCGCTCGCTTGCGTGGAATGACCACGCCGCGTTCGCGGCGCCTTGCGCGGCATCCCGGCCCAGTGCTTGCGTGACCGCCCGCTGATTGTGAACACCCCCTAGTAGGAGAACCCGGGCAGCAAGAGCGATTGATGCCGGTGCTCAAGGGGCTCGAGCGTGCCCTGAAAGAGCGCCTCGATGACCGGCGGCTCCCGCCAGCGTTCGTTCATGAAGCGCAGGCCGATCTCTTCGACCAGCGTACCTTTCCAATAGTAGCCGGACACCTCGTCCAGCGTGGACAGGTTGAGGCTGTGTGGCAGGCGCAGGTAATCGAGCCAGCTCGAATCATGAAAGGAGACGACATAGGGTCCGGTGCTGCGTGCCCGGGCGAGATACTTGCCGAATACGCGGGACGGGTGCTTGGCGCGGAAATTCTCGGCGTCGACGCGCGTCGCGAAGAGGAGCAACGCGTGCAGGCGGCTGGGGAAGTCGTTGTATAGGCGCTGCCGGAAATATTCGAGATGGTATTCGGCGAAATAATTCTGGACGGTCGTGAATTGGTCTTCGGGCAAAGAGGTACCGAAGGGATTGCCGGTGAGTATGTCCCAGCCCGGCAACTCGGCGTCCGGATCAAGCCAGGCGAAAAGCTCAAGTGTCGCGGTGTCTTTGATCAAGTGGTCCATCGGTTCCCGGGATTGCAATATTCAGGATAGATTTCTACGTCTCGACGCTATTCTCACCCTTCGCTGCGCATTGTCCAAGCGCGATCGCCAGGGCGGAATGTTAAACTGTTCATTGCGCCGAGCGCTGCCGATTTCGACCGGCCGACGCGAAGACGCTTTGGTATCCTTGCGTGCCGATGGGTGCAGACACCATCGCGCCGTATTTGCCCCCGAGCCATTCATACCCGGTCCTGACCTGTTGATGTTTCCTTCTTTTCGCCGCCCCTTGCTGCGGGCTCTGATCGCCTCCGTGCTGATTCATGCGGCGCTCCTGTTGAGCGCGGTCAGCGTGTTTCCGTTACGGCTCGAGAGTCCGGCAACAAGCCTTAGCGTGGCGATACACGCCAGCCCGCGTCGTGACCCGGCGCCAGTCAGCGCGCCAGCCGCAAGGCCCTTGCCGGTGCCCGAGCAGCGGCCTGCGCCCAAGGTAAAGGAAGCGCTTGTCGCCGAGCGTCCTTCCGAAGCGCCCGCGACCTCGCGTGCCTCGCCGGCCAGCAGCGAGACCACCAGCGCCATCTCCTCGCCGCCAGCGCCCGCGGTGCGCGGCGGCGGCGCGACGGCCGCGACAGGCGTCAATCCCGGGCCGGCACGCGCCGGCGTCAGCGCCGACGATCTGCGCCAGTACAGCATGTCGCTCGGCATTGCCGCCCGCCGCTTCAAGCGCTATCCGCCGCTGGCCAGGGAGCGCGGCTGGGAAGGCCGGGCTGAAGTGGCGCTCATTTTCAGTGCGCCGCTGCCGTTGCCGGAAGTCGTCCTAGTTCGCTCAAGCGGACGTGCCGTACTCGACGAGCAGGCCGTAGAAATGATGACGCAGGCAAGCCGTGTCACGACCTTGCCGGACAGTCTGAAGGGGCATGAATTCCGCCTGCCGCAGGCGGTTCAATTCAGCCTGGCTGACGATCAATAGTCGGCAGCGGCGGCAAGTCGCCTTCGTGGAAGGCGAAATGACCGGCGCGGCGATCGGCAAAGTAGGCCTTGAGACAGAACGCGACGCTGCGAAAGGCGATCTCGCCCCAAGGGATGTCGGTTTCGGGGAAAAGCGCGGTTTCGAGGCTTTCGCTGCCGGCGGCGAATTCGGCGGCGAGCAGTCGGCCGCGGTAAAAGAGGTGAACCTGATCGATGTGCGGCACATTGACGAGGCAGAAAAGGTCGTCGATCTCGACGTGCGCGCAGGCTTCCTCGACGGTTTCGCGCAAAGCCGCCTGGCGGGTCGTTTCGCTGTTTTCCATGAAGCCTGCGGGCAGCGTCCAAAGCCCGTAGCGCGGTTCGATGGCGCGGCGGCACAGCAGGATGTTTCCCTGCCATTCCGCGATACAACCGATGACCAACTTGGGATTGAGGTAGTGGATCGTCGCGCAGCGCGAACAGACATGGCGTGCCAGCGTGTCGCCTTGCGGTACCTGCAATTCGACCGGTGCGCCGCAGTGGCTGCAATAATTCATCTGGTGCCCTTAATCATCGTTCCATTGTATCCGATGCCCTCGGCCGCCCGGCATGGCGTCGCTGCCGTCGCAGACTTTTGTTTCGCAGCGCGCCTCATCCCGCTACAATAGCCCCCATAATCGAGATTGATGGTCAAGCAGATCAATACCTTGGCTTGACAGGGGGATTCAATGCTTCTCATCGTAGCCTATGTCATCATCCTAGCTTCGGCGATCGGAACCTACTCGGTTCACGGCAGCCTGGCCGCGCTCTGGATGCCGCTCGAATACGTGGCGATCGCCGGCCTGGCGCTCGGCGGCTTTATCGGCGGCAACGATCCCAAAATCGTCAAGGCGACGCTGGGCGCACTGCCGAGTCTCTTCAAGGGGGCGAAATACACCAAGGCGCTCTATATCGATTTGCTGGCCATGCTCTTCGAGGTTCTGGCCAAGGTGCGCAAGGAAGGCCTGATGTCGATCGAGAACGACGTCGAGAATCCGCATGAGAGTCCGATTTTCGGCAAGTATCCGAAGCTGGCCAGCGATCATCACGTGATGGAGTTCATTACCGATTATTTGCGCATGATGGTCGGCGGCAACCTCAATGCGCTCGAAATCGAAAACCTGATGGACATCGAAATCGAGACCCACCACCATGAGACCGAGGTGCCGGCGCACGCCATGGCCAAGATGGCCGACGGCCTGCCGGCTTTCGGTATCGTCGTCGCGGTGATGGGGGTGGTCAACGTCATGGGCTCGGTCGGCGAACCGCCGGCGGTACTCGGCAAGATGATCGCCGGCGCGCTGGTCGGTACCTTCCTCGGTATCCTGATCTCCTACGGCTTCGTCACGCCGATCGCCACGCAGCTCGAGCAGAAAGCCCATGCCGGATCGAAGATCTATCAGGTCATCAAGGTCGTGCTGCTGGCTTCGATGTCGGGCTATGCGCCGCAGGTGGCGGTCGAGTTCGGGCGCAAGGTGCTGTTCTCGAGCGATCGCCCGACCTTCATCGAGCTTGAGACCGAACTCAAGGCGCGCAAGGGCAGGTAAGTCGATGCGCCTGCCGCCGAACAAGGATAGTGCATGAGTGAAGATGTACGCCCGATAGTCATCAAGCGCGTCAAGAAGGTGGTCGGCGGCGCCCACGGCGGGGCGTGGAAGCTCGCGTACGCCGACTTCGTGACGGCGATGATGGCTTTCTTCATGCTGATGTGGCTGCTTGGCTCAACGGCCTCGGGCGATCTCAAGGGCATCGCCGATTATTTCCTCAATCCGCTCAAGGTCAGCATGTCGGGCGGCTCCGGCGCGGGCGACGCGACCAGCGTCCTCAAAGGCGGCGGCAAGGATATGACGAGCAGTTCGGGTCAGGTCAAGGACGGCGACGTGCAGGCGAAGAAGAAGTCGACGCCGCTGCGCGAAGCCAAGGCCGAAGAGTTGCGCAAGGAATTCGAACAGCGCGAAAAAATGTCGCTCAATGAACTCAAGGACAATATCGAGAGGCTCATCGAGAACAATTCGACGCTCAGGCAGTTCAAGAATCAATTGCTGATCGACGTCACGCCCGAAGGCCTGCGCATCCAGATCATCGACGAAAAGAATCGTCCGATGTTCGATACCAGCAGCGCCGAGCTCAAGCCCTATACGAAAGTCATTCTGCGCGAAATCGGCCGGGCGCTCAACGCGGTCCCCAACAAGGTCAGCTTCGCCGGGCACACCGACGCGGCACAGTTCGGCGGCGGCGAGAAAGGCTTTTCCAACTGGGAACTCTCGGCGAATCGGGCGAACGCATCGCGGCGCGAGATGGTCATGGGCGGCATGGACGAAAACAAGGTGTTGCGCGTGGTCGGGCAGTCGTCGACTGTACTGTTCGACAAGAACGATCCGCTAAGCTCAGCCAATCGGCGGATCAACATCGTCGTTCTCAACAAGCGAACCGAAGAAGCCATGCTCCAGGAAGACGGAAACGCGACAGTCGATCTTGGCGACGCGGCAGGCGTGGCAGGCAAATCGGGCGCGACAAACTGAGCATCGTCGCAGGACGTCGCCGGATCGGCGATCATTCTGGTCCGCCATGCTGAATACAATCGGGGTCTGATCAGTGCATGAACAAGTGCCCATAGGAAATCCATCGCCGCAGCGGCGCGATAGCGCCGAGCGCGAATTCGCCTTTACCGCAGCCGACTTCGAGCGCGTGCGCAAGCTGATCTACGAGCATGCCGGCATCGCGCTCTCGGCGACCAAGCAGGACATGGTCTATAGCCGCCTGGCGCGACGCTTGCGTGAAACGCGACTGAAATCCTTTGCCGAGTATCTGGCCTTGCTCGAGCGCGGCGACCGGAACGAATGGGAGAAGTTTGTCAATTCGCTGACGACCAATCTCACCTCTTTCTTTCGCGAACCGCATCACTTCCCGATTCTTGCCGAGCACCTGAAGACGCTGCAAGGGCGTTCGACTATCGCCATCTGGTGTTCCGCCGCATCGACCGGCGAGGAGCCCTACAGCATCGCGATGACGGCAGTCGAAACCTTCAACAGCTTTAACGCGCCGGTGTCCATCGTCGCTTCCGATCTCGACACCAGTGTTCTCGCCACGGCTGCAAAGGGCGTGTATCCGCCGGATCGACTGGAAAGGATGTCGCCCGAGCGCTTGAGCCGCTTTTTCGTCAAAGGCAGCGACGGATCTTCGACGGTACGGCCGGAATTGCGCCGCCTGGTGAGCTTTCAGCGCCTGAATCTGCTCGAGCCGAACTGGGCGATACGCGGTCCCCTTGACGCTCTCTTCTGCCGCAACGTCATGATCTATTTCGACAAGGCGACGCAATACAAGATACTCAAGCGTTTTGCCCCCCTGCTGGCCGAGAATGGCCTGCTTTTTGCCGGACATTCGGAAAGCTTTCTGCACGCCGCGGTCCTGTTTCGCTCGCTGGGGAAGACCGTCTACGAACTGGCGTCCCGGCGCCCCTGAGATGGAAGATTCGAAGCCCGCTCCGGCCAAGGCGATACGGCCGGCAGTCAATGGAAGCTGGATCATCTTTGTCGGGGCGTCAACCGGCGGGACAGAGGCGGTCAAGAATTTCCTCCTGGGGATTCCGCCCTCTTGCCCGCCTATCCTCATCGTGCAGCACATGCCGGAATCCTTCACCGCTTCCTTCGCCGCGCGGCTTAACAGTCTGTGCAGTGCTCGCGTCATCGAGGCGCAAGGCGGCGAAGTGCTTGAATCGGGGACGGTCTATGTGGCGCCGGGCCACTCGCATCTGAAGATCGCGCGCAAAGCCGGCGCCTATGCCACCGAACTCATGAAGACGCCGCCGGTGAACCGGCATCGTCCGTCGGTGGATGTGCTCTTCGATTCAGCTGCCGAGCTTGTCGGGCACAACGCGGTTGGCGTCATCCTGACCGGCATGGGCAAAGACGGCGCTTGCGGCCTGCTGCGCATGCGCAAGGCCGGCGCGCGTACCTTTGGGCAGGATGAGGCGAGCTGCGTCGTCTACGGAATGCCGCGCGAAGCGGCGCTGATCGGCGCCGTCGAGCAGGTCGCCAGCCTGCACGAGCTCTCGCGACGGGTGCTGGCGGCCATTGGAATGACAAAAGCATAGGGCCGGAAATCATTGATCTTCCCGCATTACGGCAATTTCTATAGCCGCCGGACTGGCCAAATGTCTTCACCTTGTTTATGATAATGGTATATGCTATTAAAATAGAGAAGGACTCCGGTATGTTGTGGTCGGCCTTAGGTGCGGTCTGTCCCGGCTGGATATGGTGCTATGACGACGGTTCGACTAAGATGGGGCCATAACACGGCTAAGTTATTTTCCCAAGAGGGGATCCAGGCATGTCAGAGCTGCTGAAGAACATAGATGCGCGGACAAAACTCGCTGGCACCAACAAGCTCGAGATTTTGCTGTTTTCGCTCGGAGTGAACTCCGATACAGGGCGGCGTGAGACTTTCGGCATCAACGTCTTCAAGGTGCGCGAGGTCATGCGTACGCCGCCGATTACTGCGGCGCCGGAGATGCCTGCATCCGTCGAAGGAATGGTCAGCCTGCGCGGCGTGCTGGTGCCCGTCGTCGACCTGGCGCGCTATGCGAAGGTCAAAACCGAGACGCCGCGCTCGATCATGATCGTCACCGAGTACGCCGGCCATACGCAGGGTTTTCTCGTCGAAGGCGTCGACACCATTCTGCGCCTCGACTGGAGTCAGATGAAGGTTCCGCCGGAAATGCTCAGGGCCGAGATGGGCGGTCTCGTGACAGCCGTTACGGAGTTGCCCGACGGTCGCCTGGTGATGATGATGGACGTCGAGAAGGTTCTCTCGGAAACGACGAATTATGACGACGAGATGACCTATCGCGATATCAAGCCGCTCAGCGGCCCGACGCAGACGGTGTTCTTCGCCGACGATTCGCTGGTGGCGCGACGGCAGATCACACGCACGCTCGATGCCATGAAGGTCAAGTATGTCGAGGCCTGCAATGGTCGCGAGGCATGGTCCGAGCTTGAGAAGATCGCCGCCTACGCGCAAGCCTCGGGACAGAATGTGAGTGACCTCGTCAGCCTGGTTCTGACCGACGTCGAAATGCCGGAAATGGACGGCTATATCCTGACCAAGAAGATCAAGACCGACGCGCGCTTTGCCGGCGTGCCGGTCGTCATGCATTCGTCCCTATCCGGGATGTCCAATCAGCAGCTTGGGAAATCGGTCGGGGTCGATGAATACGTGCCCAAATTCGAAGCCCATAAACTCGCCGAAACACTTTCGCGGCGTTTGTTGGGACTGGTCCCCGTCGTGCAGCCCAGTCCCTGATGCATTGAACTTGTTGGAGTATGGCGATGGAAGTATCCGAAAATAAGAACCTGCTCGAGACTGTCGATGCCCGAAGCGGCCTGGCCGGTTCGAACAAGATGGAGATCCTGTTGTTCTCGCTGGGAACGCGCGAGACCTTCGGGATCAATGTGTTCAAGGTGCGGGAAGTGGGCCGCACGCCGCATATCACGCGGACGCCGAACATGCCGCGTGGCGTCGAAGGCCTGGTCTCCTTGCGCGGGAACGTGATCCCGGTGCTGTCTCTGGTGAGTTTTCTTGAGCACAAGGATGAACCCATAGAGCGCGGCAAGACCATGATGGTCGCCGAGTATTCGAAGCGCACGCTGGGCTTCCTGGTGCACGAAGTCGATCGCATTATTCGCGTCGACTGGGAAAAAGTCAGGGCGCCGGAAAGCATCCTGTCGTCGAATCAAGGGCTCATCACGGCGATTACCGAGCTGGAGAACGGCACCCTGGTGTCGCTGCTCGATGTCGAACAGATTCTGGCCAACGCGTTCGGCGAAGCGATCATCGTCGATATTCCGCCGGCGATCATGAACGAGGAGACGAGTGTTTTCTTCGTCGATGATTCGGTCGTGGCGCGGCGCAAGATCGCCGAGGTGTTCGACAAACTCGGCGTCAAGCACAAGCACGCCACCAACGGCATGGAAGCGTGGACACGCTTGCAGGGTCTGGCGGCGCATGCGCTGCAAACGAAATCCGTCTTGCGCGACGATATCCGCCTCATTCTCGTCGATGCTGAAATGCCCGAGATGGACGGCTACGTGCTGACCAAGCACATCAAGGCCGACGCGCGCTTCAATGACATTCCCGTGGTCATGCACTCGTCCCTGTCGTCCGAGGCCAATCGCGCCATGGGGAAGGCGGTCGGGGTCGATGCCTACGTTGCAAAGTTCGATGCCGAAGTTTTGGCTGACACCTTGCGACCGATGCTCGAACGATAAGAAGAAACCCAGGAGCAAATAATGGTTGATCCGAAATTACGAATTCTGGTGGTCGATGATTTTTCGACGATGCGCCGCATTGTGCGAAACCTGCTCAAGGAGCTGGGTTTCACCAATGTCGATGAAGCCGAAGATGGCGCGATCGCGCTGCAGAAGCTGCAGGCCGGGGGCTTCGAATTCGTCGTCACCGACTGGAACATGCCCAATCTCGATGGTCTGCAACTGCTGCAGGCGATCCGTTCGACGCCTGCGCTGGCGCATTTGCCGGTCATGATGATCACGGCGGAAGCCAAGAAGGAAAACATCATCGCTGCCGCGCAGGCCGGCGCGAGCGGCTACATCGTGAAACCCTTCACGGCGGCGACGCTGGCCGAAAAACTCCAGAAGATTTTTGACAAGATGGGTGCCTGAGATGAGCGAAACCAATTCCTCCGGCGATTCCAGCGATCTCGAAGCCTTGTTCGACAGCATTGCCAGCGGCGTCGCGAATCCGCCGCCATCGGCCACTGCGCCGGCACCAAGCCCTGCAGCCCAGCCGTCGTTAATGCAGCAGGTGCGCGAAAGCGACGGTTCGACCGACGATTCGGCCGATTTGCAAGCCTTGTTCGATTCGGTCGCAGGCCAGTCGGCGCGCCCGGCGGCGGCCAGCGCCGGCGAAGCGGTGGCGGGCGAAGTGAACGACTGGCCGGTGCAGGAAAAAGTGTTTAATCAGGTCGGACTGATGGCCAGGCAGCTGCACGACACGCTGGGCGCTCTCGGCTATGACAAGCTTCTCGAAAAGACTGTGTCGGCACTGCCTGATGCCAAGGACCGGCTGACTTACATCGCCAATCTGACGGAACAGGCGGCGTGCCGGGTTCTCAACGCGACCGACATCGCCAAGCCCCTGCAGGACGAACTGGAAAGCGGGTCGCTATTGCTCAGCGCGAAGTGGGAAGCGCTTTTCGCCAACCGCATGAGCGTCGAGGAATTCAAGCTGCTTGCCGCCGAAACGAGGATCTTCGTCAAGAAGGCGGTGCCGCTGCGCACCGCGGCAACCAAAGAGCAGTTGATGGAAATCATGATGGCGCAGGATTTTCAGGACCTGACCGGTCAGGTCATCAAGAAAGTGGTCGCGCTGGCGCAGGATCTTGAGTCGCAATTGATGTCCGTGCTCATCGAGTGTGAATGCCGGAATGAAAGGTAGCCACGTGGCGGTGTAGTGGGAGCCAGTCCTGATGCCTAATCTTTGATCTGTGATGGATCGAGGAAGGCAGAGAGGATGTACAAAGTGGACCTATACGCCAAAGTGAGGCGGGCCG
>CAISOB010000100.1 GCA_903886975.1 uncultured beta proteobacterium
ATTAACGAATACATTGCAGCCCACAACGCCAATCCTAAGCCTTTCATTTGGACGGCCAAGGCGTCGGACATCCTGGCCAAGGTCACCCGAGCGCGGGCCAAACTAAATAAGAGCACTTCTAAATGACGCACTACACTAGATCCCCAATAGCAAGGATTCGGCTGATTGGCTGCGGCTTGGCCAGGACGCGGTCGGGCGCGTTCAGTGGCGAGCGTGGCAGGAAAGTATATTGATGCGGAGGAGTCAAAATGCAGGAAGTAATGGACGAGGCAGCAGCCGGTCAGGAAGCGGGACACGTCAGGAGAAAAGATAATCCGGTGGTCTGTTGGGTAGACAAGAGCCTCGAGTACTTCGTCGGAATGTCGGTGGTCACCGAACTCGTCGTACTTCTTGCCAATGTCATTACCCGGTCGTTCTTTGACTTCACCATCCTCTGGGCGAACGAGCTCGGCCATCTGGTATTGACTATCGTCGCCTTCATCGGCGGCGCGCTGGCCTACAACCGCAATGAACATATCGCCGTCCACGCCGTGATCGACAATTTGCCGAAATCCTGGCGGCCGCTGCTCGAATCCTTCGTCGAATGGCTCGTTTGCGCCGGCTCGCTTTTTGGTGCCTATCTGTCCGTCGATATCGTCGAGTCGCGTCATGAAGAGCTGTCGACGGTCCTCGAAATCTCGATGTCATGGTTCGTCGTTCCTCTGACGATTGGGCTTGTCCTGATGGCTTTCTTTTCACTGTTCAGACTTGTGCGGCACCGTCTGTCGCCGGTGGTGATCTCGGGTGTCGCCATTGCCGTATTGATGGCCGCCATTATCGTGGTCACCCGTCAATGGGGCCCGTTCGGCAGTTCGGCGACGATGAACTACGTGACGATCATTTCCTTCACCGTCCTGATGGCCCTCGGCCTGCCGGTCGGTTTCGTGCTGGCCATCGTGTCGACCCTGTTCCTTTACGTCGCCGGGACGGGAAGATTGATCGCGCTCGCATCGACGATGCAGACCGGCGTTTCGAACTTCGTGCTGTTGGCGATTCCGTTTTTCATGATGGCCGGCTACGTGATGACCGAGGGGGGACTGAGCAGCCGGCTTGCCGATTTTGTCGTGGCCCTGGTCGGGCGGGTCCGCGGCGGGCTTTATCAGGTGGTGATTGTCAGCATGTACATCTTCTCCGGAATTTCCGGGTCCAAGGTGGCTGACGTTGCTGCCGTCGGCGCGTCGATGAACAAAATGATCCGGGACAATAATTACGACGAGCCGGAGTTCGCGGCTATCCTGTCGGCCGGCGCGGTCATGGGCGAGACCATTCCGCCCAGCCTGCCGATGCTGGTTCTCGGTTCGATCACCACCATCTCGATGAGCGCGCTGTTCATGGGCGGCCTGCTTCCGGCCGCAGTCATTGCCATCTGCCTGATGCTGACGATTTACATCAAGGCGCGCATGGCCGACAAGTATCCCGGACTCCCGACGCCGCTTTCCGTCGTGGCCAAAACGGGTCTGTACGCGGCGCCGGCTTTCGTCGTGCCGCTGCTGCTGGTTGTCGGTATCGTGACCGGTATCGCGACGCCGACGGAGATCTCGTCGGTTGCCGTTTTCTACGGGTTGATTCTTTCAGCCTTCCTGTACCGGGAATTAACGCTCAAAAAGTTGTGGACCACGGTTACCGATACGGCAGTCAAAGGCGGGATGATTCTCTTCATCACCAGCACGGCGAGCTCTTTTGCCTGGACGATGACCGCTGCGGGCATTCCGCATGAAATTGCCCAACTGATGATCAGCATCGCCGGGAAGACCAGCTGGCTGTTCATTCTGACCACGCTGCTTATCCTCATCGTCATGGGCGCCTTGCTCGAAGGCTTGCCTGCACTCTTGGTATTCGCTCCCATCCTGATGCCGCTGGCGCCGCAGTTTGGCGTGTCGCCGGTGCAGTACGGAATGGTCCTGCTGATCGCCATGGGCCTCGGCTGTTTCTTCCCGCTGATCGGCGTCGGCATGTATGTATCCTGTTCCATCACTAATACCAAGGTCGAGGCGGCTTCGCGGGCGATGGTCCCCTATGTCATTGTGCTGTTCCTGGGCTTGTTGCTGGTCGGTTTTGTTCCGTGGTTTAGCCTTGTTGTGCCGCGATTGTTCGGCCTCGTTCCTTAGCTTTGGTCTTGTCGGGTCGGTCGCATTTCTTCGTTGTTAATTCTTACTGGAGGGTTTGTCGTGAAACGTACTGTATCAACTCTTATCTCCCTGGCCGTCGCGGGTCTGCTTTCATCCGGCGTTTTCGCCGCCGATGAGAAATTCCAGCTGAACTTGAGCCATCAAATGGCTGCCGACCATACCCTGAACATCGTCGCGCTGCGATTTGCCGAAGCGGTCAAGGAAAAGACCAAAGGCAATGTGACGATCAAGGTTTTCCCCTCCGGGCAACTCGGTGGTGAAAAAGACAACGCCGCCGGCCTGAAGTCGGGCGTTCTCGACCTCGGCATCATCGCCGTCGAGTTCTATCCGTCATTCGTGCCGGAATCGGCCGTGCTGGTGCTGCCCTACATGTACAAGGACTATCCGCACACCGCCCGTGTCCTGGCCAGCGATGTCGCCAAAGACATTTCCAAGATGATTCTCGACAAGACCGATGTGCGCATCCTGACCTATATGCCGATGGCGTTCAGGCAGATGTTCACGGCCGACAAGCCGCTCAACACCGTTGCCGATCTGAAGAACCTGAAGATGCGCGTGCCGGAATCGCCCATTTATGTCGCTTCGTTCAAGCAGTTCGGCGCCGCGCCGACGCCGCTGGCTTTCGGCGAAATCTACTCGGGTCTGCAGACCGGCGTCGTCAAGGGCGTTGAAAACACGCCCGAAGCGATCCTGACCATCTCGGCGCAGGAAGTGACCAAGTACCTCAACATCACGAGCCACCTCGAAGCCCCGACGACGATCTCGATGTCCGAGAAACTCTTCAAGAAGATGCCCAAGGAGTATCAGGATGCGCTGATGTCCGCCGCGGCCGACGCAGCCAAGTTCGACATGGATCTGACCATCAAGAACGACACGGCGGCTATGGACACGCTCAAGACCAAGATGACCGTCGTCAATTCCGACAAGGCCTCGTTCAAGGCGGCGATCAAGTATGACCAGATCGAACTCGTCAATACCGACAAGGGCCGGGAACTGATCAAGCGCCTGACCGCGATTCAGTAAGCTTTAGCCCATCTTGCGAAGGGGAGGGCCAAGGCTTTCCCCTTCGTCCGTTTTCCTGGAGAAATCGTCATCCCGGCGCAAGCCGGGATCCAGGTCGTGACTCAAAATCCTGGCTCTGCATCCCCTTTGGTCAGGTTCCGGCTTGCGCCGGAACGACGACCGGGATGGGATGGCTTATTGCACGCTAAGGCTTGAGATAGCGCCGCTTGTAGTCAGATCCCCGAGAGGCTATAATCCCGCCTCGCTTCGCCAAGCGATCAAGAGCTTCCTCCAACCCGGCGTGCGCTCTATCAAACTGGGGCTGCGCTTTATTGATGAAAGAGAGTTTGACATGGCGATTACCGTTGCGCAAAAAGCGCAGATCATGACCGATTACCAGCGCGCTGCAGGCGACTCGGGCTCATCCGAAGTCCAGGTGGCTCTGCTCACCGCGCGCATCAACGACCTGTCCGGTCACTTCAAAGAGCATGTCAAGGATTTCCACTCGCGTCGCGGCCTGCTGCGCATGGTCAGCCGCCGCCGCAAACTGTTGGACTACCTGAAGCGCACCAACGTCGATTCCTATCGTGCGCTGATTCAACGTCTCGGCCTGCGCAAGTAATTCTGCGCGCCGGACCGCCGTGCGGTTGGCAGTGCAGACGATTCAGAAGGATAACAGCGGCCAATCCCTTGCGGGTTGTGCCGCTGTCGGTGTTTTTGCAGCCTTTCGCCACTTCTGGCGGCATTATCGCCAGATTGGCGCGTCGTCAAATTGCGTACCGGTGTCGTGGGTGCGCGCGTCGAATTATTGAGAGAGGAAACAATGTTTAATATCGCCAAAAAAACCTTTAGCTACGGTGCCCATCAGGTTACGCTGGAAACCGGCGAAATCGGCCGCCAGGCCGGTGCGGTCATCATGGTCTCGATGGATGACACCGTCGTGCTGGTGTCGGTCGTCGGCAACAAGTCGGTCAAGCCCGGCCAGGACTTTTTCCCGCTGACCGTCGACTACATCGAGAAAACCTATGCCGCCGGCCGCATTCCCGGCGGCTTCTTCAAGCGCGAAGGCCGTCCTTCGGAAAAGGAAACACTGACCTCGCGGCTGATCGATCGCCCCTTGCGCCCGCTGTTCCCCGATGGTTTCTTTAACGAGGTGCAGGTCGTGGCGATGGTCGTATCGCTCAACCCCGAGGTCGATCCGGACATCCCGGCGATTATCGGCGCGTCCGCTGCGATGGCCGTGTCCGGCATCCCCTTCGACGGTCCGATCGGCGCCGCGCGCGTCGGCTACGTCGATGGCCAGTACCTGCTCAACCCAACGCTGACCCAACTCAAGACGAGCCGCCTCAACCTCGTCGTCGCCGGCACGCAATCGGCGGTGCTGATGGTCGAATCGGAAGCCGACATCCTGCCCGAGGACGTGATGCTCGGCGCCGTGGTCTACGGACACGAGCAGATGCAAGTCGTCGTCAACGCCATCAACGAGCTTGTCGAAGAAGCCGGCAAGCCGGAATGGGAGTGGACGCCGGCCGCCAAGGACGAAACCCTGGTCGCCAAGCTCAACGCGCTGGTCGAAACCGATCTGCAGGAAGCCTATCGCATTTCGAACAAGCAGCTGCGCACGCAGCGCCTCAACGAAATTTCCGACAAGGCTGTCGGAGCGCTGACAGTCGGCGAGGACGCGCCCGACGCCAACACCGTCAAGAACCTGTTCTTCGACGTCGAAGCCAAGATCGTTCGCGGCCGCATCCTGGCCGGCGAGCCGCGCATCGACGGCCGTGACACGCGCACCGTTCGCCCGATCGCCATCCGCTCGGGCGTGCTGCCGCGCACCCACGGGTCGGCGCTGTTTACGCGCGGTGAAACGCAGGCCCTGGTCATCGCCACCCTCGGCACCGGCCGCGACGAACAGATCATCGACGCGCTGGCCGGCGAATACCGCGAGCGTTTCATGCTGCATTACAACTTCCCGCCTTACGCCACCGGCGAATGCGGCCGCGTCGGCACCCCGAAGCGGCGTGAAATCGGCCACGGGCGCCTGGCCAAGCGGGCGATGATCGCCGTGCTGCCGAAAGCCGAGGACTTCTCTTACACGATGCGCGTCGTCTCGGAAATCACCGAGTCGAACGGTTCGAGCTCGATGGCTTCGGTCTGCGGCTCATCGCTGGCGCTGATGGATGCCGGCGTGCCGCTCAAGGCACACGTTGCCGGCATCGCCATGGGCCTCATCAAGGAAGGCAACCGTTTTGCCGTGCTGACCGACATCCTCGGCGACGAAGATCACCTCGGCGACATGGACTTCAAGGTTGCCGGCACCGACACCGGTGTCACCGCCCTGCAAATGGACATCAAGATCCAGGGCATCACCAAGGAAATCATGCAGGTCGCGCTGGCGCAGGCCAAAGTCGCCCGGCTGCACATCCTCGAGAAGATGCAAAGCTCGGTCGCCGGCGCCCGTGAAGAAGTTTCGGCTTACGCGCCGCGCCTGTACACGATGAAGATCAATCCGGAAAAGATCCGCGACGTGATCGGCAAGGGGGGTGCGGTCATTCGCGCCATCACCGAGGAAACCGGCACGACGATCGATATCAAGGAAGATGGCACGATCACCATCGCGTCGGTCAATGGTGACGCGGCCAACGCGGCCAAGGCGCGCATCGAAGCGATCACCGCCGACGTCGAAGTGGGCAAAATCTATGAAGGCACCGTGTTGAAGCTCCTCGACTTCGGCGCCATCGTCAGCATCCTGCCGGGCCGCGACGGTCTTCTGCATATTTCGCAGATCGCCAACGAGCGGGTCAATGCCGTCGCCGACTACCTCAAGGAAGGCCAGAAGGTTCGCGTCAAGGTCCTCGAGGCCGACGAAAAAGGCCGCGTGCGTCTGTCGATGAAAGCGCTGACCGTGGAAGAAGGCGGTCACGCCGCAGCTCCCGCCGCGCCGGTCGAGCCGCGCTAGGCTAGCCGTCATTCCGGCGAAAGCCGGAATCCAGGAGCCTGGACACCGGCTTTCGCCGGTGTGACGAAAGTGGTAAAGAAAAAGGACGCGAAAGCGTCCTTTTTCTTTGACTGAAGAAGTGCCTACTTGGCGACCTGCCGCTCGCGGACTTCCTCAAGCGTCTTGCAATCGATGCACAGCGTCGCCGTCGGCCGTGCTTCGAGGCGCTTGATGCCGATCTCGACGCCGCAGCCGCTGCAATAGCCGTAATCGCCGCTATCGATGTGCGCGATCGTTTCCTCGATCTTCTTGATCAGCTTGCGTTCCCGGTCGCGGTTGCGCAGTTCGATCGCGATGTCGGTTTCCTGGCTCGCCCGGTCGTTGGGGTCGGCGAAAACGGTCGCTTCGTCCTGCATCGTATGAACCGTCCGCTCGATGTCGTTCATCAATTCGGCCTTGAGCGTCTCGAGGATGTGGCGGAAATGAGCGCGTTGCCTCTCGCTCATGTATTCCTCACCTTTTTTGGCGACAAAAGGGGCGAAATGTTTGTGCATTAATTCTTCAGGCATGTTGAGGAACCGTCCATTGGTTTTTGCAAAGAGGCGATTAAATATCAGAAATAAGGCAACACTGCAAGCATTCAATTCACCGTCGTGCCGGGCTTTTTCGCCGGGATTCCTCGAATCGCGCGTCGTGCCTTGTTTGTAGCCTCTCGGAGGGTTTTGCATCTTCCTTCGGCACATGCTGACATTCTTGCCATGACAATACAAGCCCGGCGAGAAAAAACACCCGGCGCGATTGACCTGACCTGGGCCAATCTGTAGAATGCGCGCTTCCTCGGGGCGTAGCGCAGCCTGGTAGCGCATCTGCTTTGGGAGCAGAGGGTCGTGAGTTCGAATCCCACCGCCCCGACCAGAATTGAAGGTATCAAGCAGCGGAACCGACGGGTAGGATTGGCCACACGTTTCGCAACTCGCGCCCGTAGCTCAACCGGATAGAGCACCGGCCTTCTAAGCCGGGGGTTGTGAGTTCGAGTCTCGCCGGGCGCGCCAGTGGTAGCAAGGGTTCTGGCCGGTGCAAGCAAATCTTGCCGTGCCGCGCTGTGAAGATTTTGTACAAGCCCGGCTAGAACTCGGTCTATAGTTTCGCTGGCTGAGCGTAATTGCTGCCCGCAACACCCTCATGGCTGCCGCTTGCGGATGCCTCTTGTTCTCCTGATTGCGGTTCAGCCCAGGAAGCCGATGGAGATCCACGGCACGGCGGCAATCACCACAACGCCGATCAGCAGCGAGACCATGTAGCCGACGAGGGGTTTCATTCCCTCGTCGGGATTCACCTTGGCGATCGACGTGGTGAAATAGTAACCAAGCCCGACCGGCGGACAGAACAGCCCGATGCCCATCGCCAGGATGACGACGATGGCATAGTGCACCTCGTGGATGTGCATCGACGCGGCGATCGGGAACAGCAAGGGTCCGAACAGCACGATCGCCGGGATGCCCTCGAGGACGCTGCCGAGAATGATGAACAGCACGATCGACACGGCCATGAACATCGGCGCCCCGCCCGGCAGGCTCGACATGATGGCGCCGAGGTCGCGCGAGAATCCGCTCTGGGTCAGCGCCCAGGACATCGACGTCGCGCAGCCGATAATGAACATGATGGCGCCGGACAGCGAGGCGGTGTCGATCAGCAATTTCTTCATGCGCGACAGTTCCAGGCCGCCGTAATAAAGCCCGGCGGCCAGGCAATAGACGATGCCGATGGTCGACACCTCGGTCGCCGTCGCGACGCCGCCGACCACCGCGTAGCGGATCAGCAAGGGCAGCGCGAGCGCCGGCAGCGCGACGAAGAAGCTCTTCCAGATCTCCTGGCGCGTCGCCCGCTTGACGCGGGACAGGTCTTCGTTGCGGTAACGCCAGCGGACCAGCAGGCAGAGCGCGAGGCCGAGCACGACGCTCGGCAGCAGGCCGCCGGTGAACAGGGCGTTGATCGAGACGCCGCAGACGGCGCCGATCGTCAGCAAGACGATGCTGGGTGGAACGGTCTCGGTCTGCGCACCGGTCGCCGCCAGCAGGGCGACGAGGTCGCCCGGCTTCGATCCGCGCCGGATCATCTCGGGGAACAGGACCGGGCAGATGGCGGCCATGTCGGCGGCCTTCGACCCCGAGATGCCGGAGACGAGATACATCGCGCCAACCAGCACGTAAGCCAGTCCGCCGCGCACATGGCCAAGCAGGTTTCCAAGGAAGCCGACCATCAGACGGGCCAGGCCCGTCGAGTCGAGGAGCAGACCGAGAAAAATGAACATCGGCACGGCCAGCAGGATCAGCGAGGACATGCCCTCGTTCAAGCGGTTGGCGACCACCGAGAGATCGACGTCGACCGCCAGGACCAGGTAGCCAATGGTGGCAAACCCGAAGCAGGCCGCGATCGGCACGCCGAGGCAGACCAGCGTCCCGACGATGCAGAAAAAGAAGATCAGCAACTGGGTCGAGGTTGAGAGATCCTGCAGCGCCCCCGGCGCCGTCAGGGCGGCGCCCGCCACCCCGCCGATGATCGCGAGCGTCAGAAAGGCCTTGCCCAGCGAAGTCTTCTGAAACACTTTCATCACGGCCAGAATCCCCATCAGGGCTGCCCCCACGGGCAGCGCTGCGACCCGGTAGACGGTCGACAGGTCGATCGACGGAATGATATTGACCGTTTCTTCGTGGGCGAACTGCACCAGGGGTGGCACCATGATGCCGAGGAAAGTGGCCATGACGCCGAGCGCAATCGTCTCCACCAAGGGTCGCCATGCGTCGGGAATCGCCTTGACGACGGCCGTCATCCGCATGTGCTCGCCCCGGTGCAGCGCAACGACCGAGCCCAGCATCGCAAGCCACAGGAAGAGCATCGACGCGACCTCGTCCGACCACATCAGCGGCGCGTTAAAACCGTAGCGAGCGATGACCCCGGCGAGCAGCACCAGCATGTCCGCGACGGTCAGCGCGACGCACAGCCACTCGACGATCGTCGCGATCCCCTGCTCGATTTTACCGAAAATGGCCGCGGCGCCTTCAGGCGCGTCGATCGCCTGCGCGCTCGATTCCTCTAAGTTCATTTCGTTCTCCCTGAATGCTGCCGGACCTTCTGACACGACTGCCCCAACTTGACAACGCCGCGCGTCGGCTTTCGACGCGCGGCGCCACATGCACCTTACACAGGATCGGCTGCCCGACCCGGCACTACTTAGCCGAGGTTTGCGCCAACGGCTTTCTCGAGCGCGCCCCAGGCTTCCGGACCGTACTTGCCTTTCCACACGGTATAGAAGCCCGACTTGACCAAGGCTTCGCGGAACGATTCTTTGTTCGTGGGATTATTGAAGACCAGCCCCTTCGCACCCATCTCGCCGACCAGGTCACTGTTCATTTTGATGACGTCGGCGCGCTGCTTGATCGCTATCGCTTCGAAGTTCTTCGTGATGACCTCCTGCAGTTCCTTGGGGATCTGTTCCCACTTGCGGGCGTTGGCGACGGTCAGGCCGCCGTCCCAGACGTGGCCGGTCATCGAGCAGTACTTCTGCACTTCGTACAAGCGGAAAGCATTGATCTGCACGAGCGGGTTTTCCTGCCCGTCGACGATCTTCGTCTGCAGTGCGGAGTACAGTTCAGGCAGGTTCAGCGTCGCCGCCGATGCGCCCATCGACTTGAACGCGTCGGCCCAGAGCGGGGTGACCGGGACGCGGATCTTCATGCCCTTCAGATCCTCGACGCTATTGATCGGCTTGATGCTCGAGGTGATATTGCGGAAGCCGTTGTCGATCGTCGCCTTGTTGAAATTGTAGATTCCGAACTTGGCGACCGCGTCGCGGACGTATTCGCCGAGGGCGCCGTCCATCGACGACCACACGTGGTCGTAGTTCTTGAAGACGAACGGCACGGCGTTGATTCCCGAAGTCGGCACGACGGTCTGCAGTACGGCGCCGGACGTGGTCATGAATTCGAGCGCGCCGGAGCGCAGCTGCGAATTCATGTCGCTCTCGCCGCCCAGCTGGTTGTTCGGGAAAGCCTGGATGTCCACGATGCCGTCGGTTTCCTTGCGGATCAGGTCACAGACCTCGACCAAGCGGGATCCGGCCGGATGCGTCAATGGATACGGGCTTCCATACTTCATCTTGAAAACTTTTCTTTGGGCGTAAGCCGGGGCGGGGTAGGCGCCGGCCAGAATACCGGCCAGAGCGCCGCCGACTGCGGTAATACCGAATTGTCTGCGAGTCATCTTCATAACGTTTCTCCCTGTTGTCGGACAGAACGGTCCGCGCGGTTTCGTTCCAATTGTCAACGGCAGGCCCACGTTTGGACTGATCTATAGTAGAGACCTTCGTAGAGACCTTCGCTGACTCAATCCTCTTAAGGCATGGTGACTACAATCCGCTTGCCGTCAAGAGATTCTTGCGATTATCCGACAAATTCCGCGACCAAGAGGGGTATTTATAATAATATTTCTGTATCGACTGATCTTAAAAATGGTATTTGTAATTCATGGCAAGGCAGGTCTCGGCTAGTGAGGCTGCAACGCAATCTCGTCCCGATTTGGACTGGAAGGAACAAGAGAAGTGATGCCCTCGGGTGGTCTAACGGGGGCACACAAACTAATCGAATTCAGGCGGTGAGTTTAGAGGTCTCTTAGCATCCTCACCATTCGTTTCTGCGAAACACAGGGAAGTTACACTGCAAAGATTGCTCTAGCCGACACAGTGGCAAGAAGAGGACCTAAAACAAATTGATTCGGCGGCAATTATTATCGAGTTGCATTTCCGGTAGAATCGCGCCGCCTGCTTGGATAGATGGCGATGCTTAACTATCTGCCGAGCATATTGCGTATAGCTAGATTCGGTCGTATTTCCCTACAGTTATTTAGAGTGTCCTATCTCCCGAGTGAGCGTGCCTCGCTGCGTTGAGCCAGTCTTCTTCGGTAGCATTTCACTCCAAATATGTACTGTGCGGATTTTGTACGGTACAATGCTGTTCCTCGCGGGTGCCCACGGTACAACGCAAAGCATGAACTCAACCGATTCAACAGCTTAGGGTAGGTATATGTGCCTTCTAAGCCGCGGGTTGTGAGTTCGAGTTTCGCCGGGCGCGCCAGGACAATGGCGGTGTTAGCTCAGTTGGTAGAGCATCGGATTGTGATTCCGAGGGTCACCGGTTCAAGCCCGGTACATCGCCCCAGACAGAACCCCCGCAGGCTGCGTGCTTACGGGGGTTTTTTCTTGCCGGAGCGCGCGCCGTAAAGCGGAATAACAGCGATCGGAACTTTACGCGGCCCGCTTTCTTTCGCCGCCGCGCAGGTTTAAGCTATGGTTTGGGAGGGGGAGGGAAGCCGACATGCATGAGCTGTCGCTGGCCGAGAACCTGCTTGAGATCATCGAGGACGCAGCGCGCGCTGACGGTTTTCAGCGAGTCCGGAAAGTGATCCTCGAGATCGGACAGCTCGCCGTAGTCGAGCCTGAGGCGATGCGTTTTTGTTTCGACGCCGTCGTTCACGGCAGCATCGCCGAGGGCGCTCAACTGGAAATCGTCGCGGTGCCCGGCAGCGCCTGGTGCGCGCCCTGCGCGGCGACGGTGCCGATCGCGGAAATCATCGCCGTCTGCCCGCGTTGCGGCGGCTATCCGCTGCAGCCGACCGGAGGCAAGGAACTGAAGCTGCGTACGCTGGAGGTCGAATAGATCATGTGCCTGACATGTGGCTGCGGCGAAGGCGATGTGACGATCGACGGGCAGACGGCTGACCCCGAACATCAGCATGTCGGGGCCGACGGCATCGTCTACCGGCACGTCCATGCACATCCGCATGGCGCGGCGCACGCGCACAGCCATGCGCCCGGTACGAGCCCGACGCGCAGCCTGCAGATCGAGCGCGACATCCTGGCGCGAAACGACGCTTTCGCCGCCGACAACCGGCGCGCTTTCGAACGGCAGGGCGTGCTGGCGCTCAACCTCGTATCCAGCCCCGGCTCGGGCAAGACGACGCTGCTGGTGCGCACCATCGAGGCTTTGCAGGGCAAGACTTCGCTCGCCGTGATCGAGGGCGACCAGCAAACCAGCCTCGATGCCGAGCGCATACGCGCCACCGGCGCGGCCGCCGTGCAGATCAATACCGGCAAGGGCTGTCATCTCGACGCGCAGCGCGTGCAGCAGGCGCTGCCGAAGCTGGCGCTGCCGCCCAATGCGCTGCTGTTCATCGAAAACGTCGGCAACCTCGTCTGCCCGGCGGCGTTCGACCTCGGCGAAGCGTGCAAGGTGGTGATCCTGTCGGTGACCGAAGGCGAAGACAAGCCGCTCAAGTATCCGGACATGTTCAGCGCGGCGCGACTGATGCTGCTCAACAAGTGCGACCTCCTGCCGCATCTTGATTTCGACGTCGCTCGGGTCATCGAAAATGCGCGCCGCGTCAACCCGACGATCGAGATCCTGCAAGTCTCTGCGCGCTCCGGCGCAGGCATGCAGGCATGGCTGGACTGGCTGGCGGGCGAACTCGCCGCGCTTAGCGTCGGATGTGCGCGTGGCGACGATGCAGTCCGGCGGCCACAGCTTTAAACTGGCCATCAGCGCCCCCGCCGTGCTGGCGCTCGGCGGCGGGCTGAAGAATACGCTGTGCGCGGTGCGCGGCGATACGGCGTTTGTTTCCGAACTCATCGGCGATCTCGATAGCGCCGAAGCCTGCCTGGCGCTCGAGGCCACTGTCGACGAGCTATGCGAAATGCATGACATTGTGCCGATGGTTGTGGCCCACGACCTGCATCCGGATTTCTTCAGCACCCGGCTTGCCGCGCAGATCGCCGAGCGGCGGGGGATTCCGGCGCTCGGCGTGCAGCATCACCACGCGCACATTGCCGCGGTCTGCGCCGAACTCGATCTCGTCGAGCCGGTACTCGGTCTGGCCATGGACGGCGTCGGTTTGGGCAGCGACGGTCAGGCCTGGGGCGGCGAATTGCTGCGCCTCGAGGGCGCGCGCTTCGAGCGCCTCGGCCATCTGCAGCCGCTGCGTCTGCCGGGCGGCGACCGCGCGGCGCGCGAGACCTGGCGCATGGGCGCCGCCGCGCTAGACGCCCTCGGTCGCAATGTCGAGATCGCCGGGCGTTTCGCCGACGAACCCGGCGCGCCGGCGGTAGCCGCGATGCTGCGAAGCGACTTCAATTGCCCGCCGACCACAAGCCTGGGGCGTTTGTTCGACGCGGCCTGCGGGCTGCTCGGCGTTTGCCCGCGGCAGTCATTCGAGGGGGAGGCGGCCATGGCCCTGCAGGCGCTTGCCGAGGCGCACGGCGATGTCGACGCGCTGGCGGGTGGCTATCGGCTCGCCGCCACACTCGATTTTCGCCCGCTGCTCGCCGTGCTGGCCGACGGACTCGACGCCGGCTACGGCGCCGCGCTGTTTCACGCGACACTGGCCGCTGGCCTTGCCGAATGGGCCGGCGCTGCTGCTGTCCGCGACAAGATCGATCAACTCGCTTGCGGCGGCGGCTGTTTCCTTAATCAACTGCTGCTCAGGCAGCTTGCGGACCGGCTGCGCGAACGCGGCGTCCAGGTCCGCGTCGCGCGTCGCCTGTCGCCCGGCGATGCCGGGCTGTCGCTCGGACAGGCGTGGGTGGCGATTCGCCATTGGCAGGAGAACTGAAAAATGTGTCTGGCGATCCCGGCGCGCGTCGAACAAATCGGCGATGATGAAACGGCCATTGTCGATTTTGGCGGCGTCAGAAAATCGATCTCGCTGGCGCTCGTCGACGACGTCGCGGTCGGCGATTACGTGATTGTCCACGTCGGTTTCGCGCTGCAAAAGCTCGATGAAGTAGAGGCCAGGGCAACGCTGGCGCTGTTTGCCGAGATGGATGAAATTCAGGGCGAAGGGCAGGGGAATGTTTAATAAGCGCCGACAATATTGTGCGAGCCGGCCGTGAAATTCATCGATGAGTTCCGCGACGGCGATCTCGCGCGCCATCTTGCAGCGGGCATCGTCAGGGAAGCGCGGACCGATCGCGTCTATCGGTTGATGGAATTCTGTGGCGGACATACCCACGCCATTTCGCGCTATGGCCTCACCGACCTGTTGCCGCCGGCGGTGCGCATGATCCATGGCCCCGGCTGCCCGGTCTGCGTGCTGCCGATCGGGCGTATCGACCAGGCCATTCGCCTCGCGCTCGAGCAGGGCGTCATGCTGTGCAGCTACGGCGATTGCCTGCGCGTGCCGGCCTCCAGTGGCCTGTCGCTGCAGCAGGCCAAAGCGCACGGCGCCGATGTGCGCATGGTCTATTCGATAAGCGACGCCGTGCAACTCGCGCAGCAGAATCCGCAGCATGACATTGTCTTTCTGGCGATCGGCTTCGAAACGACGACGCCGCCGACGGCGGTCGCCGTTCGGCAGGCCGATGCGCTCGGCCTGAAGAACTTTTCGGTACTGTGCAATCACGTGCTGACGCCCGCGGCGATGCGGGCGATACTGGCCATCGACGGCGTGCAGCTCGACGGCATCGTCGGCCCGGCGCATGTATCGACAGTGATCGGTAGCCGGCCTTACGAGACCTTCGCCGCCGATTACGGCAAGCCGGTGGTGATCGCCGGCTTCGAGCCGCTCGACGTGCTGCAGGCGATCCTGATGTTGCTGCGCCAGATCAACGGCGCTCGCGCCGAGGTCGAAAACGAATTCACGCGCGCCGTCACGCGCGACGGCAACCACAAGGCGCAGGCGCTGATCGAGGCGGTGTTCGAAATGCGTGACAGCTTCGAATGGCGCGGCCTCGGCAGCATTCCGAAGAGCGCGTTGAAGCTGCGCGCAGCCTACGCGCGCTTCGACGCGGAAGCGCGCTACGGCGTCGACTACCGCGCCGTTCCGGACCGTCCCGGCTGTGAGTGCGCCGCTATCCTGCGCGGTGAAAAGCGGCCGCGCGACTGCCGCATTTTCGCCACGGCCTGCACACCAGAAGATCCGGTCGGTTCGTGCATGGTCTCGCCCGAAGGCGCCTGCGCAGCGCACTACACTTACGGGCGGTTCAGGGAGCAGGAATGAAACTCGATCTTCGCAACGGGCGAGTCGAAATGGGCCACGGCGCCGGTGGGCGCGCGATGGCGCAACTGATAGCAGAATTGTTCGCCAAGCTGCTCGGCAACGATTATCTGGCGCAGGGCGACGATGGCGCGGTATTGCCCGCGCTGCCCGGGCGCCTCGTCATGTCGACCGACAGCCATGTCGTCTCGCCGCTGTTTTTCCCCGGCGGCGACATCGGCAGCCTGGCGGTCAATGGCACCGTCAACGATGTCACCGTCATGGGCGCGCGGCCGCTCTATCTCGCCGCCGCTTTCATCCTCGAAGAGGGCTACCCGCTCGCCGAGCTCAGGCGCATTGTCGAATCGATGGCCCGCGCCGCGCTTGCCGCGGGCGTGCTGGTCGTCACCGGCGATACCAAGGTCGTCGAGAAAGGCAAGGGCGATGGCGTCTTCATCAGCACCACCGGCGTCGGCGTCGCGCGCGAGGGCGTCACGCTGTCGGGCAAGCAGGCGCGGCCGGGCGACAGCATTCTGCTCTCCGGCAGCATCGGCGAGCACGGCACGGCCATCCTCTCGCAGCGCGCGGGCCTCGCTTTCGACGCGAGCATCGTTTCCGACTGCGCCGCGCTAAACGGCCTCGTCGAGGCCATGCTCGACAGCGGCGCCGAACTGCGCGTGCTGCGCGATCCCACGCGCGGCGGACTGGCCAGCACGCTCAATGAGCTGGCGCAGCAATCGGCCGCCGGAATGCTGCTCGACGAGGCGGCGATCCCGGTCATTCCCGCGGTCGCCGCGGCCTGCGAGTTTCTCGGTCTCGATCCCTGCTATGTCGCCAACGAAGGCAAGCTCGTCGCCATCTGCGCGGCGCGCGACGCAGACCGCCTGCTCGAGGTCATGCGGCGGCACCCGCTCGGGCAAAACGCCGCGCTGATCGGCGAGGTGATCGCGGACAGCCATGCTTTTGTGCAGATGACGACGCGCATCGGCGGCCGCCGCATTCTCGACTGGCTGAGCGGGGAACAGTTGCCGCGGATTTGCTGATCGCATGATCGGCCGGCGGCGAGGCTGAAGACAAGACGTGACGGTGGAGTCGGTTTATCTGAAATCCCGGCTGAGCCACTTCAATAGCGTCGCGAACAAGTCCTCTGCACTGACCGGCTTGGTGATGAAGTCGTTCATTCCGGCGGCAAAGCATCGTTCGCTATCCTTGTTGAAGACGCTTGCCGTCAGTGCGAGGATCGGCGTGCTGGCCCGCCCGGGCACGGTACGGATCAGCCAGGTGGCTTCGACACCGTCGAGCACGGGCATGCGCAAGTCCATCACGATCAGGGCGTAATCGGTCTCCTTCGCCATTTCGACGGCCTCGGCGCCGTCGTCGGCCAGATCCACGCGCAGGCCGACTTCTTCCATCAGCAAGCGGGTCACCTCCTGGTTGATCGGCTCATCCTCGGCCAGCAGGACGCGCCTGCCCGAGTGGCGGGCTTTGAGCTCATTCTCGGCGCTGCCGGAAGTTTCCTGCGGTCGACTGGCAGCGATGCCCGCAGCCTTGCCCAGGCGGGCGGTGAACCAGAACAGGCTGCCGAAGCCGGGCTCGCTTTCGACGCCGATCGATCCGCCCATGGCCAGCGCCAGGCGCTTGCTGATCGCAAGCCCCAGGCCCGTCCCGCCATGCTTGCGGGTCAGCGAACTGTCGGTCTGCTCGAAAGCCGAAAACAAGCGCTTCTGATTTTCCGTCGAGATGCCGATGCCGGTATCGCGTACCTCGAAGCGGAGCAGGATGCCGACGGCGCTGTCCTCGACGACATGGGCCCGCAAGCTTACGCCGCCGTAGTTGGTGAATTTGACGGCATTGTTGAGCAGATGGCCGAGCATCTGTCCCAGGTGCAGGGCATCGCCATGCAGTGCCAGCCGCGACAGTTCCGGCGCAATCTCGATGTCGAGCGTCAGGCCCTTCTGGCTGGCATTCGGGCCGACCAGGGACTTTAGCCGTTCGCTCATCTCATCCAGGACGAAGTCTGTCGGGTCGAGATGGAAGCGCTCGGATTCGATCCAGGTGATGTCGAGCAGGTTGTTGACGATCGCCAGCAGTCGCTCGGCCGACTGCATGGCCTTGCCGAGCTGGGCGACCTGGATCGGATCCGTCGTGCCGCGCAGCGCGACGGCAGTCATGCCCATTATGCCGTTCAAGGGCGTGCGCAATTCGTGGCTGATGTTCGAGAGAAAAGTCGTCTTGGCACGATTGGCCGCTTCGGCTGCGTTCTTGGCGATGGACAGCGCCGCCGTGCGATGCTCGACGAGTGTTTCCAGATGATGGTGATGCTGGTCGAGTTCCTTTTCGGCGAGCTTTCTTTCACTGATGTCCTGCACCGTGCCGCGCAGCTTGACGATCGTGCCATCGGCATCTCTAACCGCTTCCCCGAAGATGACGACCCAGCGGCGGGTTCCGTCGGGACGCATGACTTCGGCGTCGCAAGTGTAGGAAATGCCCTCGGCCAGGCATCTTTCCACCGCGTCGCTGATCCGCCGCCAGCTTTGCTCGGTGAAGTACGTGCGATCTTCCGCATAGCTCGCCGCACCGAGCTCGGGCGAGCGTCCGTAAATTGCAAAGATCTCTTCCGACCAGCTGTGCGTGTTGGTCTGGATATCCCAGGACCAATGGCCGGCATGCGCCAGGTGTTGCACCGCGAGGAGTTCGCGTTGCGCGTCGCGTAAGCCCGATTCGATTGTCTTGCGCGCCTCGATGTCAGCCACCTGCCGCCGCGCATTGCAGTAAAACAGAAAAGCCGTCAGGCCGGTCAGCAGGATGGCCAGGGCCGCCAGTCCGGAAAGCGTCAAGACATTGCTCTTCCATTGCCCGGCCTGATCGTCGGTGCTCAGTCCGACAATCACATAAAAGGGATAGCGTGCCAGCTTGCGATAGGCATTGCTGCGCTCTATCCCGTCAATCGCGGTCACGGCAATGTATTCGCCTGCTTCCGACTGCGCCACGATGATGTCGCGCAATTGCGTCGAGACCATTTTGCTGCCCACATCGTCGCTGGTATGGGGATGTCGATGCACGAGCGCGAGGTCGGTGGTGCGCAGCGTGGCGGCGCCGGCTGAACCGAGCTCGAGCGGCGCGAGCAATTCGTGAAATTGCTCGGTTCCGAGATAGGCATAGACGACGCCAGCGAACGCGCCATCCGCGGAGTTAATGCGCCGCGCCAGCGCGACGACCCATAGCTGGGTGATTTTGGTCCGCAAGGGGCCGGCGACGATCAGGCCCGACCCCGCCTCGTCGCGCGCGTGAATGAAGAATTCACGATCACTGATGTCGACCGGCTCGCTCGTCATCCTGCGGCCGTAGCGTACGGAGCCCGACTTGTCGGCGATGCGCAGGCTCGAGACTTCCGGGATCAGGGCTTGGTGCCTCGCGAGGTAGGCATTGAGCCTGGCCGGGTCGACGCGGCCAAGTTCGGCGTCTTCGCTGTAACGCGCAACCGCCGCCTGCAAGACGACGTCGATCTTGTCGAAGCTGTTGCTGATGCTCTGCTCGAGCAGGTGGCTCATGTTTTGCGTCGCCACCACGGCACGATCGCGGAAACGCTGCCTTTCCTGTATCACCGAGAAGGCGGCGAGAGCGGCGATCAGCGTGGCGATCAGCGCGGCGACCAGGGCGTAGGGCAGCCAAATAGGGACCCGCAGGCGAGGCGAAGCGTCAATGCCCTGCGTTTCAAGCACGGGAATATCACTTGCCAAGCTGATGCTCACGTCATGCACGCTTTCTTGATTCGATTTGCGGCCGCCTCGGTGGTGGAGATGTAATGCGGCGGGGCCCCAGTGTCAGCTCGCGATTATCCTGCGATTCGCAGTGCGCGGGGCGATTTTTGGATCGCGGCCGATGACTCGAACTATCAGGCGAATAGACCGTCCCACAACAGTTTGCTTCCCGACAGGCCGAGCGCGCCGGCCGCGAACCAGTAGAACGGCCTTTCCGGGACGCGCGCCAGCATGCGCATGCCGAGCCAGACGCCGACCGGCACCAGTGGCAGGAGCATCGCCGAGGCGAGCAGGGTGGCCTTGGTGAAAATTCCGAGGGCGAGGTAGGAGGGGAATTTGGCCATGTTGGTGAGGGTAAAGAAATATACCGAGGTGGCGACGAATGTTTCGCGCGGCAACTGCCGGTTTAGCAGATAAGCCATGACCGGCGGCCCCCCCGCATGCGCCAGCGTGCTGGTGAAACCCGACGCCGCGCCGCTCAACACGGCGAAAAACGACTGGGGCGGGCTCGCCGGCCGCTGCGGACGGTTGCGCCGCAGCAGCCGGTCAAGCGCAAAAACGACCGCAATCAGGCCGACGGCGATCTTCACCACGCTGTTCGACATGACGCCGAACGCTAGGGTGCCGATAATGATTCCGACGATAGACGCTGGCAGCATCAGTTTCAGTTCCGCCCAGCTGGCCTTGCCGCGCCACGCGCCGATGCCGGCCCAGTCGGTAACGATCAGCACCGGCAGCATGACCGCCGCCGCGTCGCGCGGTGAAATCCAGATAGCCATCAGGGGCACCGCCAACCCGCCCAACGCACCGCCGAGCCCCGATTTGGAGATGCCGGTGATGAGCACGGCAACTGCGGCGGCGATCCAGCCGACGTATCCGAATTCCACGCTAAGATTCCTGTGCGAGATTACGCCACCGGCGATGGCGCGGATTATTATCGTTTTTCAATCCGCTTATTATCTCAGTAATGCCGTCCCAGGCGTCGTCATTCCGGCGCAAGCCAATGGGATGGACTCCTCCCCGCTGACGGCATCGAAGTGCCAGACTGGAGTTATCACCAACCAGTCAAGAGAAGGAAGGAGTCCGAAATGAACATTACACGTATCGGCCTTGATTTGGCAAAGAGCGTTTTTCAAGTGCATGGTGTGGATCGGCAGGAACGGTCGATCGCCAAACGCAAGCTTAGCCGTGGTCAGGTGCGCGGCTATTTTGAAAAACTTTCGCCCTGCCTGATCGGCATGGAAGCGTGCGCCAGCGCGCATTACTGGGCTCGCGAGTTTGGCCGGATGGGCCATCGGGTCAAGCTCATCGCACCGCAATTTGTCAAACCCTACGTCAAAAGCCAGAAGAACGACGCCAATGATGCCGAGGCCATCTGTGAAGCGGTGGGGCGCCCGAGCATGCGCTTTGTCGCCATCAAGACGGTTGAGCAACAGGATATCCAGGCGATCCATCGCATCCGTAGCGAACTGATCCGGCAACGCACGGCCAAGGCCAACCAGATCCGCGGCCTGCTGGCTGAATATGGGATCGTCGTGCCGGTCGGTATCGGCGCGCTCCGGCGCGCTCTGCCGGCGCTTCAGGAAGACACTGAGAACGGACTGAGCGGGGTGTTCAGGCGCCTGCTGAGCGGACTGCGCGAGGATTTGGAAAGCTTCGATGCCCGTGTTGCGGCACTCGATGAAGAAATTGAGATCACCGCCCGCGATGAGCCCACGGCCCAACGCCTGCAGAGCATTCCGGGCATCGGGCCGATCGGAGCGACGGCCTTGGTCGCCGCCGTGGGCGATGCCCGGCAATTCGAGCGCGGACGGGACATGGCCGCCTATTTTGGATTGACCCCGGGCCAGCACAGCAGTGGCGGCAAGGAGCAACTCCTGGGGATCAGCAAGCGTGGCGACAGTTATCTGCGCACGCTGCTTATCCAGGGTGCCCGTGCGGTGCTCAAAACGGCCGGCAGGAAAACGGACCCGCGTAGTTGTTGGGTGATGAACATCGCCGCCCGGCGCCACAAGAACGTGGCGGCGGTGGCGCTGGCCAACAAGAACGCGCGTATTGCCTGGGCGTTGCTGACCCACGGCGATCGGTATGACGCAAGGCATGGCATGGCGGCGGCCGCCTGAGCCGGTATCGAGAAACGAAACACTTTCAACCCGCGATTGCAAAAGAGAGAGGAGTGATGGCAAAACGGTCGAACCGGCGGTGGGAGAGACCGAAGATTCCGCTGGCCCTTGCGGCCGACAAGCCGATGAGTCCCCTCCGCGCGCATGCCCATCATGGCCAGGTGCATTCAACAGGTGCCACCAACAGGTCGGATATACGGTCGCAGTCGCACCCATTTGCCCAATCTCAACTCGATCTTGCAAATAGGGAGGAGTCCATATACGGAATCTAGAGCGCAACGACCGGGTCCCGGCTTGCGTCGGCAATACGATTGTGTGGATTGCGCGCGATCGGATATCTAGCTCGATTAGCAGACATCAACCCACTGGCCATCCGTCACCACCGCCAGCTGCGTCGGACTGATGCGCACGGCGGTGTGGATGTCGCCGGCGGCAGGCAATACCGTGTCGAAATTCCGCAAGGATATGTCGAGGTAGATCGGCAGCGCTTGCGCCAGCCCGAAGGGACAGACCCCGCCGACCGGATGGCCGGTCAATTCGCCGACTTCTTCCGCGGCCAGCATCTTTCCTTTGCCGAAAGCGGCCTTGAACTTGCGGTTGTCGACACGGCTGTCGCCGCTCGCCACCAGCATGATCACCCGGCCATCGCCCAGGCGGATGGCCAGTGTCTTGGCAATGCGTCCGGGCTCGACGCCGTGCGCTTCAGCGGCTAGCGCGACGGTCGCCGTGCTGGTTTCCAGTTCAATGATCGGAATGTCCAGCTGGCGGGCAGCGAAGAATTCTCGTACGGATTTAAGGCTCATTGCTCGACTCGTCTCGCTGATTGCACTGCGATACTCCTCTGTCTTGTTTGGCTTGGCCGAGTGCGCTCGAATGAATAGCCGGGAACCCTCGGCGATGCCATAAGATTGTTCGATTCGCCCGCCTTTTGTGATACATTGATTCCCGATCAATTGCCGTGAATCGCTCGATTTGTTCCACTTGTCCGGCGTCGTTTCAAGCTTGGTCTGCGCAGCGTCGGACCGGGTTCCTACCCCGCCAACGACCAATCTTGCCAAGGAAGCTGTCATGAATCAATTGCAAGCATTCCGCTCCTCCAAAGTGATGACCGTTCTGCGGGTCACCAGCGGAAATTTCCTCGAGATGTTCGATTTCTTTCTCTACGGATTTTACGCGACCGCCATTTCCAACGCCTTCTTTCCGACGGGCAATGAATACGCTTCCCTGATGTTGACCTTCGCCACCTTCGGTGCGGGTTTCCTGATGCGTCCGCTGGGTGCCATCATTCTCGGCAGCTATATCGACCGGATCGGCCGACGCAAAGGCCTGCTCTTGACCCTCGGCATCATGGCCTGCGGCACGGCGCTGATTGCCTTTGTCCCGGGTTATGTGTCGATCGGCCTCGCGGCGCCGCTGCTCGTGCTGACCGGGCGTCTGCTGCAAGGCTTCTCGGCTGGGGTGGAACTGGGCGGCGTGTCGGTGTACCTTTCCGAAATGGCCACCCCGGGACACAAGGGCTTTTATGTCAGTTGGCAATCGGGCAGCCAGCAGGTGGCCATCATGTTCTCGGCGATTCTCGGCTATCTGCTCAGCGTATGGCTGGCTCCCGATATCATGAAGAGCTGGGGATGGCGCATTCCCTTCTTCATCGGCTGCATGATCATCCCCTTCATTTTCATCATCCGCCGCTCGCTGCAGGAGACCGAAGAATTCCTGGCCAAGAAGCATCACCCGAGCTTCAAGGAAATCGTCGAGTCGATGATCGATAACTGGGCTCTGGTGCTCGCCGGGATGATGATGGTCGTGATGACGACGGTGTCCTTCTACCTGATCACCGTATACACGCCGACCTTCGGCAAGAGCGTGCTCAAATTGACTTCGACCGACAGCCTGGTCGTCACTTTCTGTGTCGGCCTGTCCAACTTCTTCTGGCTGCCGGTATCGGGCGCCCTGTCGGATCGCGTCGGGCGCTGGCCGCTGCTCGCCACCTTCACGGTATTGCCGCTGCTCACCGCCTATCCCGTGCTGGCCTGGCTGGTCGTCGACCCGACTTTCATGAAGATGCTGGTGACCGAACTGTGGCTGTCGTTCATCTATGGCTGCTATAACGGCGCGGCCGTGGTTGCCCTGACCGAAGTGATGCCGGTACATGTCCGTACCGTCGGATTCTCACTCGCCTACAGTCTGGCGACGGCGATTTTCGGCGGCTTCACGCCCTTGATGTCGACCTGGCTGATCGAGAAGACCGGCGACAAGGCTTCACCCGGCTACTGGATGATGTTTGCTGCAGCCTGCGGTTTGCTGGCGACTTTCTTGCTGTATAGCGGCGCTGTCAAACAGAGGAGCAGAAACGCGGCTTACGCGCCGACGGCGTAGATTCGCAGATCGCCGCATCGCCTGTCGGTTGTTACAATGATGGGCAATGCGGCGGGTGGAATTAGTCCGGGTACTGTCCTGCGTTGCCAACGGTCGAAATTGCGTTCAGCGATCGTTGAGTTCCAATCTCACAGAGGCCTCTGTGGGCGCGCCGGTACCCATCGCCTTCCGGGGTGCGGCCCAAAGTCCCCGCGCATAAGTCTCGAAGCTCTCGACGGGCAATGGGCGGCTAAACCGATAACCTTGATAAGCGCGACACCCTGCGCTGGACAGAAAATCCCGCTGGGCTTCGGTTTCGACACCCTCAGCGATTACCCGCAAGCCCAAACTCTTGCCCAGAGCGATAATCGTTTGCGCAATGGACGCATCATTGGGATCGATCAGAACATCACCCACGAAAGACCCGTCGATCTTCAGGTCGTCCAGCGGCAGTTGCTTCAGGTACGCGAGGGAGGAGTAGCCTGTGCCAAGATCGTCCTACGCGAAGCCCACGCCTCGCGTCTTCAGAACGAGCATCTTGTGGATCGTCTCATCAAGATTTGCCACGAGCAGGCTCTCGGTGAGTTCCAGTTTGAGTCGATTGGGGTTTACGCCGGTCCTACGCAGTACGTCCAGTATGTGTGACCTGAGAGGTCATACTTGGGGGGAAGCCACGTGAGGCTCTTCCGACTAACGAGGTAACTAAAAAGATGCCTTATCAGACAATTTGGGAATCCGCAGGTGTATGCCAAAAATTTTGGGGGGTGGTTACATCACCGGAATTATCGGACTCACTTAGAGACGTTCGCGACGATCCCCGTTTTGATTCTCTTCAATACGTCATTAAGGACTACCTCGACGTGGAGGTCTTTGACGTCGGCTTGAAGACCTTAGTGGACGGTCATGCGCTCGGCATGGTTTCGAAGCGTACCAACCCAAACATTGTGGTAGCCGTTGTGGCGACCAATCCGCAAATCATTGAATCGTCGAAGTCAGCCTCGTCCTATCGTCTTGACTCATATCCAAGAAGGATATTTCCGACTATTGCCGATGCTCGGGAATGGATCAAAGAAACCAAAAAGAAGTGAGCAATGCCACTTAGCGCCGCGGCGGTCGCTATTCTTCCATCCCGTCCAAGTTTTCGATACACAGCCGGACGTAGCCCAAGAGCGCATCGCGAATATCGATTCCGAGGTCGCGCGTGGTGCCTTCGAATTCCCCCTTCACCGTGCCCGCGAACCGAATTTCTATTCGCCATTTGGTTTCGTGCTCTGCCGCCGGGCGCCACGTGGCCATATAGGCGTAGTTGCGGCAAAGGCCTTCGATTCTCCGATATTGGCCGGTGATTAGACCCTCATTCATAGCTGTCTATTGCGTCTGACGCTTTTGCAAGCAATTCGCAATGCTACTGTACTTCGAGGTCAATGGCCAACGCGAGAACATGAACCTGGAGAAGAAACCGACAGAGCGATATATCAGACAGCGCCGGACGGTAGCTTCTCGACTCGGTGGGCGCGAACAATCGACCCGCTGCGGTTGGTGACGCCAAGCCGTAGCGGACATTGGCCTTGCGCTTAGCGGGTGCCGAAGCGCGTAGGGAGCCATCCGGTCACGCTGGTGGCTGATCCAGCCGTGACTCGTAACTCTAACTGGATAAAGCCGCCACATTGGCCCGCGCCATGTGCAGTTTCTTGTAGCTGTCGATTAGGCGCTGGTGTCTGTCGAGCCCCTCCAGCTTCATACTCGTAGGTGTTAGTCCGAAGAAGCGCACGCTACCATCCACTGACCCCATCACGGCGTCCATCCGCGGGTTGCCAAACATCCGGCGGAAATTGACCACGTAATCGTCCAGTTCCAGGTCATCGTCCAGAAGCACCGCCAACACCACATTCATGGCCTGATAAAAAAGTCCGCGCTCGACCGTATTTTCGTTGTACTGCAGGAAGGCTTCCACCAGTTCTTGCGCCGCCTTAAATTGCTGCAAGGCGAGATGGATAAGCAGCTTCAACTCGAGAATGGTTAGCTGACCCCAAGCCGTGTTCTCGTCAAACTCGATGCCGATCAATGTGGCTATATCGGTGTAATCATCGAGCTCGCTTTCTTCTAACCGTTCAAGCAGTGCTTGCAGGCTGGCATCGTCCAGGCGGTGCAAGTTCAAAATATCGGCGCGGAACGACAACGCTTTGTTGGTGTTATCCCAGATCAAATCCTCTACCGGGTAAACTTCCGAATAACCCGGCACCAGTATGCGGCAGGCCGTTGCGCCCAAATGCTCATACACCGCCAGGTACACTTCTTTCTCCATCTCTTCGAGAATGCCGAACAACAGGGCGGCTTCCTCGGCATTGGCGTTTTCATCGTGGCTGGAAAAATCCCACTCGACAAAATCATAATTGGCCTTGGCACTGAAGAAGCGCCATGAAACCACGCCGCTGGAATCAATAAAGTGCTCAACAAAGTTATTCGGCTCAGTCACGGCGTTACTGACAAAGGTGGGCCGAGGTAAATCGTTCAGGCCTTCAAAACTGCGACCCTGCAGCAACTCCGTAAGACTGCGTTCCAGCGCCACCTCAAAGCTCGGGTGCGCCCCGAACGAGGCAAACACACCGCCAGTACGCGGGTTCATTAGGGTGACACACATCACCGGAAACCCCCCGCCCAGCGACGCATCCTTCACCAGCACCGGAAAGCCCTGCTTTTCCAACGCCTGAATTCCGGCCAGAATGCCAGGATATTTCGCCAGCACTTCGTGCGGCACATCAGGCAGGGCGATTTCACCTTCAAGAATCTCGCGTTTTACCGCCCGCTCGAAAATTTCGGACAGGCATTGCACCTGGGCTTCGGCCAGCGTATTACCGGCGCTCATGCCGTTGCTGAGGAACAGGTTGTCGATCAGGTTGGACGGGAAGTACACCGTCTGGCCGTCCGACTGGCGCACATACGGCAGCGAACAAATGCCGCGCCGCACATTGCCGGAGTTGGTATCGTACAGATGCGAGCCACGTAACTCGCCATCGGGGTTGTAGATGTTCAGGCAGTATTCATCGAGTATTTCGGCCGGCAGCGCATCTTTAGGGCCAGGCTTAAACCAGCGCTCGTTCGGGTAATGCACGAACGCCGCGTTGGCAATGTCTTCGCCCCAAAATTGATGGTTGTAGAAATGATTGCAATTGAGTCGCTCGATAAATTCGCCCAACGCCGACGCCAGCGCGCTTTCTTTGGTCGCTCCCTTGCCATTGGTGAAACACATCGGCGAGTGCGCATCGCGGATATGCAGCGACCACACATTGGGAACGAGATTGCGCCACGAAGCGATTTCAATCTTCATGCCCAAGCCCGCCAAAACGCCCGACATATTGGCGATGGTTTGCTCCAGCGGCAGATCCTTCCCTGCAACATAAGTGCTCGCTTCTGAAGCAGGATTTAGCATCAGCAAGGCCTGAGCGTCGGCATCTAGATTCTCCACCGCCTCTATCAGAAACTCCAGCCCGGTTTGCACCGCCTTTTTCACCGTACAGCGGTCGATCGCGCGCAAAATGCCTTGCCGATCTTTAGCGGAGATATCCGCCGGCAACTCGACCTGAATCTTGAAAATCTGCTTGTAGCGGTTTTCGGGATCAACAATATTGTTCTGCGACAGGCGGATGTTATCGGTAGGAATATTGCGAGTTGCGCAATACAACTTCACGAAGTAAGCCGCACACAAAGCCGATGAAGCTAGAAAGTAATCGAACGGACCAGGCGCCGAGCCATCGCCCTTGTAGCGGATAGGCTGATCGGCCACCACCGTGAAGTCATCGAACTTGGCTTCAAGACGAAGCTTGTCGAGAAAGTTGACCTTAATTTCCATGCGGGAATCCCCACGTTCAAAACGAATTGGTCGTTATTATCGGGTTTTCCTAGCGGAAAAACCGTGCTTCACATCAGTTCGAGGATCCGGGGTGTTTGCGCCGACAACAGCATGCACAGCCGCGACGAACGTTTCAAAGATCAGGCTGAAGATAACCCGTTTGATGGACACCTTGATTGGAGCAATACTAAACATCGCGCCATAAGTAATGCCGCATTTTAATGCTATACTGATGACAGTCCCTTGTTCTGGAGGTGCTGTCATGAGGAAACTGGAAATTGCCGACTCTGAAGTGATGCGAATCGCCA
>CAISOB010000101.1 GCA_903886975.1 uncultured beta proteobacterium
GGCCGATGGCAACGTGCAGATTGATAACAACCATATCGAAAATCTGATTCGGCCATGGGCCATGGGACGCCGTGCATGGCTTTTTGCAGGCAGTGAGCTGGCCGGTCAGAGGGCCGCCATCATCATGAGCTTGTTGCAGTCCGCCCTATGCCGGATGCGGCATAGGGCGGACTACGCCGACCGCCGAACTATGCCGAATGGGCTCGCTTCTTCCTGAATTCTCCGTAGTCTGCATGTGATCGGCTCGGCATAGTCTGACCACTTACAGTGCCTCGAGAAAGGCGAGCAGGTGATCCTCAGGGCGGAAGCGAAGGCGCTTGCATTGCTTGTATGGCTCAAGCTTTGCTAGAGCCACCTCCTTGAGGGCGAGGTGGGCATGAAGGTAGATCTGCGTGGTCTCGATTGATTCATGACCGAGCCACAACGCGATCACCGAACAGTCGACGCCCGCCTGCAGGAGCTCCATTGCCGCGCTGTGCCTCAAGACGTGCGGTGAAACACGCTTGGATGCCAGCGATGGACATGTTTTGCTGGCGACGCCCACATATTTAGCCAGCAGCGACTGGACGCTATCAGCGCTGAGCTGGCCTCCGTGCAAGTTGGGGAACAAGGTTATGGCACCACGCCGCGTCGGCTCCTTGAGCCACGCCTGAAGCGCGATTTGGGCGTATCTCGTCAGTGGGGTACATCGCTCCTTGCGGCCTTTGCCCACACACCGAACATGCGCACCAGTGCCGAGATGAATGGCCTCCCTGCGCAAGCACGTCAATTCGGAGAGGCGTAAGCCGGTCTGGGTCGCGAGCAGAAGCAACGTGTGATCACGGTGGCCGATCCACGTCTCGCGATTTGGCGCAGCAAGAACGGCTTCGATCTCGGAACGTGTCAGGAAATTCACTTCACGTTTATCGTGTCGCTTGCTCGGTATTGCGAGCACGCGCTGGATAAGGGCGCTGTGAGCCGGCTCCTCGAAGGACACGAAGCGGAAGAAGGAGCGGATGGCGGTCAGGCGCAGGTTGCGTGTCGTGACGCTGGTGCCGCGATTCATCTCGAGATTGGTCAAAAACGCGCCGATGAAAGGCCCGTCCAGTTCATCGAGAGTCAGGGCAGAGGGATCCTTGCGAAGCCTCTCCTTTGCAAACTTGAGCAGCAATCTGAACGTGTCTCTGTAGGAAGCGATCGTATTGGCGCTAACGTTTTGCTGACGGATAAGCCGTTCGGTAAAGTAGCGCTCGACGAGCGGGGCGAGGTTGCAACCGACGGGCTTCATGGTTGACTCTCCCACCTTCGATCAAGACGCTGCGCCGCCTCTTGCATCAGCTCCGGGCACGCCGAGAGGTACCAATAGGTGTCCCGCACGCAGGAGTGGCCAAGATAGGTGGAAAGCGTTGGGAGCATCCTCTCGATATCGCTGCCTTCGCGATACCAGCCCAACAGCGTGCAAATGGCGAATCTGTGCCGAAAGTCGTGCACGCGTGGTCCCGTGTGATCGCCAGGACGCCGCAGACCAGTCTCACGCGACAACTGCCAGAAGACGCTATGAACGTATTGACGCAACAGTGGTCCGCCTCGCTCCGCAACGAAGAAATGTGGGTCGCGGCGCGTTGTTAGATGGGCATCGCGCCGTTGCGCGTAATTGCGTAGCGCTGCGCTTGTCGTTGGATGCACGGGTACGAGTCGTGACTTCCCAAACTTGGTCAGTCGAATCGTCAGCACACCGGCGTCCAGGTCGACGTCGTCACGTTGAAGGCCGATCACCTCGGACAAACGCATGCCCGTCACCGCGATGAGTCCGAACAGACCGTGGTAAGTCCAGCGGCGCAGAGCGCCTGATGGCGGCAAGGACAAGGCTGCTGCCAGCAACGCATTGATCTCTGCATCGCTATAGACGTAGGGCTTGGCACGCTTCAGGCCTGGCAGGATTCCGACCGGAGGCACTTCCGTCTTCGGATCGAAGATTGCGATATGGCGCGCAAAGCCGCGAACATCCGTCAGCCGCAATGCCCAGGACGCATGTCGGCCGGGCGGTAGCGTCGCCCACTCCATCGCGAGTTTCGTCGTGATGGTCGTGGCCTTGCGCTTGTCCATGAAGTCGACGAAGTCGGCGAGCCGTCGTGTCTGATGCTGGTACTTGAATCCAAAGCCTTTGCGCATACTCAGGTACCGCTGCAGTGCCGAATGTAGATCAGTCATTACTCACCTCCCGGCCACGGTAAGCTCAATGTGCGGAGCGCCTCGATATCAACCTTTGCGTAGATCCGCGTGGTGTCCTGGTTCTTGTGCCGCAGCAGCTGGCCGATCTCCGACAAAGTTGCACCAGAGCGCAGGAGTTCCGTGGCCAGACTGTGCCGGAAAATATGGGCACCCTGGTGCGCGTAGCCCTGGATGCCGGCACGCTTGAGCGCGGTCTTGGCGATCATCGTGATTGCGCTGGCGGACGAAAATCCGGTGTGGGGCGCAAGGCTGCGAAGAAATAGCTGACGGCAGGGGGACTTGGGTCGCCCGTCCTGTAGATAAGCGGCGATCCCTGCGCCGACGTCTGACGCAATCGGCATTCTGGCGCGCTGCCGGCCCTTGGCGCGAACGAGCATCTCGCCAGCTCTCCAGTCGATGTCGTCCAAAGTGAGGGTGGCGACCTCATCAGCCCGCAGGCCGAGCTTGGAAAGCATCAGCATAATGGCGAAATCACGTCGTCCTACCGCGGATGCCCGGTCGCAACTGTCCAAAACCTTCTGAACCTGCGCCGCGGAAAGATAAGTCGGGAGGCCTACGAGGTTCCATTGCCTGATCGAGGGAACGCAGCCGCCCAATGCGTGCGGGTTCAATCCCGTGTGATGAAGGTATCGGAGAAACGCGCGCAGCGACCAGCACATCAACTTGGCGGACTTCGGGCTCCCATCCTGGGCGTGACACTCGACAAAGCGAATCACCTCGTCCTGATTGATCTTGCCGAGATCGCTGACGCCGCCGGGACAGACTTCAAACAGGAACCGACTGATCGCAGGCCGATGGTGCGCGATAGTCTTTACTGTCAGACCGCGCTCGCTTCGCAGATAGTCGCCAAACTCCGCGAAAATCTGCTGTAGCGGCGTGTTCATCGGGACCGGCGCCGGCGCAATTGTGCCGACGGCACGTAGTGTCAACAGCCACCGCTTCAGCGCGGCCCGGTCGTCGAATTGGATGGCCCGCTTTGCTCCTTGGTGTCGCAGGTAGCGCTCGACCATGCGTTCATCAAGGCTTGTCAGCTTGGCCCGGTGGCTTGTCATCCAGGCCAAGAGATTGCCGACCACGTTAAGAGAACGCCACGTCCCGTGTCTACTGAGCCCAACCTCGACAAGACGCGCCGCGTACAACTCCACAAGGTGTCCGTGGGTGCCGCTTCTCAGGCGCCGGAACAGCCGGCTCCCGCTCAAATACTCTGCCGTATTAGTCATCAAATTCTCCGTTGTTGAGGACGGAGGCAGGATGAACTATGCCGAGCCGATCACATGCAGACTACGGAGAATTCAGGAAGAAGCGAGCCCATTCGGCATAGTTCGGCGGTCGGCGTAGTCCGCCCTATGCCGGATGCGGCATAGCGCCGACTGCAACAAGCTCATGATGATGGCGGCCCTCTGACCGGCCAGCTCACTGCCTGCAAAAAGCCATGCACGGCGTCCCATGGCCCATGGCCGAATCAGATTTTCGATATGGTTGTTATCAATCTGCACGTTGCCATCGGCC
>CAISOB010000102.1 GCA_903886975.1 uncultured beta proteobacterium
AAAGGCATACGTAGCAGCGCAAGCAGACTATTTGGACAAGCTGGCACAGCATTGTGACTACGCATTGACGCTACAAACAAACTTGCCTACATACGCTATTAGCAACGCAACAATGGAACAACGTTTAGACGCAACACGCAGTAGCTTAAATCAGTTTCGTTTGCGCTTAAATCGCTTGCTTACTGGCAATGGCTGGTTACGTAATAACAAATATGTGCCCGTATTTGTTGCTGCGATTGAAGGAACGCAAAACACATACGATAAAAACAGAACGCTACACATACACGTAGCATTAGGCAACTTGCCGTTAGCTGCTACACACGATTTATTGGAAGACGGTATTAGGCAGTTATGGGCGGCAACAGCAGTAGGCACAACAGATATAAAGTTAGACAAGCTAACAAAAGGCACAGAACAACGTTGGAATGAATATATAGGCAAAGAAGCACACAAAGGCAACTTGGAAGTTATTGACTACAGCAATACACAAGCACCTAAACACATACTGGCAACGATTTAATCAACAACACATAAACATAGCTTGGCGTTTGACGCAGCGTTGGCGACAAGCAAAACGGATTGGACAACTTAAAACAATATTGCTGACACTGAATGAAGTGTTAGTTGTATTGGTATTGTCAAAAACATTCAAACAAACAGCAACAGATTGAGAGCAATGAAACAGAGTGAAAGCACTGAGTTAGGCAAAGTATGTTTAATATACAAATCAGCAAAACAATGGGGCTATAGGTAAAAAATCACCAGCACAAAACTAAATGGGGATGTGCTGAAAATAGCAGCGCAAAAAATACACACAGCAAACTTAAAAATGGGCTACACGCTTACACAGCTACACACGCTGCGTTAGCGTGTTTTAGCTTCTACAAGCGTTTAGCAAGCGCGACTGAATAGCAGCACAGCAGCGACAGCAATAAAACCGCTTGTAGGGCTTGTATTGCGTAGCTTGGTGTGGCTTATTTACTACGGAAATGTGCGCAGCGTAATGCTGCTACAGCTAAATATGTTTGAACACAAAATACACAAAATGTGTTGAAACGAAAAATCTTCAACAAAATCAACGTGGTTTGTGCTGGCAAATAGAGGTAGGAAAAACTTTGAACAGAAAACACAATATATGTAGCGAAACAGCACCAAAGCAAAGGAGCTACAAAATGGCACAAGCAGCAACACTCACGCAGCAGCAGCTACAACGTGTTTTGGATTATTTACGCACACGCAGACACTACAAACGCAACAGAACGATTATTTTGCTAACGCATTACGCAATGCTACGAGTAGGTGAAGTAGCGGCACTACGCTATTGCGACGTATTGGAGGCGGACGGGCAGATTAAAGCTGAAACAACGCTGACGGCTGCGCAGACAAAAGGTAAAAAGGGGCGGAAGATTTGGTTTGCTGAAAAGGTAAGGGCTGAACTTGCTGCGTATGCGGCAGCACATAAACCAAAGAAGCTGACGCAGCCATTGTTTTACACGCAGCGTAGCGACGGCTTTTCAGCAAATACATTGACACACATTGTGAATGGCATTTACAAGGGTGCTGGCATTAGTGGCGCAACGTCGCATAGTGGCAGACGCACTGGACTTACGAATTTGGCAGAACGTGGTGTGGGTGTTAGAACACTAATGGCATTAGCTGGACACAGCAATATGGCTACTACACAACGGTATATTGATTTACGTCCAGCTATACTGAACGCTGCTGTTGAGTTGATTTAGAAGCATTCTCTAACATAAGTTCGCTCTCAAGTTTCAACATATCTTTGCTTCTGGCTTTAAGTTTTTTTGCTGGAGCTCCAAAATATACTCCCCATTCGTCCAGTGATTTGGTTACTAAAGATAATGCTCCAACAGATGAGCCCTCTCCTATAGTTACACCAGGCAATATAACGCTACCAGAGCCAACTATTACGTGCTTGCCTAATACTACTGGCGCGAGTTTTACTTTTAGGTATTTGTGTGGAACGGTGGGGTTGGTAAGAGATTTGCCAGTGTAATCATCAGTGCCAGAATAAATGCTAATGCCTTGCGATAAGCCCGAAAAATCACCCATAGTAATCCCTCCAGCACATCCTAAATAACAACCGCCCCCAATGTGTATGTAGTTTCCAAGTGTAAGTGAGCCTGAGTAAGCAGCAATGACAACATTTCCATCAATACGTATGTTATTGCCAAGCGATATATTATTCAGTCCAATAATCGTCGTATTTTTTGCTATCTTCACATTTTCACCAACACTCTTAAATCCAAACTTGCGAAGCTCTTCAGACTCAAAATAACCTTGATTAAAAGGATTTGGTAGCGTGTTTGGGCTTAAATCTTGCTGTGTGTCTTTAGTCATTGCCGTTTCCATTTGTCAATCTTTCAGTTATTCTACTTGTGCGTCGCAGTATCGCAAAGAGCTTTTGTTTTTGTCGCGCAACGTGTAGCTATTAGCGTGTAAAATCCAACAAACACAATAGGTTACGCAAAGGTATGCTACTACAACAACAAGCAAAAAAGTCACGCAAAACTTACACACAGAAGATTTGGTGTGCTGGAAGCCGCTTAAATGCTGGGTTTTTTACCTACGTAACTATTGAGTGGGAGTAAGTCGTAGCCGGTTAATGACTGCAACGCACAGCGTGTGAGTGCCATGTCGTTATCATGGGGGGCCAAATCATGGTGGGCAAAGAGTTCAGGGATGCGCTTCGGTCAGGCAAGACTGTCTATGGGACGCTGATCACATCGACCTCTCCGAAGATGTTTGAAGTGACGCTCAGCCTCGGTCTCGACTACGTCTTCTTGTGCAGCGAGCACGTCGCCTACAACCCAGAAACTCTAGGCTGGATGTGCAGAGCGTACAAGGCCGCGGGGATCAATCCGGTCGTGCGCATTCTCGAGCCAAGTCCGTTTCTGGCAACGCAGGCATTGGATGCTGGGGCGGGCGCAATTCTTGTCCCTTACGTTGAAAACGTCGAGGATGTCCAGGCGATGGTCGGAGCGGTAAAGTATCGGCCGCTGAAAGGCAGGAAGCTCAAAAGGATTCTTTCCGGGGACGAGCAACCGTCGGCACAGCTAGAACGCTATTTGAAAGACTACAACAGGGATCACACGCTGCTGCTCAATATCGAGAGTCCGACAGGCGTGAGCAACATGGAACAATTTCTTTGCGTCCCGTCGCTGGATGGTCCGGGCGTCGATGGCATCGTCATCGGTCCGCACGATTTATCGACATCTTATGGGATGCCCGAAGATTTCCGCAGTCGCGATTTCCTCGATCTGAGCTGCGGGATCATCAGGAAAACCAGGGCCGGCGGCGTTTCTGTCGGATGCCACGGTGGCTCCAGAGGCAGTCTGGACCTGCAGATCGAATGGGCAAAGGCGGGCGCGAATATTATCCTGCACAGCTCCGACATGTTTCTTTTCGCGGACCGCATGCACGATGATTTGCAATGTATTCGTGCGGCAAAGGGCGAGCAGTAAGCGCGCAAGATCACCCGTGGCAACCGCGGGTGCGCCCATTGCCGAGCATCGCCCAAGTTGCGAGCAAAGTCCGCCAAGCCTTGGCCATGACCGGCCAAGATCACTTATACAGGGCTTATTCACAGGCTTATGAACAGCTCCTGTCGATTGTTCGCTCACCCGATGGCGCGCGGCGATGACGGCTTGGCGGGAGCGCCGGTAAGGGTCGAATCGGACGTCAAGCCGAATCATCAGAGCTCGGTTCTCGGCTGGCACGCAAGGATTGAATAGGTAACAATACGTAATTAAGCGATTCCGCCTCTTGGCGAAACAGATATATGATGCGAGAATCGAATCGGGAGGCGATTTCAGTGGATAGTGGCGTCAGTTGTACCGAGCTCATGCGGAGCCAAAAAAGAAAAAACCCCGCAAGTCGAAAAACCTGCGAGGCCTTTAAATTATTGGCTCCCCGACCTGGGCTCGAACCAGGGACCTACGGATTAACAGTCCGGCGCTCTACCAACTGAGCTATCGAGGAACAACGAAGCGCGCATTCTAGACAGTCATAAACCTTTCGTCAACAATTTGCCAGTAAATGGATTCAGAAATCATCTACGTCAAGACGGCCTCCGGCGAAGAGGCGATGCTGCAGCGGACGAGGGTTATGCAGAGAAATGTCCGCATGGTTTTGATTCTCGTCGACGGTCAATCGACCGTTGCGGATTTGTGCGGCAAGACGGGCAACGCGCAACTCACCGAGAATGCCTTGCGCGAGCTCGAGAAAGGCGGCTTTATCGAGCCGCGGGTGGATCGGCAGTCGCTCTGGGCGGAAAGCAAGAAAGTGGCACAGGAGCTAGGCGCCGCGGCGCTCGATCAGATTTCTCAATTCGCCTCGCCGCCGGCGCCAAAGGACACTCCCCCTGCGCCACCTCCCGCTCGTGTTTCGGAGTCGCCCGAGGTGGACAATCGCGTGTTTGTGCATTCGGTGTTTCCCGCGCTCCCGCGCAGCAATTCGGCGATCTCACAACTGTCGCAATTCTCGGCGGACCCGATGCAAGCCTTGCGCGTTCCAGCCGTGCCGCTTCCACCGGTTCTTGATGCGTCCGCAAGAAGCCAGTTCTCGACCAGCCGATCGGCAAGAAGCGATCGCTTGGAACCGTCTTTTGTTGAGCGCGCCAAGGGGCTGATTTGGCGTCCCAGGCGCAAAACCGAAGATAAGATTTCGATCAAGCCGATACGTCGCGGACACCACGCCGCGAAGCGATGGCCGATTGCAATATTCTGCCTGTTTGCCGGTTCGGTACTCGCGTATCTAGCGCTTAACTTCTTTCCTTACGACTTTTACCGGCCCGATGTCGAAGCGGCTTTTGCGCAGGCCACTGGTCGTACGGTAAAGATCGGGACGATGCGCGTCGTCGGCTATCCCAAGCCAGGTTTGCTTCTCGGTGATGTGCGGCTGGGTGTCGGCCAGGACGAAATCCGCATCGCTGAAGTGCGCCTGCAACCCGTGTTCGGTACGCTGCGGTCCGGGAAGACGGCTTTCAGCGAAATGGCCTTGAGCGGCGTCACTCTGCCCCTCGAACTCATCACCGGTCTGCCCGGCCTTTTTGCGGCGGCGGCCGCGCCGGCTTCTCCAGTCAGCGTCGGACACGTCAGCTTTGAGAAGACGAGTTTGTCGTTTCACGGACTCGATATTTCGGATTTGGATGGCGAGGCCAAATTGGCGCCGGACGGTTCGTTCGACTCACTGTTGCTGCGTTCTCCGGATCGGAGTTTGAGCCTGGAGACCAAGCCGGAGGGCGGCCGGCTCAATCTCGCTTTGGAGGGTTTTTCCTGGCGCCCAGCGGCAAGTTCCCCCTTCTTTTTCGACTCGCTGAATCTGCAGGCAAGTCTCGAAAATGGCGTGCTCACGATCGGCAATTTGGAGTTGCGCATTTTTGGCGGGTTAGTACAGGGCTCTGTCGTTCTGCGCGCTGACAAGAACGCCAGCATGCTTGGCGCGCTATCGTTCGAACGGATTGACGCGACCCAATTCGGCAATGCCTTGGGGATAGGCCGGTTATTGTCCGGTGATACCACCGGGAAGATCCGCTTTTCGACGACAGCCGATTCGTGGGAGAAGATCTTTTCAGCGATTGAAGGCGACGGCGAGTTTGCCATCCAACGCGGGAATGTTCGTGGCATCGACCTGACCGAGGCGGTACGCCGTATATCGAGGACGCCGGTGCAAGGCGGTACGACGATTTTTGCAAAGCTGTCTGGCAAGATGAGGCTGACGCCGGCCAGCTATCAGTTTTCCGGGTTGATCTTGAACTCGGGTTTGATGCAATCGACCGGTAACGTCGAGGTGAGCAAGAACCTCCTGATAAGCGGCAAGATGGAGCTGCAAATACGCGGCACAGCCAATCAGACTCGCGTGCCGGTTTCCATCAGTGGTCCGCTTAGTTCGCCCTCTGTGCAAGTTTTAGGCGGCGGATGAGCAACCATCCGCGGCAAACGCCGACTGTTGTCAGCGTTTTTGTTTTTGAAGGATAATCAAAGAACTGCGGCGATGGCGTCAGCAACGTTGTCGATATTCCGGGTGTTGAGCGCGGCCAGGCAAATGCGGCCGGTACTCACGGCATAGATTCCGAACTCGCTTTGCATGCGCGCCACCTGTTGCGCGCTAAGTCCGGTGTAGGAGAACATGCCCCGTTGCTTGACGATAAAGGAGAAATCCTGGGCAACGCCGCGGGCTTTGAGTTTTTCCACCAGGCTCAGGCGCATGACGCGAATCCGATCGCGCATGCCAGCCAGATCCTCTTCCCACATCTGGCGCAGTTCGGGGGTCGACAGTATTGCCGCGACCACCGCGCCGCCATGGGTCGGCGGATTGGAATAGTTGGTCCGGATGACCCGCTTGAGTTGCGACATCACGCGCGCCGATTCGTCCTTCGACCCCGTAACCACCGACAGTGCGCCAACACGTTCGCCGTAGAGCGAGAAGGATTTCGAGAACGAACTGGCGACAAAGAACTGCAGGCCCGAGGCAACAAACAGATTGAGCGCCAGTGCATCTTCGGCGATGCCGTCGGCAAAGCCCTGATAGGCCATGTCAATGAACGCGATCAGTCCGCGGGCGCGGATGGAGGCTATCGTTTCGCGCCACTGTGCTTCCGAGAGATCGGCGCCGGTCGGATTGTGGCAGCAGGCGTGCAGCACAACAATGGCGCCCGCGGGCAGGGTGTTGAGTTGCGCGATCATGGCATCGAACTTCACGCCCCGGCTGGCCGCATCGTAGTAAGGATAGTTTTGCACCATAAAGCCGGCCGATTCGAAGAGGGCGCGGTGGTTCTCCCAACTCGGATCGCTGATATAAACTTCGGATTTTGGCAGCAAGCGCCTGAGGTAGTCGGCGCCGACCTTGAGTGCGCCGGTACCCCCCAAGGTTTCTGCGGTAATTACCCGGCCTCCGGCGACAAGCGCTGAGTCTTTGCCAAAAAGCAGGGTCTGCACGGCCTGGTTATAGCCGCTAGCGCCCTCAATCGGCTGGTAGCTGCGCGCCGGCATGCTTTCGACCCGCGCTTTTTCCGCCACTTTGACGGCCCTCAGCAGTGGAACCTTGCCGTCATCGCCGAAATAGACGCCGACACCGAGGTTGGCCTTGACCGGACGAGGGTCAGCGTTGAAGGATTCGTTCAAGCCGAGTATGGGATCGCGCGGGGCCATCTCGACGGCGGTAAAAATTGAAGAAGTCATGGGCGGGTCAATTTGCTCCGGTTAGCGTCGCGCAACGTGTCGGCAGGTGGCGTATCGCGCACTGCAAGTTAATGGGTAAGCGGCTTGCCCGCGCAAGGTGTCCTGGCGAACGGCGATCGGGACAAAATCCACGTAGAATTCTAGCATGACTAGTTTGCCCGAATCTTGCGCATCGTTCATCACCTTCCCCGGAAGCCCATTTCGCCTCTACCAGCCTTTCTTGCCAGCGGGAGACCAACCGGAGGCGATCGCCAAACTGGTCGAGGGGCTGGCCGACGGGCTGTCTTTCCAGACTCTTCTGGGCGTAACCGGGTCGGGGAAGACCTACACCATGGCCAACGTCATTGCCCGCACGGGACGTCCGGCGCTGGTGCTGGCACCCAACAAGACGCTGGCGGCGCAGCTTTATTCGGAATTTCGCGAGTTCTTCCCGGACAACGCCGTCGAGTACTTCGTTTCCTATTACGATTACTACCAGCCCGAGGCTTACGTCCCGGCCCGCGATCTGTTCATCGAGAAAGACTCGGCAATCAACGAACACATCGAGCAGATGCGGCTTTCGGCCACCAAGAGCCTGCTTGAACGCCGCGATTGCGTGATCGTCGCGACCGTGTCCTGCATTTACGGCATCGGCGACCGCGACGAATACCACAAGATGATCCTGACCATGCGCGTCGGGGATCGCATCGGCCAGCGCGATGTGATCAAGCGTCTCGTTGAAATGCAATATGAGCGCAATGAAGTCGATTTTCATCGCGGCACTTTCCGCGTGCGCGGCGACATTCTCGACGTTTTCCCGGCTGAGCACGCCGAAAATGCCATACGCATTTCTCTGTTCGACGACGAAATCGACGGGCTGCAGCTGTTCGATCCCCTGACCGGACACCTGCAAGCCAAGCTGGCGCGTTTTACCGTTTTCCCCTCGTCGCATTACGTGACGCCGCGGGCGACCGTGCTGCGCTCCATCGAAGCGATCAAGAACGAGTTGCGCGAGCGCATCGACTTCTTCAATACGGCGAATCGTTTGGTCGAAGCCCAGCGCATCGAGCAGCGCACGCGATTCGACCTCGAAATGCTCGATCAGCTTGGATTCTGCAAGGGCATCGAGAATTATTCGCGCTTCTTGTCGGGGCGCCAACAAGGCCAGCCGCCGCCCACCCTGATCGATTACCTGCAGGCTGATACCCTGATGTTCATCGACGAATCGCACGTCGCGATTCCGCAAATCGGCGCGATGTACAAGGGTGACCGATCGCGCAAGGAGAATCTGGTCAACTACGGCTTCCGCCTGCCGTCAGCACTCGATAACCGGCCGCTGAAATTCGAGGAATACGAGGCTTTGCTGCGCCAGACCATCTTTGTCTCGGCAACGCCGGCCGAATACGAAAGCGCGCATCAAGGGCAGGTCGTCGAACAGGTGGTTCGGCCGACCGGACTCGTTGATCCGGTGATTATTGTTCGCCCGGCGGCGACGCAGATTGACGACCTCCTGTCCGAAATCAGGCTGCGAGCGGCGCGCGATGAACGGGTTCTCGTCACCACGCTGACCAAGCGGATGTCCGAAGAATTGACCGATTACCTGCAGGAGAACGGCATTCGCGTGCGTTACCTGCATTCGGATATCGATACCGTCGAGCGCGTCGAAATCATTCGCGACCTGCGCCTTGCCAAGTTCGACGTGCTGGTCGGCATCAATCTGCTGCGCGAGGGACTCGATATTCCGGAAGTCTCGCTGGTCGCCATTCTCGATGCCGACAAGGAAGGCTTCCTGCGCTCCGAGCGTTCGCTGATCCAGACCATAGGCCGCGCCGCCCGCCACATCAACGGCACCGCCATACTCTATGCCGATCAGCTGACCGGCTCGATGCAGCGGGCGATCGGCGAAACCGAGCGGCGGCGCGCCAAGCAGATGCGTTACAACGAGGCGCACGGCATTACGCCGATCGGCGTAAGCAAGCGCATCAAGGACATCATCGACGGGATTTACGATTCTGGCGAGGCCCATCGCGAACTCAAGGCGGCGCAGGAACAAGCCAGCTACTCGGCGATGAGCGAGAAGCAATTGACGCGCGAGTTCAAGCGCCTGGAAAAGACAATGACTGAGTTCGCCAGAAATCTCGAGTTCGAAAAGGCCGCGGCGGCGCGCGACGAGCTGTTCCGCATCAAGGAAAGGCTGTTTGGCGCGGCACCGCATGATCCTGAAGACGTTTGAATGAAGTGACGGAAGGGGCTTGATGATTAGCGTCTTGCTTGTTTGTGCCGGAAATATCTGTCGCTCGCCGACTGCCGAAGGCGTTGTACGCCACTTATTGCACGAGCAAGTGCTAGGCGACAGAATCGAAGTCGATTCTGCAGGAATGCAGGCGTATCACGTCGGTGAAGCGCCGGATCGACGCGCTCAACGTGCTGCCGCCAAACGAGGTTATGACATTTCCGGCCTACGGGCGCGTCAGGTTGGCCCGGAGGATTTCCTGCATTTTGATCTGATCCTGGCAATGGACAGAAGTTGTCTCGCCGCCCTGCAGCGCATTTGTCCATCTGCGTGCAAAGCGCATCTGGGCTTGTTCATGGACCAGGCGAAGGATTTCGCCGACGACGAGGTGCCTGATCCTTACTACGGGTCGGCGGAGGCCTTCGATCAAGTCCTCGACATGATTGAAGACGCGGCGAGGGGTCTGGTTGACACGTTCAAGCGGGATTCCCCAGGACGAGGAAGCGAATAATACAACGGGCGCCGTGGCGCCCCGTTGTCATTTCCGAATCGCTCGGGGCGATCGCGTTACTTGCTTGTTTCGACCATCACCAGCGGCTCGTCCGGCACGGTGACGACAGGTGGACGCCTGCGCCGCGGACGCACCGGCAATTCACCGACAGCCTCTTCCACCGCTATCGATTTGACTTTTGCAAGATCAGTCTCGACCATCACCAGACCGCTTTCCTCGATGGCTTTCTCGATGTCGACGAAAGGCGCGGCGGCGGGTTCCACGGCTACTTCGGCCACAGGTACCGGAATCGGCGAGCTGGGGGCCGGCGTCAGTTCGAACGGCGCAAGCGGTTCCGGTACGTCGATGACTTCAGCCACCGCCGGTACAACAGCCTCGACCGCTATCGCGTCTGTCATAACCGCTTCGGGCGCGGGCACTTCGGCCACAAGCGGAACCTCAGTGCCAAGTTGCGGCGCGACCGTCGGCTCATTGGCAATGGCAACAACTATGGGCGCCGGCTCGGCAATGGCTTGGGCTTGCGCCGGCGGAACGCTCGCGACGTCGTTGCTGGCCGCATCGAGCGGCAGTATCGATTCGCTGCTCTGAATATCGGCTTGATTCTCAAGACGTTCGCCCCGTTCGCCTCGTTCGCGACGACCGCCGCGGCGACCGCGACGACGCGAATTGCTGCCTTCGTCAGCAGCATTCTCCGGCGTCCCGACATCGGCGGGTATGATGGGTTTCACAACGAGCGGAGCCGCCGCCACCTGATCGCGCTCGGGGCGCGGTTCGCCACGCGGGCGACGCGGCTCGCGTGGCGGCCTTGCTTCGCGCGGCTTTTCATCACGGGCATTGGCTTGCGCCGGGCGTGGCTCGCGATTTCCGCGCGGTTCGCGCGGCGGACGCTCTTCCTCGCCGCGTCGGTTGTGCCCACCGCGCCGACTGTCACGTTGGCCGTCACGTTGTGCGCTATTACGGGGTTTCCGTTCCGGTTTGACCGCCACTTCCGGTTTTGCACTGCCGCGGAACCACCCCAGTATCTTGGCGATCAAGCCGCTGTCCGCCGTTTTGGCAGTCTTTTCGGCAACGATCGGCGCCGGTTGGTCCAGCGTGATGCCCTTGATCGCCGCTTCCTGGCGCGGCACCTTGGCTTCGGCTGCAGCCGAAGCCTGCTTGTCGGCGTCCTCGGACGGCACATCGACCATCTTGTACGAAGGCTGCTGCAATTCGTCGAGATTCAACTCGTCGTGACGCAGGCGAGTAATGCTGTGCTGTGGCGTTTCGAGATGAATATTCGGAATCAGCAGGATGTTGACCTTGTGCCGCATTTCGATGGCCTGGATGTCCGGGCGCTTCTCATTGAGCAGGAAGGTCGCGACATCGACGGGAACCTGCGTGTGAACCGCCGCCGTGTTGTCCTTCATCGCTTCCTCTTCGAGGATGCGCAGGATGTGCAGAGCTGCCGATTCGGCGCTGCGGATATGGCCAGTGCCGGAACATCGCGGGCAGGGGATGTAGCTGGTTTCAGCGAGCGCCGGGCGCAGACGCTGCCGCGACAGTTCCATCAGGCCGAAGCGGCTGATCTTGCCGGTCTGTACGCGAGCACGGTCGAGGCGCAGGCCGTCGCGCAGGCGGTTCTCGACTTCGCGTTGATTGCGCTGGCTCTCCATATCGATGAAGTCGATGATGATCAGGCCGCCCAGGTCGCGCAGGCGCAACTGGCGGGCAACCTCCTCGGCGGCTTCGAGATTGGTCTTGAATGCAGTCTCTTCAATATCGGCGCCGCGCGTCGAACGACCGGAATTGACGTCGACCGAAACGAGCGCCTCGGTGTGGTCGATGACGATCGCGCCGCCCGAAGGCAGGGTCACCTGGCGCGAATAGGCCGATTCGATCTGATGCTCGATCTGGAAACGTGAAAAGAGCGGTACATCGTCGCGGTAGCGTTTGATGCGGTTGACCGTCCCGGGCATGACGTGCGCCATGAACTGGCTGGCTTGCTCGAAAACGTCGTCGGTGTCGATCAGGATTTCGCCGATGTCGGGCTGGAAATAGTCGCGAATGGCGCGGATGACCAGGCTGCCTTCCTGGTAAATCAGGAAAGCGCCTTTCTGCTGGTTGGCCGCGCCGTCGATCGCCTTCCACAATTGCATCAGGTAATTGAGGTCCCACTGCAATTCTTCGGCGTTGCGGCCAATGGCCGCGGTGCGCGCAATAAGGCTCATCCCCTGTGGCACGGGCAGCGCGTCCATCACGTCGCGCAGTTCGGCCCGTTCATCGCCTTCGACGCGTCGGGAAACGCCGCCGCCACGCGGGTTGTTGGGCATCAATACGAGATAGCGGCCGGCCAGGCTGACAAAAGTCGTCAGCGCCGCGCCTTTGTTGCCGCGTTCGTCCTTGTCGACCTGGACAATGATTTCCTGGCCTTCGCGCAGGGCTTCCTTGATGGTCGCGCGATTGGCCTCGACGCCGTGCTGGAAGAAGGCGCGAGACACTTCCTTGAAGGGCAGGAAACCATGCCGCTCGGCGCCATAGTCCACAAAGGCCGCTTCGAGACTGGGCTCGATACGGGTGATCACAGCCTTGTAGATATTACTTTTCTTCTGTTCCTTGGCGGCCGATTCAATATCGAGGTCAACGAGTTTCTGACCATCGACAATGGCGACACGGAGTTCTTCGGCCTGTGTCGCGTTAAAAAGCATGCGTTTCATAAAATGGGCTCCCGCGCGCATTTGCATGGGGAGCGCCTTGTGCAGGCAGCGACGGATTAGTTGTGGCCAGGACGCTTCATGGGCTTTCCGTTAGAGCAACTAATAACAACATTTCGCTGAAAATATTTTTCTTCGAACCCTGAAAAATCAAGGCCCGGGAATCTGCTTCGGGCGGTGCCAACATGCTGGGCGCGCGCAAATCAAGTAGTATCGCTACTTTTGGTGAGCGTACTTAACCAGGTGTCTGCGCTGTTTGATCTTGCACAGGTTGGTGCAAGCGAGGCGGCTGATGCCTGCCGGAAAGTGCGTCGCAATTACATAAGAATCGGCGCCGCTCGACGGTCTAACGGGTCATCGCCTCTTTCAATCCGAGACGCAAAACAAAGTTAGTATATTCAATATGGCCCAAGTAAGCAAAGATTCCGTCTCGCGAGCTGTCGTCAGCGAGGACGAGGAGGGCCAGCGGCTTGACAACTTCCTGTTGAAGGTCTGCAAGGGCGTACCGAAGAGCCATGTCTATCGGATCGTCCGCAGCGGCGAAATCCGGGTCAACAGCAAGCGGGTCGACGTCGCTTATCGCCTGCGGATTGGCGATGTCCTGCGTATTCCGCCGATTCGCATCGCCAAGCGCCCGGAGGAGATCGTCGCCGGCGCAGAGTTCAAGGCCGAACTGCCGATCGTCTATGAGGACGAGGCGATACTCGTCGTCGACAAACCGGCGGGAATTGCCGTGCACGGGGGCAGCGGCGTCAGCTTCGGCGTAATCGAGGCGCTACGCCGGCAGCGGCCGCTGGCGCATTTCCTTGAATTGGCGCATCGCCTGGACCGCGAGACGTCTGGACTCTTGCTGATCGGCAAGAAGCGCTCGGCGCTCGTCGTACTGCACGACATGTTTCGCAAGAGCGGCAGCGCGGGGGGCGCCGCCGGGGCCGACAAGCGCTATCTGTTGCTGGTCAAGGGGCGCTGGATGGATCCGCTGCGCAGCGTCAAACTGCCCCTGCTCAAATATCTGCTCGAGTCGGGCGAGCGGCGCGTGCGCGTATCGGACGAAGGCAAGTCTGCGCACACGGTTTTTCGCCTGGTAGCGCGCTGGGAGCAGTTCAGCCTGCTCGAAGCCGAACTCAAGTCGGGCCGCACCCACCAGATCCGCGTGCATTGCGCGCATCTCGGCTATCCGATCGCCGGCGACGAAAAGTATGGCGACTTCACGTTCAACAAAGCGTTGCACTCGGCCGGCTTGAAACGCATGTTTCTGCACGCCTGGAAGATGCAGTTTCCGCATCCGCTCAACGAGACCATACTGGCCCTCGAGGCGCCTCTGCCCGATGTCCTTGCCGCCTTCGTACAAAAAATATCAGGCCAGGAAAGGCAGGATTATGGCCAAGCGATTTGACTTGCTGGTGTTCGACTGGGACGGCACCCTGATCGATTCGACCGGGGCCATCGTCGCAGCGGTTCAAGCCGCCTGCCGCGATCTGGCGCTCGCCGAACCGACCGCCGCGCAGGTGCGCCAAGTGATCGGCCTCGGCCTGACCGATGCTCTGCGCCGTTCAACGCCGGATCTGGCCGAGCACCGCGTGCCGCAAATGATTGAGCGCTACCGGCAACATTATCTCGCACATGATCACGAACTGCGTCTGTTCGACGGCGTTTCGGAGCTGATGGCCGAACTTCATGGTGCCGGATACCTGCTGGCGGTCGCGACCGGGAAGAGCCGGGCGGGACTCCGTCGTTCCATGATGAACACCGGCCTGGAGCGCTATTTTTCGGCAACGCGCTGCGCTGACGAGTGTCTTTCCAAACCGCACCCGCAGATGCTGTTGGAATTGCTCGACGAATTCTCGCTGCCGGCGGAACGGGCCTTGATGATAGGCGATACGACACACGACCTGCAAATGGCGATAAACGCTGGCGTGGCGGGGTTGGCCGTCACCTACGGCGCACATCCGGCCGAGGTTCTTGATGCTCTGGCGCCATTGGCGCGCTTGCACAGTGTCGCAGAATTGACGCAGTGGCTGCGCCGGCAGGCCTGAGCGGGCGCTCGAGCGTCTTGTCTTGCGTGATTCCACGCTATACTTGATTCGCGCGGCGCCTTGAGTGCCGGGACTGCCGATTATCCTGATGAGTGAGAACGTGGAAAACCCGAATCAAGGCCCGCAATGGGAACGACAATTGTTGGAGAAGATTGCCTTCACAACGCTGCAAGAGCAACGCCTGAAGCGTCGTTGGGGCATCTTCTTCAAACTGGCTTTTCTGGCCTACCTGGTTGCCGTGCTGGTTCTGGTGGTTGATTGGGGTGGATCCGAAAAACTTGCCGACGGCAAGCACACTGCGCTGGTCAACGTGCGTGGAACGATAGACGCAACGGGAGACGCCAGCGCCGAGAAAATCAATGGCGCCTTGCAGTCGGCGTTCGAGGACAAGGGAACCGCGGGCGTCATCATGCGCATCAACAGCCCGGGCGGCAGCCCGGTGCAATCGGGAATTGTCTACGATGAAATCCGCCGGCTGCGCGCCAAACACCCGGAAATCCCGCTTTACGTGGTCGTTGAAGACCTGTGCGCTTCCGGCGGTTATTACATCGCCTCCGCTGCCGACAAGATCTTCGTCGACAAGGCCAGCATCATCGGCTCGATCGGCGTGCTGATGGATGGTTTCGGTTTCACCGGGACGATGGAGAAGCTCGGCGTCGAGCGGCGCCTGCTGACCGCCGGCGCGAACAAGGGGTTCCTCGATCCCTTCTCGCCGCAGGACGAAAAGCAAAAGGAGCACGCGCAACTTTTGCTGAGCGAGATACACAAGCAATTTATTGAAGTTGTGCGCAAGGGGCGGGGGACACGCCTGAAGGAAACTCCAGAGATGTTTTCTGGTTTGATGTGGACCGGCAGTCAGAGCATTGGATTGGGCTTGGCCGATGATTTCGGGACGGTCGATTCGGTGGCGCGCGACCTGATCAAGGCCGAGACCGTACTCGATTATTCGGTCAAAGAGAATATCGCCGAGCGTTTTGCCAAGCGGCTCGGCGCGCAAATGGGTGAGAGTTTGTCTTTCCGCTTGTTCGGCAGCGACCGGACAGCCGTTCGCTAAGGGAAGCGTTCAGGCCTGGATTAGAAATACGCTCGGGCGGCGGTCGATGTCCGGCATGCCGTAGCGTCGCCATTGGCCCGTCGTGCGCGTCATGATGGATTCGGTTTCCGAGGTCAGGTCGGTGGCGACGCAAATCCGGGTGTCCGGAGCGCAGGTGGCGATCAGCGTCTCGAGCATCTGCCGATTTCGGTAGGGCGTTTCGATAAAAATCTGCGTCCGTTTTTCCTGATGCGAATCACGTTCCAGTTCGCGCAGCCTTTTTCTTCTTGGCTCATCCTTGGCCGGCAAGTAACCGTGGAACGCGAAATTCTGGCCTGACAGGCCGGAACCCATCAAGGCAAGAACAATCGATGAGGGTCCTATCATCGGCACGACCTGGATTCCGGCATCGTGAGCCAGAGCGACCAGACCGGCTCCCGGATCGGCAATAGCCGGACAACCGGCTTCAGAAACGAGCCCAAGATCGAATCCGGCAAGCAGAGGGGTCAGCAATTCGGGAAGCACATTGTCCGGCGTGTGTTCGTTGAGTTCGCTAATTTTGATTTCCTGCAAGGGCGTTGACGACGGGAGCGACTTGAGGAACGCGCGTGCCGATTTGGCATTTTCCGCGACGAAATATTTGAGTCGTCGCGCACATTCCTGGACCGGTTGGGGCAAATAGTCGCCCGGCGCGGTTTGAGTGAGCGGAACGGGGATCAGGTAAAGTTTTCCTTTATTCATATATTACTTTAAGTATTAACTATAAAATATTGTTTATAATATGTTAACATTCGAATTTCTGAGCAAGTCACAGAGCGCGATGAGCGGCAGACCAATCAGTGCGTTGGGGTCATCGCCTTCCATTTTGGCGATTAAGGCAATTCCCAAACCTTCCGATTTAGCTGCTCCGGCACAGTTGTACGGGCGTTCCTTGTGTAGATAGTTTTCAATCTCGGCATCGCTCAATTCACGGAAAGTGACCAGGGTCGGGACGCCGCGCAGTTGCGCTTCGCCGGTTATGGCATCGAGCAAGCACAAGCCTGTAAAGAAATTGACGCGGCGTCCGCGCAAGGTTTGCAACTGCCTGACGGCCCGCTCATGCGAACCGGGCTTGCCAAAAATCTCGCCGTCCAGAGTTGCGACCTGGTCACTGCCGATGATCAGGGCCTCCGGATACCGTGCCGCAACGGCGCGCGCCTTAGCTTCGGAGAGTCGTAGCGCACTTGCCTCGGGCGTTTCGCCGACGAGCGGCGTCTCATCTGTCGCCGGGTCGGCGGTTCCAAATGGCAGGCCAAGCCGTTCGAGCAGTTCTCGCCGGAACGGAGAAGTGGACGCAAGTACGATCTGTCTGCTGGTCATGGAATAATTTTAATTCGACCGACCCGTAAGGTTTAAAGAAACCAAAGGTCGGTCGGCTTTGACTTCGAAGGGCAAAAATAATATCATGCGCCCCTTATGTCGCAACGGATTGTTATCGACAGTCGGGCTTTTGCGCGGGAAGCCCGCTCGCTGCAAGGCGAGTTGCCGATCGCCGAGCTGGCTCGTGTGCTTGATCTGCTGGTCGATTCGTCGGGTCGATTGAGTTACCGGATTGAAGGCAGCATGGCTGTCCGGAACAGGCCGCAGCTCCTGTTGCAACTGGACGGCGCTTTGTCCGTATGCTGTCAGCGCTGCCTTGAAGGGATCGTCTATCCGGTCAAGGTGCGTAGCGTGCTGGAATTCGTCAATGACGAAGAAGAGTTGACGCAGGAGGAAATCGAGGACGATACAAGGGATTTCCTTCCGGCGCAGAGTGAATTGGATGTCGTTGCGTTGATCGAAGACGAGCTTATTCTCGACTTGCCTTCGGCGCCGCGGCATGAAACTTGTGCTTTGCCTGACGCCGGGCAGGGAACGGGCAGAGTCTCGCCGTTTTCCGTCCTTAAGGGTTTTTCCGGCAAGGCATAGTAAATTTGATATATGGAGTAATTTATGGCCGTTCAACAGAACAAGAAATCCCCGTCGAAACGCGGCATGATCCGTGCTCACGATTTTCTCACCAACCCGCCTCTGGCCATTGAGCCGACGACCGGCGAGGTTCATTTGCGCCATCACATCAGTCCGTCCGGTTATTACCGGGGCAAGAAGGTCACCAAGGGCACTGGCGAGTAGGAATTCGGAAATGGGCAGGTTGATTCCCTTGACCGGGAATTGCCTGCCTTTTCTTTTGCCTTCCAATCAATGACGATTACCGTTGCCATCGACTGCATGGGCGGAGACCACGGCCCATCGGTTACTGTGCCTGCGGCATTGTCTTTCGTGCGCAAGCATCCGGACGTCCGCGTGACCCTCGTGGGACGGGATGAAGCAATTCGTCCTCTGCTCGGCGACGCGTCGGACTCCCGTGTCGTGGTCCGACATGCCAGCGAAGTCGTAGCCATGCACGAGTCGCCAGCCCTTGCCATACGCACCAAAAAGGATTCGTCGATGCGCGTGGCCATCGATCTCGTCAAGAGCGGTGAGGCCGATGCCTGCGTCTCGGCTGGAAATACCGGCGCCTTGATGGCCATTTCCCGCTTTGTCCTCAAGATGCTTCCGGGGATCGATCGCCCGGCAATTTGTGCGGCCTTTCCCACCATTAGCGGCCACGTCCATGTGCTTGACCTGGGCGCCAACGTCGATTGCACGCCGGCGCACCTGCTGCAGTTCGGGATCATGGGTTCGTCGCTGGTTGCAGCCATCGAGCACAAGGATAAGCAGCCCACTGTCGGCATCCTCAATATTGGCTCTGAAGACATCAAGGGGAACGATGTCGTCAAGCGCGCCGTTGAGCTCCTGAAGGATTCCGGGCTGAATTTCGTCGGCAACGTAGAAGGCGACGGGCTGTTTAAAGGCGAAGCCGAAGTCGTCGTCTGCGACGGCTTCGTCGGCAATGTGGCAGTCAAGGCCTCGGAAGGGCTCGCGCAAATGATGGCGACCTTCCTGCGTCAGGAATTCGGCCGCAACTTCCTGACCAAGATCGCTGCACTGATCGCCATCCCGGTTCTCCGGCGCTTCAAGCAGCGTGTCGATCATCGGCGTTATAACGGCGCCAGTTTGCTCGGATTAAAAGGTATTGTTGTCAAGAGTCACGGTTCTGCTGATGCCTATTCCTTCGGCAATGCGCTTGAGCGCGCCGCTGATATGGTACGTAGCGGTGTCTTGGTCCGTATTACAGAACGTGTAGCCCAGCAGCAAATGATTCAGGAGACAGCATAGATGTATGCCCGTATCTCAGGCGTCGGCAGTTATCTGCCAGGCCAGCCGGTCAGCAACGACGAGCTCATAAAGCGTGGTGTCGATAGTACGGACGAATGGATCGTCACACGTACCGGCATCAAGTCGCGTCACCTTGCCGAGCCCGGATGCACTACCAGCGACCTGGCCTACGAAGCCAGCTGTCGGGCTCTCGCAGCCGCGGGAATCGCTGCTGGCGACCTCGATCTGATCATCCTGGCGACCTCAACCCCGGATTTCGTCTTTCCGAGCGCCGCTTGCCTGTTGCAGTCGAAACTGGGCAATCAGGGCGCCATGGCCTTCGATGTCCAGGCGGTTTGCGCCGGGTTCGTCTATGCGCTGAGCATCGCCGAGAAATTCATCCGCTCGGGCAGCCACAAAAGGGCGCTGGTTGTCGGCGCCGAAGTCTTCTCGACGATCATGGACTGGAACGATAGGACGACCTGCGTGCTGTTCGGCGACGGTGCCGGCGCAATCGTTCTGGAGGCGGCCGAAAAGCCTGGAATCCTGGCCAGTTCAGCGCATGCCGACGGTTCCTTCAACGAAATTCTCTCGGTGCCCGGCCAAATCAACTGCGGCAAGGTCAGCGGCGATCCTTTCCTGCGCATGGACGGGCCGGCGGTATTCAAGGTCGCCGTGCGTGTGTTGGCCGACGTCGCCAAGGAGTGCTGCGAGGCCGCTCATGTTCCCCCGGCTGAACTTGACTGGCTTGTTCCGCACCAGGCTAACATCCGCATCATCGAATCAACGGCCAAGAAGCTTGGGCTGAGCATGGACAAGGTGATTGTCACCGTTGACCGCCATGGCAACACCTCTGCGGCGTCCATCCCCCTGGCGCTCGATGTCGCGGTTCGCGATGGACGCATTCGACCCGGGCAAAAGATCCTGCTCGCGGGAATTGGTGGCGGCATTGCGTGGGGCGCCGTGTTGCTCGAATTCTAAAAGGATAATTCCATGGCATTCGCTTTTGTTTTTCCGGGTCAGGGTTCCCAATCGGTCGGCATGATGGGCGCGTACGGCGAATCGGCCGTGGTGCGCGCGACATTTGACGAGGCGTCGGCAACCCTGGGCCAGGATCTCTGGCAATTGCTGAGCGATGGACCGGCCGAGGCGCTGGCACAGACGGTCAATACGCAGCCGGTCATGCTCACGGCCGCCATAGCTGCATACCGCCTGTGGCTCGACAAAGGCGGCAAGACGCCGGTGATCGTCGCCGGCCATAGCCTCGGCGAGTATTCGGCGCTGGTTGCGGCGGGCGTTATCGAATTCAAGGATGCCGTGCCGCTGGTTCGCCTGCGCGCGACGGCGATGCAGGAAGCGGTGCCGATCGGCACGGGTGCGATGGCGGCCATTCTCAATCTTGATGACGACAAGATTCGTGAAGCCTGCGCCGAGGCCATGCTCTCCATTGGTCACAGCGAAGTTGCCGAACTGGTCAATTTCAACGGTCCCGGCCAAACCGTCATTGCCGGCAACAAGGCAGCGGTCGAACTAGCCTGCGAAGGCTGCAAGGCAAGGGGTGCCAAGCGCGCCATACTGCTGCCGGTTTCCGCGCCTTTCCACTCGTCGTTGATCAGGCCGGCGGCAGATCGTTTGGCGTCTCGTCTGGCGGAGTTGAATTTCGCCGTGCCGCTGATTCCGGTGGTCAATAACGTCGATGTAGCCATCGAGTCGGACCCCGCGAAAATCAAGGATGCATTGATTCGCCAGGCGTATTCGCCGGTGCGCTGGGTGGAAACGATTCAGAAGATCGCCGCGACAGGCGTGACGACGATCGCCGAGTGCGGGCCGGGCAAAGTTCTGGCAGGCTTGAGCAAGCGCTGCGCCGACAGTGTAACAGGGCTGGCGCTGGCGGATCTGGCGGCGATCGAAGCAGCCATTCCGGTACTTGAGTAAGCGACGATGCTCAGCGGGAAGATTGCACTCGTCAGCGGCGCCTCGCGCGGAATCGGCCAGGCTATCGCACTTGAACTGGGCAGGCACGGCGCGACCGTGATCGGTAGCGCGACCAGCAGTGAGGGCGCGGCAAGAGTCTCCGCCTACCTGGCTGCAGCAAGCATCAAGGGCGAGGGTGCCGTTCTGGAAGTGCGCGACCAGGCGCAGATCGACGCTTTGATTGCTCATATTGAGAATACATTCGGCACTATCGCGATACTCGTCAATAATGCCGGCGTCACGCGCGACAACCTCGCGATGCGCATGAAGGACGACGAATGGGATGCGGTGCTAGACACCGATTTGACTGCCGTTTTTCGCTTGTCGAAAGCGGTCATGCGCGGCATGATGAAAGCGCGTGCCGGACGCATCATCAACGTCACTTCGGTCGTCGGCCATTCGGGCAACGCCGGCCAGGCGAATTATTGCGCGGCCAAGGCCGGTGTTGCCGGCATGGCGCGCTCGATGGCGCGTGAATTGGGCAGTCGGAGCATCACAGTCAATTGTGTCGCGCCGGGTCTGATCGATACCGATATGACCCGAATTCTCGACGAGAATCAGCGCGCGGGGCTGCTTACCAGTATTCCGCTGGGGCGCCTCGGGCTGCCCGAAGACGTTGCCGCGGCGGTGGCTTTCTTGGCGTCGCCGGGTGCCGCTTATATCACCGGCACGACGATTCACGTCAATGGCGGCATGTATTTGGACTAAAAGGCAGAGGGTGAGACAGACCGGTTCGCCCACTGGGTTGGTAAGAAGCGGTCATTTTGGTAGAATAGCGCGGTTTTGTTTCACACATGAACTTTAAGAAGGAGTCCTTTGATGGAAAATATCGAACAACGCGTCAGGAAGATTGTCGCAGAACAACTCGGCGTTAATGAAGCGGATATCAAGAACGAATCATCTTTCGTTGACGACCTCGGCGCGGATTCGTTGGATACGGTTGAACTGGTGATGGCCCTCGAAGAAGAATTCGAGTGCGAGATTCCGGACGATGAAGCCGAAAAAATCACCAACGTCCAACAGGCCATCGATTACGTGGTAAGTCACAAGAAGTAATCCTTCTCGAAGATCGTCCGCGGGCGGTACGCTTACTTCCCGCGACGTTCTTTTCGATCCATTGCCCATAGCGCAATTTTCCTGTTTCCCCCGGAGAAGAATTTGGCACGTCGCAGAGTCGTCATCACCGGCATGGGGGTCGTTTCCCCGGTCGGAAATACCGTCGAACAAGCCTGGCAGAACGTTCTGGCCGGGCGCTCCGGAATAGACCGGATCACGCGTTTCGATGTTTCCGCGTTTCCCGTACAAATTGCCGGTGAGGTCAGGGACTTTGATATTACCCAGTATCTGCCCGCGAAGGACGCCCGGCGTATGGATCTTTTCATCCATTACGGCATGGCTGCGGGAATCCAGGCGATCAAGGATGCCGGACTTGCGGCACACCCGGCCAACGCCGATCGCATCGGTGTTTCGATCGGGTCGGGCATCGGCGGCTTGCCGCTGATCGAATCGACTCGCGATGAATTCGTCGCCAGCGGCGTGCGAAAGATTTCGCCATTCTTCATCCCGGGTTCGATCATCAACATGATTGCCGGCAACCTGTCGATCCTCTACGGTTACAAGGGGCCGAACATTGCACTGGTCAGCGCCTGTTCGACCGGCACGCACAGCATCGGTGACGCCGGACGTTTGATCGAGTACGGCGACGCGGACATCATGATCGCCGGTGGCGCCGAAAGTTGCGTTTGCCCTTCCGGCCTTGGCGGATTCTGCGCGGCGCGCGCTTTGTCGACGCGCAATGACGATCCGAAAACGGCGAGCCGTCCGTGGGATAAGGACCGGGACGGTTTCGTCCTCGCCGAGGGCGCGGCGGTCATGGTGCTTGAAGAATACGAGCACGCCAAGGCACGCGGTGCCCGCATTTATGCCGAGCTTGCCGGTTTTGGCATGAGTGCCGACGCCAATCACATCACCGCGCCGTGCGAAGACGGCGAGGGTGCCGCCCGCTGCATGACCAACGCCTTGCGCAACGCCCAGGTCAATGCGCAGGATGTGCACTACGTCAATGCGCATGGTACCTCGACGCCACTCGGCGACAAGGCCGAAACCGTCGCGGTCAAGCGTGCTTTCGGAGATCACGCCAAGAAACTCGTTGTCAATTCGACGAAGTCGATGACGGGCCATCTGCTTGGCGCTGCCGGCGGCATCGAAGCCGTGTTCTCGACCCTGGCGGTCTACCATCAGGTTTCACCGCCGACGATCAACATCTTCAATCAAGATGAAGCCTGCGATCTCGATTATTGTGCCAATGAGGCGCGCAAGATGAAGATCGACGTGGCGATCTCCAACTCTTTCGGCTTCGGCGGCACCAACGCTACGGCCGTTTTCAAGCGGATCTAAACGGTCCCGGCCTGGCGGTGCAGTTCCCGATTTCAATTGAACTGCGCCGCTCGCGTCTCCTGCTTGTTCTGCTGATACTGGCGCATAGCCTTGCTGCCGGCTGCGTCCTGATGCTGCCCTGGCCGGCGTTGCTGCGCGCCATTCTGCTGCTCGTCAGCGGCGTATCGCTGGGCTATACGCTGCGTCCGTCGCGCATCACCGATCTGCGATTATGCGCGCCGGACCGGGTAGATTGCCTGCTCTCCGACGGTAGTCGCTTGCCGCTCGATGTGCAGCCCGAGAGCACCGTATTCAGCCAGTTGATCGTACTACGGCTGCGCCTCGGCGAGTCAAAGCGGGTGTCTAGCCTGGTTCTGCTGCCCGATCAAATGTCAGCCGAACGGTTTCGGCTGCTTCGGCTCTGGTTGCGCTGGCGGGCCGAGCCTAAGGAGCGCGCTGGGCCGGTTTCCTGATCACGGTGTTTCTGGCTTTGGCCAGCATTCCGGGATAGTCGCGGCTAAAATGCAGGCCCCGGCTTTCGCGCCGTTTCAAGGCGCAGCGCACGATCAGTTCGGCAGTGGTGACGAGATTGCGCAGTTCGATGAGATCGTGGCTGACCCGGAAATTCGAGTAATACTCGTCGATTTCCCTCGTCAGCAGACGAATACGGTGCTGCGCGCGCTGCAGGCGCTTGGTCGTGCGTACGATGCCGACGTAGTCCCACATGAAACGCCGCAATTCGTCCCAGTTATGTGAGATGACGATTTCTTCGTCCGGGTCGGAGACGCGGCTCGCATCCCATTCGGGAAGTTTCGGCATGCTGACCGGCGGTTGCGCCAGAATGTCCTTGACCGCCGCTTCCGAAAATACCAGGCATTCGAGCAGCGAATTGCTGGCCAGCCGGTTGGCGCCGTGCAGGCCGCTACAGGACGCTTCTCCGGCGGCATAAAGTCCCGGGATCTCGGTGCGGGCGCGCAGGTCGGTGATGATGCCGCCGCAGGTGTAATGGGCGGCGGGTACCACCGGGATGGGCGTGCGGGTGATATCGATTCCGAATTCCAGGCAGCGCGCCAGGATGTTGGGAAAGTGTTCCCTGAGAAACCCTGCGGGCTTGTGTGAAATGTCGAGATAGACGCAGTCCAGGCCGCGCTTTTTCATCTCGAAGTCGATTGCCCGCGCCACCACGTCACGCGGCGCGAGTTCGCCGCGAGCGTCATGCTCGGGCATGAAGCGCGTGCCGTCGGGCAAAAGCAGGAGGCCGCCTTCGCCGCGCACCGCTTCCGAAATCAGATAGGACTTGGCCTGCGGATGATAGAGGCAAGTCGGGTGGAACTGGATGAATTCCATGTTGGCCACTGCACAGCCGGCGCGCCAGGCCATTGCGATGCCGTCCCCGGTCGAGGTGTCGGGATTCGTCGTATAGAGATAGACCTTGCCAGCGCCGCCTGTGGCGATCAGGGTATGCGCCGCGCTCACCGTCAGCACTTCGCCGCTGTCGCTGTCGAGCGCGTAGGCGCCGTAGCAGCGCCGCTCGCCTAAGCCTAACTTATCGCCGGTGATCAGGTCGATAGCGATATGACGCTCGAGGACGGTAATGTTCTGATTCTGGCGAACCTTGGCGGCCAGGGTTTCCTGCACGGCAAAGCCGGTTGCATCGGCGACGTGAATGACGCGGCGAGTGCTGTGACCGCCTTCGCGCGTCAAGTGATAACCGCGTTCGTCGCGGGTAAAAGGAACGCCTTGTTCGATCAGCCAGTCGATCGCATGGCGACCATTTTCGATGACAAAACGCGTGGCTGCCGGATCGTTGAGAAATGCACCGGCCGTCAAGGTATCGCGGATATGCGCTTCAATTGAATCCTGGCTGTCAAGCACCGCGGCGATGCCGCCCTGGGCCCAGCTCGAAGCGCTATCTCCGAGCCCGCGTTTGCTAATCAGGCCAACCTTGCAGAATGGCGCCAGGCGAAGCGCCGCCGACTGGCCGGCCAGGCCGCTGCCAATCACCAATATGTCGAAACGGAGTGCCACAAGACGAGCCCGGATACAAAGATGTACTATACCACGTGCTCGTTAGGCATTAGGATCGTCTCATCGTAACCATTGCAGCAGCATGGTCTCGAAGCGAAAGTAGATGCGCAGTCACCACGTGCGAAATTGGCGGTTGCGCTATACTGCGGCGAAAAGCAAAACACCATGTCCGAAAGGGAGTTCGTAAGTATGAACGAACGCGAAATTGACCAGGAATTGGTCGAGCGCGCACAGGCAGGCGACAAGAAAGCTTTCGAGCGGTTGGTCGAAAAATACCAGCGCAAGCTCGCGCGTCTGCTGTCACGTTTCATACGCGACCATGCCGAGGTCGAGGACGTGGCCCAGGAGGCATTCATCAAAGCCTATCGCGCACTTCCTTCGTTTCGCGGCGAAAGTGCGTTCTACACCTGGCTGTATCGCATTGGCATTAACACCGCCAAGAACTATCTTGTCGCCAAAGGCCGGCGAGCGCCGACTTCAACCGATTTTGACGCCGACGAGGCTGAAACCTTCGAAGACGCCGAGCAACTGCGCGACATTAATACGCCGGAGCGTCTTTTGCAGTCGAAGCAGATCGGACAAACGGTCAACGCCGCAATGGAGGCCTTGCCGGACGAATTGCGCAATGCCATTATGCTGCGTGAGATCGAAGGCTTGAGCTATGAGGAAATCGCCGAGCAAATGAACTGTCCGATTGGCACCGTGCGTTCGCGCATTTTCCGCGCGCGCGAAGCGGTCGCGGAAAAGTTGCGGCCCCTGCTTGACGCGGCCCCGGATCACCGCTGGTAGACGCGATACCGCGCAACAAATTCGGATCGCAAGTATGATAGATGCATCAGGAACGATCACCGCCCTGGATGGCGATTATGCGATCGTCCGCATGGACGAGGCCGGTTGCGGTCGTTGCCACGAGCCGGGCGGCTGCGGTGGAAACCCGCTCAGCCAGGTCTTTTGCAGCGTGCCACGCACTTTTCGCTTGCTCAATCCGGGGAATTCGGCGATTGGCAGCCGAGTCACGGTTGTCATTGCCGAAGGTTCTGTCCGGCGCAGCGCAATGCTGGCTTACGGGCTTCCATTGCTGGCGCTGTTCCTGGGTGCGATCAGTGGATCTGCTTTGGCCGCCGAAGCAGGTGCGATCATCGGCTCGCTCTGTGGCTTGCTGTGTGCGTGGTTTGTATTGCGTTATGTGCAACGCCGCGGCCCACTCGACGCGCGTTCGCAGCCCTATATCAGGTATTGATTTCCGGGGTATCCGCCCTGATCTTCCAGTCCGTCAATTCGTTTGCTGACTTACGGAGTGTCGCCATGAAGCAAATTCTTGCAGCATTTGTTTTTGCGTTTGTTTCCCTGACGTCTCAGGCCCAGAACAAGGGCCTGCCCGATTTTACCGAACTCGTCGAAAAGCAGGGCCCAGCAGTCGTCAACATCAGCACGACCCAGGTGATTCGCAGCGCCGCACGCGGCGTGCAGCCTTTCTCGTTCGACGAAGATGATCCGATGTCCGAATTCTTTCGCCACTTCATGCCGCGTCAGCCTGGAGTGCCCGGGGCGCCGAGTGCGCCGCGCGAGTTCGAGAGCCGCTCGCTGGGCTCGGGTTTCATCATCAGTCCCGATGGCTACATCCTGACCAATGCGCATGTTGTCGACTCGGCCGACGAAATCCTCGTTCGCTTGACCGACAAGAGCGAATTCAAGGCCAAAGTCATCGGCGCCGACAAACGCACCGACGTCGCGCTGATCAAGATCGAGGCGACGGGCTTGCCCATTGTGCACATGGGTGACCCGAATGTGCTCAAGGTGGGCGAATGGGTGATCGCCATCGGCTCGCCCTTCGGCTTTGACAACAGCGTAACGGCCGGAATCGTCAGCGCCAAGGGGCGCTCGTTGCCGCAGGAAAACTTTGTTCCGTTCATCCAGACCGACGCAGCGGTCAATCCCGGCAACTCCGGCGGACCGCTGTTCAACATGAAAGGCGAGGTCGTCGGCATCAACTCGCAGATCTACAGCCGTTCCGGCGGGTTCATGGGAATCTCCTTCGCCATCCCGATCGATGTGGCCATGGACATTCAGAGCCAGCTTAAAGCCAATGGCCGGGTCAGCCGCGGCCGCATTGGCGTGGTCATTCAGGAAGTCACCAAAGAACTCGCTGAATCCTTCGGCTTGAGCAAAGCCCAGGGGGCTGCCGTCAACGCGGTTGAAAAGGGCGGCCCCGCCGAAAAGGCGGGTGTCGAAGCCGGTGATGTGATTCTCAAGTTCGACGGCAAACCGGTTGTCAGTTCGAGCGATTTACCGCGCATCGTCGGTGCAACCAAGCCGGGCTCCAAGATCACCATGCAGGTGTGGCGCAAAGGCGCCTCACGCGACCTGACGGTCACCGTGGCCGAGATCGCTGAAGAGAAACAGGTCGCGCGCAGCGCCAGGAGTGCCAAACCACCGGAACAAGCGGCCAACCGCCTCGGCCTCGTCGTATCCGAATTGACCGCCGAGCAGAAGCGCGACCTCAAGGTCAATGGCGGTCTGCTGGTCGAAGATATCCGCGGCAATGCTGCGCGCGCCGACTTGCGGCCTGGCGACATCATTCTGGCCTTCATCGCGCGCGGCGAGACAACCGAGATCAAGAGCGTCGAGCAGTTCAACAAGTTACTCATGTCGCTTGATAAGGCCGCGAACGTTACCCTGCTGGTACGGCGCGGCGAACTGCAGACCTTTGTAACGATCAAGGGTCTTCCGGACAAGAAGGCCGAATGAATTGGCCCGGCTGACGCTGGTCTCGCGCTCCTACTGCCATCTCTGCGACGAGATGGCGCTGGCACTGCGCCCTTTGTCGGCCGAGTTCGGGATTGACGTCGACATCGTCGATGTAGATGCCGATTCCGAACTCAAGGCGCGTTATGACGAACAGGTTCTGGTATTGCTGCACGAGGGCAGCGAACTCTGCCATTACTTCCTTGAAGTAGCCAAAGTGCGGGATTATTTAAGCAAAATCCGTTAAAATCGGCGCTTTCTGGCCAATCGAACAAAGGGTGCCCGCCGGCACCTTTTTTTTCAGGCGCGGCCTTGCCGCGACAGTGCAAACACGATGCGCTGCAACACATCCGTAACTTTCTTCACGGAGCCTGTAGCAGCAAGTGTTACAGGCTATTGTGCTCTGTTGCATTTCTAAATCTACCCGCATTTCTACCCGCTTTTTCTGTTGCTGCCCGTAGAGTTTGGGGGGGCGATAAGTTGCCCAAAAAGAAAACCGGCTGTTACAGCCGGTCTTGTGTGTCGCATTCAGGCTCACGGTCTGGTGCGCAAATCAAAAAGACTCCCCGCCGTCCAGGCCCGGCGGGGATAAATAGCTTCCAGATTGTTAAAGAACGCCGCTATGAAAGCGGATACCCGCCTCTCGGACGGGTAAGACTACCGACCTGCTGCTGTCATCCGATACAGGCGTCGATGAACTTCTCCTTGCTGAAGTTCGGGTTGCTCTCGCTTAGCGCCGGTATCAGCGCCCTTGCCACTGCTTCTCGTTCCTCCCTGCTTGTGATGCTCGTGCGTATTGCCTCTGCCACGGCAATGAAGTGCTTGCGGGTCATGTAAACCTCCGTGTTAACGTTGAGCTACACAGAGGGCGAGTCGTCAAACGAGGGGTGGGGCACATGGCCAGGGGGTGGGGTGCGGGGCGCTTCCTCGGGAGAGCCCTTCTCAGCGAGGTAGATTTTCAGCACGTGTAAAGTACGTTTTAGTGCTCCACGAGTTTTTCCCTTTGTCATATAGATATTGTTTCAGGATAGGACTATCGTCGACGCGCCATTAGCCGATATGGATAAATAGAGTGCTGGCCCGAGCGAGTTGCTGCGCAACGCCTCTGGGGATTGAAGATTGCGCAGCTTAGGAGAACGTAATGGACTGGTTTGTAGCGGGTGTGTTGACGATGCTCATTCAGGTTCCCCAGCCGATATCAGGATTCTTATCGTCCTGTACTCTGGGCCAGGACAAGTGGGGCAACGAGGCGTACGTAGGCGTATATCTGGTCAAGGACCAGGAGAACTCTCGCTACTTCCCAGTCAGCGATGGCAAGTGCCCCGACCGCGTGGAGTTCTAAGAAGGCGCCCCAGCATGGGCCGGGGCTAAGGCAGATATAACAGAGCGTTCAGAATAAGGGGAGCACCTGAATATGTTGAAGATTAGCGATACAAGGGTGCTTTTCATTTTCGGTTTCGTGCTAGTGTAGTGCGTCATAAATAACGGAACTTAAATAACAATTGGCCCTCCAAGTAAGCAGGAGGTCACTGCCATGCGCGTAGCAAAGCCCATTGAATTGAATGCTGACGATGATCGACGGCTTCGGATTCTCTCCAAG
>CAISOB010000103.1 GCA_903886975.1 uncultured beta proteobacterium
GCCGTATCTGCTCGACGCGGCCAACCAGCTGCACGTCAATCTGGCGTGGATGGTGCAGGTCTACAACGCCGCCGAGGCGCTGCCGAACTTCGTCAACCCGTTCTGGATGCTGCCGCTGATGGGCCTGATCGGCGTCAAGGCGCGCGACCTCGCCGGGTATTCGACGCTGCAGCTGCTCTTCCATTTGCCCATCGTGCTGATCATGCTCTGGCTGCTTGGCATGACCATGCCCTACGTTGCGCCAATGATCAATTGATACGAACACGGGGACTACGCTACATCGGTAGTCCCCAATCTTTTCAAGAGGTACTTCTATGGCAAAAGAAATTGTAGTTCTGAGTGCGGTTCGTTCGGCCGTTGGCAGCTTTGGCGGTTCGCTGGCAGGTTTCGCGCCGGAGGACCTGGGCAGCCTGGTCGCTCGCGAAGCCTTTGCGCGTTCGGGTGTTGACCCGAAGCAGGCGAGCTACGCCGTGGTCGGCAATGCCATTCCCTGCGGATCCAATTTCCCTTATGTTTCCCGTCTGGCGACGGTTCGCGCCGGCATGTCGATGGACTCGACGGTGATGGCCTGCAATCGTTTGTGCGGATCGGCCATGCAGGCGATCATCAGCGTGGCGCAGAACATCCTGCTCGGCGATGTTGAAATCGGCCTGGCTGGCGGTGTTGAAGTCATGTCCGCCGGCGGCTATCTGTCATCCGCCATGCGCAGCGGCGCGCGCATGGGCGACACCAAGATGCTCGACATGATGGTCGCCGCGCTGACCGATCCTTTCGGCGCCGGACATATGGGCATGACCGCCGAGAACCAGGCCATGAAGTGGGGCATCAGCCGCGAACAGCAGGATGCCTTTGCGCTTGAATCGCAAGTCCGCGCCGGCAAAGCGATTGCCGAAGGCCGTTTCAAGTCGCAGATCGTTCCGGTGACGGTGAAAACGCGCAAGGGCGATGTGCTGTTCGACACCGACGAACATCCGAAGGCGACCAGCCTCGAAGCGCTCGCCAAGATGAAGCCGGCTTTCAAGAAGGAAGGCGGCACGGTCACCGCCGGCAACGCGTCCGGCATTAACGATGCGGCGGCCTTTCTGGTCCTGGCTGACGCCGCGGTGGCGGCCAAAGCCGGCTACAAGCCGATGGCCCGGCTCGTCGCGTATGCAGTTGCCGGGGTTGAGGCGAGCCTCATGGGCGACGGCCCGATTCCTTCTACCCAATTCGCGCTCAAGCGTGCCGGCTTGACGCTAGCCCAGATCGACGTGATCGAAGCCAATGAAGCCTTTGCCGCACAGGCTCTTGCGGTGGCCAAAGGACTCGGGCTTGATCCGCTCAAGACCAATCCGAACGGCGGGGCGATTTCCCTGGGTCACCCGGTCGGCGCAACGGGCGGCGTGATCGTCACCAAACTGCTGCACGAAATGCAGCGTATCAATGCCCGTTACGGTCTGGCGACGATGTGCATCGGCGGCGGGCAGGGCATCACGACAATCTGGGAACGTTGCTAAAGGTCGCACCGGCCACACCCACACCCGTTTGAATGGCGGGTGTGGATATCGCATTCCCAGTATTCGCACCCCGGTGGCCTTGGTGCGAACGCACTACTTCTTCCGCATCTTCTCGAGCTGCGACTGCACCTGACCGACCAGTTCCGGCCCGACCATGACGGTGTATTTTTCGATCACAGGCTGGAGACTCGTCCGCAATTTTGCGAGTTCATCGTGCGACAGCACGTTGACTTGCATCAGCTTCTGCAAATTGGCCAAGGTTTGCGCTTCCCCGGATCGCGAAATCTCGCGTTCAAATTTCCCCGCTTCGATTGCCGTTGATGCCAGGAGGCTTTGTTCGTCCGCAGTGAGTTTGTCCCACGTCTTCTTGCTGGCCAATAGGGATTGCGGATTGTAGACGTGGTTGGTGATCGTCAGGTATTTCTGGACTTCGTAGATCTTGTTGGCCTCGATAACCGACAAGGCGTTCTCGTGCCCGTCGATGGTCCTCCGCTTCATTGCCCTGTAAACCTCGGGGAACGGCATCGGTACGGCTTCCGCGCCAAGCGCATTGAACGTGTCGCTGTAGATCGAGGATGGAATCACGCGGATCTTGAGCCCCGAGATGTCTTCCATCTTGATGATTGGGCGCTTGTTGTTGGTCAGGTTGCGGAAGCCCAGTTCCCAGAAGGCCAGGTTGATCAACCCTTTGGCCGGCGTTTTGTCAGCCAGTTGCTTGCCGATTGGGCCATCAAGAATAGCGTCGGCTTCTTTTTCGTCGTTGAACAGGAAGGGAAAATCGAGTAACGCAAACGCCCTGATTCGCGCCTGCAGATAGCCCGAGTTCATCGCAGTGAAGTCGATCTTGCCGCGCCGGGTGGCAGACAGTACCTGGTCATCGGCGCCGAGAACGCCCCCGGGGAAGATCTTGATCGTTATTTTGCCGCCACTCTTTTGCTGGACCAGCGCCGCCCACTTTTCCGCGCCAGCAACAATCGGGTGTCCTGCCGGGTTTGTGGTTGTAAACCTGAACGTATGTTCGTTAATCTGCGCTTGCGCCGCTGTCGCAAGGCCGAAACTACACAGTGCCGCCGCTACATGTCCGAGGAATCGTTCAATGTTCACGTTTGTCTCCCTCTCTATGAGTAAGCCGAAACACGCCGCTCATCCGTGTTGAACGGCTAGCTTCTCCTACAGTGTAGCAATTGGCCGCTTCATGGCAACATGGCAACTTACCCTCGCGCGACGGGCATCGCGGCCGCGCGTTGCGGCGCGTCTAGATTAGCGGGATGGCGAGGACTTCCGTCGAAGTCCTGCACTTTGGCACAGGGCGCTAGCGCGGCAGCGATTCGATCAAGTTGTGCTCACGTGATGGATTGTCTTGCCCGGTGAGAAGACGCTCATGATGTCCCAATGCCCTTCGGTCGGCGTCGGAATATTGACCATCCGCACGTCGAGCAAGACCGGCCGATTCGCCTTGATGGCTTTTTCCAGCGCCGGTTTGAAGTCTTCGGCTCTTTCGATGGTCACGCCCTCGATGCCGTAATTCTGGGCGATGCCGGCGTAATCCGGGGCGTACTCCACGCCATCCCTGAAAAATACGGTGCCGAAAGTCGTGTCGTAGTGCGCCTTGATCAAACCGGCAATCGTTCCAAAGGCATTGTTGTTCATGATGACAATGACAATCGCCACATTATCGACGGCGATCGAAGCCAGGACCGCCGGATTCTGACCGAAGCCGCCGTCGCCGACGACGGCGATCACCGTCTTGTCCGGCGCGCCGATCTTGACGCCCATCGCGCCGGGCACGCCGAATCCCATCGTCGCCAAGCCGCCCGGGGTGATGAACGTATCCGCCGTATAGAAGCTGAATTGTTGGCCGATCCCGTTCTTGTTCCAGCCGACATCGGTAACGATCAGCGCATCGGCTGGCGCCGCGGCGCGTAGATCGGCAAGAATCCGCTGCGGACTCATCGGGAACTGGGTGCTTTCCTCCAAGGGCTTGTTGCTGGCCTGGAAGTCTGTCTTGAACTTGGCGATTTCCTGCTCAATGGCTTCATTCTTGCGCGGCTTGGCGATGAGTTTCCTGGCCGCCTTATTGAGCATCGAGAGTGCCTTCTTGAGATCGGCGACAACCCCGATTTCTACGGGATAGTTGCGGCCGATTTCGGAAGGATCGATATCGATCTGGATCAGCCTGGTCGGCGGACCGCTGAAGGTGAAGTCCGTGTGCCAGGAACTCGAATCGCACTCCTTGAAGCTCGTTCCCAAGGCCAGAATGTAGTCGGCGGTGCGGCACTTTTCGTTGATGAATTCCGTGCCCCAGAATCCCGTCATTCCCATCATCAAGGGATTGGTATCCGGCAGCGAGGCTTTGCCCATCAGCGTACAGCTTACCGGTATGCCCATGTAGTTGACGAATTCCTCGAACTCTTTCATCGCCCCCGCGCCTTTGACGCCGCCGCCGACGTGGATCACCGGGTTCTTTGCGGCAGCGATCGTCCTGACGATCCGTTCAGCGAGTTCTTCATCGATCGAAGGTTTCTCGAGCGTCTTGACATTGAAGGACAAGCGCTTGAACAGCGACTCATCGACTTCGGCCGAAAACATGTCCATCGGCACGTCGATCAGGACGGGCCCCGGCCGTCCTGATTCGGCCATGGTGAAAGCCTTTTCGAGAATCTCCGGGAAGAGTTCGGCGCGATCGACCCGCCAGACGCGCTTGACGAAGGGCCGGAAGATTTCGCATTGCGAGCCGTCGGCATGCTGATTGACTTCCTGGTGCGGATGCTTGCCGAAGTAATAGGACTGCACGTCGCCGGCGATCACGACCATCGGAATCGAATCCAGGGCGGCGGTGGCGACACCCGTCACGTTGTTCATGATGCCAGGTCCCAATGTACTCAGAACCACGGATGCTTTCTTGGTCACCCGGGCATAACCGTCGGCCGCGTGCGACGCGATCTGTTCGTGTCTGACGTTGATGAACTTGATCTTCTTGCTCTTCGACAAGGCGGCCAGGAAGGCAATATTGGTGTGCCCGCATAATCCGAAGATATGCGCAATCCCTCGATCCTCAAGGTATTTGACGATCTGTTCCGACATGCTTTTCTTCATTTCTGATTCTCCTGATGACTTGTTGATTAGACGAGGGCTGGCAAACTTTTTTTTGCGACCAGCTTTTCGCTCGCCGCGACGATGCTTGGCACATCCATATGGTATTTGGCGTACAAGATTTCGCTCGGGCCAGACTCGCCGTAAACGTCCGGAATGCCGATGCATTTGAGGAAGCACGGATATTGCTGCGACAGCACTTGGGCGACCGCAGCGCCGAGCCCGCCGATTGTCGAATGGTCCTCGATCGTGACGACCGCGTTCGTCGCTTTGGCCGCTGCCAGCACCGCGGCCTCGTCAAGCGGCTTGAGCGTGCTCATGTCGATCACGCGTGCCCTGATGCCCTTGGCCTTGAGTGCATCCGCCGCATCCAGCGCTTTTTGCAGCATGATCCCGGAACTGATCAGCGCCACATCGTCGCCATCGTTGCGAACCACGGTCGCCTTGCCCACTTCGAACTTGTACGACTCGCCATAGATCACCGGCGACGGGTTGCGATGCAGTCGCACGTACAAGGGCCCGACGAACTTGTGCGCGGCATGGGCGATGGCGCGCGCCGCGACGGCATCGGCCGGCTGAATGATGGTCATATTGGGCATCGCGCCCATGATCGCCACATCCTCGACCGCGGCATGGGTCGCGCCATCTTCGCCGACCTGCAGCCCGGTGTGGGTGCCGACTAGCGTGACGTTAAGGTTCGTATGGCAGACGAAATTTCTCACCTGCTCGCAGCAGCGCATGGTGAGGAAGACGGCGAAGGTACAGGCAAATACCTTGTAGCCGGAAGCCGCCAAGCCTGCCGACACATTGATCAGGTTCTGTTCGGCGATGCCGATCGAAAACGAGCGGGTGGGAAAGAGCTCAGCCATGGCCTCGATGCCGCATGCCTTGGTGTCGGCATTACACACCACGAAATCATCATGGGTCTTGGCAATTTCCAGTATCTCTTTGCCGAAAGCAAATCGGGTCGCTTCCATTATGCAGCCACTCCTTCTATCTCTTTGATCGCCAGCTCCAGTTCCTTGTCGCTGGGCGCGGCGCCGTGCCACTTGACGACGTTCTCCATGAAAGAAATCCCCTTGCCCTTGACGGTGTCAGCCAGGATCACAACCGGCCCGTCAATAACTTTCGCATAGTCAAGCGTGGCGACGACCTGGCCCATGTCGTGACCATTGATCTCAAGTACCTTCCAGCCAAAAGAGCGCCACTTATCGGCTAGCGGCGCGACATTCATTACCTTGGCGGTCGTATCGAGAATTTGCAGGCGATTGACGTCCACAATGGCGATCAGGTTGGTGAGCTTATGATGCGATCCGCACATCGCCGCTTCCCAGACTGATCCTTCCTGGCACTCGCCATCACCGAGCAGGACGAAGATCTTGTACGCCTTGTCTTGTAATCTGCCGGCGAGAGCCATGCCCACCGCGCAGCCCAGGCCGTTGCCCAGCGTACCGGCGCTCATTTCGACCCCGGGACACTTGTGCATGTCCGGATGACCTTGCAGCTTGCTGCCGAACTTGCGGAGCGTGTTGAGTTCCGCCACGTCAAAGTAGCCGCGGCGGCCCAGACAGGCATACAGCACCGGACAGCAATGCCCCTTCGAAAGTACGAAGCGGTCCCGGTCCTCCCAATGCGGCTGCTCCGGCCTTATATTCATCACATTGAAATACAGAGCTGTGGCGATATCGGTGGCAGAAAGACTGCCGCCCGGGTGCCCGGAACCCGCCGCATGAACCATCTTCACAATGTCCGTCCGGATGGTGCGGGCCATGTCCTTCAATGCCGGAACGTCGAGTTTCCTAAAATCTTCCATCATGTTTGCCTTCCGAATACGAATCAAAGATTCACCAATGCCGATTGCAGCCCCTCTTCGCACATCTTCTTCACCGTTTCGACGACAGCGTCCAAACCGGTATAGAAACTGCATAACACCGGCGTCTTGGTACCGGTCAAGTCCGGCAACAGTGCTCGCATGCTGACCTGAGCCATGACGATCGCGTCGAAGCCCTGTTCATCCAGTTTGCGGATGCTGTCGATCAGAATCTCGTTGTGCCGCTTGCTGTCTCCTGCCGCAAGCGCTTCCCAGGCCGGTTGGTCAAGAAACTCCGTGAATTTGATAGCGCGCCCCATGGCCTTGCCATAGCGGTCGATGGCTCGCCGGCTTGGACCCAAGGTGGTCGGAAGCGTGGCAATCAGCGCGATGTTGTCGCCGATCTTCGCGGCCTGCCTGGCCATTGCATCGTCGATCTTTACGACGGGTACCGACACGACCTGGGAATAGATGTCGGCAACCTCGCCCACGGTCGAGCAGGAATTCAGGATCAGATCGGCACCCATGGATTCAGCGGCCAGGGCGTAGAGCGTCATTCGCTGAATGACCGACTGGGTCGTCCTGCCAGCTTTGCGTATTTCCGGTAACAGCGAACTGTCGGTGATGAAGTCGATACTGACGCCGGGCAGATGTTCTTCGAGATAGGCGATCGTGTCTTCTCTCTTTGCGAAGCTCGTCTGAAGTACGACGATGCGTTTCTTGTATTCCATGGAATTCTCCCTTGCGATTCGTTGGAGCAAGCTTAGAAGAGTGCGCCCGAGAAATGAAATACCGATTTTCTATTCGCCCATAGAGGCTTTCTATGAGCGCCGGCAGGGAAGCGTCCGACAGGCCGTCACACCGGCCAAAGCCGGTGTCTAAGCGTCTAGGAGTCTGGCTTTCGCCGGGATAACGGTGCAGGGAAGTGAGCCGCGTATCGGTTTCAGGATTGAAGCGAATGCTCGACCATGAAATCCCGGAAGCGCTTGACCGAAGGTTCAAGCTGACGGTCTTTCAGCCAGAGCAGATAGATTTTGCGCTGCATCGTGTCCCGCTCTTCCGCGCAAAAATGCAGGACCTTGAGATTCCCACCTTCGAAAGCGGGCGACAGGGGCGTAATGGCGATACCCAGTTTGGCTCTCACCAAGGCAGACATGCCGATGCACTCGGCGACTTCTCCGGCGATGATCGGTTTGGCGCCAATATTTTCGAAACACCTGACAAGATGTGTGCGGATGTTGCTGGTTCTGCCCAAAGTGACCAAGGGTTCATCTTTCACATCGGCAAGAGACACCTCGTCTTTTCTTGCCAATCGATGATCCTCCGGTACGACAACGAAGAGTTCCTGCTTGTATACGGGGACGCTCTTGATGGTCTTGTCATTGGGATTGGCCGAGAGCAAGAGGTCAAGGCTGCCTGATTTAAGTTTTTCGATCAGGACGGAGTGCAAGCCCTGAAAGAACTCAAAGGTGATCCTGCTGTTGCTTTGGTCGCTGTAGAAGACTTCGAGTATTCTCGGGACAAAATCGAAGCTGATGCTGAATATGTAGCCGAGATTGATTTTTCCGGTTGACGCGTCGAGCATTTCATACAAATGGGCTGTCGCTTCGTCCAGGGTCGCGAAGATTTGTTTCACATAGGGCAAGAAGTTTTCGCCATACTTTGTCATGCATGTGCGATTCCCTTTTCGCTCGAAGAGGGGCACTCCCAGTTCCTTTTCCAGTTCGGAAATCGCATAGCTAAGACTCGGCTGCGAGATATATAGCTGGTTTGCCGCCTTGGTGTAATGAAGCACCTCCGCCATGACGCATAAACATTTCAATTGCTGTAATGTCATATCATTCGCCGCACATCCGACAATCCGCACCGGGAAGCGGTGACGGACAAAAGGTTCTTGGCGGGTAGTCGCGCATTAATTCGGGTCGCATCCGCCAAAATGGGGTCCTCGCGATTTGAGCAAGCTATCTTAGCGTTCATTGGGCCCGAATGAGAAGGATTCGCTTCAAGCGCTGGTAGGTTCGGGTCGTGGGCTTCGAACCATAAGCCATCGGGATGGGTCGAATGCGGGCAGCTTAGCTCCGACGGGCTCGTCGTATCGGGGATTATGGGGTGTCTTGCGCTTGCGTCGGCCGTTTGGAGTTGCTATGCAATTAGCCTTTTGGCACTATGGCTCGGGGAAGGCCGATCGCCAAACCGTTTTGCGGTTTGATCCGAGGTTCAATCAACAATTCGACAGGAGCATACAGATGAAAATGAAATCGGTGTTCTCGACGCTCGCCATCGGCTGTGCGATTGTGCTGTTCGCGCAACCGGCCCTGGCCGCCAACGTCAAGGTGACGCCGCTCGGCGGTCAGGACGGCGAGTTTTGTCCGCAGGACAGAGCGATGGTCTTCGAGGATCCAAACGGCACGCGCATTCTCTACGACCCCGGTCGCACCGTCGCCGGCGCGAACGATCCCCGCCTGGGCAAGATCGACGTCATCCTCGTCACTCACATGCACGGCGATCACGTCGGCAATGCGCACAACAAGGCACCCAACTCGGGCACTTGCGAGAGCCCCGATGTGTCCGTATCCGATTTGCCGAACACGAACGCCGTCAACATCGCGCTGGGCAAGAACGCCAAGATCGTGACCGGTAGCGAAATGCCGCCGTTCTTTGCCAACAAATTGAAGGCCAATGGGGGTGACCCCAAGAACTCGATTCTGGCGCGCTTCGGCGGCAGCGTCGCGGTCGGCGGCGTCACGATCGCGACCGTGCCCGCATCACACAGTAACGGCCTGGATCCCGATTTCGTCGGCGGCGAACTCGGCAAGAACATGAAGGACGCGGGGATCGCCGGGTATGTCGGCGAAGCCACCGGCTATGTGCTGAAGTTCAGCAACGGACTCGTCGCTTATCTGTCCGGCGATACCGGCATGATTGCCGAGCAGGACGAAGTGGTGCATGGGCATTACATGGCGAAACTTGTCGTCATCAACATCGGTGACACCTTTACCACCGGGCCGACGGAAGCAGCCTATGTGATCAACGAGATGGTCAAGCCGGTCTCGGTCATCCCGTCACACGCGAACGAGGTTGCGACCAAAGGCGGCAAGGTGGTGCCGGGCAGCAAGACCGATGCCTTCGTCAGGGCCGCCAAGGTGCCGGTCTATCTTCCGCTTAGCGGCAAGACGATCGAATTCGACAGCGGCGGAAAATGCGCCGCCGGATGTTGATCCCGAGACCTGCTTCACGGCGGGACGGTGTCGGAAGCGGCGCCGTCCCATTTGCGGATGTATCGGTTCGACCAGGAATCTGAGGGACTGGAAATATTTCGTTATACGATCTTGGAATCAATATTCATTCCAAACCATTGATCGCCGACCAGAGAATCCCGACTGCTCGATGTCGGCCTCACGTGGCAATGCCGAACGCGCACTATCGGCCCAATACTGCAGGAGGAATAATATAATGTTCGAGAGCAATTTATTTCCTTGCATTCCGTATATGCCCTAATCCCTTCTCGCCTTGGAAACTCCTATGAAAGCCGTTGCCTTCCAGAGACCGCTAGCCATTGACTTAGCGGACTCGCTTATAGATATTACGCTGCCTGACCCTGTCGCCCAAGGTCGCGATCTACTGGTTGAGGTTAAGGCCATTTCCGTTAATCCGGTGGATGTGAAAGTACGCATCAGAACGACACCGCCAGCCGGCGAATGGCAAGTCTTGGGATGGGACGCTTCTGGCATAGTGCGCAACGTCGGCCCGGATGTAACCCTATTCAAGCCGGGTGACCGGGTCTGGTACGCCGGTTCGATCATCCGCACCGGATGCAATAGCGAGTTGCATCTTGTCGATGAACGCATTGTCGCCAAGATGCCGAGCTCCCTCGATTTTGCGGCTGCCGCGGCGCTGCCGCTGACGAGTATCACGGCGTGGGAAATGCTGTTCGATCGACTGGCCATCGAACAGGGCAAGGTGCCCAACAACAAATCCCTGCTCGTCATCGGCGCTGCTGGCGGTGTCGGCTCGATCATGACCCAGCTTGCGCGTCGACTGACCGGGCTAACCGTCATCGGCACGGCATCGCGGCCGGAGACCCAGTCTTGGGTAAGTCAGTTGGGTGCTCACCACGTCATCGACCATAGCGCCTCGCTGACCGATGAACTCAAGCGGATTGGCATTGAACATCCGGATTACATTGTCAGCTTGACGCATACCGACCAACACTTCACACAAATTGTTGAAGCGATAGCACCGCAAGGCAAGTTCGGCCTGATCGACGATCCTAAGCCTATCGATGTAACGCTTCTAAAGCGCAAGAGCGTTTCATTGCACTGGGAGTTGATGTTCACGCGCGCCATTTTCAATACCGACGACTTGATCAATCAACATCACTTGCTATCCGAGATGACGCGGCTCGTCGACACAGGCGTGGTGCATACCACCGTCAACGAACATTTCGGACTGATCAACGCAAGCAATCTGAAACGTGCTCACGCCTTGCTGGAATCTGGAAAGTCACAGGGCAAGATCGTGCTAGAAGGTTTCTGAACTTCGCAAGACCGCAATTGTTATTCTTCGATTATTCAGGGGTCTATTAGAATGAGAAGAAGGCCTTCTGTTCTTCTCTCTGGCACTTTCCCCCCCGAATAGATGAGAACCGACAGTTTGGCGTAACTGGGAGATTCGAGTGTTCGCTGACGAAGCCCTTTAACCAATCGAAGGAGAATAACAATGTCATCAACCTATGAAGTAAGAACAATTAATCCGCGCCCGCTCGTCGATGAGTCTTTGATTGCGCCGTTCCGGGCGCTTTACGATGTCCTCTCGGTTTCCTGTGTCGTGTCGGACAGCATGGACCGCGCGAACACCATGGACTGCGGCATCGTCCCACGTGGAGCCAACAAGAAGATTATCGGGCCGGCGGTGACCGTCAGGCTGAGGCCGGGCGATATCGTCGACTGCCTCGACGTGTTTACAATCGTCAAGCCCGGCGATGTCGTCGTCATCGACGCTTTCGGCGAGAGAACGACGTCGATCTGGGGCGGCCTGATGTCGGGCATCGCGCGTAACGCAGGAGCCATCGGTGCGGTGATCGACGGCTCCTGCCGTGATACCGACGAAGCGCGGATGCTCGATTTTCCCCTGCACGCCCGTTGGGTGAACCCGCGCGCCGCGCATACAGCAAGTACGCAGCGCAAGACACCGATCGAAATCAACGTGCCGATAGTCTGCGGCGGGATTGCCGTCAATCCGGGCGATCTTGTCGTTGCCGATGAGATTGGCGTGGTCGTCGTGCCGTACGCCAATCTGGCTGCGGTCTATGCGCGAGCCAAAGACCAGGCGGCCAAGGAAGCGGCGGCGCGCCAGGACGTTTTGAACGGGATGGGCGTCGATGAACTCCTGAAGAAATACGGACGTATCTGATCAAGGGTAACTCGCCCGGAGATAAGCAATCACTGAAGAACATGCTACGGTTGCTGCAATCGAGCGGCTGCTAGTGTAGTGCGTCATTTAGAAGTGCTCTTATTTAGTTTGGCCCGCGCTCGGGTGACCTTGGCCAGGATGTCCGACGCCTTGGCCGTCCAAATGAAAGGCTTAGGATTGGCGTTGTGGGCTGCAATGTATTCGTTAA
>CAISOB010000104.1 GCA_903886975.1 uncultured beta proteobacterium
ATCACCGAAGGCGTGCTTGTACCCGCCGTAGAAATCCATTTCCAGATTGCCGTCCGGGTAACCGGCGCCGGAACTGACATTCGAGTTCCAGTTGCCGACGTAGAAACCGCTCGAGTGCGCGTAATCGACGCCGCCCTGCAGCGCGGGCTTGCCGAAAGTCTGGTCGATGCCGCGGAAGCGGTAGCTCGAGGCCAGGCCGATATTGGCCGTCAGCGGCGGCGGGTTGGCCGGAGCGGCTTCAGGAGCCGCCGGAGCCGCAGTCTGGGCCATGGCCGGCGCGCTAAATGCGGCAACCAGCAAAGCGGCGAGAATCGATTTCTTCATGACAATGTCCTTTCATGAGATGGGCATCAAAAGAAATTCTTGAGACTCGAATATTTATCATACGCAAATTCAAATTTGCGAGGCAAGGCAAGCGCATTTCAAGGTGGCGGAAACGCAAGTTCGCCTGTTGCGCAAATCCAACGGCGTAAGCGCCTTGCACCAAATGAGTGCCATCAGCGTCATGCCACTGACCTTCCTGCGACCGTGTGCTGGGGAGAAGGGAAGGTTGGCGCAGCCGCTTTCGTTCAGTCGCGCCAGCGCCAGACGATGTCGCGCTTCTCGACTTCCAGCCGGATCTCTTCCATGGCCCTATCGACGAGCGCCGCTTCGCCCTCGACGCCGAGTTCGAGATGCCGCCGCTGCCCGTCAGGACCGATCGAAGGCAGGCTGAACAGGCGCAGCGCCGGATAATCTGCGACGATCCGCTCCATCAGGTCGAGCAGCGAACTTTCGTAAGCTGTCGGCCCGGTCAGCAGGAAAGCCTTGTCGACCATCGGATTGCGGTTGAAGTACTGAGCGTAGAAAGTATCGAGCGCCCACTCGGCCATCGGATGCGCCATCTGCGGGAAACCGGGTAGGAAATAGTGATGCCGCACGCAGAAACCCGCAATGCGGTTGAACGGATTGGGAACGATGTCCACGCCGCGCGGAAAGGTGCCGAGCAGGAGGCGTATCGGGTTGGTCTGGTCGCCGAAGCGGGCGCGGATTTCGCGTTCGGCGTCGGGATGCAGCACGAGATCGACGCCGAGCGCTTGTGCGGCGGCCTGCCGCGTGTGATCGTCCGGCGTGTTGCCGATGCCGCCGAACGAGAAGACCACGTCGCCCGAAGCGAAACTGTTCCTGAGCGCCGCGGCGATGCGCTCGCGTTCGTCGCCAAGGTATTGCACCCATGACAGCCGCAAGCCGCGCGCGGCGAGCAGCCCGACAATCTTTTCGAAATGCTGATCGACGCGCTTACCCGAAAGAATCTCGTCGCCGATGATGATCGCCCCAAAGTTCATCTACTGCCTCCTCGATTGAACGGGGGGTCTGCGCAGGAAAGGTCACAGGCCCTTTGAAATATTCATCTTCCGCATTCTATAGCGCGCCCGGTCGCTTTCTCAGTTGCGTCGTGCAAGTGTTAAGTAATTCGACCAGTCCTTCTTGCCTAAATACCTCGCAATCGAGTGGTTGAGGCTAACGAGGGCACCCCTTCACAAACGTCATGGATCCCATCTATTCCGGGGCGGGGAGAGGTTTTATCGTTGCCGCCAGCAATGCCCCTAGCAAGAGCACGAATGCGGTTGCAACCAGCCCCGATCCGTAGCCCGTCGTGAGCTGCTTGAACCACCCCATCAGATAAGGCCCGAGAAAACCACCGATATTGCCCATGGAGTTGATCAGGGCAATTCCGCCGGCGGCCGCTGCACCGCTTAGAAAAGACGTCGTGAGTGCCCAGAACGGCCCGATCACCGCCCAAACGCCGATCGCCGAAATGGAAAACGCGAGCAAGATCATGCTCACGTTATTTGCGACGGCGGCGAGCGAACACCCTATTGCCGCCACGCTCAACGAACAAACGATATGCCAACGCCGCTCTCCGCGGCGGTCCGAATGCCATCCGACTACGGCCATGCCCACCGTCGCGGCAAGGAAAGGCAATGCATTCATGAGCCCGATAGTCAGATCATCATCACCTGACATTGCGCGCAGGATTTGCGGCAGCCAAAGGGCAATGCCATACATTCCGATGACCATGCACAAATACACTACGCCAAGTAACCAGACCTTCAGGCTCCCTAGAGCTTCGCGAAGCGTGTGCCGGCAATGAACTGCCCTGTTGTTTGCTTCATCACGCAGCGTACGCATCAGCCATTCGCGCTCCTCGGGTTGCAACCACCGCGCATTGCTTGGTCCATCAGGAAGCAGGATCAGAACACCGAGGCCCAAACCTATGGCTGGCAACGCCTCCAGGACGAAAAGCCATTGCCAGCCTCGGCATCCGCCCAAGCCGTCCATGGAGAGAATGAATCCGGACAGCGGACTTCCTATAAGACCAGCCAGCGCCGTCGCGGTCGCAAACAGGGAAATTACACGGGCTCGGTTTCTCAAGGGGAACCAGTAGGTCAGATACAGGACGATGCCCGGAAAGAAACCGGCCTCGGCAACACCGAGCAAGAACCGCGCGACGTAAAAGCTCCGTTCACCGACGACCAGCGCAGTCGCGGCGGAAATAAGTCCCCAACTGACCATGATGCAGGCAATCCATTGCCGAGGGCCAACCCGAAGCAAGACAAGATTGCTTGGTATTTCGAATAATACGTAGCCAAGAAAAAATATCCCTGCCCCCGTACCATAGGCAACCGCACCCAGATGCAGATCCTGATTCATTTGGAGTGCGGCAAACGAGACATTAATGCGGTCCAGATAGGCAACGACGTAAGCCAACCCGAGGAAGGGAACAAGCCGCCAGCCGACGCGCCGCATCACGTGTTGAATTTGGACGTCATCTAACATTGCGCAATCCGATGCCTTAGCCGTTTGCACGCATTCTCCCAAGCATTGCCTATTATCTTCAGCCGCGGAGTTTAACCGTATTGTCCAGTCCCGAAGAATACAAATCGACCACTGAGCGTCGATACCGGAACGGAAGTCTTATGTGACCATTGCATTTGAGAGCTTGCCGCCGATGTTGATCGATCGGCTCACATCCCTTCCCACATCTTCTGCAAGCGCTTGGTCGACACCGGCGCCGGCGTGCGCAATTCCTGCGCGAAGAGTTGCACGCGCAGTTCTTCGAGCAGCCAGCGGAACTGCTCGAGGTGCGGGTCGGTAACGCCTTGCTTGGCGAGGACCATGGCGCGCCGCTCATAATTCGTCCACAGCGGCGCGTATTCGGCAAGCAGGCGCGTGTCGCGCGCCGCGCCTTCACTACCACTCGTTTTGAGCTTGTCTAGGCGCATGGTAATCGCCTTCAGATAGCGCGGAAAATGCTGCAGGCGCTCGAAAGGCGTATCAGCGATGAAGCGTTTGCCGAACAGCCGGCCAAGCTGTTTCTCGATGTCGGCGATGGCCGTCGCATGGATTCGGAATGCCGGCAACTTCTTCTGCAGCGCCTGCCAGTCAGAGAGGATCTGCCCGACCAGCCGGCAGATTTCGTTGGCCAAGAGGCCCAGGCGTGTCTTGGCCTCGGCGCAGCGCGCCGTGAAACCTTGCGCATCGGTCGGCCAGGGTTCGGCGAGGCAGGCGCGGGCGAAAGCAAGGTCGATGAGTTGCCGGCGCAGGTCGCCCACCGAACCGAGCGGCATGAATGCCATTGCCATGGACATTAGCCCCGGCAGATTCTTCTCGAAATACTTGATCTGGTCGCGAAACTGCAGGCTGAAGAGCCGCAGCAGTCCCTTGGCATGCGCTTCGCGCGCTTCCTGCGGCGTATCGAAGACGCGCAGCGAAACGCTCTCGCCAGCGTCGATCAGTCCCGGATACCCGAGCACCTTCTGACCGCCCGGCAACTCGACTTCCATCAATTCGGGCAGTTCGCCGAAAGTCCAGCCGGTCAGTCCCGCATATTCCGATGGCGTCTCGTGCAGTTCGGAGAATTCCTGTTTCGCCTGGCCGCCCCATTCGCCGCGCAACTCGGTCAGGCTGCGGCTCATCGCGAGCTGCCGGTCGTTCTCGTCGACGAGCTTGAAGTTGAAGGAGAGATGCGCCGGCAGCGTGTCGGGGCGGAAAGCGTCCGGCGTGATTTCCCAGCCGCGCGCGTTGAGCCCGCGCGACTGCAGGATGAAGGTGACGAGCGCCGGAACCAGCGCCTTGTCCGAGGGGGTAACCGCAGCGACGAACTCGGCGGCGAAATCCGGCACCGGCACGAGTTTGGAGCGTATTTTTTGCGGCAGCGTCTTGACGAGCTGAATGACTTTTTCCTTGAGCAGGCCGGGCACCAGCCACTCGCAGCGTGCCGCCGGAATCTGGTTGAGCTGTGCCAGCGGCACCGTCAGCGTAACGCCGTCCTTGGGCGATCCCGGCTCGAAATGGTAAGTGAGCGCGAACTCGACGCCGCCGAGGCGGATCTCGTGCGGGAAAGCTTCGGTGGTCACCCCCGCCGCCTCGTGGCGCATCAGGTCTTCGCGCTTGAGGTAGAGCAGCTCTTTATTGTCGCGTTCGGCTTCGTGCCGCCAGTGGTCGAACTCGGCGCCGTTGTGCATGCCCTCGGGAATGATTCCGTCGTAGAAGGCGAAAATCAGTTCGTCATCGACGAGCACGTCGGGACGCCGCGATTTGTGCTCGAGCGTTTCGATGTCGAGCATCAGCTGCTGGTTGTGCGTGTAGAAGTCCCAGCGCCGCGCGTATTCCTCGGCCACTTCGCCGCCGACGAGCGCCTGGCGGATGAAAATCTCGCGCGCTTCCTGCGGGCTCATCGGACCGTAGTGCACGCGCTTGTTCGGATAGACGACCATGCCGTAGAGCGTCGCGCGCTCGAAGGCGACGACCTGCATAGCTTTCTTTTCCCAGTGCGGATCGAACCAGCTGCGCTTGATCAGGTGGGCGCCCACTTGCACGAGCCACTCGGGTTCGATACGCGCGACGCAGCGCGCGAAGACCTTGGTCGTTTCGGCGATTTCGCCGGCGGCGATCCATTTGCCGGCTTTCTTGTTGAGCGCCGACCCGGGATGGATCAGGAACTTCATGCCACGCGCGCCGAGGTAATAGCCGGAGTCTTCGGACTTGCAGCCGATGTTTCCGAGCAGGCCGGCGAGCAGCGCGCGGTGGATGGCTTCGTAGGTCGCGGGCAGCGGGTTTTCTTTCCAGCCATGTTCGGTCGCAAGCGCATGCAACTGACTGTGAATGTCGAGCCACTCGCGCATGCGCAGCGCCGAGAGGAAATTCTCGTGGCAGGCGGCGACGAGCTTGCGCTGCGATTTCTTGTGCTCGATTTCGGCGAGGTACCAGTTCCAGAGTTTGAGCCAGGACAGGAATTCGGATTTCTCGTCGGCGAATTTCTGGTGCGCGGCGTCGGCCGTTCCCTGTTTTTCCTGCGGCCGCTCGCGCGGGTCCTGCACGGTCAGCGCGGCGGCGATCACCAGCATCTCGCGCAGGCAGCCCTCCTGCCGCGCGGCGACGATCATGCGCGAGACGCGCGGGTCGAGCGGCATCTGCGCGAGCTCCTGGCCGACCGGCGTCAGCGCGCGGTCTTCTGTGACCGCGCCAAGCTCGAGCAAGAGTTGATAGCCGTCGCTGATGGCTTTGGGCGGCGGCGCCTCGATGAAGGGGAAATCCTCGACGTCGCCGATGCGCAGCGCTTTCATGCGCAGGATCACCCCGGCTAGCGAGGAGCGCAGGATTTCAGGATCGGAATACGGCGGCCGCAGCGCATAGTCCTGCTCGTCGTAAAGACGGATGCAGACACCCGCGGCAACCCGGCCGCAGCGGCCGGCGCGCTGGTTGGCCGAGGCCTGGGCGATCTTCTCGACCTGCAGCTGCTCGACCTTGTTGCGGTACGAATAGCGCTTGACGCGCGCCAGCCCCGAATCGACGACGTAACGGATGCCCGGCACGGTCAGCGAAGTCTCGGCGACGTTGGTCGCGAGAACGATGCGCCGGCCGTCGTGCGGCCTGAAGATGCGCTGCTGTTCTTCATTCGACAGGCGGGCGAACAACGGCAGGATTTCGGGATGCAGCGCGCTACGCGCGAACGCGTGCTTACGCAGCGCCTCAGCCGCTTCGCGGATCTCTCGCTCGCCGGGCAGGAAAACCAGCACGTCGCCTCCCGTTCCGCCGCCTTCACGATTGAGTTCGTCGCAGGCATCGACGATGGCGTCATAAAGGTCGCGGTCGTCGTCCTGCTCGGCTTCCTCGGTCTGCACTGGCCTGTAGCGCAGCTCGACCGGGTACATGCGGCCGGAAACCTCGATCACCGGCGCGTTGTTGAAATGCCTGGAGAAACGCTCGGCGTCAATCGTTGCCGAAGTGATGATCAATTTCAGGTCGGGGCGCGCATTCTTGCCGCCTTGCAAAAGCTGCTTGAGGTAGCCGAGCAGGAAATCGATGTTCAGGCTGCGCTCGTGCGCTTCGTCGAGAATCAAAGTGTCATATTGCGTGAGCCAGGGATCGCCCTGCGTTTCGGCGAGCAGGATGCCGTCGGTCATCAACTTGATGTACGAGTCTTTCGACGTGCGGTCGGAAAAGCGGATCTTGTAGCCCACGTGCGCGCCGAGTTCGCTGTGGAGTTCCTGCGCAATGCGCGCGGCGGTGGCGCGCGCGGCGATGCGGCGCGGCTGGGTGTGGCCGATGAGTCCCGTCACACCGCGCCCGAGTTCGAGACAGATCTTCGGAATCTGCGTCGTCTTGCCCGAACCGGTCTCGCCGCAGACGATCACCACCTGATTCTTTTCGATTAGTTCGGCGATCTCGTCGCGCCTTCCGTTGATCGGCAGATCGTCGGCAAACTCCGGCTTGGGCAGGCGCGTGCGGCGCACGGCGACGGCTGCGCGTGACTGCGTACGCAGCGCCTCGTGCTCGGCCTGCAACGCGTCGCGCCGGGCGCCAAACAGGCGGCGGAGGTCGCGCGCCTGCGAGCGCAGACGGCGCTGGTCAGCGGCAAGACAGTCGTCGAACTCGGATTTACGCGTCAATGGCTAAGGCAAACGGCGGGAAGGCCGCCAGTTTAACTGCTTTCACCGCCGAGTTCACGCCGCGCAGTGAAGCAATGATCCGGCGGGATCAAGATTGCATTCGTCATATAATTATTACGGACGGGCGGAAACTGGACGAGCCAGCCATGGTCAAATGCGAAGCCTTCGTCGACAAGGAGCAGGCGTGCGCGCAAGTATGACATTGGAAACGATCGTTTCGCCTGCAGGCCCGGTCCCTGTCAAGCGCAGGGTGTCGGCCGCTGACCTCGCTCCTGGCGTGATGGCCAGTCAAGCGCTGAGCAAGTTTCAACGCAGGCGCAAGCCGCGGTGGCGCTGATGGTCGATAAGAAGGAACAGAGCACCGAACCGGTTTCCCCGACCAGCGACCCGCCGCGCAGGCCGGAGAAAGCCCATTTGCTCAGGGGCGAAGACCTCGGCCTGGCGATTCTCGACGCGCTGAGCGCGCAAATCGCCGTGCTCGACCAGGCGGGTGGAATCGTCACGGTTAACGAGTCCTGGCAGCGCTTCGCCCGGGAGAACGGCAACGAATCATCCTGGCCGATTCCTGCGACGAGCGTCGGCATCAATTACCTGGCAGTTTGCCAGTCCTCCGCGGCGCCGGATTCGACCAGCGCGCTGCAGGCGCATGACGGCATCAAGGCGGTGCTCAGCGGCCGGACGCCCAGCTTCACCCTTGAATATGGTTGCCATGCAGGCCAGCAACAACGCTGGTTCAGAATGAGCGTCACCCCGCTCGAAGGCGGCGCGGTCATCGCCCACACCGACTTCACCGAGTTCAAGCAAGCTGAAGAAGCGGTGCGCAGGCAGGAGGAATTCTTTCATCTGATCGCCGAAAATCTGGGCGACTTTATCGCGGTCATCGATCTTGACGGTCGGCGTGTCTACAACAGTCCTTCCTATGCCCAGCTTTTTGGCCCCGAGCGCAATTTGCGCGGCTCCGATGCCTTCGCGGAACTTCACCCGGACGACAGGGAGCGCGTCCGGCAGGTTTTCCGCGACACCGTGCGCACCGGTGTCGGCCGCCGGATTCACTATCGCATGTTGCTGGCCGATGGCACGGTGCGCGAAATGGAATCGGCCGGCAACGTGATCCGCGACAGCCAGGGGCACATTACGCAAGTGGTCGTCGTCGCGCATGACGTCACCGAGCGCCATCAGATGGAAGAAAAAATGCGCCAGCTGGCGTTCCATGACGCGCTCACGCAATTGCCCAATCGCCGCCTGCTCAACGATCGTCTGAACCAGGTCATGGCCGCCAGTGCGCGCAGTGGCTGCTATGCCGCGCTGATGTTTCTCGATCTGGACAACTTCAAGCTGCTTAACGACACCCATGGCCATCAACACGGGGATTTGCTGCTGATCGAGGCGGCCGATCGGCTGAAGCGTTGCGTACGCGAGACCGATACCGTGGCGCGTATCGGCGGCGATGAATACGTGGTGGTGGTCAGCGAACTCGCCACCGCCTATGCCGAATCGCTATCCTTGGCCGAAGGCATCGGCGAAAAAATTCGCGCCGCCCTGGTCAAGCCCTTCGTGCTCGATATCGGACGGCAGGACGCCGCCCCGCTTGTCATAACGCATCAGTGCACGGCGAGTATCGGCATCGTCGTGTTCTTCGACCATCAGGCCAGCCAGGACGACATCCTCCAGTGGGCGGATAGGGCGATGTACGAAGCCAAAGCCGCGGGGCGCAACAGGATCTGCTTTCACGGCACGCTCAATTAATGGCTGCTAGCGGTTAAAATAGCAGTCTTCTGGAATCAAGGACTGTCCCGTGAGCAACGCCCCGCCCGCCGCCGCCGCCGCCGCCGCAACAAATTTTATCCGCAACATCATCGATGCCGACCTCGCCGCCGGCAAGCACGCTCAACGCCGCTGGTCGGGCAAGCCCGCTCTCGCCGCCGAGCAGATGACCGGTGTGCTCGACCCGGCCCGCATCCGCACGCGCTTTCCGCCAGAGCCGAACGGCTACCTGCACTTCGGCCACGCCAAGTCGATCTGCCTCAACTTCGGCCTGGCGCGCGATTATGGCGGCCGCTGCCATCTGCGCTTCGACGACACCAATCCGGAAAAGGAAGAGAAGGAATACGTCGATTCGATCATCGACGCCGTGCATTGGCTGGGCTTCACCTGGCAGGATGACGCCGAGAACAATCTCTATTTCGCTTCCGACTATTTCGACGCGATGTATGCCAGCGCCGAATATCTGATCGAATCCGGACATGCCTACGTCGACAGCCAGAGCGCCGACGCAATGCGTGCGCATCGCGGCACGCTGACCCAGCCGGGCAAGGATTCGCCTTTCCGCACGCGTCCGCGCAGCGAAAACCTCGACCTCTTCCGGCGCATGCGCGCCGGTGAATTCGCCGACGGCGAGCACATCCTGCGCGCCAAGATCGACATGGCATCGCCGAACATCAATCTGCGCGACCCGGCGATCTACCGCATCCGCCACGCAACGCACCACAATACCGGCGACGCCTGGTGCGTGTATCCGATGTACACCTTCGCGCATCCGATCGAGGACGCGCTCGAAAACATCACCCATTCGATCTGCACGCTCGAGTTCGAGGACCAGCGTCCCTTCTACGACTGGCTGCTCGAGCGCCTCGCCGAAGGCGGGCTGTTCCAGCGGCCGCTGCCGCAGCAGATCGAATTCTCGCGCCTCAACCTGTCCTACGTCGTGCTTTCCAAGCGCAAGCTGATCCAGCTCGTCGAGGAAAAGCATGTGAGCGGCTGGGACGATCCGCGCCTGCCGACGCTGGTCGGTGCGCGCCGCCGCGGCTACACGCCCGAGGGGTTCTACCTGTTCGCCGAACGCATCGGCGTTTCCAAGGCCGATTCGCTGATCGACTACAGCTTGCTCGAAGAGGCGATGCGCGAAGTGCTCAATGAAGCAGCCGAGCGGCGCATCGCCGTTCTCGACCCGCTGAAACTGATCATCGACAACTATCCGGCCGGGCAAAACGAAGTCTGTCACGCGCCCAACCATCCGCTCAAGCCCGAACTCGGCAAGCGCGACATGCCCTTCGGCCGCGAACTGTGGATCGAGCGCGAAGACTTCATGGAAGTGCCGAGCAAGGGCTACCGCCGCCTCTTCCCCGGCAACATGGCGCGCCTGCGCTACGGCTACGTCGTCAAATGCACGGGTTGCGACAAGGACGCGGACGGCCGGGTCATCGCGGTGCACTGCGAGTACCTGCCCGACTCGAAGAGCGGCACGCCCGGCGCCGACAGCTACAAGGTCAAGGGCAATCTGCACTGGGTCGCGGTCGCGACCGCCTACGCCGCCGAGGTACGGCTCTACGAACGCCTGTTCGCCTACCCGGCGCCCGGCAGCTGGCGCGAAGAAGCTGCCGGGTCGTCAGCCACGCCGACGGCCGGCGATGGCGACGGCGACGGCGACGGGTTCGAGCGTAATTTCCTCGACGACCTCAACCCCGACAGCGTGAAAGTCATCACCGCCTGGCTCGAACCGACGCTCAAGCTGGCGCGCCCGGAAGAACGCTTGCAGTTCGAGCGGCACGGCTACTTCGTCGCCGACCGCATCGACTCGAAGGACGGTGCGCCAGTGTTCAACCGCACGGTGACGCTCAAGGATTCGCTCGGAAAGACCTGATCTCGCGCAAGCAGAACCGGACTCAGCGCAGCGCAGCTGCGGCAGGCTTGTCCTGCGCGTTGAGCTGGCGCAGCGTCGCCACCAAGTCGGTAAAGCGCTCGCCCTGGATCACGATGTGGGCGCGTAGCGCTGCGGCTGCCCTCTCGCCGTCGCCGGCGGCGATGGCCTCGATGATCTCCATATGCTCCTGGAATGACGCGCCCATACGGTCGCGCACTCGCAGCTGCAGGCGCCGGTACGGGCGCAAGCGCAAGTGCAGGGCGGCGGCCTGCTCGCCGAGGAAACCGTTGTGGCTCGCCGTGTAAACATGCTCGTGGAATGCTTCGTTCAGCAGGTAATAGCGGTCCGGGTCGCCGGCGTCGTGCGCCGCGGCGCAGGCGCGGTGCGCGGCCTGCAGGCGCTCGAGTTCATCGGGACGGATGCGCCGCGCCGCGAGGCGGCCGCACATCGCTTCAAGTTCGGCCATCACTTCGAACATTTCGTATAGACGTTCAGCGCTCGTCTCCGGAATGATCGCACCGCGCCGCGGCCGCAGGTCGATCAGGCCGCCGGCGGCGAGTTGGATCAGCGCTTCGCGCACCGGCGTACGGGAAACGCCGAAGCTCGCCGCCAAATCCTGCTCGTCGAGGCGTGTGCCCGGTTGATAGACGCCGGTGACGATACGCTCCTCGATCTGCTCCCTGAGTTGTTGCGAGCGGCGCAGCGGCCGCACTTCGCTCTTGCTCATGGCCCATTTTCCTTGTCGTTTTCCGCACTATACAAACTTCTTGCTTTTGCGTCCAATTGATGTGATCTTGTATACAATCTATCGCCGATAGGAGACTTGGTGAACGCTCCCGTTTCCACGCCGACCTGGGACAGCCGGCGCCAGGCGCGCGCCCGGCGCCTGCATCGCGCCGAGAGCCTGGGCCTCGCCCGGCGGGTGCCGGCCGGGCGCAGCGTCGCGCTGCTCGAAGCGGTCATCGAACCCGGCGACCGGGTATGTCTCGAGGGCAACAACCAGAAGCAGGCCGATTTCCTGGCGAGTTCGCTGGCCGACTGCAATCCTGCCGTACTGCACGATCTGCACATGCTGATGTCGGTGCTGGCGCTGCCCAGTCACGTCGATCTTTTCGAACGCGGACTGGCGCGCAAACTCGATTTCTCTTTTTCCGGGCCGCAGGCCAATCGCCTGGCGCGGCTCGTTCAGGACCGACGCATCGAGATCGGCGCGATCCACACCTACCTCGAACTCTTCGCACGCTATTTCGTCGATCTCACACCCCACGTCTGCCTGATCGCCGCGCACGCGGCCGACGCCGCGGGCAACCTCTACACCGGCCCCAATACCGAGGACACCCCGGCCATCGTCGAGGCCACGGCTTTCAAGAGCGGCATCGTCATCGCCCAGGTCAATGAATTGCGCGAGAGCCTGCCGCGCGTCGACGTGCCGGCGAGCTGGGTCGATTTTGTCATCGTCGCGCCGCGGCCCAATTACATCGAGCCGCTATTCACGCGCGACCCGGCGCAGATCACCGAAGTGCAGGTGTTGATGGCCATGCTGGCGATCAAGGGCATCTATGCCGAGTATGGCGTCAAGCGGCTCAATCACGGCATCGGTTTCGACACCGCGGCGATCGAGCTGTTGCTGCCGACCTATGCCGCCGGCCTTGGCCTCAAGGGCAAGATCTGCACGCACTGGGCATTGAATCCCCACCCGACGCTGATCCCGGCGATCGAGTCGGGCTTCGTCGAGTCGGTGCATTGTTTCGGCTCCGAAGTCGGCATGGACGCCTATACCGCCGCGCGCCCCGACATTTTCTTCACCGGTGCCGACGGCAGCATGCGCTCCAACCGCGGCTATTCGCAGACCGCCGGCCTTTATGCCTGCGACATGTTCATCGGTTCGACGCTGCAGATCGACCTCTCCGGCAACAGCTCGACGGCGACCGTCGGCCGCCTCGCCGGCTTCGGCGGCGCGCCGAACATGGGCTCCGATCCGCACGGCCGGCGTCACGCCAGCCCGGCCTGGCTCAAGGCCAGCCGCGAAGCGGCTGACGGCAAGGCGATACGCGGCCGCAAGCTCGTCGTGCAGCTGGTCGAGACCTTCCGCGAGCACATGGAGCCGGTCTTCGTCGAGCGGCTCGACGCTTTTGCGCTGCAGGAGGCGATGGGCGCGGAGTTGCCGCCGATCATGATTTACGGCGATGACCTCAGCCACATCGTCAGCGAGGAAGGCATCGCCAACCTGCTGCTGTGCCGCAATCCCGAGGAGCGCGAGCAGGCCATCCGCGGCGTCGCCGGTTTCACGCCGGTCGGCATGGCGCGCGACAAGCGCGCCGTCGAAAGCCTGCGCGAGCGCGGTATCATCCGGCGCGCCGCCGACCTCGGCATCGATCCGCGCCTGGCCACGCGCGACCTGCTCGCGGCGCGCTCGATCAAGGATCTCGTGCGCTGGTCGGGCGGACTTTACGCTCCGCCCTCGCGTTTTCGCAACTGGTAGCCATGGAAAAACTCGAATTCACCCTGCCGGCCTGTGCCGCTCCCGCAAGCCGGGGCTTTACCCAAAGCTTTGCGCTATGCGGCGTCGTCGCTTCCGGCAATCTCGAAGTTCTGGTCGGCGCGGGTGCCGCTGCGAGCGTCTGCGAAATCAGCGTCACGACCTCGGCACGCGGCTTCGCGCCGATCTGGCAAGCGCTGCTCAGCGAGTTCGCCGCGCAGAACCCGGCTGGCGGCACGCGCATCGCGATTAACGACATGGGCGCGACGCCGGCGGTGGTCAGCCTGCGTCTCGGCCAGGCGCTCTGCGAATACCTCGGGGCCGAGCGATGAATGCCGCGCTCCCCGGCGCGTTCACGCCGGCCCCGAGTTTCTTCGAAGCGACGGCGCGGCAGCGCGTGCAGCAACTGCTCGACGCCGGCAGCTGGCGCGAATTCCTGCCGCCGCCAACGCTTGCTTCGAGCCCGCACCTCGCCGCGCTCGACATGCCAGGAGCATTTGACGACGGCGTCATCATCGGCGCCGGACTGCTCGGCGCGAAGGCCGTGCTGGTCGCGGCGCAGGAAGGGCGCTTCATGGGCGGCGCGGTCGGCGAGATCCATGGCGCCAAGATCGTCGGCCTGCTGCGCCGGGCGCTCGCCGAGAAACCGGCGGCCGTGCTGCTCCTCGTCGACTCCGGCGGCGTGCGTCTGCACGAAGCGAATGCCGGCCTGATCGCCGTTTCGGAAATCATGCGCGCGGTGCTCGCCGCGCGCGCTGCCAGAATTGCCGTGCTGGCGCTGATCGGCGGCAGCTGCGGCGCTTTCGGCGGCATGGCCATCGTCTGCAGCCTGTGCTCGGCGGTCCTGATGTCGGAGGAAGGGCGGCTCGGCCTGTCCGGGCCCGAAGTGATCGAGACGGTGATGGGCTTCGAGGAGTTCGACGCCCGCGACCGCGCGCTGGTCTGGCGCGTCACCGGCGGCAAGCACCGCTATCTGATGGGCGACTCCGCCGATCTCGTCGAGGACAGCAGCGCCGCTTTCCGCCAAGGGGTGCTCGATTGCCTGGGCAGCCAGGACACCGCGCCGGCGACATTGGCCTCGCTGCGCGCGACCCAGAAAGGCCTGCGCGCGCGCATGACACGCTTCAGTTCCTGCCGCGACGGCAGCGAAGTCTGGGCGGGCCTCGGCATCAGTGCGCCGCAGGATGTGCCGCTGCTCGAGCGCGACGCTCTGATCGGCCTCAAGAAAGGATTGCCGGCATGAAACTCCCGCAACTTCTCGATTCGCTCTTTCCCGACGGCCATGCCATCACGGTCAGCGGCCAGACGATCACCGGCACGGCGACGACGGCGCGCGGCGCGGTGGCCGTGCTTGGCACGACCGAGGGCGCGGCGATCAGCCATGACATCGCGCTGACCCTCGCCGAAGGCATCCTCGATACCATCGCGCAGTATCCGGGCCGGCCGCTGATTTTTCTCGTCGATACCAGCGGCCAGGCGCTCTCGCGGCAGCAGGAATTGCTGTGCCTGAACGGCAGCCTGGGGCACCTTGCACAGTGCGTGGACCTGGCGCGCCGCCAGGGACATCCGAGCATCAGCCTGGTAACCGAACAGGCGGTGAGCGGCGGCTACCTGTCCTTCGGCCTGATGGCTGACCGCAGCTATGCCTGCACCGATGCGCAGGTGCGGGTAATGGATCTCAAAGCGATGGCCAGAGTGACCAAGATCGCCTACGAACGCCTCGCCGCGCTCGCCGCCGACTCGGCCATCATCGCCCCCGGCGCGGATAACTACTGCCGCATGGGCGCCATCGATGCCATCTGGGAGCCGCCATTGGCCGTTTCGCTCGAAGCCGCGCTGGCCGAGATCGCTGCGTCCAAGGGCATGCAGGACCGGCGGATGGCCGCCGGCCTCGCGCGCGGCGGCCGGCAACTGGCGGCCGGCGTAGCGGCCGCCGTGCTGGCGGCAAGCTGAGTGCATGCGCCGCCACGACCTCGCCTATTTGCGTTCCGGCTGCGCTTGCCGCTGTCCGGAACCCGCTTCGGCCAATGCCATCGTCAAGTGGATCGCGGCGGGGCTGCCCTTGGTCGTTACGCGCCAAGACGCGCAACAGGCCGATGAGGTGCAACTCGCCCTGACGCTGCCGGCACGCCTCGAGCGGCAACGCCTGGCCTGTTTCGTAAGGCGCGCTGACGTATTGCGCGTACGCCCGCCGCTGCCGCTCAGCGGCTCTCTTGCCCGTCTGGATTCGCCGACCCGGGCCGTGCTGGCGCGTCTCGAAACGGCGATTCTGGCAAGCGGCGCCGAACTCGGCATTTACGGTTCGCTGGCCTGGGAAGCATTGAGCGGCGAGAGTTATCGCCACGCTGCATCCGATATCGACCTGATCTGCGATGTCGAGAGCCGCGCGCAGTTGCGAATTTGCCTGGCTGCGCTGGCCGCTGCGGCCCGGCATGCGGTCGCCATCGACGGCGAACTGCGTTTCCCCGGTGGCGACGCCGTGGCCTGGCGGGAGCTTCTAGCTTGCTGCAAGCAGCCTGCCGCGCAAGTGCTGGTCAAGGGGCCGCAGGCGGTAGCGCTTAAACGGGTGGCTGCCTTGTTGGCAACGCTGCGAGAGGAGCCGCTGCATGCCTGAGGCGGGCGTGGCGGACACGCAAGTCTTCGCGCCATCCGTAACGAGCGACGGCAAGCGCCTGGCCGTGTTGTTCAGCGGCCAGGGCGGACAACAGCCTGAAACCTTGCAGCGGCTGAAGGCTGAGGCCGAAGGCGAACTGGCCTCGGTGCTGGCTGCGACCATTCCCGAACTGTGGCAGGAAAGCTCCGATAGCTCGCTGCAGATTTACCGAAACCGCTTGGCCCAGCCGCTGATCTTCGGCTACCAAATGACGCTGTGGCGACAGTTGCAGCCGCTGTTGCCGCGCCCCGTCGCCGTCGCCGGCTACTCGCTCGGAGAAATGGCGGCCTGCTGCGCCGCCGGCGCTTTTCCGGCGAGCGCCGGCGTACCCCTGTGTGCGCTGCGCGCCGATTTGATGGACAGCGCTTTCCCCGCCGCCTCCGGCCTGCTGGCGATCATCGGACTTAAGCGTCAGCAGGCCGATGCGATCGCCGCAGGCCACGGGCTGGCGCTGGCCATCGTCAATGGCCAGCGCCATTTCGTGCTCGGCGGCGCGCAGTCGGCGCTGGCGGCAGCGCAGCGGCAGGCGTTGGCGCAAGGCGCCGAGCGCACCGTTGTCCTGCCGGTGGCGACGCCGGCGCACACGCCGCTGCTCGCTGCGGCGAGCGGAGCCTTTCACTCGGCCCTGGCGCCTTGGGATCAACCGGGCCGCCTGGCCTTCCCGGTACTCAGCGCCATCGACGGCCGCGCGGCGCAGCAGCGTCCGGCCGCGCTCGCGGCGCTGGCGCGGCAAATCAGCACGCCGCTCGACTGGGCGGCCTGCCTGGCCAATCTCGTTGAAATGCAGCCCGACCGCGTACTGGAAATCGGGCCGGGCAATGCGCTCTGCCGCCTGCTCGAAGAGGTCGCTCCCGGAATTGCGGCGCGTGCCACCGGTGATTTTCGCAGCGCCGAAGGAATACGGCGGTGGTTGCATTGAGCCCTGAACGCAAGCCCCCGCGAATTTTTCCCTGCCCGCCGTGGATGACGTCGCCGCATGCCATGGGCATCGGTGTCCGGCTTTTCGGGAACGATAAGGCTCTGCTGGCGTCACAGACGAGCGCAGTTGATTCCCCGACCGGCCGGAGCGCCACCCGAATCGCGAGCATCCGCCGTCTGTCGGTTTCCTTCACTCCCGACCCCTAGTCCCGAGGGCGAGGGAAGATCCGAGAGCCGCTCGCGCGACTTTCATGCCGTTAGGAGGAAGTATGCAAGCCAATCGTCGTCGTTTCATTCTCGGCTCCGCCACAGGCCTGTCTACCCTGGCTTTGGGGTTGCCGTCGCTGGCGCACGCGCAAGCGGCCACGACACTCAAGATTTCGCATCAATTCCCCGGCGGCACGATGGACGCGGGCGATTTTCGCGACCGCCTGGTGCGCCGATTCGCCGTCGATGTCGAGAAGAATACCAATGGCGCGCTCAAGTTCGACATCTATCCGAATTCGTCGCTGGTCAAGGTCAACTCGCAGTTCAGCGCGCTGCGCAAGGGCGCGCTCGACCTCTCGCTGGTGCCGCTGTCCTATGCCGGCGGCGAAGTGCCGGAAACCAACATCGGCCTGCTGCCCGCGCTCGTTCCCTCGTACGAGGTCGGCAGCAAGTGGAAGAACGCCGAGGTCGGCAAGTTTCTGACGCAGGTGCTGGCCGACAAAGGCGTCGTCATCGTGACCTGGATCTGGCAGGCCGGCGGCGTCGCCAGCCGGGCCAAACCGCTGGTCAGCGTCGATGATGCCAAAGGCATGAAGGTGCGCGGCGGCAGCCGTGAGATGGACATGATGTTCAAGGACGCCGGGGCATCGGTGCTGTCGCTGCCCTCGAACGAAATCTACGCAGCCATGCAAACCGGCGCCATGGATGCGGCGCTGACTTCGTCGACCAGCCTGATCTCTTTCCGCCTCGAAGAAGTCTCGAAATTCCTGACCAGCGGCCGCGGCAAATCGTACTGGTTCATGTTCGAGCCGCTGATGATGTCGAAGGAGATTTTCGACAAGCTGCCGAAAGCGCAGCAGGAGGTGATCATGTCGGTTGGCGCCGATCTCGAGAAGTTCGCTGTCGACAGCGCCAAGTCCGACGACATCGCCGTCGCCAATGTTTACGCCAAGAAAGGCGCCAAGGTATCCGACCTCGACGACGCGACGCTGGCCAAGTGGCAGGCCCTGGCCAAACCGGTGTGGAAGGATTACTCGGACAAGAACGAGAATTGCGCCAAGCTGCTGACTCTCGCCCAGAAGCTCTTGTGAGCGCCGACGACCGCGCCACGCGGCCAGCAGGGGACAAAGACGTCGTGTGGCCGGGTAGTGGGGTCGATGCGTTCGGCCTCACGCTGGCGGCCGAACTGGCCGCGCCGCACGGCCTCCTGCCGCGCGCGCTGGCGGCGGTCAATGCGCTGATGGCCTTCCTCGGCATGATCGCCCTGCTCGTCGCCGCCTGCGTCCTGACCTACAGCGTCTTCTCGCGCTACCTGTTCAAGGCGGCCACCGACTGGCAGGACGAAGTGGCGGTCTTCTGCATCGTCGGCGCGGTCTTTCTCGCCGGCGCCTGGGTGCAGGCGCAGCGCGGGCATATCGGCATCGAGGCCGTCGCCGCGATCCTGCCGCCCGCCATCAATCGCCTGCGGCGCATCGCCGTCGATTGCATGACCTTCGCCTTCTGCGCATTCTTCGCCTGGAAGTCGTGGACGTTGTTTCGCGAAGCCTGGGTCGATCACATGACAACATCATCGACCTTCTCGCCGCCGCTGACCATCCCCTATGGACTGATGGCCGCCGGCATGACGCTGCTGACCGTGCAGGTGCTGCTGCAAATCCTTGTCCATTTCGCCGCCGATGAGGACGGCCGGTCATGAGTGTCCTCTCGCTCGGCCTGCTGTTCGGCGCCGTCACGCTGATCGTGATGTTTTCGGGAATGCCGATCGCCTTCGCGCTGGGTTTCGTCGCCATCCTGTTCATGGCGACCTTCATGCCCGCCTCGTCGCTCGACACCGTGACGCAGAATGTCTACGAGGAAATGTCGAGCATCACCCTGCTGTCGATCCCGCTGTTCATTCTCAAGGGCGCGGCGATCGGGCGATCGGATGCCGGCCGCGACCTCTATCTGGCGATGCATGCGTGGATGCAGCGCGTCCCGGGCGGCCTCGGCATCGCCAACGTGTTCACCTGCGCACTGTTCGCGGCGATGGCCGGCTCGAGCCCGGCCACCTGCTCGGCGATCGGCAGCGCGGGCATCCCCGAGATGCGCAAGCGCGGCTATTCGCCGGGTTTCGCCGCCGGCATCATCGCCGCCGGCGGCACGCTCGGCATCCTGCTGCCGCCGTCGATCACCATGATCCTCTACGCGGTCGCCGCGGAAGTCTCGCTCGGCCGCCTGTTCCTCGCCGGCATCGGACCGGGACTGCTGCTTGTCGCCCTGTTCGCGCTCTATGCGATGTACAAGTTTCGCAGCGAGTACCGCGTCGCCAGCGCGGCTTTCGACCGCGACGGAACGCATTCGGCCTATCTCGAGCAGAAGACCTACACGCTGCTTGAGAAAGTCGAGATGCTGCCGCGCGTGCTGCCTTTCGTGATCCTGCTGATCGGCGTGATGGCTGCGCTCTATGGCGGCTACGCGACGCCGTCGGAAACGGCGGGCCTCGGCGCGGTCCTGGCGTTAATCCTGATCGCGCTCACCTATCACGTTTGGCGGCCTGCCGACCTGCGCCCCATCCTGACCGCGACGCTCAAGGAATCGACGATGCTGATGTTCATCATCGGCATGTCGCTGCTCTTCTCCTACGTGATGAGCTATCTGCACATCAGCCAGTCGGCGGCGCAAGGCATCGTCGGCATGCAGTTCTCGAAGTGGCTGCTGCTCGCGGCGATCCTCTTGATGGTGATCGTCCTCGGCTTTTTCCTGCCGCCGGTCTCGATCATTTTGATGACCGCGCCAATCATTTTGCCGCCGCTCAAGGCGGCCGGCTTCGACCTGATCTGGTTCGGCGTGCTGATGACCATCGTCATGGAAATGGGCCTGATCCATCCGCCGGTCGGGCTCAACATCTTCGTCATCAAGAACATCGCGCCGGACATCCCCCTGCACGACGTAATCTGGGGCGTGCTGCCTTTTGTCGGACTGATGTTCGCGGCGGTATTCATAATCTGCGCGTTTCCGGCGATGGCCACGGCGCTCCCCGACGCGGTGATGGGGCTCAAGTGAAACACTGCCGGCGAACGCCGATCCCAGCGCGGTCGCAAAGGCCGGATTCGTCCATTGCCGTGATCCGGTAACGCCCTCGTCGGGAAACTTCTGCGTCAAGGAACCTTTCGCGCCGACGCTTCAATTGGCGAATGAAATATTTCTTAGGTTTCCAATTCTCTGTATCAAGAAGTCGCGAGTTCAAATTCGAAGTGCAACTCTGATTAACGGGTTGAGTGGGCGAGATGTGAGAACATCCGGCCCCCTAGACCGCCAAGTCAAAGTTGCCTGGAATGAATTACTCACACCTCACCCAAGACGAACGTTACCAGAT
>CAISOB010000105.1 GCA_903886975.1 uncultured beta proteobacterium
GAGCCGTATGCCTGGCTCAAGGATACGTTGGAGAAATTACCAACTTGGCCCTATAGCCGAATTGACGAGTTGTTGCCGCTCCGGCCCATTACCACTGCGTAAGTCAGCTGGCAACGCGGTACCGTAGAGCGCTTACCGTCGTCTATCAATATGGGGGCAAAGACGGTAATTCATCGTGCTCAGCGCAGGTGTCTGGCAAATTGCCCGCCGCGCAAACGAATGCCGCATAACAAGCGATTCGAATGTCTGCTTATCAATAGCCTGGAGGTCGGCTCAGGGTCGTCCACTGCCGGTCCCATTGAAGAACTGAGCGTCCGTTGACAGCGCGAAGCCACCCTCCGTTCACGAATGACCGGAAAATGCAGTGCCCGCTAATTCCGCCGGCAACGCGCCGGGGCGCCGATGTGCGTCGGACCGGTGCTGCTTCAAATCAATACTCACTGATCGGCACGCAGGCGCAGAAGAGATTGCGGTCGCCGTACACGTCGTCGATGCGATTGACGCTCGGCCAGAACTTGTTGGCGGCCACCCACGGCAAGGGGAAGACAGCTTCCTGGCGCGTGTAGGGGCGGTTCCATTCGGCGGCAACAATGTCGGCCTGGGTGTGCGGCGCGTTCTTGAGCGGATTGTTGTCGGCCGGCCAGTCGCCTTGCTCGATCTTGCGGATCTCGTCGCGGATGGCGATCATCGCGGCGATGAAGCGGTCGAGTTCGGCTTTCGATTCCGACTCGGTCGGCTCGACCATGATCGTACCGGCAACCGGGAAGCTCACCGTCGGTGCGTGGAAGCCGTAATCCATCAGGCGCTTGGCGATGTCGATCTCGGCGATTCCTGTGGCGGCCTTGATGGCGCGGATGTCGAGGATGCACTCGTGCGCGACGCGGCCCCTGGTTCCCGAGTAGAGCACCGGGAAATGCGCATTGAGGCGCGCGGCAATGTAGTTGGCGTTGAGGATGGCGACTTCGCTGGCGCGCGTCACGCCTTTTGCGCCGAGCATGGTGACGTACATCCACGAGATCGGCAGGATGGACGCCGAGCCCCAGGGCGCAGCTGAAACGGCGCCCTGTCCGCGATTCAAGCGCTCCGGCCCGCCGGTCGGCTGCACGACATGGTCGGCGATGAAGGGCGCGAGATGCGCCTTGACGCCGATCGGGCCCATGCCGGGTCCGCCGCCGCCGTGTGGGATGGCGAAGGTCTTGTGCAGGTTCATGTGGCTGACATCCGCGCCGATCAGGCCGGGCGAGGTGAGGCCGACCTGGGCGTTGAGGTTGGCGCCGTCCATATAGACCTGGCCGCCATGCGCGTGGATCACCGCGCAGATTTCGCGGATCGCTTCCTCGAAGACGCCGTGGGTCGACGGGTAGGTGATCATCAGGCAGGCGAGCTGCGCGGCGTGCTGCGCCGCTTTGGCCTTGAGGTCGGCAAGATCGACATTGCCCTGCGCGTCGCAATCGACGACGACGATCTGCAAACCGCACATCTGCGCGCTGGCCGGATTGGTGCCGTGCGCCGAGCGCGGAATCAGGCAGATATTGCGCGCACCCTCGCCGCGGCTCGCGTGGTAGCGCATGATCGCCACGATGCCGGCGTATTCGCCCTGCGCACCGGAGTTGGGCTGTATGGATATGGCATCGAAGCCGGTGATCGCCCGCAGCGCCTTTTCCAGCCCGCCGATCATTTCCATGTAACCCTGTGCCTGCGCGATCGGCGCAAAAGGATGCATGTCGGCGAATTCCGGCCAGGTGACCGGAATCATTTCGCTCGTGGCGTTGAGCTTCATGGTGCACGAGCCGAGCGAGATCATCGAGTGGTCGAGTGCAAGGTCCTTGTTCTGCAGCCGCTTTAAGTAGCGCAGCATCTCGTGTTCGGTGTGATAGCTGTTGAAGATCGGGTGCGAAAGGATGGCGCCGGTGCGCCGCAGGGCTTGCGGCAGGGTCGGATCGGCCTCCTGCAGCTGCGCATCCAGCGCTTCGACGTCGATGCTGATGCCGGCGATCAGCTTGATCAGGGCGAGCGCATCGTCACGCGTTGATTTCTCGTTGAAGGCGATGCCGAGGACGCCGCCGCCCACCTCGCGCAGGTTGTAGCCGGCGGCGAGCGCGGCTTGCGCGACGACGCGCGCCCGTGGTCCGAGGTCGACGCGCAAGGTATCGAAGAAATTCGTGGTGAGCACGGCGATGCCGGCGCGCCGCAGCGCCTCGCTGAGAATCGCCGCCAGCCGGTGAATGCGCTCGGCGATGACGCGCAGCCCTTCCGGCCCGTGATAGACCGCGTACATGCCGGCCATGTTGGCGAGCAGGACCTGCGAGGTGCAGATATTCGAGTTGGCTTTCTCGCGCCGGATATGCTGTTCGCGCGTTTGCAGCGCCATGCGCAGCGCCTTGTTGCCGCGCGCGTCGACGGAGACGCCGATGATTCGCCCGGCGACCGAGCGCTTGTACTCGTCGCGCGTGGCGAAGAAGGCGGCGTGCGGGCCGCCGAAGCCCATCGGCACGCCGAAGCGCTGCGACGAACCGAGCGCGATATCGGCGCCCATGGCGCCGGGCGATTTGAGCAGCACCAGGGCCATCAGGTCGGAGGCCACCGCGACGATGCCGCCGCGCGCCTTGACGGCAGCGATAGTCTGCGACAGATCGGCGATTTCGCCGGCGTCGTTCGGGTACTGGAAGAGCGCGCCGAAAACCTCCTGCAGTGCGGCCTCTTCGGGCCTGCCGAAGACCAGCTCAAAGCCGAAGAATCCGGCGCGCGTCTTGATGACGTCGATCGTCTGCGGGAAGCAGGCCGCATCGACGAAGAAGCGATTCGAACTCGCCTTGCTGACCCGCCTGGCCATGGTCATCGCTTCGGCGGCGGCGGTCGCCTCGTCGAGCAGCGAGGCGTTGGCAAGTTCCATCCCGGTCAGGTCGATGACCATCTGCTGGTAGTTGAGCAGGGCTTCGAGCCGGCCTTGCGCGATCTCGGCCTGGTAGGGTGTGTAGGCCGTATACCAGCCCGGGTTTTCGAGAACGTTGCGGACGATGACCTTGGGCGTCAGCGTGTCCGAATAGCCCATGCCGATCAGCGATTTCAAAACGCGGTTCTTGCCGGCCATGGCCTTGAGTGCGGCCAGCGCTTCGGCTTCCGGCCGGGAATCGTCGAGCGCCAGCGGCGCGGGCAGGCGAATTGCCGCCGGCACGGTCTGGTCGATCAGCGCAGCGAGGCTCTCGGCGCCAATGGCCGCGAGCATGGCGGTCACGTCTTCCGGCGTCGGGCCGATGTGGCGCGCGACGAATTCGTCGCGCTGTTCGAGGATGTTCAGGGGAAATGTCTTCGGCATGGCGTATCCGGGTGGGGGCGATAGGTGGTCTGCTACTCTGCGCTGATCGCGGTATAGGCGGCGGCATCGAGCAGTGACGCGAGTTCGCCGATAGCGGCCGGCTTCATGCGAAAGAGCCAGGCGGCGTAGGCATCCTGGTTGATGAGTTCCGGCTTGTCCGACACCGCCGTGTTGATTTCAGTGACGTTGCCGCCGATCGGCGCATAGACGTCGGAGGCGGCCTTGACCGATTCGACAACCGCGGCTTCCTGCTCGGCAACGAGCTTCTTGCCGATTTCCGGCAGATCGACGAACACCAGATCGCCGAGCAATTCCTGCGCGTGGTCGGTGATGCCGACCGTGACCGTTCCGTCGGTTTCGACGCGTACCCATTCGTGGCTCTTGGTGTATTTGAGATTGGCGGGGACGTTCATGGCGGCTCCTGAGAAGTTAGAAAGTTTGTCGATGCTTAAATCATGGCCTTGCCGTTGCGCACGAAGCACGGCTTGACGACCCTGGCGACGAGTTGCTTGTCGCGTATTTCAACCGTGACCGTATCGCCGATGGCCACGCCGAGCGGCAGGCGGGCGAGGGCGATCGATTGCTGCAGGGTCGGCGCGTAGCTGCCGCTGGTGATCTCGCCAGCTCCTTGCGCGCTGCTGATTTTCTGGTGTGCTCGCAATACACCGCGGTCCTGCAGCAGCAGTCCGAGGAACTGCGATTTCTGACCGCCGGCGAGCAAGGCCGCCTTGCCGACGAAGTCGCGCGGCGCGGTGAGATCGACCGTCCAAGCAAGCCCCGCGTCGAGCGGCGAGACATCTTCGTTCATATCCTGCCCGTAGAGATTCATGCCGGCTTCGAGGCGCAGCGTGTCGCGCGCGCCGAGGCCGATCGGTTTGACACCGGCATCGAGGAGGGCCTGCCACAGCCCTTCGGCCTTGCTTGCCGGCAGGGTGATTTCGTATCCTTCCTCGCCGGTATAGCCGGTGCTGGCGATGAAATAGTCGCCGACATTGACCGCGAAAAACGGCTTGAGCGGCTCGCTGGCCGCACGGGCCTGCGGCAAGACCTGCCACACTTTCGCTCGGGCCTGCGGGCCCTGGACGGCGATCATCGCCAGATCGCGGCGCGGCACAATCGCCACCTGGCAAGCGGCCACGCGCTGCCATTCGGCAAGGCGCGCGCGCATCCATGCAAGATCCTTCTCGGCCGTGCCGGCGTTGATGACAACGCGATATTGGCCGTCGGCGATGAAATAGACGATGAGATCGTCGACGACGCCGCCCGCTTCGTTGAGCATGGCGCTGTAGAGCGCCTTGCCGGGCAGCTTGAGCTTGTCGACGTTGTTGGCAATCAGGCGCAGCAGGAAAGCCTTGGCGTCGGGTCCAGCCACATCGACGGCGCACATGTGCGAGACGTCGAACATGCCGCAGTCGCTGCGCACGGCGTGGTGCTCGTCGAGCTGCGATCCGTAGTGCAGCGGCATATCCCAGCCGCCAAAATCGACCATCTTGGCACTGAGCCGGCGATGCGCCTCGTTCAGGACAGTTTTCTGTGTCATATCAATCCCTTGTCAACAGGTGTTGAAACGTTTTGCAGAAACAAAAAAAGGGCGAACTCGTCTTGAGTTCACCCCCCTGTCCTTATAAATACAGGTGAGAGGGGCGTAGAACTAAGTGAGTGAGTGATTTCATCAGGGCAATAACTTTCTCTCAGCAAGCAATGACAAGGCGTTTGACGAATATTCAGAAAATAATATCTTTTCAAGAAAGATCTCGGTGTCAATAAGCTAGTCAATAAAAACACCAAAAATGCGTGGCTTATTTACATTTTGGTGGGTATCGGATTCCCAGAGGTGGAAAGTGCTGTTCTTTTGCAACCGCCAATTTTACTCCTAGAGCACCCAATAACAATTAACCGCGTGGTGTTTTTCGAATGCCGCGTGCTGGTGACGTTCGTTGGGCTGGGGAAACCATCCCGGTTTGCTTGGCTCATCTGGTGCGCCGTCGACTGCAGACAATCACCTCGGCGCGACGTGGAGGATCTTGCTAAGTTGTTTGATAAGAATAGGAGTTCCCCCAAACCCACAAATCGGAATACATGGCTGCGATCGCGGGATGATTTCGCAACAGGCGATCGACGCGATGCAGGGGAGCGAGGGGATCGGCTGGATCACGGCGCTCAAGAGTGTCTCGATCCGTTCGCTGGTCGAGCAAGGTCAATTACAACTGGGCTTGTTCGATGAGCGCAATCTGTTCGAATTCAGTGCCCCAGAGTATCCCGGCGAACGCCTTGTGGCCTGCCGCAATGCCCCGCTGGCCAAACTGCGTGCCCACAAGCGCGAGGACTTGCTGTGCGCCACCGAGAAGAACCTTGAGAAGATCAAGGCGCGCGTGGACGCCGGCAAGCTGAAGGGCCAGGATGCCATCGGCGTCCGGGTGGGCAAAGTCATCAACCAATACAAGGTGGCCAAGCATCTTGAGCTACGCATCGGCGAAACGACGTTCTCTTTCCAGCGCAGACCGGACAGTATCGCCGCTGAAGCGGCGCTCGACGGGATCTATATCATCCGCACCTCGGTGCCGGCCACGCAAATGAGCGAGGCCGACTGTGGGCGCAACTACAAGTCCTTGTCCAACGTCGAGCGGGCCTTCCGTTCGTTCAAAACCATTGACCTTAAGGTGCGACCGATCCACCACCGGTTGGCCGACTGGGTGCGCGCGCATATCTTCCTGTGCATGCTCGCCTACTACGTCGAGTGGCACATGCGCGAAGCCTGGCGCGAACTGATGTTTGCCGATCCCGATCAGGAGGCCAAGACCTCGCGTGATCCAGTGGCGCCGGCGACACGATCGAAGGCAGCTTTGGCCAAGGCCGCTCGCCACACCCTCGACGACCAGACGCCTGTGCATAGCTTTGCCACCTTGATGGCTGACCTGGCCTCAATCGTGCGCAATACCTGTCGCACGCCGACGACCGCAAATGCGCCAACCTTTGAGATTCTCACCACGGCAAGCTCAAAACAACAGCACGCCATCGAACTCCTGCGACAAATCACCGTGTAGTCAGAAAACAGAAATCGGAATCTCAAGCCAAACGCTTGCCGTGCATAGAGAAATTCGTTCTTCAAGCGCCGGAAACTCAGGTTAGCGAGAGTTCCTGCAGCGCGCGTTGAAGGAGCCGCCGGCAGTGGCAAACCGGCGCGTCACCCGGTCGAGCTTGAGTTCGTTGAAATCAGGATTCATGGCTAGTCGTTCTGCGTTAATGCCTGCGGCGCAAACGCGCCCGGCTGCTCTCGCCTGAGGCGTCCGTGTGCGCTCGCGCCGGGGGCACCTGTCTTTCGCCGGGACGCGCGCGCACGGGCGCGTCCCGGTCATCGGGCTTACTTCGTTTTCTGCGCGCCGATCTGCTGGTCCCAGATGCGATAGGCTTCGACCTGCGCCTTCGGCTTCAGCGACTGCGCGTGCGGGAACTCGGCCAGCCACTTCTCGTATTCCGGGCGGTCGTACTCCTTCAGCGCATCCTGGCTTTCCTTCGGCGCCATCGACAGCGGCACGTTCTTCACCGCGGGACCGGGATAGAAGTAGCCCTTGTCGTACGTGTAGGCCTGCGCTTCAGGCGTCAGCATGAACGCCATGACGTCGAGGAGCACCGCGAGCTTCTCCGGCGCAACGCCCTTGGGCACGACCATGTAGTGCGCATCGTTGACCCAGGTCATGCCCTTCATCGGCGTGACCTTGAAATCCTTGGGCACGATGCCGAGCACGCGCGGGTTGATGTCCCAGCCGGTCATCGTCACCGTCATGTCCCGCGAGCCCTCGCCGAGCTCCTTCATGGTCGCGGCCGTGCCGGTCGGGTAGTACTCGATGCACGAATTGAGGTCCTTGAGGTAGGCCCAGGTCTTGTCCCAGCCGTTGACCGGGTCATTGGGATCCTTGTCGCCCAGGATGTAGGGCAGGCCCATGATGAAGGTGTTGCCGGGGCCGGAATTCGCCGGTCGCGCATAGATCAGCCGGTTCGGATTGGCCTTGCACCACGCGAGCAGCTCCTGCGCCGTCGTCGGAGGCTGCTTGACCTTGGCCGGGTTGTACTCGAGGAGGGGTCCCGCAGGCATGAACACGACCTCGATGCCCTGTCCCTGCGCCAGCTCCTGCATCTTCGCGGCGGCGGGCTGGTAATTGTTCATCAGGCCGGGGAATTTCGCGGCGTAGTCGGGCAGCAGCTTGACGAGCAGCCCCTGCTCGACGGCGTTGCCGAGGAAGCCGACGCCGGTCAGCACGAGATCGATATCGGTGCGACCCGCGCTCTGCATCGCTTTCAGCTTGCCCGGCAGCTCGGGCGCCGGAGCCTTCGTGAAAGTGAACTTGGAAACCAGGGACGGGTTCTTCTTCGCATAGAGATCGAACGCGTCCTGCGTCAAGGCGAGATCGCCGCCGACGTCGACGATGTTCAGCGTCACCGGGCTTTTCGGCAACGCCGGCACCTGCGCCGAAGCCTGCAACGCGGACATCGCCGCGGCGATTCCGAGCAAGGTCACTGCTGTTCGCAAAGCGTGTGAACGCGACTGTTTGCACGATTCAAATTTTTCCACCACAACCCCCTTTTCAAAAGGATAGAAATCTTGAGTGCTCTTGCCTGGAGTGCGCTGAGCACAGCTGGCCAATCGAAATCTTCGGATGCTCCATGGAAACGCTGATTCAATCGGTCGCCCCGGTGCAAGGCGGCGTCCTTTTTTTGATTCTTCTGGCGCTGCAGTCGCTTCGGTCAGCACCCGGACCCGTTCCGCGCTTCTCCGCTGGGGACAGCCCTCGCCCTATGCTCCGGGAGTTACTTGCAGAAACTTCCGCGCGCTCCCGTTTGCGGGGCGAACTATAGCGCGATGAGGGCAAGGGCTGCAAGTCTGATCGGCGGTCATCCGTGATTCCATCAATGGCCGGCGCCGCAGGCCCGCGCGGCCACTGTGTTATGATCGATAGCTTGATTTTTCACGGCTGGCCTGCTTTGCTCAACGTCGATCTTCACTGTCATTCCAACGCTTCGGATGGGCTGTTGCCGGCCGCGGAACTGGCACACCGCGCCGCGCAGAATCATGTCGATATCCTGGCGCTGACCGACCACGATGACATCTCCGGTTTGCCCGCCGCGCGCGCGGTCGCCGACGAAGTCGGAATGCGCTTTGTCAACGGCGTCGAGATTTCGATCGAATGGGGCGGCCTGCAGATCCACGTACTCGGCCTTGCGTTCGCCGAAGCCGACGCAGCGCTCAACGCCGGTTTGCTCTCGATCCGTTCGGGACGTATCGGACGGGCGCAGCGCATGGCGTCCGCGCTCGAGAATATCGGCATCGAGGGGACCTTCGAGGGCGCCATGCGCCATGCCGAGAATCCGCATTTGATCAGCCGCTCGCATTTCGCCCGCTATCTCGTCGAGATCGGCGTGTGCAAGGATGTGCGCAGCGTTTTCGAATCCTACATCGTGCCGGGGCGCCCCGGCTATGTCGAACACCAGTGGGCGACGCTCGCCGAGGCTTTGGACTGGATCCACGGCGCCGGCGGCATCGCGGCGGTCGCCCATCCGGGCCGCTACAAGCTCTCGCGCCCCGAACTTCACGACTTCCTCGACGAGTTCAAGAGCCTCGGCGGCCAAGCCATCGAGGTTGTTTCGGGCAGCCATTCTGCCGCCAACATCGCGCTCTTCGGCCGCCTGGCGAACGAATACGGTTTCCTTGCGTCCTGTGGCTCGGATTTTCACGGACCCGGCGAAAGCTATATCGACATCGGCCAGCTGGCGCCCCTCCCGGCCGGGCTGACACCCGTGTGGGAAGCGTTCTGAACATGGCGCGTTATCTCGCCATCCATCCCGACGATCCGCAATCCCGGCTGCTGGCGCGCGCGGCGGACGAGTTGCGCGACGGCGGCGTGCTGGCGATTCCGACCGATTGCTGCTATGCGCTCGGCTGCTGCCTCGGCGACAAAGATGCGGTCGAACGCATCCGCCGCATCCGCGCTGTCGACGAGCGCCATCATTTGACGCTGATGTGCCGCGACCTTTCCGAGATCGCCCAGTTTGCGCGTGTCGATAACGCCCAGTACCGGCTTCTCAAGGCGACGACGCCGGGCAGCTATACCTTCATCCTAGAGGGAACCAAGGAATTGCCGCGGCGCGTGCTGCATCCCAAACGCAAGACCATCGGCCTGCGCATTCCGGCACACAAGATCGCGCTGGCGCTGCTCGCCGAACTCGGCGAGCCTTTGTTGACTTCGACCTTGATCCTGCCCGATGACGAAGCGCCGCTCAGCGAGGGCTGGGAAATTCAGGATCGGCTCGACGACGCCCTCGAGCTTATCCTCGACGGCGGTTACTGCGGACCGGTGCCGACGACCGTGATCGATCTGACGGTTCTGCCGCCGGTGCTGGTGCGTGCCGGGCGCGGAGCGCTCGAGCCTTTTGGTTTGGTGGCCGCATGAGCGCGTCCACGCTGATCGCGAACATCCTCATCGCCGCGCCGCCGGTGATCTTCGCGATCACACTGCACGAGGCGGCGCACGGTTACGTGGCGCGCCACTTCGGTGATCCGACCGCGTGGCTGGCCGGACGGATCAGCCTCAATCCCTTGCGTCACATCGATCCGGTCGGGACCCTGCTGGTTCCCGGAATTATTCTGGCGACGAGTTATTTTGCAGCCGGCAGCGCCATGCTCTTCGGCTGGGCCAAGCCGGTGCCGGTTGACTTTGGCCGGTTGCGCCATCCCAAGCGCGAAATGCTCTGGGTGGCGCTGGCCGGGCCGGCTGTCAATTTGCTGATGGCATTGGTGTGGACCGGCCTGCTCAAGCTGCTGATGCTGCTGCCGCTGATGGCCTACAGCAGGCCGCTCGCCGAAATGAGCCTGACCGGCATCGAAGTCAATCTGGTGCTCATGGTGCTCAACTTGCTGCCGCTGCCGCCGCTCGACGGCGGGCGAATCGCCGTGAGCCTCCTGCCGCACCCGCTGGCCTGGAAATTCGCGCAGCTCGAACGCTGGGGTTTTCCCATTCTCCTGCTGCTGATGTTTACCGGTATTCTTGCCGATATCCTCGGACCGCTCGTGGGCTTCCTGAAAGACCTGATCGTCATTTTATTTCAATTGAACTAAGACACTATGTACGCACAGCGAGTCCTCTCCGGCATGCGCCCGACCGGCAGCCTGCACCTTGGCCACTATCACGGCGTGCTGAAAAACTGGGTTGAGTTGCAGAACACCTATCCCTGCCTCTTCTTCGTCGCCGACTGGCACGCCCTGACCACCCAGTACGACGACCCGCAGGGCATCGAGAAAGCGACCTGGGACATGGTCATCGACTGGCTGGCCGCCGGGGTCGATCCGGCCAAGGCGATACTGTTCATCCAGTCGCAGGTGCCCGAGCATGCCGAACTGCATCTGCTGCTGTCGATGATGACACCGCTCGGCTGGCTCGAGCGCGTGCCGACCTACAAGGATCAGCAGCAGAAACTCGACACCAAGGATTTGTCGACCTACGGTTTCCTCGGCTATCCCTTGCTGATGAGTTCGGACATCCTGATCTACCGCGCCGATCAGGTTCCGGTCGGCGAGGACCAGGTACCGCATGTCGAATTCACGCGCGAGCTGGCGCGCCGCTTCAATCATATGTACGGGCGCGAGCCGGGCTTCGAGGAGAAGGCCAAGGAGGCCGTCAAAAAGCTGGGCAGCAAGAATGCCCGCCAGTTCGAGCAGCTGCGCACGCGCTTCCAGCAGGAGGGAGACGCCGGCGCCATCGAGCGCGGGAAAGCGCTGCTCGAGGCGGCGGCCAGCCTGTCGCTAGCCGATCGCGAGCGCCTCGCCGGCTATCTCGAAGGCACCGGAAAGATGATTCTCGTCGAGCCCGGCGCGCTGTTGACGGCGGCATCCAAAATGCCGGGTCTCGACGGTCAGAAAATGTCCAAGTCATACAACAACACGATCACCCTGCGTGAGGACGAAGCCTCGGTGACGCAGAAGATCAGGCGCATGCCGACCGACCCGGCGCGCGTCCGGCGCACCGATCCGGGCGACCCGGAAAAATGCCCAGTATGGCAATTGCATCAGGTGTATTCTGACGACGCTTGTCGCGATTGGGTGCAAAAGGGCTGCCGCAGCGCCGGAATCGGCTGTCTCGACTGCAAGCAGCCGGTGATCGACGGCATCCTGCGCGAACAGGCGCCGATGCGTGAGCGCGCCCAGATCTATCTCGACGACCCGAAGCTGGTGCGGTCTATCATTGCCGACGGCAACGCCAAGGCGCGTAAACTGGCGCAGGAAACCATGCGCGATGTGCGCGCGGCAATGGGATTGAACTACAGTTAACACGATGAGCGAAATCGATACCATCGGCCAAGCCGCAGAACCGTGGACCGAAGCGGCAGCGCCGCTCGCCCGGATCTATGGCGAGCCGATGCAGCAGTTGCCGCTCGATCTTTACATCCCGCCTGACGCCATGGCGGTCATGCTCGACGCCTTCGAAGGGCCGCTTGACCTGCTGCTCTATCTGATCCGCAAGGCCAACGTCAATGTCCTGGACATTCCGATGGCGCCACTGACGGTGCAGTACCTGACCTATGTCGAAGCGATGCGCTCGCACAACCTGGAGCTTGCCGCCGACTATCTGGTGATGGCGGCGATGCTGATCGACATCAAGTCGCGCATGCTGCTGCCCAAGCCCAGGCTGCTCGAGGGCGAAGATACCAACGATCCGCGCGCCGAGCTGGTGCGCCGGCTGGTCGAATACGAACAGATGAAGTTGGCCGGGCGCCGCCTCGATCAACTGCCGCAGGCCGAGCGCGATTTCGAGTGGGCGCAGGCCTGGGTCGAGAAGACCATGCTCGAACGCTTGCCCGAGGTGCGCGCCGAAGACCTGCAGCGGGCTTGGGGAGCCATCCTGCGCCAGGCCAGGCTGCACACGCACCACCTGATCGAGCGTGAAGAGCTGTCGGTGCGCGAGCACATGGGCATGATCCTGCGCCAGTTGCGCAAGGCCGGCGGCTTTGTCGATTTTGTTGACATGTTTGATCCGACACTGGGGGCGCAGGTGCTGGTCGTGCATTTCCTGGCGATGCTCGAGCTGGCGCGCGAACATCTGCTCGAAATGACACAGACCGAGGCATTCGCCCCGATTTACGTGAGGTTGGCCGATGGACGAAGTGAACACAGACCTGAACGCAGAACCGATCCCCGATCCGAAGCCGAGTCCGGACATGATGCCGGAATCGACAGCGGAATCGATAGCGGAATCGACACAGGAACCGACAGCGGAACCGATGGTGGAATCGATGGCGGAAATTCCGGCGACGTCGGTCGCGATGCAGATTCCGCCGGATAATCCCGGCGAATTGAAGCGCATCCTCGAAGCGGTTCTGCTCAGCGCGCAGCAGCCGCTGGCGCTCGCCGATCTGCGCAAGGCCTTTGCCGAGGAAATCGGCATCGATGTGCTGCGCGTGCTGCTTGACGAGCTGCGCGTTGAATGGGCCGAGCGGCCGCTCGAACTCGTGCAGCTGGCCAGCGGCTGGCGCTTCCGCACGCGCGCGCAATACCTGCCTTACCTTGAACGACTGAGTCCGGAGAAGCCGCCAAAATATTCGCGCGCCGTGCTCGAGACACTGGCCATCATCGCCTACCGGCAACCGGTGACGCGCGGCGACATCGAAGATATCCGCGGCGTGACGGTGGCGACGCAGATCATCCGCGTACTCGAAGAGCGCGGCTGGGTCGACGTCGTCGGTCATCGTGACACGCCAGGACGACCGGCGTTGCTGGCTACGACCAAGAAATTTCTCGACGACCTCGGCTTGCGCAGTGTGACCGAGTTGCCACCGCTCGAAATAATGAACCAGACGCTGGAACTCGAAGATGCCCAAGAATCCGAAATCCCGTAAGACCCCGTTTCGCCCGCCCAGTGGGCCGCCGGCCCGAGCCGCTGCGGGCGCGCCGCGTCGATCGCGCGCAAGTGTCAGCCATGACGTTGTGGACGCTCCGCTGGATACGCCAGTGGACGAAGCGGGCGCCGCCGAGCCCAAGGCCCGCCGCGCGCCACGCGGCGCGACGCTCGAGCGCACGAAGCGCGGTCGCCACGATATCCAGCCGGGCAAGCCCGAGCGCCTGCACAAGCTGCTCGCGCAAAGCGGCCTCGGTTCGCGCCGCGAGATGGAGGAATTGATTGCCGCCGGCCACATCGTGGTCAATGGCGAGGTCGCCCAGACCGGCCAGTCGGCAAGCCCCGGCGACCGCATCAAGGTCAATGGCAAGCTCGTGCATCTGAAATTCTCGAACCGCTTGCCGCGCGTCATCATCTATCACAAGCCCGAAGGCGAGATCGTTTCGCGCGACGATCCCGAGCATCGGCCCAACGTCTTCACCTCGCTGCCGAGGATGTCGGGCGGGCGCTGGGTCGCCGTCGGGCGGCTCGATTTCAATACTAGCGGCCTGCTGCTCTTTACCACTTCCGGCGAACTCGCCAACCGGCTGATGCATCCGCGCTACGAACTGGTGCGCGAATACGCCGTGCGCATTCTCGGCGAACTGGGAATGGAAGCGCGCCAGCGCCTGCTCGACGGCATCGAACTCGATGACGGCCTGGCGCAATTCACCACCTTGCAGGAAGCGGGCGGCGAAGGCGCCAACCACTGGTACCGGGTGTCGCTGTTCGAGGGGCGCAACCGCGAAGTGCGTCGCCTGTTCGAAGCGGTCGGCGCCGTGGTCAGCCGCCTGATGCGCGTGCGTTACGGGCCTTTCGTCCTGCCGCCGCAACTCAAGCGCGGCCACGTGCTGGAAATCGGCGAGAACGAGGTGCAGCAGCTGCTCGCCGATTTCGGCATGGACGATCCGGCGCCCGGTCGTCCGCTGCGCAAGCCGCGCGCACATTGAACCGACGGAGCTGCTGATTAAGTCCACCATGTCATTCCGGCGAACGCCGGAATCGGACCAACGGAAATGCATAGCCAGGAACGCACTGGACACCAGCCCCGGATTCAAACATTCCGGGGTGAGGTTCTTTCGCCGGTGTGACGAGGCCACGCTCAACAAGAACCGGGATCACTTGCCATGACCATCAGCCCCGCCGGTGCGATGCCGGTCAAGGCATCGGAGATCGCCGTAGCCGCGCCCGCCGACGCCGTGTGGACCGGCAGCTTCATTGCCTTGCTGCTCGTAAACCTCCTGCTCTGCTTCGGCTTCTACATGCTGCCGCCGACCCTGCCGGCCTACGTCATCGAGATTGGCGGCAGTCCCTTCCAGGCGAGCCTGGTGATCGGCACCTTCTCGATCACTTCGCTCGCGGCACGGGTGATTTCCGGCACGGTCGTCGACGCCGTCGGCGAACGGACGGTGATCGTCGCCGGCATCGCGCTGATCGCCGCGACGACGCTCGGTTTCGTCTGGTCGCCGGTGAGCGGCATCCTGCTCTTGCGCGGCCTGCAGGGCATCGGCTGGGGACTGTCGACGGCGGCCATCGCCACCGCCGTGTACAAGGGGGTTCCCCAGTCGCGGCGCGGCGAGGGCTCGGGCTATTACGCGCTGACGACGATCGCCGCGGCTTCACTGACGCCGCTGCTGGCGATCGTGCTGAAGAACGCCAGCGACATCGTGCTGGTTCTCGCCGTCTCGGTCGCGCTGACGCTCGCCGCGACGCTGCTGCTCAAATCCGGCCTGTCAAAGCTGCCGCCGCGCCCCGCCGGGCCGCGCCGCCACGTGCCGATCACGGCGAAAAGCATTTTCGAGCCCGGTGCGCTGCTGCCGTCGGCATTGTGCTTCCTCGTCTCGATGCCCTTGTGCGGGATCGTCGCCTACCTCGTGCTGTTCGGAGCCGAGCGTCACCTTGAACGCATCTGGATCTTCTTCATCGGCTACGCGCTGATGATCCTCGCAACCCGGCCTTTCATCGGCCGGCTGTTCGACCGGCGCGGCCACGCCGTGATCATCCTGCCCGGCTGCGCGGCCATGCTGCTCGGGCTCATCACCCTGTCGCTCGCCGATTCGACGCTGCTCCTCGTAATCTCTTCGTTGCTGTTCGGCTTCGGTTACGGCGCGGTGCATCCGTCGCTGCACGCCTGGGCGGTCAATCGCTGCCCGGTTGATCGCAAGGCCGCGGCGAACGGGCTTTTTCTGTCGGCGATCGATCTCGGTTACATCGTCGGCGCGATCGTGCTCGGCTTCGTCGCCGAGTTGACGAGCTTCGCGCTGATGTACCGCTATTCGGCGCTGGCGATCGTCGCCTTGGTCGTGATCTACGTGTTCGAACTGCTGCACGGCAAGGCACAGGCGTAGGTTAACTCGCCGCACCGGCGAACGCCGGTGTCCAGTTCGTCGCCGTTACTGGATTCCGGTTTTCGCTGGAATGATGAATTTTCACTTAATGAGTCCATCTTTAGCCCATTGAACGCCGAGGCCGATTTACGCCGGCACAAAATTTCGTTATAATCTGGCGGTTTTCCGCTCGCCCCTTAAGGGGGCAGTTTTTACGGGGATGGGCGTTTCGCCCATTTTTTATTTGTGGCTATGGATTTACACGAACTGATCGACAAAACGGTTAGCGGCCTCGGCTACGAGCTGGTGGACCTGGAGCAGAGTCCGCGCGGTCGCGTGCTGCGTCTTTTTATCGACAAACCGGACAAGGCGGGCGGTGTCGATGTCGAAGACTGCGCGCGGGTCAGCAACCAGCTGTCGCGCGTGCTCGCCGTCGAGAATGTCGATTACGACCGGCTCGAGGTTTCCTCGCCCGGGCTGGATCGGGTATTGAAGAAGCCGGCGGATTATGCGCGTTTCGCCGGCAGTGAGATCAATCTGAAATTGCGTCTGCCGATTGGCGGCCGGCGCAATTTTAATGGCGTCCTGCAGGGTATTGCGGACGGCAAGGTGCGCCTGACGATAGACACGGGCGAAGTGGAACTGGCTTTTGGCAATATCGACAAAGCCAGGCTGGTTCCAAGTTTCAACAAGTGATCGTCAGGCTAGATTAGGGGGTAGTGAAGATATGAGCCGCGAAATATTGCTGCTGGTTGACGTGCTGGCGCGCGAGAAGAACGTCAGCAAGGACATCGTCTTTAGCGCGCTGGAAATGGCGCTGGCATCGGCGACGAAGAAGCGTGTTCACGACGAGGCCGACGTGCGCGTCGTGGTCGACCGCGAAACCGGCGATTTCGAAACCTTCCGCCGCTGGGAAATCGTCGCCGACGAGGATTTCCTGCACGAGGCTCAGCATATCCCGATGTCGGAAGCGCAGAAGCAGGATCCCGAGGTCGAACTCGGCGATTACCTCGAGGAATCCTTGCCCCCCATCGATTTCGGGCGCATCGGCGCGCAAGCCGCCAAGCAGGTCATCCTGCAGAAGATTCGCGACGCCGAACGCGACCAGATCCTCAACGACTTCCTCGAGCGCAAGGAACATCTTGTCACCGGAACGATCAAGCGCATGGAACGCGGCAACGCCATCATCGAAGCCGGTAAGATCGAGGCCGTGCTGCCGCGCGATCAGATGATCCCGCGCGAAAACCTGCGCGTCGGCGATCGCGTCAAGGCTTTCTTGCTGCGCATCGACCGCGCGGCGCGCGGCCCGCAGTTGATCCTGTCGCGCACGGCGCCCGAATTCATCATCAAGCTCTTCGAAATGGAAGTCCCGGAAGTCGACGACGGCCTGCTCGAGATCAAGGCGGCGGCGCGCGACCCCGGCATCCGCGCCAAGATCGCCGTGAAGTCCAACGATCAGCGCGTCGATCCGATCGGTACCTGCGTCGGCATGCGTGGCATGCGCGTCACCGCGGTGACCAACGAACTGGCCGGCGAACGTGTCGACATCGTGCTGTGGTCGCCTGACCCGGCGCAGTTCGTCGTCGGCGCGCTGGCGCCGGCCGAAGTGCTGTCGGTGGTGGTCGACGAAGACCGGCACAGCATGGACGTCGTCGTCGATGAAGACAACCTCGCGATCGCTATCGGCCGTGGCGGCCAGAATGTTCGCCTGGCCTCCGAAATGACCGGCTGGGCGATCAACCTGATGACCGAGGAAGAATCGCAGACGCGCGTTGAAGCCGAATCGGCGGCCATCCGCGTGCTGTTCATGGAAAAACTGGATGTCGATGAAGAAGTGGCCAACATCCTGATCGGCGAGGGCTTCTCGACGCTCGAGGAAGTCGCTTACGTGCCGCTGCACGAAATGAACGAGATCGAGGCCTTCGACGAGACGACGGTCCAGGAACTTCGCGATCGCGCCCGCAACGTCCTGCTGACCGAGGCCATCGTCACCGAAGAGCAGATCGGCGAAGTCGCCGAAGACATGCTGGCTCTCGAAGGGATGGACAAGGCGCTGGCCGGCAAGCTGGCGAGCAAGGACATCAAGACGCGCGACGATCTTGCCGACCTCGCTGTCGACGAGCTCACCGAACTGACCGGCATTGATGTCGAACGTGCCAAACAACTGATCACCACGGCGCGCGCGCATTGGTTCGAGTAAGTAGAAAAGAGGATTCCACATGGCGCAAACAAGCGTTGCCCAATTTGCCACCGACCTGAGAATGCCGGCGGGTGCGCTGCTCGAGCAGCTGCAAAAAGCCGGCGTAATCAAAAGCCAGGCCGATGACCTGCTGTCCGAGCAGGACAAATCGAGGCTGCTCGAATATCTGCGCCGCTCGCATGGCGCAGCCGAGGCCAAGACCAAGATCACGCTGACGCGCAAGGAGACCAGCGAAATCAAGTCGCAGGACTCGCACGGGAAATCGCGGACGGTGCAGGTCGAAGTGCGCAAGAAACGCATCCTGGTCAAGCGCGATACACCCGAAGTGCGGCCCGATGCGCTGCTCGCGGCGCTTGCGCTTGAAGTCGAAGCCAGCCCGCCGCCGGTGATTGCTGAGGCGGTTGTCGCACCGGTCGCTGCACCGGTCGCCCCGCCTGTCGTCGTGCCGGTTGCCGAACCCGTCGCCGAAGTCGTCATCGAATCCAAGGCCAAGTCGGCGTCGCGAGCGAAAGCCAAGGCAGCCGCTGCGGCCAAGGCTGAGGCGGCCGAGGCCAAGACCGAAGGCGAAGCGAAATCCGGCACCAAGAAAGTGGTGACGCGCGCCTCGATCATCGGCGAGGAACAGCAGAAGCTGCGCGCCGAGGAAGAGCGCCGCAACAGCGAACTGCGCAACCGGCAGGAAGCGGAGTTCATGGAGAAGCAACAGCGCGTTGCCGATCTTGCACGGCTGAAAATCGAGGCCGAAGAGAAGGCCGTCGCGGCACGCGCCGCCGAAGCGGCGAAGCAGGCCGCCGCACTCACGGCGACCGAGCGTCCGGTCGAAGACAAGACCTTGCACAAGCCGGTGGCCAAGCCCGGTGCGTCCGACAAGAAATCGGCAGACAAGAAGGGGCAATGGAAGAACGAGGGCGCCAACAAGCGCCAGGGACTCAAAACCCGCGGCGCGACCGGCGGTACCGGCTGGCGCGACGCCAAGCATGGCAAGCGCGGCAGCCGCGGCGCCGAACTCGAGGAAGCGCATTCCTTCCAGGCGCCGACCGAAGCCGTGGTCTATGACGTGCATGTCCCGGAGACGATTTCCGTCGCCGACCTCGCGCACAAGATGTCGGTCAAGGCGACCGAAGTGATCAAGACGCTGATGAAGATGGGTTCGATGGTGACCATCAACCAGGTCATCGACCAGGAAACGGCGATGATCATCGTCGAGGAAATGGGGCACAAGGCGTTTGCCGCCAAGCTCGACGATCCCGATGCCTTCATCGACGATTCGGTGGCGCATACCGATGCGCCGCACGAGCCGCGCGCGCCGGTGGTGACCGTCATGGGTCACGTCGACCACGGCAAGACCTCGCTGCTCGACTATATTCGCCGCACGCGCGTCGCCTCGGGCGAAGCCGGCGGAATCACCCAGCATATCGGCGCCTATCACGTCGAAACCAGCCGCGGCATGGTGACCTTCCTCGACACGCCGGGCCACGAGGCTTTTACGGCGATGCGGGCGCGTGGCGCGCAGGCCACCGACCTGGTCATCCTGGTCGTCGCTGCCGACGACGGCGTCATGCCGCAGACGCGCGAGGCGATACACCACGCCAAGGCCGCCAAGGTGCCGATCATCGTCGCGGTCAACAAGATCGACAAGCCCGACGCCAACGCCGAGCGCGTCAAGCAGGAACTCGTCGCCGAGCAGGTCATTCCGGAAGAATACGGTGGCGACGCCCCGTTCATCTCGGTCTCGGCCAAGACCGGGGTCGGCATCGACGAACTGCTCGAGAACGTGCTGCTGCAGGCCGAAGTGCTTGAACTCAAGGCGCCGAAGGATGCGCCGGCCAAGGGCCTGATCATCGAAGCGCGGCTCGATCGCGGCCGCGGGCCGGTGGCGACCATGCTGGTTCAGTCGGGCACCTTGCGCCAGGGCGATGTGCTGCTCGCCGGGCAGGTGTTCGGACGCGTCCGCGCCATGCTTGACGAAAACGGCAAGTCGATCAAGGAGGCCGGCCCGTCGATTCCGGTCGAGATTCTCGGCTTGTCCGACGTGCCGGCCGCCGGCCAGGAAGCCGTCGTATTGAATGACGAACGCAAGGCGCGCGAAATCGCGCTGTTCCGCCAGGGCAAGTACCGTGACGTCAAGCTGGCCAGCAAGCAGGCGGCCAACCTCGAGACCATCCTCGACCAGATGACCGAAGCGGAGGTCAAGATGCTGCCGCTGATCATCAAGGCCGACGTCCAGGGTTCGCAGGAAGCGCTGGCGCAGTCGCTGCAGAAGCTGTCGACGGGCGAAGTCAAGGTCAACATCATTCACGCCGCCGTCGGCGCGATCAGCGAATCCGACGTGCACCTCGCACAGGCCTCGAAGGCCGTCATCATCGGCTTCAATACGCGCGCCGACGCCGGCGCGCGCAAGGCCGCAGAGAGCGTCGGCGTCGATATCCGTTATTACAACATCATTTACGACGCGGTCGATGACGTGAAGGCGGCGCTGTCCGGAATGCTTGCGCCGGAGAAGCGCGAGGAGATCACTGGCCTCGTCGAGATCCGCCAGGTCTTCCACGCCACCAAGATCGGCACCATCGCCGGCTGCTATGTGCTCGAAGGCGTCGTCAAGCGCGCTTCGCGCGCGCGACTGCTGCGCGACAACGTCGTGATCTGGGACGGCGAGTTCGAGTCGCTCAAGCGCTTCAAGGATGATGCCAAGGAAGTGCGCGCCGGTTTCGAGTGCGGCCTGTCGCTGAAGAACTACAGCGCCTACGAGGTCGGTGACCAGCTCGAATGCTACGACGTGACGGAATTTGCGCGGACGCTGTAAGATTCTCATGGCCAAGATCGAGAAAAGCTTTTCGCGCCGGGACCGGGTCGCCGAGCAGATACGCCGCGAAGTGGCGGAACTGATACGCACCGAGGTCAAGGATCCGCGCATCGGCATGGTCAGCATTACCGACGTCGAGGTGACGGCCGATTATTCGCACGCCAAGGTGTTCTTCAGCACTCTGGCCGGCAGCGAGCACGTCCCTGCGGTCCTGACCGGCTTGCAGAAGGCGGCCGGCTTTCTGCGCCGCGAACTCGGCAAACGCATCAGCATCCATATGACGCCGCAGCTGCATTTCGTATTCGATCAATCGCTCGAACGCGGCGCCGACCTCTCGAAACTGATCCAGGAGGCGGTGGCGATATCACACGCCTCGCAGGCGTCCGAACCGACGCCCGACGCGCCACCCGAAGCGGCGCCGGAAACCGATCCAGGTGACAAGTAAGCCCGGTAAGCGCGTGTGGCAGCGCGTCGACGGCGTACTGCTGCTCGACAAGGCGAGCGGGATGACGTCGAACTTCGCCCTGCAGAGTGCGCGCCGTCTGTTCTCGGCGGCCAAGGCCGGACACACCGGGACGCTAGATCCGCTGGCTACCGGCCTGCTGCCGCTTTGCTTTGGCGAAGCGACCAAATTCTCGACCGATCTGCTCAACGCCGACAAGGTCTACGAGGCGGAAATCGTTTTCGGCGTCACGACATCGACAGGCGATTCCGAGGGAGAGATCTTGCAGCGCCGCGCGGTGGCCTTTGACGAGGCGGAGCTCAATGCCGCACTGCAACGCTTCCGTGGCCGGATCCAGCAGGTCCCGCCGATGCATTCGGCACTCAAGCGCGACGGCCAGCCGCTCTACAAGCTGGCCAGGCAAGGCATCGAGGTCGAACGTGCGGCGCGCGAAGTAACGATCAGCGAATTGCTGCTGCTCGCTCACGCGGTCGATCGCTGCCGATTGCGCGTCGCCTGCAGCAAAGGAACCTACATCCGCACGCTCGCCGAAGACATCGGCGAAGCGCTCGCTTGCGGCGCCCACCTGTGCGCCTTGCGGCGAATCGCCATCGGTCCGCTGCGCATCGCCGACGCGCTGACCCTCGACCAGCTCAACGCGCTTTCCGAAGCAGCGCGCGCCAGCTGCCTGCTGCCGCCCGATTCGCTATTGCTGAGCTTGCCGAAAGTATGTCTTGACGACGCGGCGGCGCTGCGCTTCTCGCATGGGAATCCGGTCGACGTCGCTGCAACCCCCGGCAAGTGCCGCGTCTATGGCGATAACCGCCTGCTCGGGGTCGGTGAAGTCGACGAAGACGGGCGAGTCAAACCATGCCGCCTGGTTTGCGCCTGATGAATTAGTCGTCACACCGGCGGAAGCCGGTGTCCGGCATCCAGCGCCCCCTGGATTCCGGCTTTCGCCGGAATGACGGTGTGGTTGTAGACGGCGCCCTCGGATTACGGTCTGACGAGCTAACCCGCTCTGCGCCGGTTGCCTTAAGCCCGGATTCGCGGCGGTGCGCTGGTTTCACGTTTCTTCAGGACGGCCTCGGATACAAGACTGGAGATCGGCAGGTCCCTGTTCTTCATTCTTTCGGCAAGGAGCATCGCTGCGTGCTTGCCGATCAGTTGCGCCTCGATCGACATGGTCGTCAGCGGCGGCCGCCAATTCCGCGCCGCCTCGATATCGTCGAAGCCGACGACCGACACGTCCTTCCCCGGCACCAGCCCGAGTTCGTACAGGCCCAGTGTCGCGCCAAAGGCAATCGGATCGTTGAAGCAGATCAATCCGGTCGGGCGTACCGGCTGCGCGAGCAGGGTCTTGGTCGCCAGCGCCCCGGCGTTGAAGCTGTGCCTGGAGAGGATCACCGGCATGGCATCGACAGCAAGACCGTGCATTTCGACAGCTTCGCAGAAACCGAGATAGCGCTGCTGATTGACCGACGGCGAAATCGCACTGCCGACGAAGGCAATCCGCTGATGGCCGAGGGAGAGAAGATGTTCAGTGGCTTTCCGCGTACCCAGTCGGTTGTTGGTCCCGGCGAAATCGAATTGTGCGCCCTCGATGCCGCGCATCACCTGAACAACGGGAATGCCCATGCGGATGTAAGCATCCAGCGATTTCGGCGAGGTGCCGGCGACAGCGCTGATGATCAATCCGTCGACGCGCATCTCGAGCATGCGCAGCAAGATCTGCGACTGGCGTTCCAGCGATTCGATGGTGTCGGCGATGAAAACGGCGATACCTAATGGCGTGAGGATCTCTTCGACACCGGAGAGCAAATCGGAATAGATCGGATTGGCGATTTCGGGAATGATCAGGACGACGGTATTGGCGAGCGAGGAGCGAAGATTGGCAGCGCTCCGATTGTAAACATAACCGACTTCGGCCATTGCCCGCTGAACTTTGAGCCTCGTCTTGTCGGCAACCAGAGGACTATTGCGACAGACCAGCGACACTGTGGCCCGCGAAACGCCGGCAACTCGTGCAACATCCAACAGGGTAGTCACAATTCATCCAGTCTAGTAATATCGATCTAAATCGCGTGCTCTTGCGGGACGCGATCCGCAATTCTCCGATCTGCCGACCGCCACGATCACTCTGGCCTGACCGCTTTACCATGCATACGCTGCGGCCGGTTTGACCGCCAACAATTATAGTTGCTTTTTGTCTTTGTATCGATCTAAAATTCCGGCAGTCCGATTTTCTCAGTTTTCATTAAATCTTCTATTCTGCGGGGGTATTCTTGCGATGGGCAGCGACAAAAAATCATCTGCGCACCAAGTCGTCGTGGGCTTGACCGAGCCTGGCTTTGCCGATCACAGCATCGAAGCGGGAATTCTCGAGCCCCTCGGCGCAGAGGTCCGCGTGTTGCGCTGGAACGGCGATCGTTCCGTCTTGCTGGATATGCTCACCGGTCTTGACATTCTCCTCGTTCGCGACACGCCTCTCATTGACGCCGAGGCGATCGGCCGTATGCGCGAAAACGGCGGCATCGTCCGTTACGGGGTTGGCGTCGATAACATCGACCTGGAAGCTGCGAAAGCGCGTGGCATCAAGGTTGCCAATGTGCCGGATTACGGCGCCGAAATCGAGGTCAGCGATCACGCGGCCGCCCTCACGCTGGCCCTTGTGCGCCGCGTGGTCACGCGCGACGGGCAGGTCAGGGACGGACAGTGGAATATTGCCCAGAAGGAACCGATTTATCGCATCGGCGGGTCGACGCTCGGACTCGTCGGCTTCGGCAAGATTGCCCGCGCCTATCTCGGAAAGATGCGCGCGTTCGGCATCGGCGAAGTGCTGGTTTATGATCCGTATATCACTGACGAATTCGCCGCGCAGTTCAAGGTCAGGCGCGTGCAATTCGACGACATCTGCCGCAGCGCCCAGATCATTTCGCTGCACGCGCCGGCAACCGCCGAGACCCGCAACATCGTCAACCGGCGCACCTTGGGGCTGATGACCAAGAGAACCTGCCTGATCAATACCTCGCGCGGCGCCTTGGTTGACACGGCGGCCCTGGCCGACGCGCTCAAAGCCGAACAGATCTTCGGCGCGGCGCTTGACGTACTCGACAAGGAACCGATAAGCGCCGACTGCCCGTTGCGCGGATTGAAGAACGTGATTTTGACCGATCACACCGGTTGGTATTCGGAAGCTAGTGTTAAAATGCTGCAAGAAAAGGCAGCGCGGGCTGCTTGCGAAATTCTGACGACCGGCGTTCCCACGAATTGGGTTAATAAGTGGTAGCGCACAGCTACCCAGTGCCAGCGACGCGGCATCTAGTGTAGTGCGTCATAAATAACGGAACTTAAATAACAATTGGCCCTCCAAGTAAGCAGGAGGTCACTGCCATGCGCGTAGCAAAGCCCATTGAATTGAATGCTGACGATGATCGACGGCTTCGGATTCTCTCCAAGCGC
>CAISOB010000106.1 GCA_903886975.1 uncultured beta proteobacterium
GTAATGACCCTGGCGCGAAGGGTCATCGACGCCGGAGGACAGTGGACTCGACGACTGCGAACAACTCAGTCTGTTCAGACCATCACTAGACAGGCCCGGCTTTCATGCTGCACACAGTAAAAATGCGGGGAAACCTCAGGGACAAACCATAACGCCAAGCAACCGCGACAAAGCTCGCCCCGAAATTCAACGCGGCCGCCAGAGTCGTCGTTCCAGTTCCCGTCACGCTCAATTCGACAAGACCCGATGCAGTTTGATACTCAACTCTCGCGCTTCTTCGGCAGTCGGCGTAGATGTCTGGATGAAAAGCCCCTTGCGGCCGAAAAAGTCTAGGAGCTTTTCCGAATACGCGGCCAGGTCCACCTTGGCATCGTCTCCGCCGTGGTCCCACCAATAATGCCTGAGATACAAGGCGGTCTTTCCGGCCGCCGCGTCCCTGATAACGTCCCAGTTCGGGGTCTGCGGGATGGTAAAATCCAGTCCGGCAAGACCTTCGATCTCCATCATCGGTGCGACGACGTTCTGAACATTCCCGCACGAATGGACGACGATACCGCCGAACGCGCGCGAAATCTCGCTGTTGTACTTCACGCCGAATTCCCGGTAGAGGCTCGGCGACAGCAAAGCCGCCGTATCGTCCGAAACCCGCACCCCCGCCTCGCGCGGTACGTACCACATCTCGTGCGATACGGAGTGCAAGTTATCGATCCGTCGGAACTGCTCTTTCACATACGCGATCGTCGCCTTGGTGATCTTGTCCATCAGGACATGCACCTCGTCCGGGAAGACCATCAAGGCTTCAAGGAATGAAGTGTATTCCCAGAGGAGAGAAGCAGTTACGAGAGGAGAAGGCACGTTGATCACCCGCAGGGGCAGCGGTGAAGCCTTCTGCATGAACTCGACCCGCTTCCAAGCCCTTTGATACACGGGATTGGTCGCCGGGTCGGGAAGCTTCAAGGTATGGACGTCGTCAAGGTTCTCTTCCTTGATGAGCGCCTTGATCCAAGGATCCGCCTCATCGTTGGGCGTCTCGGCGCAGCCGAAGGCAGCCGCGATGATACCGATGCCGAGATTCGGCTTGATATTGGGCATGCCGTAATCGTCTATTCCTTCACGAGTCTTATGGAATTCGACATTCCAATTGATCTCGGCTTGGTCGCTTTCAAAGAATCGCTTGAAACTCCCATGGAATCCGCCGACCTCGATCAGGAACGGGACTTCCGGGACAGTCTCAAGACGCCGATTCTCTTCAATGCGTGCCTTCTTCTCCTCGATGCTCAGCATGTTCACCCCCCTTATTTCCAAATGCCCGTCAGCAAGTCGGGCAGCCAGCTCATGAAGTCCGCTTGCAAGCTTAAGTCATTCCTTCGGTATCGGATTGCTTTGCATTGATAAATTGCTGCCGACACAATGCGGCAAATCGGGCTGGGGGCATTCGCCATCGTCGCGATCACCAGTCGTCGATCGCACCGTCGGGCCGGAAGCTCTCGTGGATCTTGCCGAGCACGGGCCGGGAAAAAATCGCCTCGTTGGGTGCGCCGCCAAGACCGACGCCCTGCGGCAGGCCGCAGCAGCCATCGTCCCCAATCTCGACGAGCGGTCCGCCGATGCGCGCAAATTCCTCGTGAAAATCATGCCGGTGTTCGAGCATTCCGAACATCTGCGCGCTCGCCGCAAGATGCAAGCTGGCGAGCACCTGCAGCGGACCATTCGGATTGTGCGGACAGAAGGCGACGCCGTAGGCCTCGGCGAGCGCAGCGATTTTCCACAGCTCGGAAATGCCGCCGGCGTTGGAGACGTCGGGCTGCAGGATGCCGGCAAGCTGCTGTCCGAGGATGGGCAGGTAGCCCCAGCGCGTAAACAGGCGCTCACCGACTGCGATCGGAATCGTGAAGCGCTCGACGCAGCGTCTTAACTCCTGCGGCGCTTCCGCCGACACCGGCTCCTCGATCCAAAGCGGCGCCGTATGGCGGATTGCCGCCTCGATGACGACGGCCGCCGCCGCCGTGAGCTTGCCGTGAAAATCGACCGAGAAATCGAGATCACCGAGTTCGTCGCGAACGGCTTCGCACGATGCGACGACCTTCTTCACCGAGGCCACGTCGACGACCGCGCCAATCGGCGGCAAGGGATAGATCTTGACGGCCTTGTAGCCGAGCGCTACGGCCTCGCGCACGCGCTTGCGAAATTCCTGCGGGTCTTCGGAGAGACCGCAGTTCGCGTAGAGTTTGATCCGGGTGCGGACCGCCCCGCCGAGGAGCTTGTAGATCGGCAGATTGCTGATCTTGCCGCGAATGTCCCAAAGGGCGACGTCGACGCCGGACAACCCACTCGTCAAGATCGGGCCGCCGCGCCAGTAACTATGCCGGTAGCCGCGTTGCCAGCACCACTCGGTATCGGTCGGATCGGCACCGACCAGCAATCGTTCGAGGTCGAGCACGGCACCGGAGACGCCGTGCGGTTTGCCGGGCAGCGAACATTCACCGTAGCCGACGACACCCCCGTCGGTTTCAACTTTCACGAAGCAGAGATCGCTGACCGGCCCTTGCACGGTGTACGGTTTGATCGAGACGATTTTCATTAAACGCCCATCCGATGGGACGCGGCGCGCGCCCGTCCAATAACGAAAAAGGCCGGCACGCATGCGCCGGCCACTGCGTCAGGAGTTTTCTGAACTCCACTGTCTGACTTCACAATCGCCAGCAACGCTAACACAGTTATATGTCAAGTAACAAGTCTGCGTGGGCTGCGAACATTGTGACGGTCTTGAATGGATTGACCCCGCTCGAGAAGAGGCACAGCAGGCAAGCCTTTGCGGGCGGCGAATATGAACCGGACCCAATCCATTCGCGTTTTGCCCGCGCACTGCTGATTCCGCTTGACACATGTCACATGACCATTAAGCTAACCAAGGTGTGTCTATATTTTTTCCAACCATAAGGGGGAGTCAATGAAAACGAATCGACGTCTGGCAGTTCTTCTGTGCGCACTGGGTGTGGGCATTTGTTCGTTCGCGTGGGGGGCCGACAAGGTGACCATCAAGTTGGCGAACTATTTCGCCGCGAGTCATCCACAAAACATTGCCCTCGAGAAGGCTTTCAAGCCGCTGCTCGAATCGGGTTCGAAGGGCAGCCTCACGGTGGACTTTTATCCGGATAATCAGCTCGGTTCGGAAAAGGAATTCATTGACGGAATCCGGCTCGGCAGCATCCAGATGGGCATCATCGGCATCATGCTTGGGGAAAAGTACCCAATGCTGAAGCTCGGCGAATTCCCCTATCTGTTCGACAATGTTGATGTCGGATACAAGCTGCTCAACGAGAATATGGACGAACTGACTGCCGACCTCCTGAAGGGCGACGGCATGCGCACGCTCGGTATCACCGTCAATGGCGTACGCGCCATCTCCAACAGCAAGCACCCGATCAATACCCCGGCGGACGCCAAAGGCATCAAGCTGCGCATCCCGCAGGTCAGTATGTACACGGTCATGGGCAAGGCGCTCGGTTTCAGCGTGGTGACAATGCCCTATGGCGAAATATTTACTGCCCTGCAAACGGGGGTCGTAGACGGCCAGGAGAATCCTCCGACGACGGTGCTTACCAGCGGCTGGTATGAAGCTCAGAAGTACATCGCGTTGACCGATCACTGCATTGCCTACAACTACGTCGTCGTCAACGAAAAATTCTTCCAGAGCCTTTCGGCGGAAAATAAAGAAGCGCTCAAGGCCGCGGTCAAGGCTTACGCCGCGATGGAGCTCAAGCTGTACAAGGAAGGCATGCAGAAGGACGTTGACACGCTCAAGAGCAAGGGCATCGCGTTCACCACCCCGGCGCGCAAACCCTTCAAGGATCTGGTCTTGGCGGCATACCCCGAAATGCTCGGCCCCGATCCCAAGTTGAATGCCATGGCGAAGCGTTTCCTCGATCTCCAGAAGTGACCCGCATTAGCCTGTAGAGATCAACGGGCGGCAGGCCGTTCAGCGGTCTGTCGCTTCTTTGCGTAACACCTCGCACGAAGGAAAGCATCCCATGAGTGAAATTCCAGCGAAGCCGTGTTCTGCTTTCGGCAGATTCCTGAGCAACGCGGCTGAGAACCTGCTGTTTGTCCTGTTTGTGGTAATGGTCGTGGTCGTTTTCGTGAACGTTGTCGCCCGCTATGTTTTCGACAGTTCGATCATCGCCTCCGAAGAGCTTGCACGCTATACCTTTGTCTGGGCCTCCTTCCTCGGCGCGATCTTCGTGCTTAACGAGGACGGACACATCGGCGTCGATATGGTCGTAAAGAAGCTGCCCCCTGAGCTGCGCAGGATTGTTCTTGTCTTCGCGAACCTCTGCATGCTGGTAATGGCCGGCATCTGCGTCTGGTACGGCTACATCCTCTCGGAAAGCAATTTTGGCTGGCCGTCGCCAGCGACTGGCATTTCGTACGGGCTTGTCAGCCTGATCATCCCGATATCTTTCGCCGCGATGTTCGTCATCGTGTTGCGCAAGACGGTTGCCCAGTTCAGGAGCAAGCCATGATTCTCTTCTTTCTGCTGTCCCTTACGTTCTTCGTGGTGCTCAGCATTCCTATCGGATTTGCGCTGGGTCTGACCAGCATTGTCATGCTGATTTTTCTTGGCGACACCAACTTTTTCATCGTTCCACAGAATATCCTCAAAGGCGCCGACAACTTCTCGCTGATGGCGATTCCCTTCTTCATCCTGGCTGGCGAGGTGATGAACGAAGGCGGACTTTCGCTCGGCATCGTCCGTTTTGTCCAGACTTTGCTTGGCCATATCAAGGGTGGTCTCGGCTACGTCGCCATCGTGGCCAGCATGATTTTCGCCGGGATTTCCGGCGCGGCGGTCGCGGACACCTCGGCCATCGGTTCGGTCATTCTTCCGATCATGAAAAAGGAAGGCTACGACGTCAACAAGAGCACCGCCATCGTCTGCGCCGCCGGCACCATCGGCCCGATCATTCCGCCGAGCATCCCGATGGTCGTGTTCGGCGTCGTCGGGGGCGTGTCCATCACGCGAATGTTCCTCGGCGGATTCATTCCAGGCGTGATTACCGGCCTGCTGCTCTTTATCAGCTGGCGCGTCGTGACGCGGAACGATAAATTCGTCACTTACAAACGGGCCTCGCGGCAGGAAATCTGGGCCGCCTTCCTTGAAGCCATCCCGTCACTCATGTTGCCGATCATCATTCTTGGCGGGATATTGAGCGGCATCTTCACCCCGACCGAAGCGGGCGTGGTCGCGGCGGTCTATGCGCTCGTCGTGTCGATCTTCGTTTATAAGCGGATCAATTTCAGCCAGTTTAGAAGCGTCTGCATAAAGTCCGCGAAATCGACCTCCGTCGTCATGCTGGTGGTCGCTACCGCGACCGCCGTCGCGTACGTCGTGACGATTGCGCAGGTTCCGCGTCAGCTCGGCGAAATGCTCATGGCGGCGACGTCCAACAAATACGTCATTCTGCTCATCATCAACCTGCTCATCCTCGCCGTCGGCTGCGTGATGGATGTCTCGCCGGCGATCATGATCCTCGCCCCGATCCTCCTGCCGATCACCACGAAACTCGGGTTCGACCCGGTTTTCATCGGCGTGATGGTGGTGTACGGGCTGTGCATCGGCCTGCTGACGCCGCCGGTGGGCAACGTGCTTTACGTCGGGTGCGGGCTTTCGAAGATTGATTTCATTGTCTTGGTCAGGCACGTAGCGCCGCACTTGATAATCTATACCATTGTTCTATTCCTGATCACCTATATTCCGTCATTGATATTGTTTATTCCCAATCTGTATTTGTAGGAATATTCGGTGCCTTGGCATTCGGCCCCGGCTTGCCGGGGTCGAAGATCTAATGCACGATATCTCAGACAACAAGTTCAGCGCGAATCTGTTCGAGCAACTGTGTTGCCCGGGCACTATCCAATTCGCGCATCTCAGCCGGTATGAGCACAAAGGCTTCGCCCCAATTGGGCTGGCCCGGAGCTTTCGGGACCAGGTGGATATGCAGGTGCGGAGCCGTGTCACCAAAGATGCCATAGTTTACCTTGTGACATTGGCTTAGCTTGGCGACGGCTTTGGCAACGAGCGCAACGTCGCGCATGTATTGCTCGAGCTCGCCGGGCGTCAGCGCGAAGAGCTCTGTCTTGTGACTATTGAACGCCACCACACAGCGTCCGTAGTAGGTCTGGTCTTTCCACAGATAGACCTTGGATGCCGGCAGATTAGTCACATGCATCATCATCGATGACAATTCCTCGCCATCCTCGCTGCAATACTTGCAATCCTGCTGTGTCATGGTTGGTTCGCTCCTTGTTGTGTGCCGGCCTTTGAACCGGCATAGCCTGGTCCTGCGCCCACATTCATCTGTGATGCGTTCTCGCCGGGAGAAAACGAAGTATTGAAGAGCCCCCGCAATCTATCTCCTGGATGATGAATAGTGAAAACGATATGAATGACTACACTTGGAATTACGTGCTTGGATGATTGCGGTCATCCGCTCTTACTTAAGCTTGCGGCCATTATCCGTAACGATATCCAGGAAGGCGCCGATCTCGCGGTTCTGCAGTTCGATCTCCGGTGCCGTTGCCCCCGCGCCGGACCAGTGACCGAGCGGCGTGCGCGTCTTCAGCGTGACATAGCGGGCGTCGGGAATATACTGCGCCGCCTCTTGCGCGTTAGCCTCCGGATTGAGCAGATCGCCCCCGCCGGCCAGGATCAAGGTCTTGGCCTTGATCGACTTCAGCGCCTTAAAGTAATCCCCGTTGAATCCAGGCGTGGTGCCGAGGTTGTGCTGGTCGTAGGCCCACGTTTGGTACACCCAGTCGCGCGCATCGATCCGTTTCCAGAGGTTATCGGCGAGGCCGCTTTGCCAGGCGATAGTGTCGAAGTTGTTCGGAAAATCCGCCTGCATCTGCTCCGGCGTGCGCACGATCTCGCTGAACAGCAGCCGCGCCCACATGCGCATACCCCGCTCGGGCGGCGCGCTCGCCGCGTAATTGCCGCCGTTCCATGCCGGGTCCATCATGATGACCTGGCGTGTCAGTTCAAGCACGTTGGTCGTCCAGGCGGGCGTCCTGCCGAGCGGGACGATGGCCACCAGGCTTTGCGCCATGTCCGGATAGCTCACGCCGAACTGCAAGGCCTGCATGCCGCCCATGGAAGCACCGATCACGGTAACAAGCTTGTCGATCCCGAACTTGTCCTTCGCGAGTCGCTGTGCCGAATTCACCATATCGCGTATGTTGAATTTCGGAAACTGCATCCCCGGCTGCAGCTTGCTGTTGGACGGAGAAGTCGTAAGCCCGTTACCGATCGCGTCGGTGGCGATGATGAAATATTTGGCCGGGTCGAGAGCCCGCCCGGCGCCGATCAGATAATCGATCCGATGGTGGTTGCCGCCGATTGCAGTCACCATCAATACGGCATTTGACTTGTTGGCATTGAGCGAGCCTTGCGTGGTGTAGGAGATGGCAAAATCACGAATCACCTCGCCGCTCTCTAGTTTGAAATCCCCCATCGCAAGGTTTTGATGCGGAGGATCATTGGGCCCGTGGCCGAATGCCGGCGCGGCGAGCAAGGCGGTGATAAACACAACGGCTAGGCTTCGATTCAGTTTCATTTGACGCCCCCTTTTTATTTATACAAAGCTCCCCATTTGACTGACGACGGCGGGAAGCATGCCGATCCCCGGAAGTGATACAGACTCAATTTTATGGAAACGTTTACATATCCATAATGCCAAACGCAAAGCCTTCTGTCAACGCAAATGCAATGCCCGTTGAATTTTTGTGTAGGCGCGTCGTGACGATTGGCGAGTCCGATCCGGTGATCGTTACCAAGGTGATCGAAAGGTGCGAGGACGATGCGGAAGCGAGAGAATATTTCGTGCGACGCGCGGCGGGTCGCGCTTAAGCTGCGGCGTCTCTCTGCGGAAACAGCCGCGGCGGAGCGTCGGACTTGCACGATTCAAAGCGGGTCACGGTAGCCTTGTCGACTTCCTCTTTGGCCAGACAGACAAGGTTCTCGCCGTCGACGCCGATCGCGTACTGTCCGTGATCGTCGTTGCATTCGACGCCGAGAAGAACAAGACCGCCAACTATGAATTCAAATCCGCACAGGATCATCGTAGGACTCGCCGATCATCTGTCAATTATTTGCCAAATTTCCTGGCCGCACAACACGTTGATCCTGACTAACTTTCGTTCGCGCCAGCGTTCAATTCTCAAGTGAAACGAAGGCGACTGCTTTCCGCCGGCAAGCGGCCGATGAAAATCGCCGAGGACTCCGTTTGTCGGCGAGGTCGACATCAGACACAGGGCGATGACTGCGCATGCGCTATTCCCCGATTGAAAGTGATACAGAACTCACTGACAGGCTGGAGCTTTGTAATCCGCTACGCTGCCCCTGACAGATGGACTGCTTGGCCAGCGAATTAGCATGGTAAGAAACGAGAAGAAGCGTACACTATTCGAACAGGGATGACAGCTTTGATCGGCAATTTATGGGCTTGCACACGCAGGAGATCTACGGCGATAAGTTGGAGTAACAAGTGAGCACAACAACCAAGATTATCAATGCGCCGTCTCTAGCCAATTGCAGCTTTTTGGAAATGGGGCGGCAGGTCGAGGAATTGGTGCAAGGCGGCGCGCACTGGTTCCACATCGATATTATGGATGGCCACTACGTGCCCAATCTTTGCTTCCCGGTGAGGATTGTCGGGGAACTGAAGCAAAGATATCCCGGCGTTGACATTGATGTGCATCTCATGGTCACGGATCCCATGAGTTACCTGCCGCTACTCAAACAAAGCAAGGCCGATTGGGTTAGTTTCCATATGGATTCAACCAACTTCACACGCCGGACTCTCGTGACCATTCGGGAAATGGGGATGAAAGCCGGCGTGGTCATCAATCCCAGTCAGCCAATTTCGGTTATCGAACCCGTCATCGGCTTCCTCGACTACGTCGTTCTGATGACAGTCGAGCCCGGCTATGCCGGTCAGAAGTTCATGCTTGACAGTCTCCCTCGCGTTACCGAGCTTGACGAGCTACGCCAAAAACACGGCGTAAATTTCCTTATTTCGATCGACGGTGGAGTGGATTATCAAAATGCCATCGAGTGCGCCCGCAGGGGCGCCGAAGTTTATGTCACCGGAATCTATATCGTATTTCAGCAAGAGGATGGAATCCGCGCCGCTTGCCAACGGTTCGAAGAAACGTTGACAGACGTGTTGAAGACTCAAGCGATGAATTCACCGATCGCGCAATCCTGATAACGTCGGTGATTCCGGTTCAAAGCCCGAAGCAGTATCCGGGGATGATGAACCACGATCGGCGGACTTCTTTCATCCCTTGCAGTCGGGCTTCTCTACTTTAGTTTGGTACGGCTGGCGGGGTGCAGGTCACAACGACCGCTAACTAGCGGCGAATTTAGGAGACCAAATTTCCGAACCCGCCCCGAACCAGCCGGCTATCAAACAGAAAAGCAGCCATTCCAAAGCCAATTCGGAAGTGATCATCCTTACAGACAGAGTGCTGTCAAAATTGCACTCTTTGCCTTGCTACTAAGGGCAATCCTACTGATCCACCCGCCCAGCCGTCAGTGTGAAGAGAAGATGCATTTCAGAGTTCTCCGACGACGGAGTCATCCACGACAAAGAGCTTGCACGAAATTTCCTTCTTCCCGCGACAAAAGTCCATAGCGCGCTTTTTCGGATCTTCTCCGCCGTTGGCGTATCCGCATGTCTTGTCTGACACTGCAAAAGCTCTTGGATAGTCGGCATCAAGAAAAGTCCGGTAAATCTCTTTGCAATGATCGCTTAGTGCCAAGGCATTGCCAGCTTCCTGAAGGCGCGTGATGACAGGATCGGTCTCGGCAGTAGCCGGCAATATCTGTGTCGGCAACCCTAGATCAACAAGGAATTTCTCGACCTCCGGCCACCAGATCACAAGGCCATCGCGATGTCCAAACATTCCGTGTGAGTCTCCCTTAAATGTCCCATATGCCACCATGCGTGCCGTACCCCCGGCGCCAACGTAATGGGAGTGCATCTCAGCGATGGTTCCCTTGGGCCAGTAGGAATCATTGTCGCCATAGAACCACAAGGTCGGGAATCGGTTCTTCTCTCCAAAGCTTTCAAAGGCTTTTATCAGAGATCTCTCCCATGCCCCACAGTCTGACAGTCTCAGTCCGCCAGCAAAATTGACCAATCCTCTAACCCCCGGATACGGCTGGGTACCAAAAGCCATCGTCGTCAATCCACCGTGCGATTGCCCCATTACAAGGATCTTCTGCTTATCGACATAAGGCAGGGTTACGGCATAATCAAGAGCTGCGCGCACGTCCTTGGCCTGAGGCGAGCTATTCCCTTCGATATTGCAGCCACCTGCTATGTAGCTTCCTGATGAGCGCGAAAAGCCGCCACGCATGGGGATCATTACCACGTAATCACGCTTTACAAATTCTCGCGCTGCAACGATGTATCTCGCCCTTGGTTGAAAACGCGGATTTCCCGATTCCTTGCCATGATTGATGACCACCAGCGGGAAGGGTCCATTCCCCACCGGTTTGAAAAAAGTCGTTTCCAATTCGGTACTGAAGATCCCCGAACCATTCTTGATGAATACAACTTCTTCATTCAGCGATTTGTCAAGAACGGATTCGGCAGCACGCGAAGATAGCGAAATGACAGACAAAACCAAGAGTATTGCAAGAACAGGCTTCTTCATAGGTATTCAGTCCTGCATCAGCGTTCCGAGTAGTGTCTTCAATCGAGGAATTATTACATGTGCCGCTCGTGCAATGAGTTACGAATCCTCGCCAGTCTAGCGTCAGCTTTCCAAGATTGCGAACCTTCACTCGCGACCCAGGCCCGACTTTCAGCTTTTCGAAAAGCAGACCCAGAGATTATTTTGTCGGCTGCTTGGAATCCTGCTTGGCAATTTGCTGGTTAAGCTCGTCAAGCTGTTTCTGAATCTTGGTGTTATTGAAGTAAAAATCATGTTTCAGACGCCCTTTTCTGCGGAAAAGGATCAGAAATCCGATGGCAATCGAAAAGAACGGCCACATATTTGCGAGGTCGGAGCCGTATTCTGGCAGCCTGTTTAGGTTGGTCAAGAATAAGTATGCGACGACGATACTGATTATGATCGCCCATATACGTGCCCTTGTTAGCATGATCTTCTGTTCTTTCTAGCGCAGCTGCTTATTCCAACAGCCCCGGTTTCGCTGTGCCGCTGCTTTGGTCTGCACGCCCCGCCTGCAAGGGGCGGGGTGCACAGGCAATGCAATCACTCAAACGGACGGCTCAGAATGTCCTGACTACCCAGGGAACAAAGAAACAGCAGAGAGGAAGGGTGATCAAAGCCATTCCTACCAGGTCTATCAGGAAACCTGATTTGATCATTGTTGTAATAGGAATCAGTCCGCTTGCAAACACGATCGCGTTCGGCGGGGTGGAGACAGGCAGCATGAACCCAAGAGACGAGGACATAGCTATTGCGACAGCCACCGGTACCGGATCAAGACCAATCGACATGGCTGCCGTAATGCCAAGGGGCGCGCACATGTTGGTAGACGCCGTGTGAGAGGTAAGTTCTGACAGCAGCAGCGCCATCAAGCCAAATACGATAACCAGCGAAGTCACGGTGTTGGCGCCTGTGATTGCGACAACGCTATGGCCGACCCAGGCAGCAAGTCCGGAAGTGAACATCAGGGCGCCGAGCGAAAGCCCGCCGCCGAAGAGCACCAGCGTGCCCCAGTCAATGCTCTTCTGGGCCTCTTTCCAGTTAAGCGTGAATTCTCTCTTGCCCCAGTTGACCGGCAGGACGAAGAGCAAAAGGCCGGCGAGCATGCCAACTGTCGCTTCATTAAAGTATATGTTGTATAACTTGAGACCGGCATCTTCCGCACCGTAAATCATTGCCCAAGGTCCGGGCAATACCCAGAGAGTAACCGCGACGATAAAGGCGATAACGGAATTTTTCTCGCCCCTCGACCATTTGCCGAGTGCATCCTTCTTCTTCTTGATGAGCTCTGTGGCGCCTTCGATTACCTTTACATCGGCAGGGAACATCTTCCATAAGACGATGTACATGACAATGAAATAGGCGGTCATTGCTACCGAGCCCCAGACCATCCATTGGAAGAAGGATATCCTGATATGCGCCAACTGATCGAGGAATCCCATGACGATGATGTTGGGCGGGGTGCCCACGGGCGTAAGAACTCCGCCGATTGAAGAAGCATAGGCTGCCATCAGCATGAGGCCTGTGGCGTATTTGTACCGGGCCATGTCAATTTCTTTGCCCTGGGCCCTGTACATTTCGCCAATGGCAGCCACGAGTCCGAGCGCTATCGGATACATCATTGCAGTAGTGGCCGTATTGCTCACCCAGCCGGAGATCAATGCGGTAACCAATCCCAAGGCGAGCAGAATGCGCGCCGGGCTCGATCCAACCCATTGCATGGAGAGCATGCCGTAGGCAACGCGTTTGTCGAGCCCGTGGTTCATCATGCCTGCCGCCAGTATGAAACTTCCCAGAAACAGGTAGATCAAGGGGTTTGCGAACGGGGCGAATACTTTTGTGGCGGAATCGACGCCGAGCAATATACAAAGCACAGGCCCGAGCAAAGACGTCGCTGGGATCGGGATCGGCTCGCATATCCACCATGTGGCGGTAAAGGCTATGATGGCCAGAAGCATATGCGCTTCAGGTTTCAAACCTCCGATGGGCAGAAAATAGACTAATAGCGCGAGGGCAGGGCCAAGAATAAAGCCCGTTGTTTTCCGGACTTTTTCAAACTGTTCCTCCGCGTCCGTCATTACCTGCGTGTTCTCGATCTTGTCGAGTTTTTCTTGTTCTTCGCGCTTTGCGTCAGCCATTTTATCTCCCCCCTAATCTTATATCGATAGGAAATCCAACCGCTCAACCCAGCGTTTGCAAGCTTATCCCTAATTCATTGGCTAGCATAGACATACTTTATATTATTGGTTCGCGCGACCCGGGGCCGGATGGAAATGAAGCCATCGGCAAAACTCTCGACATACCTCGGCGAATCTACGATGACTGTGATGGCAACCGTCTTGATGAAGTCCTTCAACTGAATAGAATTACCAAAAGAAGAACGGCCGTGAGCGAAATCGATCTTTCAGCGTTCAGGGAATCGGAAGAGCGCCTTCTTAATGCGCCGGTGATGTGGATTGGCGAGGCAGGGCCCGCTCGGGTCAATGGCCGCTTCAGATCAGCGCACGAAACCGACGACCGCAATGTGGAAGAAGAGCCAGTGGCAGCCGAACTCGGACACTTAGAATGACTTTAGCATTAATCGAAAGCCATGAAAATGCCACGCGACGCGCAGCCTATTACACTGGAGACGATTGCGAAAGGTTTTGGTATGAGAAATGTTGTAGCGGCGCGGGAGTGAGTTATTCTCGCCGCTGCGCACCATTCCCCGGAGGGGTCGCTGACGGGTCGCTCGTTGTCGGTGCGCCGTCACGCCGGCTGGCCAAATTGTTCGCGTCTGCTGCGCTAGCTGTTCTGCGAGGGAGCGGGCGGCGCCGGCAACCCGCCTGCGTTGGCTGGAAACACCTACATGACGCCTACACAAACTCCAGAAAGCAAAAAGCCAAGCCTTGAGAGTTGGGCTAATCACTTGGTATTACTGGTGCCGCTGGCCGGAGTCGAACTGGCGACCTTCGCATTACGAATGCGCTGCTCTACCAACTGAGCTACAGCGGCTCTGCGATCCATATCACGCGCAGGGTCGGCATTTTAGCAGCGGTAGCCGATATTTCAAACCTATTTAGAGCCCGGGCGTCTTTCCGGCTTTCGTATCCGCGCGCGCCAGCGTCGACTTGGCGAGCGGCGGATTCTTGGTGAAGTATTTGCGTATGCCCGAGAGGATGGCTTCGGCCATGCGGTCCTGATAGGCATCATCGTTGAGGCGTTTTTCTTCGTCCGGGTTTGAGATGAAAGCCGTTTCGATCAGAATCGACGGGATGTCGGGCGCCTTGAGCACGGCGAAGCCGGCCTGCTCGACGCTCGCTTTGTGCAGATGGTTGATGCCGCCGATCTCGCCGAGCACGGCCTTGCCGAGCTTGAGGCTGTCGCTGATCGTCGCGGTTTGCGAGAGGTCGAGCAGAGTGCGCGCCAGCATCGGATCCTTGACGTCAAGATTGACGCCGCCGACCAGGTCGGCGGCATTCTCCTTTTGCGCGAGATAGCGCGCCGCGGAACTCGACGCGCCGCTCTCGGACAAGGCGAAGACCGAAGATCCGTTCGCATCCGAGCGGATGAAGGCGTCGGCGTGGATCGACACGAAGAGGTCGGATTGGATGCGCCGGGCTTTTTGCACGCGCATCTGCAGCGGCACGAAGAAGTCGGTGTCGCGCGTGAGCACGGCGCGCATGTTCGGTTCGGCGTCGATCTTCGCCTTCAGGCGCCTGGCGACCGCCAGCGTTACGTCCTTTTCATGACTGCCGCCGCGCCCTACGGCGCCCGGATCTTCGCCGCCGTGGCCCGGATCGAGCGTAATGGTGACCAGGCGATCGACCACCGGTTTGGTCTGGCGCGGCCTCTCGGCCTTGATCTCGGCGCTCGGCTCGGGCTTGTTGTCGCTTTGCCCGCCAAGCTGCGATTCGTTCCGGGCCAGCAACTGCAGCAAGGGGTCGGGCGGCACCAGCGGATACACGTCGATGACCAGGCGATGCCCATAGCCGCCGACCGGCGGGAGCACGAAGACCTGCGGATTGACTTCGTTCTTGAGTTCCATCACCAGGCGGACGACGCCCGGCTTGAAGCGGCCGGCGCGCAAGAGCTTGATGTTCGGGTCGTCGGGCGCGATCTTGTTGGCCATGCCCTCGAGGACGCTGTTGAACTCGATGCCTTCAAGATCGACGACCAGGCGATCCGGGTTCTTGATCATGAACTGCGTGTATTTGAGCGGCGCGCTGTGTTCGATGGCCACCCGCGTGTAATCGGCGGCCGGCCAGACGCGAACGGCGAGTATGCCGGGATTGCGCTCGTTCGCCGCCCGCCCGACGGGGCTGACCAGCAGAATGAGCGAAGCGCCGGCGAACTTGATCAGTTGCCGGCGTGCGGCCAGAGGTTTTGCAGTGTCGTCAGACATCTTTGCCCGGCCTCACTGCGCGCGTGGAGACCGAGAATGCGCCCGGATTGCGGCGCCTCGGCAAAATGGAAGACGAGTTCGAGATCGGCGGGCGGCACATGGCCGGCGGCTTTTTCGGGCCACTCGACGAGGCACACGCAATCATCGCGGAAATATTCGGCAAGGCCAGCCTCTTCAAACTCTTCAGCTTCATTGAAACGATAAAAATCAAAGTGATACCAGTATATGCTCGAAACTACGTAAACTTCAACCAGGGTGTAAGTAGGGCTTTTGACCGGCCCGCTGTAGCCGAGCCGGCGCAGCAGGGCCCGCGCCAGCGTGGTCTTGCCGGCGCCAAGATCGCCGGACAGCCACACGACCATCCCGTGGCCCAGCAAGGGCGCCAGCTGATCGGCCAAGGCGCGGCTTGCCGCCTCGTCGGGCAACTGCAGGGTCAGCGTCGATTGGCCGCAAGCGCTGCGGCAATCGCGGCTATGATTCGAGCTATGCAGCAACACAAGAACTCCGCTTCAAAGGGCACGAACGCAACGGCGGCAGCGCGTGGCCACGCCGGGATGATCGCGCTGGTCAAGAAAATCAGAGCCTGGGGGCTCGAACTCGGTTTTGCCGAAATCGGCATCGCCAGCGCCGATGTTTCGGCGGCGACACCCGGACTCTTGCGCTGGCTCGCACTGGGCCGCCACGGCGAGATGGATTATATGGCCAAACACGCCGCGCTGCGGGCCGATCCCGCGGCGCTCGTCGCCGGCACGCTGTCGATCATTTCGGCGCGCCTGCCCTACTGGCCGCGCGCGGCCGACAGCGAGCAGGTACTCGCTGACCGCGGACTCGCCTACATTTCCCGCTACGCGCTCGGCCGCGACTATCACACGACGCTGCGCAAGCGCCTGCAGCAACTCGCCGACCGCCTCCAGACCGAGGTCGATCAGGCCGGGCTGGGGAAGGAATTCGCTTACCGCGTTTTTTCCGATTCGGCGCCGGTCATGGAAGTCGAGTTCGCCCGCCAGGCGGGCATCGCCTGGCGCGGCAAACACACCTTGACGCTGACCCGGGAAGGCTCGTGGCACTTTCTCGGCGAGATCTACACCACCCTGCCGCTGCCGCCCGACGCGCCGGTCAGCGAGCACTGCGGCAGCTGCCGCAGCTGTCTTGACGCCTGCCCGACCGGGGCCATCGTCGCGCCTTACGAAGTCGATGCGCGCCTGTGCATTTCGTATCTGACGATCGAGCTCAAAGGCAGCATTCCCACCGCACTGCGACCGCTGATCGGCAACCGCATTTACGGTTGCGACGATTGCCAGCTGTGCTGCCCGTGGAACCGCTACGCGCAAACGGGCGACCCGGCTTTCGCCGTGCGCCACGGCCTCGATTCGACGCCACTCACCGAACTCTTCGCCTGGACCGAGGAGGAGTTCGAAAGCCGCCTGGCCGGCAGCGCGATCCGCCGCATCGGCTTTGAACGCTGGCTACGCAACATCGCCGTCGCGCTTGGCAACGCGCCGGCATCCGACGCGACGCGCAAGGCGCTCAACGCGCGGCTGGACCACCCCTCGGCGCTGGTGCGCGAACACGTCAGCTGGGCGCTAGCCGCGGCGCAAGGCAAATAGGCAAGCCATGGTCAGCACCGCCTACCCACACTTGCTCGCGCCGCTCGATCTCGGCTTCACGACGCTGAAGAACCGGGTCCTGATGGGTTCGATGCACACGGGCCTCGAAGAAGCGCCGAACGGCTTTGCGCGCCTTGCGGCCTTCTACCGCGAACGCGCGCGCGGCGGCGTCGGGTTGATCGTCACCGGCGGCTTCTCCCCCAATCTGTCGGGGCGCACATCCCCCCAAGCCGCGCAATTGAGTTTCGCCTGGCAGGCCGGCAAGCACCGGCTGATCACCGACGCCGTCCATGCCGAAGGCGGGAAGATCGCCCTGCAAATCCTGCACGCCGGCCGCTATGCCTACCATCCGCTCGCCGCGGCGCCGTCGCGCCTGCGCGCGCCGATCAACCGATTCACGCCGAGGGCACTGACGCGCTGGGGCATCGGCAAAACGATCGCCGACTACGCCCGCTGCGCCGCGCTGGCGCGCGAAGCCGGTTACGACGGCGTCGAGGTAATGGGCTCGGAAGGTTACCTGATCAATGAGTTCATCGCGCTGCGCACGAACAAGCGCAGCGACGAATGGGGCGGCACTTTTGAGAACCGCATGCGTTTTGCCGTCGACATCGTGCGCCGCGTGCGCGCCGCCTGCGGGCCGGATTTCATCGTCATCTTTCGCCTGTCGATGCTCGACCTCGTCGAGGACGGCAGCAGCTGGGACGAAGTGCGCGCCTTGGCCAAAACCATCGAAGCGGCCGGCGCGACGATCATCAACACCGGCATCGGCTGGCACGAGGCGCGCATCCCGACGATCGCCACCATGGTCCCGCGTGCGGCCTTTGCCTGGGTCACGCAGCGCCTGATGGGCGAAGTCGGCGTCCCGCTGATCACGACCAATCGCATCAACTCGCCGGAAGTTGCCGAGGAAATTCTCGCTGCGCGCTGCGCCGACATGGTATCGATGGCGCGCCCCTTCCTCGCCGACGCGGCCTTCGTGCGCAAGGCCGCGGCCGGACGCGCCAGCGAAATCAATACCTGCATTGCTTGCAACCAGGCCTGTCTCGACACGATTTTCGGCGGGCGCATCGCGTCCTGCCTGGTCAACCCGCGCGCCTGCCACGAGACCGAAATCATCGTCGAAGCGACGGCCAGGCCGCTGAAGATCGCCGTCGTGGGCGCGGGGCCGGCCGGCATGGCCTGCGCGGCAACGGCCGCCGAACGCGGACACGCGGTGACCCTGTTCGACGCCGCCACGATCATCGGCGGCCAGTTCAACCTCGCCCGCCGCATACCCGGCAAGGAAGAGTTCAGCGAAACACTGCGGTTTTTCAGCCATCGCCTGCGCAAAGTCGGCGTCATAGTAAGGCTCGGGCAGCGCGTCGGCGTTGCCGATCTGGTCCAAGGCGCTTACGACCATGTCGTGCTGGCCACCGGCATTGTTCCCCGCACGCTGAGCATTCCGGGCAGCGATCACGCCAAGGTGGTGAGCTATGTCGATCTGATCGAGGGGCGTAAGAGGGCCGGCGACAAAGTGGCGGTGATCGGCGCCGGCGGCATCGGCTTCGATGTCGGCGAATTTCTGACGCATAGGCCCGCGCCTACGGACGAGAGCGAGATCGCCCGATTTCAGGCGGAATGGGGAATCGACACAGCCCTGGGCGCGCGGGCAGGACTGAAGCTTTCCGAACACGAGACCGCCGCGCGGGAGGTCTGGCTGCTGCAGCGAAAAACGTCCAAGGTCGGCGGCGGACTCGCCGTGACCACCGGCTGGATACGTCGTTCGCTGCTCAAGATGCGCGGCGTGCAGATGCTTGCCGGGGTCCGCTACGAGCGCATCGACGATGCCGGCCTGCACATTCGGATCGACGGGAAAGCACGCTGCCTGCCGGTCGACACGGTGGTCGTCTGCGCCGGGCAGGAGCCGTGCCGCGAGCTTGAAGCGGGGCTGCGTGCGGCCGATATACCGTTGTCATTGATCGGCGGGGCCGACGTGGCACTCGAACTCGACGCGCAGCGAGCGATCGCGCAGGGCACGCAGCTGGCGATCGAACTTTAGGCCCCGTCGTCCCGGCGAACGCCGGGACCCAGTTCGTTGATGCTGGATTCCGGCATTCGCCGGAATGACGATGCTATCCGCGCGCCACCGGCCGCGCGGGGTCGCTGCACCATTCACTCCACGAACCGGCATAGAGTTTTGCACCGTGCAGTCCGGCGATTTCCATGGCCAGGATGTTGTGGCAGGCCGAAACGCCGGAACCGCATTGCATGACTGACTGTTCCGGCGTATTGCCGGCAAGCAGCGCAAGAAACTCGCGGCGCAGTTCGGCCGCCGGGCGGAAGAAGCCATTCGCGTCGAGGTTGTCGCGGAAGAAGCGATTGCGCGCGCCGGGGATATGGCCGCCGACCGGATCCAGTGTTTCGTTCTCGCCGCGGAACCGATCCGGAGCGCGCGCATCGACGACACAAAATTTTGGCGCTTCGATATTGGCGAGCACCGCGTCGGCGCTGACCACCCAGTCGCGCGGCTTGATTGGAAAAACGCTAGGCGCTGACTTCGGGCAATCGGTCGACAAGGGCCGCCCCTCCTTGATCCACTGGCCGATGCCACCATCGAGCAAGGCGACGCGGTCGTGCCCCAGCCAGCGCAACATCCACCAGAGCCGCCCGCCCACCATGCCGCCGGCATCGTCATAGACGACCACTTGCGTCGCGGGAGAGACTCCGGCAGCGCCCAGTTTGTTCGCCAGCAGCTGTGGGTCCGGCAACGGATGACGGCCGTTGCGGCCGGTCATAGCGCCAGCCAGATCGCGATCCAGATGCATGAAGAAAGCGCCGGGCAAATGCCCCTGTGCGTAGGCACGTTCGCCGTACGACAGGTCCGACAATTGATGGCGGCAATCGAAAATCCGCCAGCCCGGGTCGGCACGATGCGCAGCCACAACCTCGCACGAGACCAGGGTTGAATAGCTCATGCCTAGGCGTCTCCGGAGTTCAGCCACGCCCGCGCTTCGGCTTCGTCGCCGAACACCTGCATCTGCGCATGCACGAAAATCCGCGACAGCCAGGCGCTCCACGCCACCCACTGGCTTTGCGTCAGCACGGCGATACGCTTGAAATCGTTGGCGTGGGCGCGTGCAAAGACGATGTCCTCCCAGGCCACATCGAGCGTGAAATCGGCCATCTCGCGCAGATCGAAAAGCAGGTCAACAGGCCCCTCGAATTTAAACTTGTTGACCATGTCTTCGAACTCCCTGTAGTCGGCCAGGGTGAATTCGCCGTAGACATTGACTTCGACGCGTCTGGGGTGATGCTGGGTAACGATCATGAACTTCTCCCGGTATGGACTTCGGAGTTTAGCATCAGTCCTGCTCGGCCGGATTGGCGCGGGAGAACCAGGTCGAGACGACACCGCTGGCGACAATGACCGCGATCGCCAGCCAGGCACCGAGCGACAGGGTCTCGTGCCAGACCAGCATGCCGAACAGGCTGGCGAAGATCACCGTCGAATAGGCCAGGCTCGCAGCCATCAGGGTATTGCCACGCTGATAGGCGCGCGTCATCGCCAACTGCGCGATCGTCCCGGAAGCGCCGACGAGAAGCAGCAAAATGGCGCCCTTCAAATCGATGCGATGCCATTCGAAGAACGACATCCAGACCGCACTGGCCAGCGTCGACAGGAACGAAAAATAGAATACCGTTCGCTCGACCGGTTCACCGCGTTCGCCGAGTTCCTTGACATTGTAGTAGGCGATACCGGCGATCATGCCGCTGCCCAGACCGAACAGGCCGCCGAGCAACTGATCGGCATGCAGGGTCGGGCGCAGCAGCAGCGCGACGCCGACAAAGCCAATGACCAGCGCGGCGAGCATGCCGCGACTCAGACGCATCTTGCCGAACCAGCCCAGGTAGAGGGCAAGAAACAGCGGCGAGGTATAGGACAGCGTTGCCGCGGTGGCCAACGGCAACAGCGCGAGGGCATTGAAATAGAGCAGCAGCGATATGAAGCCGCTGGCGCTGCGTCCAAGCTGAAAGCGCCAATGCACCGTCCGGATCGGGATGCCGCGCGCGCGAACCAGCAGGAACATCATCACCAGGTTGATGATGGCGCGATAGAAGACGATTTCGGCAGGAGAGTAAATCTCTGCGGCAAGCTTCACGCCCAAACCCATGCAGGCGAAGAAAAAGCTGGCCACGATCATCCACAAGGATTGCATTGGCGATTGGCTAAAGCATGCCGCTTTGACGGTTGAGTACCGGCTTGGTCTAACGGCAGGAATGGGAAAAGGGGTATTCTAGTCGCTTTCCAATTTCGGGTGGCCTGGCGATTGACCGCAAGGCCCTTCTTGAGCTACTTTTAGTCGTTTTATCAGAGCATTCTCCATGGCGCCATCCTCCTCTGCCGACCGGTCCGAAAACAGCGCCTCCAACGCCGATCTGCCGCCGGCAAACGCAATGAAATTCGAAACGGCGCTGGCCGAACTCGAGCAAATCGTCCGCAGCATGGAAGGCGGGCACCTGCCGCTCGAAGAATCGATCGCCGCTTACCGGCGCGGCAGCGAACTGCTCAAACACTGCCAGCAGCAGCTCGCCGATGCAGAACGCAAGATCCAGGTCCTCGAGAACGGCGCATTGCGCGATTTCGAGGCGCCGGGGGACCCCGCGAAGCCGCCGGAAGAAACCAAGTGAGCGCGCCGCTGACCGGCGAGCAGCAGCCCTTCCCCGACTGGATGCAGAGCGTCCAGACGCGCATCGAGGCGGCGCTCGCGCGGCTGCTGCCACCCGCCGAAGCCATCCCGGCGCTGCTGCATCAGGCGATGCGCTACGCGAGCCTCGGCGGAGGCAAACGCGTGCGCCCCTTGCTCGCTTTCGCCGCCGGTGAGCTAAGCGGGGCGGCGCCGCAAAACCTTGAAATTGTCTCCTGCGCCGTCGAGTTGATCCACGCCTATTCGCTCGTGCACGACGATCTGCCGTGCATGGATGACGATGTCCTGAGACGTGGCCGACCGACCTGCCACGTCGAATACGACGAGCCGACCGCGCTGCTCGTCGGCGACAGCCTGCAGTCGCTGGCCTTTGAGCTGCTCGCCCGCGAGGACCTCGGCGGTGCAGCGGTGAACGCCGAACGGCAGCTCGCGATGGTCCGCCTGCTGGCTGTGGCGAGCGGCTCGCGCGGCATGGCCGGCGGCCAGGCGATCGATCTCGCCGCAGTCGGCGAGTCAATCAATCTGCCGGAACTCGAATTGATGCACGCGCTCAAGACCGGCGCCCTGATCCGCGCGGCGGTGATGCTCGGCGCCTTGTGCGGCGACGCGCTCAGCACCGAGCAGGATGCGGCGCTCGATCGATTCGCCAAACGCGCCGGCCTGCTGTTTCAGGTCGTCGATGACATCCTTGACTGTACGGCGAGTACGGCCACTCTGGGCAAGACTGCAGGCAAGGATGCGGCGGCGGAAAAGCCGACTTACGTCAGCCTGGTCGGCCTCGAACGTGCCCGCGAATTCGCCGCCGAACTCAGGTCTCAGGCCCTCGAATCACTCGTCATTTTTGGCGAACGCGGCCGGCGCTTGATCGAGCTGACCGATTTCATTACGCGCCGCAAGTTTTAGCCAACGCGCGGCCGCATATTGCGGCCCGCACTTCAATGCCCGACCCGGAACACGATGACTTCCTATCCTTTGCTCGACACCATCAACAGCCCGGCGCAACTGCGCGAACTCGAGCGCAAGCAGTTGCCACAGCTGGCCGAAGAGTTGCGCGGCTTCCTGGTCGAATCCGTATCCCGGACCGGCGGCCATCTTTCGTCCAATCTCGGAACGATCGAATTGACCGTTGCCCTGCACTACGTATTCGACACGCCGCACGACCGACTGATCTGGGATGTCGGCCACCAGACCTATGCGCACAAGGTGCTCACCGGACGGCGTGCGGGGATGGCCAAGCTGCGCGCGCAGAACGGCGTGTCGGGCTTCCCCAAGCGCAGCGAGAGCGAGTACGACACATTTGGCGTCGGCCATTCGTCGACCTCGATTTCGGCCGCGCTCGGCATGGCGCTGGCCGCCAAGCTCCAGGGCGAAACCCGCAGGACCGTGGCCATCATCGGCGACGGCGCGATGTCGGCCGGGCAGGCGTTCGAGGCGATGAACAACGCCGGTGTTGCCGACGCCGACATGCTCGTCGTCCTCAACGACAATGACATGTCGATTTCGCACCCGGTCGGCGCATTCAACCGCTATCTCGCCCGCCTGTTCTCGGGCAGCGCTTTCAATGCGGCGCGCAAGGCCGGCGAAAAGGTGCTCGGCGTCTCGCCCTCGCTGCTCGAATTTGCCAACCGCGTCGAGGAACATGTCAAAGGCATGCTGACGCCGGGAACGCTGTTCGAGGAGCTGGGCTTCAATTACATCGGCCCGATCGACGGACACGACCTGGATTCCCTGGTGCCAACCCTGCAGAACCTGCAGAAGCTCAAAGGGCCGCAGTTTCTCCACGTGATCACCCGCAAAGGCCAAGGCTACAAGCTCGCGGAAGCCGACCCGATTCTCTACCACGGCGTATCGAAGTTCGCGCCGGAAATCGGCATCGAAGGCGGCAAAGGCGGCGGCAAGCCGAGCTACACGAAGATTTTCGGCGACTGGCTGTGCGACATGGCGGCCGCGGATAGCAATCTGGTCGCCATAACGCCGGCGATGGGCGAAGGTTCGGGCATGATGCGCTTCGCCGAACTTTTTCCCGATCGCTATTTTGACGTCGGCATCGCCGAGCAGCACGCCGTGACTTTCGCGGCGGGACTCGCTTGCGCCGGCATGCGCCCGGTTCTGGCGATCTACTCGACTTTTCTGCAACGCGGCTACGACCAGCTGCTGCATGACGTCGCCTTACAAAAGCTGCCGGTGGTGTTCGCCCTCGACCGCGGCGGCCTGGTCGGCGCCGACGGCCCGACGCACCACGGGGCTTTCGACCTCTCTTACCTGACCTGCATTCCGAACATCGTCGTCATGACACCGGCCGACGAAAACGAGTGCCGAAAAATGCTCACCACCGCTTTCCGCATCGATGGGCCGAGCGCCGTTCGCTATCCGCGCGGCGCCGGTCCCGGGGTCGCCATCGACAAGGCGCTGGAGGGTCTGCGGATCGGCCGCGGCGAAATCCGCCGGCGCGGCAAGGGCATCGCGCTGCTCGCTTTTGGCAGCATGCTCGCGCCGGCGCTCGAAGCGGCGCAGGAACTCGATGCCAGCGTGGCCAACATGCGCTTCGTCAAACCGATAGACCGCGAACTGATCGGTGAATTGGCGCGGGAACATTCGCTGCTGATCAGCGTCGAAGAGAACACGCTAATCGGTGGCGCGGGCGCCGAAGTGGCGCGTGTCCTTGACGAAATCGGCAGCCCGGCGCAATTTGTGCGCATGGGTATTCCGGACCGATTCATCGATCACGGCGATCAGGCCTTGCTGCTCGCGGAGGTCGGTCTCGACAAGGAGGGAATCATCCGCACGGCACGCGCGCAGACCGACAAGACAGCACCCGGCGAACAACACTCGTCACAATCTGCAAATTAATCGCCGGCCACATCCTCAGGAATCGACATGAACGCACCGCATAAGCCTTACCCCGCGCCAGACGGCCTGCCCATGGCCGACGTCCAGAACTCGGCGGACACCCGGCAGATCGCCATCAACCGCGTCGGCATCAAGTCGATCCGCCATCCGGTCAAGGTGCTCGACAAGTCGGGCGGCATACAGCACACCATCGCCGTGTTCAACATGTACGTCAGCCTGCCGCACAATTTCAAGGGAACGCACATGTCGCGCTTCGTTGAAATCCTGAACAGCCACGAACGCGAGATTTCGGTGCAGAACTTCCCGGCAATGCTGCGCGAGATGGTCCGCAAGCTGGAGGCGGAAACCGGGCATATCGAAATGAATTTCCCCTACTTCATCAACAAGTCGGCGCCGGTGTCGGGGGTGCAAAGCTTGATGGATTATGACGTCACCTTGAGCGGCGAAATCTGCCACGGCGAAATCGCCTCGACGATCAAGGTCGTCGTTCCGGTGACCAGCCTGTGCCCGTGCTCGAAGAAGATTTCAGAACGCGGCGCGCACAACCAGCGCTCGCACGTCACGGTCAGCGCGCGCATCAACGCGCACCTGTGGATCGAGGAGATCGTCCAACTGGTCGAAGCGCAAGCGTCCTGCGAACTCTACGGCCTGCTCAAGCGGCCCGATGAGAAGTACGTCACCGAACGCGCCTACGACAATCCGAAGTTCGTCGAAGACATGGTGCGCGATGTCGCCGCACGCCTTTCCGCCGAGCCGCGCATCTATTCCTACGTCGTCGAATCGGAAAACTTCGAGTCGATTCACAACCACTCGGCCTACGCGTTGATCGAGAACGCCAACCGCAAGCCGGCCTGAACGGTAAAGCAAACGGGGCGGCGCCAGTTCGACGCCGCCCCGTTCTATTCTGGAAACCGATCAGCTTTCGACGGCGACCTTCTGCTTGCGCGTCAGCTTTTCCTTGATGCGCGCCGACTTGCCCGAACGCTCGCGCAGGTAGTAGAGCTTGGCGCGACGCACGTCACCGCGGCGCTTGACTTCGATCGCCGCGACGAGTGGCGAATAGGTCTGGAAGGTCCGCTCAACGCCTTCGCCCGACGAGATCTTGCGAACGATGAAGTTGGAATTGAGGCCGCGATTGCGTTTTGAAATCACCACGCCTTCGTAAGCCTGCAGACGCTCGCGGGCGCCTTCCTTGACCTTGACCTGGACGACGACGGTGTCGCCCGGCGCAAAGGGGGGGATGGTCTTGCCCATGCGGGCAATTTCTTCTTGCTCGAGTTGCGCTATCAGATTCATCTTATAACTCCGTTTGCAAACACTACGTTTTGTTATCCTGACCGCATTGCTCCTGAAACTGCACCAGGAGTTGCGTTTCCTCTTGCGACAACGGTCGCCCCACCAACAAATCGGGGCGTCGCTGCCAGGTTCGTCCGAGCGCCTGCTTCAGGCGCCAGCGGCGAATCTGTTCGTGGTGCCCGGACAATAGAACATCCGGCACCCGCTGGCCTTCGTAATCCTCCGGCCGCGTGTAGTGCGGGCAATCGAGCAAACCCGCAACAAACGAATCCTGTTGTGCCGATTCGGCGTCGTTCAGCACGCCCGGCAACTGCCTGACGATGGCATCCAGCAAGGCCATCGCCGGGATTTCGCCGCCCGAGAGCACGAAATCCCCGATCGAAACTTCCTCATCGACGCAGTGCCCGATCAAACGCTCGTCGATTCCTTCGTAACGGCCGCAGAGCAAGACCAAACCTTCGCTCTCGACCTGCTGCACAAAGCCCATCACCCGCTGATGCGTCAGCGGCGCACCCTGTGGTGAAAGATACACCACCCTGCTTCGCGGCACTCCTGCCGCCGCCTGTCTCGCCCTGGCCGCGGCAATCGCCGCGCGCAGCGGCTCGACCAACATCACCATCCCCGGCCCGCCACCATAGCTGCGATCATCGACGGTGCGATGATTGTCGCTGGTGAAATCGCGCGGATTCCAGAAGTCCAGGCTCCAGCGCCCTTCCTCGAGCGCCCGCCGCGTCACCCCCGATTGCGTCAGTGCAACAAACATTTCGGGAAACAGTGTCACCACATCGGCGACAAGCACGCCGAACGACATGCGACCACCCTCGCCAAAGCCTACCAATCCGCTTCCCAGTCGACGCGCATGCGCCGTTCCTGCAAATCCACGTCCAGCACGACCGCCGCCACAAACGGCAGCAAGCGCTCCCTGTCCTTGCCCCGCGCCGCAACTTCCGCGCTACCGACACGCAACACGTCGTTGGCCGACGTCGCGATCAGGCCGAGTACCCGCCCCAAGGGCTCATCGCGCGTGTTAAATACCTGCAGGCCGATCAGATCGGCCCAGTAATACTCGTCCTTACCCGCCACCGGCAATGCGGCACGCGGCACGCCGACCAGCATTCCGTGCGCCTTCTCCGACGCCTCGCGATCGGGAAGGCACTCCAACTCGGCGATCAACACGTCGCCGTGCAGCTTGCAACTCTTCAGCGCCGTCTGGCGCCAGGTCTCTGGCGCGTCACCGTTTCGTCCGACCCACCAGCCCGGCAGCTTGGCCCAGTCCTGCGGGTCATCGGCAAAAGGATGTACCTTCACCGCACCACGCAAACCATAGGGACCGACGATCTTGCCGAGGACAACAATATCGGCGGGCGGTACCAAATCGAGCAAGAAATCCTGCAACAACGCTTGCAACAGCCGTTCAGGCTGCTGCCTTGACTGCCGACTGCTTGACCAGGCGCGCGACGGTCAGCGACAGGCGGGCACCCTGCCCCTGCCAGTAGCTCAGGCGATCGGTCGCAATACGCAGACCCTCTTCCTTTTCAGTAGCGATCGGATTGTAGAAACCAATCCGCTCGATAAAGCGACCATCACGGCGGGTGCGCGAATCGGTCACCACCAGATTATAAAAGGGACGCTTTTTCGCGCCACCGCGGGCGAGACGAATAACAACCATAGGATCTATTCCGAACTGGGAAAAAGGGCGAAATTATAACAAGAAAGCGCGAAAAAACAAGCTGATATTTAAGATACAGGGAGTTCTTGATCGTAAACCATGATTTTTGCCCACATTCTGAAGCTACGGCTATACTGGGCAGGCGACTTCATTGTACCTTTTCCCCGCTATGGCCGATTCGCGTTCCGATTCAGTCAGCAACGAGACTCCTGCGCTCCCGCCGCCAGGACTGCCAGGCGCTTTTGCGTGGCTTGACAAGCCGCGGCCGCTCAATGCCGCCGACGAGCTGACGCCACTGCGTGGTCTCCTGTCTGCCTTGCGCGCCAGTCAGATCGAACCCGAGCAGCGCGCCACCGTCCTCGACCGCCTTTATACACGCAGCATGTCGGTCGTTACGGCCCTGCTGCCCTCGCTCACCACCGTTTCCTTCCCGGTATCGCGCAAGACAAGGCAATTGATCCGTGGCCTCCAGGATTTGCTTGCCACGCTCGCCGAGGAATTGATCGCCACCCTCGACAACATTGACGTGCTGGTGATCCGCGGTTTGCGTCAGGAGGCCGACTTTCTCGACCTGACGCTGCAGAGAAGCCTGTACGCGCTGGCGCAGCACCTCTTGATCAGCGATCTTGCGGCCTCCCCGGCCAGTCCGGGAATCTGGCGGCAGCTACATCATGCTTACGATATGGCCTGCCGTCTCAATCCCGCCAGCGACACACCGGACGGCGCGGCAAAACCGCTGCAGACAACCTATTACTCGGCGATCCTGCTCGGTTGCGCCCAGCCGGCGTCGTTCAGCGCGCGCGAAGTGAGCTTCGTCGCCGCTTACCTCGAGTCTTTCCCCGACTGGATCGATTCGACCAATGCCAAGGCAACGCCCACACCCGCAGCGTTCTGGATCGACCCGGCGCGCGATGCACCGGCGGTGGCCTGTTCGCGCAAGGCACCGCCGTCCGACCAGCCGGTCCGCTATTTCTCCTGCGACCGGCTCGGGGCGCTGCTGAAGGAACAACTTGCCGCACTCGAAGCGGGCGGCGACGCACAGCAGCTAGGGCTGCCCGATTTTGCCGCCACGACCGCCGGGCGCGGTGTCTTGCGCCGGCTCATCACCTACTGGGGCGAACCGGGCAAGCGGCGCTTCCCGCGCCGCCGGAGAAATTATCGCGCGGCCTTGTGCGCTGGCCTGGGCAACCTGTGGACCCTGTTCCAGGAAGGCGACGCGGCGCTTGTCGATACTTCGAGCTGGATGGTCACCAACGAGAGTCCGGATGGCTATTCCGTAATGCACGTCTCGGGCAAGACCGGTTCGATGTCGGTCGGCGACGTCACCGCGATACGCACGGAGTCCGGCGAGGACTGGCAGATCTGCATCGTGCGCTGGGCGCTGTCGGAGAACCAGGAGCATCTGGAAGTCGGCCTGCAGATTCTGGCGACCCACGCGGTCCCCGCTTTTCTTGCCCTACCGGCCGACGCGAACGACGGCGGCCGCCTGTCGGTTCTGATCCTGCCTGAAATTCCGGCGCTGCGCTCGAGCGAGATGCTCGTCGTTCCGTCGGGCGCCCTGAACAAGCAACGTAAGAGTTTCGTCCTGGTCGTCGAGAAGGAAAATCTTGAGGTGCGGGAAGTGCGGAGCACTCGTCTTGACGAGCAAAACAGTCAAATCGAGGTTTTCTCGATCGAGTCGGACAACGATTCTCCGTTCTGAGCCGGACTTCCTCAAGCCTCCCCGGCGCAACGCCTGAACTCGGGCAGGGTCGAGGCGACCAGAGCGCCGAGCAAGACCACCGCCCAGGACATATACAACCACACGAGGAAGATCGGCACGGTCGCAAAAGCGCCGTAGACGAGCGTATAGGACGGGAAGTGCGCGAGGTAAAAACCGAACGCCTTTTGCATCAGCAGAAAGCCGACGGCGGCAAATAGGCCGGCCCACAGCGCATCGCGCGGTGCGACTCGGACATCCGGAACGGCAAAGTAGAGCCCGGCAAAAACAGGGCGGCGACAAACAAGCCGGTCGCCTTGAGCAGCAGGTCACGCACCCAGGCTTGCTCATCGACCAGCCCGAGCGAAATGGTCACCGCATAGGAAACCGCCACCACCACGCAGGTGACGACCAGAGGCCATAAGGCCAGCATCGCCGCATAGAGTCGCAAGCGGCGCCACCAGCGGCGCGTCCCGGTGACCGACCAGACGTGGTTGAAAGCACGCTCGATGGTCAGCAGGAGGAAGTACACGGTGATGACCAGCACCGACAGGCCGACGACAGTGACGTCCGCCGCGTTTTGCGAAAACTGCAGCACATACTCGATAATCAATCCGGCGCTGCGTTCGGGCAGCAAGCTGCGGATCAGGAACTGGTCAAACTGATCCATCATGCCCGGGAAGAAAGGCAGCGCCGACACGATGCCGAACACCACCGCGACCAGCGGCACCAGCGACAGCAGTGTCGTAAAAGCCAGACTGGCGCTGATCTGGTCGAAATTCTCCTCGATAAATCGCCGCCCTATCCGGACGGCGAAAGCGCGCAAGCAGGAAAGCCTGAAGTTCATAAGTTCTTTTATAATAAAAACATCGCGGCCAGGCATTATTCTGCACGCATGCCAGCTGATTTCACAGACATCGGCGAAATAATATCAACATGCCTACGGACTACCCGCGCGACGCTGTGCGCTGGCTCTACTTCACCGCCTGCGGCAGCCTGATCGCGCTGATCTTCCTGTGCCTGGCCTGGGAATTGCGCCTCGCCCCGATCCACGCCGGCGGATCGTGGCTGGTTCTGAAATGCATTCCGCTGCTCGCGCCGCTTTTTGGCATCCTGAACGGCCGCCGTTATACCTATCAGTGGGCGACGCTGCTGATTCTGCTCTATTTCATCGAGGGCGTCGTGCGCGCCACCAGCGAAAGCGGCGCGGCGCGCTGGCTGGCGATCGGCGAGATTCTGCTCGCGCTGCTTTTCTTCTGCGCCAGCATCGCCTATATCAGACGCACGCGGCCGCCGGCCGAATGACAAAACGCTCTAGGACAATTCCGCCAGCACGCGACTTCCGGCAAATACCTTGTCGCCGATCACGACTTTCACGCGGCTGTCGAGCGGCAGATAAACGTCGACGCGCGAGCCAAAGCGAATGAAACCGTAGCGCTGTCCGGCCGCCAGCGGCGATCCGACATCGACGTAGTTGAGAATACGGCGGGCCAGCAGCCCGGCGATCTGCACGCAGGTGACGTCGCGTCCGTCGGCCGTCTTCAGATACAGGGCACAACGCTCGTTCTCGAGCGAGGCCTTCTCGAGCGCCGCGTTGAGAAAACTGCCCGGTTTGTACCACTTGAACTGTACCGTGCTCGCGATCGGCGCGCGGTTCGAATGCACATTGAATACATTCATGAAGACGCTGATCTTGAGCGCGCGCCGCTTGAGATACGGATCTTCGGCTTCCTCGACCGCCACGACCCGCCCGTCGGCCGGCGCCAGCACGCTCTTCGGCCCGCCGGCGATCCGCCGCGGCGGATCGCGGAAAAATTGCACGCAGAAGACAAAGATCACCCAGAAAGGCAGCGACCAGACGCAGGCATAGGCCGAGACCAGCACGGCAACTACGAAAGCGCCGGCGATAATAGGCCAGCCCTCCTTGGCGAGAATCGGATGCGGATAGTTCATTCATACTCCAGTAAGCACTTTGGGCGGGTCAAGATACGACACCGCCCAAAGCGAAGAGGGGCTAGGCGCGCGGGCGAAGACAGTGCTATTGCACGGCGAGCCCAAGCAACAACGCCCCGTCGAGCAGCCTCCCATCAACAATCAGTTGCGGGTCTGGTCGACCAGTTTATTCTTCTTGATCCACGGCATCATGTCGCGCAGCTTGGCGCCGACCGTCTCGATCGGGTGCTCGGCGGTCAGGCGACGATGCGCGGTCATCGAAGGATAATTGGTCTTGCCTTCCTGGATGAAGGCTTTCGCGTATTCGCCGTTCTGAATGCGCTTGAGCGCGGCGCGCATGGCCGCGCGCGACTCTTCGTTGATCACCAGCGGCCCGGTCACGTATTCGCCGAACTCGGCGTTGTTCGAGATCGAGTAGTTCATGTTGGCGATGCCGCCCTCATACATCAGGTCGACGATCAACTTGATTTCGTGGAGGCACTCGAAGTAAGCCATTTCCGGCGCATAGCCGGCTTCAACCAGCGTCTCGAAGCCCATCTTCGCCAGTTCGACAACGCCGCCGCAAAGAACGGTCTGTTCGCCGAAGAGATCGGTCTCGGTCTCTTCGCGAAAACTCGTCTCGATGACGCCGCCCTTGGTCGCGCCGATGGCCGCTGCGTACGACAGCGCGATGTCCTTGGCTTTCTTGGAAACGTTCTGGTGCATGGCGATAAGCGAAGGCACGCCGCCACCCTTGAGGTACTCGGAACGCACCGTATGACCGGGGCCCTTCGGGGCGATCATGATGACATCGAGATCGGCGCGCGGGATGACCTGGTTGTAATGGATGTTGAAACCGTGTGCGAAGGCCAGCGTTGCGCCTTTCTTGATGTTCGGCTCGACGTCGTTGTAATACACCGCCGGGATGTTCTCGTCGGGCAGCAGCATCATCACGACATCGGCGCCCTTGACCGCCTTGGCGACTTCCTCGACCTTGATCCCGGCCTTGCCGACCTTGTTCCAGGAAGCACCGCCCGCCCGCAACCCGACCGTGACCTTGACCCCGGAATCGGAGAGGTTCTGCGCGTGCGCATGCCCCTGCGAGCCGTAACCGACGATGGTGACTTTCTTGCCCCTGATCAACGAGAGATCGGCGTCCTTGTCGTAATAAACTTTCATGGTGTTCCCTTTCATTTTCTAAGTGGTGAGGCGGTGTGAGTCGGCGTGGGTAGATGAAAAGCCCGCGTTCAAATGAATGCGGACCGCCCATCTGCACTCGTCACTAAAGTTTTAGAATTCGGTCGCCGCGGCCGATGCCGCTGACGCCGGTACGAACGGTTTCGAGGATCAGATCCGCGTCGATTCCCTGGATAAAGGAATCGAGCTTGGAACCGCTACCGGTGAGTTCGATGACGTAGGTCGACTCGGTAACATCGATGATGCGCCCGCGGAAGATATCCGCCATGCGCTTCATTTCCTCGCGGTCCTTGCCGGCGGCGCGGACCTTGATCAGCATCAGTTCACGCTCGATATGCGCGGCTTCGGAGAGATTGACAACCTTGATGACGTCGATCAGCTTGTTGAGTTGCTTGGTGATCTGCTCGATCACATCGTCGCTGCCCGAGGTCACGATGGTCAGCCGCGACAGCGAGAGGTCCTCGGTCGGAGCAACGGTCAGCGTTTCGATATTGTAGCCGCGCGCCGAGAACAGGCCGGACACGCGCGAAAGCGCACCGGCTTCGTTTTCCAAGAGAATTGAAATGATGTGTCGCATGCCGTCCCCCTTCAAAGATCTTCAGCCAGAATCATGTCGCCCAGACCTTTGCCGGCCGCGACCATGGGGAATACGTTCGCTTCGCGGTCGGTGAGGATGTCGAGAAACACCAGGTCGTTCTTGTGCTCGACAAATGCCTTCCTGAGCGCACCCTCGACCTCTTCCGGCTTCGTGACGCGGATGCCGACGTGCCCGTAGGCCTCCGCCAGTTTGACGAAATCGGGCAACGAATCCATGTAGGAATGCGAGTAGCGGCTGCTGTAGAACATCTCCTGCCATTGGCGAACCATGCCGAGATAGCCGTTATTGAGATTGACGATTTTGATCGGCATGCGAAACTGCTTGGCTGTCGACAATTCCTGAATGCACATCTGGATCGAACCCTCGCCGGTGACGCAGGCCACCTGGCGGTCGGGGTTGGCCAGAACGGCGCCCATCGCGTACGGCAGCCCGACACCCATGGTCCCCAGGCCGCCCGAATTCAGCCAGCGGCGCGGCTCGTCGAATTTGTAATACTGCGCGGCCCACATCTGGTGCTGGCCGACGTCGGACGTCACGATGGCCTGGCCGCCGGTCACCTCGTAGAGTTTCTCGATGACGTACTGCGGCATGATGATGTCTTTCATCGTGTATTTCATGCACTGTCGCGCACGCCACGCCGCAATCTCTTGCCACCAGTCGGAAATGTCGGCCTTGTCCGCTTCGCCATCGAGCAGCTTGATCATCTCCTGCAGCACATCCGGAACGTTGCCGACGATAGGCACATCGACGCGAACGCGCTTGGAAATCGAGGTCGGGTCGATGTCGACGTGAATGATCTTGCGCGGCAGCGAAGCGAAATTCTCCGGATTGCCGATCACCCGGTCGTCGAAACGCGCGCCGATGGCCAGCAGGACATCGCAATGCTGCATCGCCATGTTAGCTTCGAGGGTACCGTGCATCCCGGGCATGCCAAGGAATTGCCGGTCGGTCGCCGGATAGGCGCCGAGGCCCATCAGCGTATTGGTGATCGGGAAACCCAGCCGGCGCGTCAGAGTGGTCAGTTCGTCAGCCGCGTTGGACAGAATCACGCCGCCGCCGGTATAAATCATTGGCCGCTTGGCGGCGAGCAGCAATTGCATCGCCTTCTTGATATGGCCCGCATGCCCCTTCATCACCGGATTGTACGAACGCATGTGGACTTCTTCGGGGTACTCGAAAGCGCATTTTGCCGCCGTAATATCCTTGGGAATATCGACGACCACCGGCCCCGGCCGGCCGCTGTTGGCAATGTAGAACGCCTTCTTCATCGTCATCGCGATGTCGCGCACGTCCTTGATCAGGAAATTGTGCTTTACGCAGGGGCGGGTAATCCCGACCGTATCGCACTCCTGAAAGGCATCCTGACCGATATAGTGCGTCGGTACCTGCCCGGAGATGACGACAAGCGGGATCGAATCCATATACGCCGTGGCAATGCCGGTCACGGCATTGGTCGCCCCGGGGCCGGAGGTGACCAGCGCCACCCCGACCTTGTGCGACGAGCGGGCCAGGCCGTCGGCCGCATGCACGGCAGCCTGCTCGTGGCGGACCAGGATATGCTTGACCTTGTCCTGCCGGAACAACTCGTCATAAATATGCAGGACCGCACCGCCCGGATAGCCGAATACATATTCGACCTTTTCTTCCTGCAGGCACCTGATTACAATCTCCGCACCGGTCATCATGGTCATTGTTGTCGCCTTACTCTGCCAATAGGCCGAAAAGCTTATAACGTTAAAGCCTAGACCACAATTGGTCAAGACTTCCGCCCAAACGGCAGATTTTTTGGGGTAACATCCGCCCCCTTAATTCCAAGGATTTCGATTCTGGCCAGTCAACGCGAACTGTCAGATTTTCTCGCAGGCGTCGAGCGTCGCGCTTTCAAGCAAGCGATGTTTGCGGTGCGCAACGAAGAGTCGGCACTCGATATCGTGCAAGACTCGATGATGAAACTCGCCGAAAAGTATGGTGACCGTCCTGCTGAAGAACTGCCAATGCTCTTCCAGCGCATCATGCAAAACACGATTCGTGACTATTATCGGCGCAGCAAGGTCCGCTCGCTGTGGACGACGCTGCTTTCCTCGTTTTCATCGGCCGACGACGAAGAGCACGACCCCCTCGAAACTCTCGAGGTTGAATCGGGGTCCTACACGCCAAACGCCCCCGATGCGCAGCTGGAGCAAACGCAAGTCCTTGGAATTATTGAAAAAGAGATAAAATTACTGCCTCCGCGTCAACGCGAAGCCTTTCTCATGCGTTACTGGGAGGACATGGACGTCGCCGAGACCGCGAGCGCCATGGGTTGCTCGGAAGGCAGCGTAAAAACGCACTGCTCGCGTGCCACCCACGCGCTGGCGGTGGCGTTGAAAGCAAAAGGAATCACGCTATGAACGAAGTCCAATTCGCCTACAAGGTGCGTCAGCACCTGAACCGTGGCCTGCACGAGCTGCAGCCCGAGACGATCGGTCGCCTGGCCGCCGCCAGAGAGCGCGCGCTGGAGCGTCAGAAGGTGCGTGTCGGTCAGTCGGTGTTGGCTGGCGCCGGCGGCTTTTTCCAGTATCACTTCGATAATTATCGTCTGAAGCAGATCGTCGTCTCGATCGTCCTGCTCATCGGTGTCGTCTCTTCGACCTTCTGGCTGGCCGACCAGCGCGTCAAGGAGCTCGGCGCCCTTGACAGCGCACTGCTCGCCAATGACCTGCCGCTTGCCGCATTCACCGACAAGGGCTTCGATACATGGCTAAAGCGCGGCTCCTCGGAATAATTTTCTGTTGCCTGATCGCGACCACGGGCTGGGCGGCGACGTCCAGCCCGTCGCTCATTGCAACAACGCCGCAGCCCAAATGGAGCGACCTGACGGTGCAGCAAAAGATCGTCCTCGCGCCGCTTTCCGACGACTGGGATTCGCTCGAGTATTTCCGCCAGAAGAAATGGCTGAACATCGTTGCGCATTTCCAGACGATGAGCGCCGAAGAACAAACCCGGGTCCAGGCGCAAATGCAGGAGTGGGGCAAGCTGACGCCGCAACAGCGACAGGAAGCGCGCGAAAAATTCAAGACGGCGAACCGGCTTCCCGAGGAGAAGAAGAAGGAACTCAAGCAAAAGTGGGAAGAGTACCTTAGCCTGCCGGAAGAAGAGCGAGAGAAGCTGAAGCAACAGGTGGACAGCAAGCCGGTCCCCAAACCGGGACGCCCGGCCGCAGCGCCTGCGCTCCCCGCGCCTGCCGTCCCCAGTTCGCCGGCGCCGGCGCTGGAAACGGCGCAATCCGCTGCAACGACCGCGGAATCACCGACCAAACCCTGATGTCCGCCGCCGAAGGCCCCGCCGCATGCCTTGTCCGCCCGGCTGTGCTTCCTCTTGTCTGTCCGGGACTGCTGCGCCGTCTGGCCGCCATGGCTTATGAATTGCTGCTTTTGTCCGGTGTCCTGGCGGTGGCGCTGATTCTTCCGCAGATACTGATCGCGACATGGACCCATCGGGTGGCCTCGGCGACGGTTTTGTGGGCGCACCTTTTCCTTGTCGTACTCGTTTATTTCGTCGGATTCTGGAGCCATGGCGGACAAACGCTGGCGATGAAGACCTGGCGCATCCGCCTGGTGACGCGCGATGGCCAGGCGGTCCGGCCGCCACAGGCGCTGTTGCGCTGTGTGCTCGGCTGGCTCACGCTGGCGCCATGCGGCATCGGCATCGTCTGGGCGCTGGTCGACCACGACCGACAGTTTCTGTATGACCGGTTGGCCGGCACGCGGCTGGTCATGGTCTGAACTCGCCGCCAGCCGCGCAAAGCAGGTCTCAGCGGCGCTCAACCCACCAGATCATTCCGGCCGCGGCCATTGTGAACAAGGCCGAAGGCGCCAAGGCGCTGATCACCGGCGACCAGCTATTGATCGCCCCGAGATTTGAAAACAGGCCGTTGAGCATATGGAAGAAGACGCCGATCATGACCCCGGAGAAGATCTTCAGGCTGACGCCGCTGACCCGGTTGTGCGTATAACCGAACGGCAGGGCGAGCGCGACCATGACCAGGGCGGCAAGCGGATAGATCAGTTTCTTCCACAGTGCGATTTCATAACGTTGCGTCTTCTGGCTGTTCTCGGACAGATGCCTGATATAAGCCGAGAGATGCAGCAAGGACATATGGTCGGGCGAGACCATCAGGACCGCGAGGATGTCGGGATTGAGCGCCGAGTGCCACTCGAGGTCCGGCATTCTGACGAGTTCCGATTTCTCGCCGTGCAGAACGGTCTGTACGACACCGCTTAGCCGCCAGCTGGCCGGCGGAATATAGTCGCCTTCGGCCGCGTCGGTGACCGAGCGCAACACGCCGCCGGCGTCGAAGTCGTAAATGCGGATGCCGCGTAACCGGGTATCCGGCAGGACAACCTGGACATTGATGAAAGTGCGCTCGTCCTTGACCCACAGGCCGCTGCGCAAATCCTGACCGACCGTTTGACCTTTCTGTGCGAGGCGCAGCTGTTGTGCCGCGCGCTCGGCGGGCGGCGCAACAGCCTCGCCGATCAGGAAAGTGATCAGCGCGAAGACCGCCGCCACTTGAAACAAGCCGGTGAGCAGGCGCCCGGTGGACATTCCCGAGGCACGCAGGACGGTGATTTCCGAATGCCTCGCCAGCGTCGACAGGGCATAGAGCGTCCCGATCAGAACTGCAATCGGCATCAGCTCATAAGCGCGACCCGGCATGCGCAAAAGGACAAAGGCCAGCGCATGATGCAGTTCATACGTACCCTGGCCGACGTTCTTGACTTCGGCGATCATGTCGAAGAAACCAAACAAGCCAAGAAAGGCGGAAAGCACCAGGACAATCCCGCCGGACACCTCGCGCGCCAGATAACGGCGATAGATCTTCATCGGACGAACCGCGCGAAAGTGAATACTGCAATCCGACGATAGAAGAGCAGCGGCAGGAGGCAGAGCATGAACAGATGGACGGCAAGCAGGCCAACCGCAAATGAGACTTTGCCGTTGGCCACCCAGGCTTGGCTGATGGTCATCAAATTGTTGTAGAGGAGATAGGTGAGCAGCGCCAACAACATGTTGGCCGAACGGCCGGCGCGCGGGTTCACGAAGGACAGGGGTATCGCCAGCAGCGCCAGGACAGTGGCCGCCAGCGGGAGACTCAAGCGCCACAGTAATTCGGCCCGATAGACCGGCAGATCGCTGGCGATCAGTTCGAAGGTCGGCGCGTTCTTAGGCGTTTGCTCGATGCCGCGCGCCTCTCTTGTTTCCAGCCGGATGGCATAGCGGGCGTATTCGAGGATGCGCAGCTCCGGCGTGCCCGGTTCGATTTCATAACGGCGGCCGTTCTCGAGCACCATGAATCGATCGCCGTTGGCGGCAACTTCCTGATGACCGGTCGCAGCCATCGTTACGCCGAGACGCTGGTTCTGAATTGAACTCACAAAGACGTTCTTGACATGGCTTTCGTCGTCGGCGATCGCTTCGACAAAAACGACGCGGTCGCCGGAGGTCGATTCCTGAAACGCGCCCGGAGAAACCTGCCCGACGTCCTTGCGCGTATCGAGATTGCCGCGGTATTCGGCACTCTGCGAGAGCGCCCATGGCGAAACGAAGAGCGACAGGAGGGCAATCGCGAAAACGAGCGGCAAGGTGAAAACGAGTACCGGCCTGATCCATGCCGCGAGAGACAGCCCCGAGGAAAACCAGACGACCATCTCCGAATCGCGATAGCTGCGCGACATCGTCAGCAAAATCGCGATGAAGGCCGACAGTGACAGCAGCGACGGAATGTAATTGAGTGCGGAAAAACCCAGCAGCGCAATGACTGCTTCAGGCGCAATCGATCCCTGGGCGGCTTCACTGAGCAGACGAATCAATTGGGTAGTCAGCAGAATCGCAAAAAGCGCAACAAAGACGCCGGCAGCCGAGTGAGTAAACTCGCGCCGGGCGGCGCGCTGAAAGATCATTTTTTGACTTTAACGAAAAACTGCAGTGATAATCGGGTTTCGCAGGAAACGATGCGGTTCGAGGAGTAGCGAGTGGAATTTAGCATAAAAAGCGGAAGCCCGGAAAAGCAACGCAGCGCCTGCATCGTCGTCGGCGTCTTCGAGCCGCGCAAATTGACGCTGGCCGCCGAACTGATCGACAATGCGGCCGGCCATTACCTTTCCGACATCATTCGCCGTGGCGACATGGACGGAAAAGCCGGTTCGACCTTGCTGCTGCACAATGTGCCGGCGACGCTCAGCGACCGCGTGCTGCTGGTCGGTCTGGGCAAGGAAAAGGAATTTCGCGAAAAAGAGTACGGCGATGCCATTCGTGGCGCGGTCAAGGCGCTCAAGGAAACCGGTGCCGTCGATGGCACGCTTTTCTTGACCGAAATCGCGGTCAGGAAACACAGTCCGGGCTGGCGCATCCGCCAGGCGGCGATCATCGCCCAGGAAACCGTCTATCGCTTCGACCAGTTCAAGAGCAAGAAGAGCGATGCCCGCCATGCCCTGCGCAAACTGACCCTGGCCATCGGGCGGCGCAATGAACTGGCAATGGCTGAGGCAGCGCTGGCGCAAGGGCTGGCCATTGCCGCGGGCGTCGAACTGACGCGCGATCTCGGCAACCTGCCGGGCAACGTGTGTACGCCGACCTACCTTGCGGAAAAGGCGCAAGCATTGGCCGGCGAACACGGCATCGAATGTCAGGTTCTCGAACGTGCCGACATGGAAGCGCTCGGCATGCACTCGCTGCTCTCGGTGGCCAAAGGCTCGCACCAGCCACCCAAGCTGATCGTCCTCAACTACCGCGGTGCGGGCAAGAATGGCAAGGACGAAAAACCCATCGTCCTGGTCGGCAAGGGCATCACCTTCGATTCGGGTGGCATCTCGCTCAAGCCCGGGCTCGACATGGACGAAATGAAGTTCGACATGTGCGGCGCCGCCAGCGTGCTCGGCACGCTCAAGGCGGTCGCGCAAATGCAGCTGCCGATCAACCTGACGGTGCTCGTCCCGACCTCGGAAAACATGCCCGGCGGCGCGGCCAGCAAGCCCGGCGACATCGTCACCTCGATGTCCGGGCAGACCATCGAAATCTTGAATACCGACGCCGAAGGCCGGCTGATCCTCTGCGACGCGCTGACTTACGCCGAGCGCTTCGAACCGGATACGGTGATCGACGTCGCTACGCTAACCGGCGCCTGCGTGATCGCCCTCGGGCATGTCGCCAGCGGGCTTTTTTCCAACGACGAGGCGCTGGCCCGCGAACTCCTCCAGGCGGGCGACGAAGCGCGCGACCGCGCCTGGCAGATGCCGCTCTGGGACGAATACCAGGACCTGCTGAAGAGCCCCTTCGCTGACATGGCCAATATCGGCGGCCGCGCAGCGGGCAGTGTTTCGGCCGCCTGTTTCCTTTCCCGCTACACCAAGAAGTTCGCCTGGGCGCATCTCGATATCGCCGGAACCGCCTGGAAATCGGGCAGCGAAAAAGGCGCGACCGGCCGCCCGGTGGGCTTGCTCGCGCACTACCTGCTCAAACGCGCCGGAAAGCTTAATTGACCCAGATCTTCTTTTACCACAATGCGGCCGACCGTATCGCCGCCATCTCGGCGCTGATCGGCAAGGCCTATCTGCAAAGCAAGCCCCTGCTCGTCTATGCGCCCGACGCGGAAGCCGCGGGCGCCCTCGACCGCCAACTCTGGATGGTCCCGGCTACCGGTTTCGTACCCCATGTGTGCGCCAATTCACCGCTCGCCGCGCAAACACCGGTGCTGATTGCCGACAGTCTCGACCGTGTCGATGGACTGCCGCAACGCCTGGTCAATCTATCCAGCGAGATCCCGCCCGGTTTTTCACGTTTTGGCAGCGTCATCGAAGTCGTCGGGCAACCCGACGAGGAGCGCTCGGCCGGTCGCGAGCGCGTCAAGTTCTACAAGGACAGGGGCTACGAGATCAAGTATATCGATCTTTCGGAGAAACACTGATGGACGAGCATTCTGATCTTGTCGATCGCGCTGACGCGCTAATGCAGCCCGACAGTCCGGCGGGGCGCCGGCGACGCAGCTTCGTTGCCGTGACGGCGCGCCGCGCAGAAGCCGCCGGCACGCCGCCAACGGCAATTGAAGACGACTTGCCGCTGCTTACCGAGGTGGTGAGCGCCGAAGAGACCGTTACCGAAGCCCGCCCTGACCGCATCGATGAAACCCTGTTGGCGGTGATTGCCGCCGACCTCGTGCATACCCTGCAACAACAGATCGCCATCGAGTTACCGACCCTGATCGAAGCCAGCCTGCTCAGCGCGCAGGATGAATTGCGCAACGGTATCAACTCGACCCTCGAACTCGCCTTGCAGAACTTCCTCGCGCGCCGGCAGCAACTGCGGCTGCCGTTCGACGATCCCGACGTCGAACGCTACTAAGCGAGGCGGCATAGATCGTTGCGCGGCCGCGAAGGCCACGCAGCGCATATCGCCATCTTTACGTCGGCTTTCCTTATCGCGCATCTGCTACTGGCGTCGAGCTTCGAGACCGGCAACGCCTTCCGGTATAATCGCCGCTTTTCGCCCCCTTTAGATTCGCCCTATGGAACTTGCCAAGAGCTTTGAACCCGCCGACATCGAACGGCGCTGGTATCCGCAATGGGAGGCCAAGGGCTACTTCAAGGCCGGCCTCGACACGGCCAAGCGCAACGCCTTCTGCATCCTGCTGCCGCCGCCGAACGTGACCGGCACGCTGCACATGGGCCACGGGTTCAACCAGGCGATCATGGATGCGCTCACCCGCTATCACCGCATGCGCGGCGACAACACGCTGTGGCAGCCGGGGACCGATCATGCCGGCATCGCCACGCAGATCGTCGTCGAACGCCAGCTCGACGCGCAGGGCATATCGCGCCACGAGCTCGGCCGCGAGAAATTCCTCGAAAAGGTCTGGGAGTGGAAAGAGTACTCGGGCAATACCATCACCCGCCAGATGCGCCGCCTCGGCACCTCGCCCGACTGGTCGCGCGAGCGTTTCACGATGGATGCCGGGCTGTCGATGACCGTCACCGAGACTTTTGTCCGCTTATACAAGGAGGGGCTGATCTACCGCGGCAAGCGCCTGGTTAATTGGGACCCCGTGCTGCACACCGCCGTGTCCGACCTTGAAGTCGTCAGCGAGGAGGAAGACGGTTTCATGTGGCACATCCGCTACCCGCTCGCCGATGGCAGCGGATCGCTGACCGTAGCCACGACGCGCCCGGAAACCATGCTCGGCGACACCGCGGTCATGGTGCACCCCGAGGATGAGCGTTACAAGGACATGATCGGCAAGAAGGTCAAGCTGCCGCTCACCGACCGCGAAATTCCGATCATCGCCGATGCCTACGTCGACCTCGAATTCGGCACCGGCTGCGTCAAGGTCACGCCGGCGCACGATTTTAACGACTACGCGGTGAGCCAGCGCCATGGGCTGCCAATCATTTCGATCCTGACGCTGGACGCCAAGATCAACGACAACGCGCCGGAAAAGTATCGCGGCATGGACCGCTTCGACGCGCGCGCGGCGGTCGTCGTCGACCTCGTAGCGCTCGGGATTCTGGTCAAGACCGACAAGCACAAGCTCAAGGTGCCGCGCGGCGACCGCACCGGCGTGATCATCGAGCCGATGCTCACCGATCAGTGGTTCGTGGCCATGAGCAAGCCTGGCAAAGATGGCAGCAGCATCGTGGGCAAGGCGCTCGAGTGCGTCGCGTCGGGCGAAATCAAGTTCGTCCCCGAGAACTGGGTCAACACCTACAACCAGTGGCTCAACAACATCCAGGACTGGTGCATCTCGCGCCAGCTCTGGTGGGGCCATCAGATCCCCGCGTGGTATGGCGCCAGCGGCGAAATCTTCGTCGCCCACAATGCCGATGAAGCGCGCGCGCAAGCGACGGCGGCAGACTATGCCGGCACGCTGGAGCGCGACCCGGACGTGCTCGACACCTGGTATTCGTCGGCGCTGTGGCCCTTCTCGACGCTCGACTGGACGCCGCAGTGGCCGGCCCAGTCGAATGCCGCGCTCGACCTCTACCTGCCGTCCACGGTACTCGTCACCGGTTTCGACATCATCTTCTTCTGGGTTGCGCGCATGGTCATGATGACCCGCCACATCACCGGCAAGATCCCGTTCAAGCACGTCTATGTGCACGGCCTGATCCGCGACGCCGAAGGCCAGAAGATGAGCAAGTCGAAAGGCAACGTGCTCGACCCGATCGACCTGATCGACGGCATCGGCCTCGAGGACCTCGTTGCCAAGCGCACCTCCGGCCTGATGAACCCGAAGCAGGCCAAAGACATCGAAAAGCGCACCCGCCGCGAATTTCCCGACGGCATCCCGGCGTTCGGCACCGACGCGCTACGCTTCACCTTCCTCTCGTTGGCGAGTCCCGGCCGCGACATCAAGTTCGACCTGCACCGCTGCGAAGGCTACCGCAACTTCTGCAACAAGCTGTGGAACGCCACGCGCTTCGTTCTGATGAACAGCGAGGGACACGATCTTGGCCTTGACGAGGTGACGCCCGGCCCGGCGGCGCAGTCCTTCGCCGACCGCTGGATCGTCAGCAAGCTGCAACGCACCGAAGCCGATGTCGCGCAGCACTATGCCGATTACCGTTTCGACCTGCTCGCCCGCGCGGTTTATGAATTCGTCTGGGACGAATTCTGCGACTGGTACCTCGAACTCGCCAAGGTGCAAATGCAGGGCACGCCCGAGCAGGCCCGCGTTACGCGCCGCACGCTGGTGCGCGTGCTGGAAACGGTGCTGCGCCTCGCCCATCCGCTGATGCCCTTCATTACCGAAGAACTCTGGCAGGTCGTCGCGCCGCTCGCTGGAAAGAAGACGCGCGACTCGGTCATGCTCGCCGCCTATCCGCAGGCGCAGCCGGAGAAGATCGACGCCGCCAGCGAAGCGCAGGTGCAAGAGCTCAAGGATCTGGCCTACGCCTGCCGCAACCTGCGCGGCGAAATGAACCTCTCGCCGGCGCAGAAAGTGCCGCTGATCGCCAGCGGCAACGCGCCGTCTCTGGCCGCCTTTGCGCCTTACCTCAAGGCCTTGGCCAAGCTCTCCGACATCGAGATCGTCAGTGTCATGCCGCAAGATGCCAATGCGCCGACGGCGGTCGTCGGCGACACGCGTCTGATGTTCAGGATCGAGATCGACGTCCCCGCCGAAATCGAACGCATCAGCAAGGAAATCGAGCGCTTGCTGGGCGAGATCGTCAAGGCAAAGGCCAAGCTCGGCAATGAAAGCTTCGTCGCCCGCGCGCCGGCGCAGGTCGTCGAGCAGGAAAAGAAGCGGCTGGCGGATTTTTCCGCGACGGTCGCCAAGCTCAAGCCGCAACTTGAACACTTGAAACTCGGGTAGAGGTAATGGCACCGGCGTTCGTCGAAGAAACGCGCTTCGGTAACTGGTTTCTCAATACCGGCACTTGGAAGGTGCACGTCCTCGCGCGCGCACTCAACGATTTGCAGCGCCTGATGCCGGAGGACGCTCGACGCTTCCCGCTTGTGCTCGATGTCGGCTGCGGCTTCGGCCACTCTTTTGCCGAACTGGCCCGGCGCTTTTCGCCCGACCTTATCGTCGGCATCGATGCCGATCCGGGCTTGCCCGACCGGGCCGGTGCGGCCGCCGCCGAATGCGCCTGCGCGGTTCGCTTGCATGCGACGAACGCGGCGCAAATGGACCTGCCCGACGCCGACTTCGACCTGGTCTATTGCCATCAGACCTTCCATCACATCGTCGAGCAGGACGCGGCGATGGCCGAGTTCTTTCGCGTCCTCAAGCCGGGCGGCCTATTGCTCTTTGCCGAATCGACCCGGCGCTACATTCACTCGCTGCCGATCAAGCTGTTGTTCCGCCACCCGATGGACGTGCAGAAGACGGCGCAGGAGTACCTCGCGATCATTCGCGGCGCCGGCTTCGATTTGCCCGACGCGAGTATCTCCCTGCCCTACCTCTGGTGGAGCCGCCCCGACCTGGGTTTCCTGGAATGGATAGGCATCCCGGTGCCGCAAAACCGCGAAGAAACCTTGCTCAACGCCGTGGCCAGCAAACCTATTTACCGAGCTTGACGACCCTGCCCTTGAACGCAACGCCGGACACCATGGCGCCGCTGCCGCACATGTACTCGGTCTCGCTGCTGTGCTCGATGCTCTTGTAGTTGCTCTTGATGGCGACCACGGCGTCGCCGCCTTCCTTCACGGCGCGCTCCTGCAACTCGAGAATGGCACTCAGGAAAGTCCATTCGCAAGCCGCCTTGTCCGACTTGTTGAAGGCATTGGTCTTCTTGTTGGTCTTCCACTCGCCGAAGTCTTTGAGTACCGCCGGGTATTTCCGGTCGCCGAAATAGAGCTTGATTTTCGGATCGAGCTTTTCCTTGGCTGCCGGTGTGTTGAGCGCGTCGGCGATCGGAAACATCTGATGATCGTCGCGCGCGCCGCTGTTACCCGAAGAGAGCAGGACAAAGGTCACGATGCTGATGGCAAGCAGTTGCTTCATTTCTCCTCCTTGAGACGCGTATCAGTCGGTTAGCCGGCGAAAGACGAGACTAGCGTTAGTCCCGCCAAAACCGAAACTGTTCGACATCACGGTATCGATTCCGCGCTCTATCGTCTCCGTCAGGACCGGCATGCCGACGCATTGCTTGTCCAGGTCAGTGACGTTGCTGCACCCGGCAAGGAATCCGCGGTCCAGCATCAGCAGGCAATAGATCGCCTCATGCGCGGCGGCGGCAGCGATCGGATGCCCGGTCAGTCCTTTTGTCGATGAAATCGCCGGCAGCGTCTTCCCGAACACCTCGCGTATCGCCCGCAGTTCGCTGATGTCGCCAAGCGGCGTCGAGGTCGCATGGGCATTGATATAGTCGATCGGGCCGCCGGCCTCAGCCAGGGCCAGACGCATGGCCCGCGCCGCGCCGGCGGACGATGGCGTGACCATGTCCAGGCCGTCGCTGCACGCCCCGTAACCGGCGACCTCGGCGTAAATGCGCGCCCCGCGCCGACGCGCCTGCTCGAGTTCTTCAAGGACCAGGATTCCGGCGCCGCCGGCGATGACGAAACCGTCGCGCCCCTTGTCGAAAGGGCGCGACGCCGTCGCGTCGTTGTAGGCCGTCGACAGCGCGCCCATGGCATCGAAAAGCACCGTCGAAGTCCAGCGCACTTCTTCGGCGCCCCCAACGATGACGATATCTTGCTTGCCGAGCTGAATCAGTTCCGTGCCATGGCCGATGCAGTGCGCCGCGGTGGCGCAGGCCGAAGTCATCGAGTAGCTCGTGCCCTGGATGCCGAATGCCGTCGAGAGACAGGCCGACGTCGTGCTACCCATGACGCGCGGAACTATATAGGGCAGCACCTTGGACAGGCCGCCGGCACGCAATCGATCGACAGCCGCAACATGCTCGAAGGGCGAACCCACACCGGAACCGACGACAAGTCCGGTGCGCGGATTGGAGATCAGTGCGTCATCGAGTCGCGCATCTTCCAGCGCGCGACGCATCGCGCAATAGGCATAGAGAGACGCATCGCCCATGAAACGCCGGAGTTTTCTGTCTACCGGCGCTTCACGGTCAATATCCGGGATGCCGGCGACACAACTGCGAAGGCCGAGGTCCGCGTACTCCTGCACATGACGGACGCCCGATCTGCCCTCGCGCAGGGCGCGCTCAACAATTTCCGGATCGTTCCCCAGACAGGAGACGATCCCCATGCCGCTAACTACGACGCGTCGCACAAGTTTCTCCTCGCGAGATTGTCAGCCCTTCGCAAGCAACACCCGCACAAGCCGCCGCGGCTCTTCCTTCGGTCGCCTTGCAGCCAAAGAGTTACACCGGCAACCGCATGCCGATGGCTCATAATTTCCTGAAGATGAGCGAGGTATTGATCCCGCCAAAAGCGAAATTGTTGCTCATCGTGTATTCCGTATCGATATTGACGCCGGCGCCGACGAGATAGTCGAGCTCGGCGCAGGCTGGATCGAGCGTCTCCAGGTTGATGGTCGGCGCGAACCATTTCCCGCGCATCATCTCGATCAGCCACCAGGCCTCTATCGCCCCGCAGGCGCCAAGCGTATGGCCAAGGTAACTCTTCATCGAACTGATCGGCTTGCCGGTTCCCAGAACGCTGGCCGTCGCGTGGCTCTCGGCAACGTCGCCGCGGTCCGTGGCCGTGCCGTGGGCGCTGACGTAAGCGATCGCCGACGCCGGAAGGCCTACGTCGTCTAGCGCCTGTCGCATGACGACGGCCATCATGGTGCTTTCCGGCTGGGTAATATGGGTGCCGTCCGAATTGCACGAGAAACCGACGATTTCCGCATGAATCTTGGCGCCGCGCGCCTTGGCATGTTCGTACTCCTCGAGAACGAGCGTTGCCGCCCCTTCGCCGACGACGAGTCCATCGCGATCACGATCGAAGGGGCGCGGCGTCGATTGCGGCGCGTCGTTGCGGCAGCTCGTGGCAAACAGCGTGTCAAACACCGCCGCACCCGGCGCCGAGAGCTCTTCTGCGCCGCCGGCCAGCATCATCTTCTGGCGGCCGAAACGAATCGCTTCGTAGGCGTAGCCAATGCCCTGGCTGCCGGATGTGCACGCGCTCGAGGTCGGAATGATGCGGCCCTTGAGTCCGAAGAAAAGCCCGACATTGACCGCAGTGGTATGCGGCATCATCTGGATGTAGCTGGTCGAGGTGACGCCCAGCATCGAGCCGGATTCGAGCATGTGTCCGAAGATACGCACCGGGTCGACGCTGCCCGAGGACGAACCATAGGCGATCCCCATGCGGCCGTCGCGTATCACAGGATCGTCGAGCAAGCCGGCGTCGATCAGCGCCATCTCGCTAGCGCGAACCGAAAGCAGGGACACCCGGCCCATTGACCGGATCATCTTGCGCGGGTAGTGCGTCGGCGCCTTGAAATCATCGACCGGAGCGCCGAGCCGCGTGTTGAGGGTGTCGAAATAGTCCCATTCGGACATCCGCCGCACCGCGTTGCGGCCGAGCCGAAGCCTGCTCTCGATTTCAGTCCAATTGTCGCCCAAGGCCGTTATGCCGGCCATACCGGTAACAACAACGCGCTTCATCAAATGATTCCCCCATTGACGCCAAGAATCTGTCGCGTGATATACGAGGCTTCGTCGGACATCAAGAAGGACACCGCAGCAGCCACTTCGTCTGCATTGCCGACGCGGTTCATCGGTACGATTTTCAGTGCTTCGTCGAGCGGCAAATCTTGCGTCATGTCGCTCGCGATCAGACCGGGTGCGACGCAGTTTACGGTGATATTCCGGCTCGCGAGCTCGACGGCCAGCGCCTTGCTGGCGCCGATCAGTCCGGCTTTCGCCGCGCTGTAATTGACCTGGCCGCGGTTTCCGGTGATGCCCGAAACCGATGCCAGCGTAATGATGCGGCCGCCCTGCTTCAAGCGTACCAGGGGCATGGTCAGGGGTTGGACCACGTTGAAGAACCCGCCCAGGCTGGTGTCCATGACATCGTCCCAGTCTTCGCCGGAAAGTGCCGGAAATGCATTGTCGCGCGTAATGCCGGCGTTGCAGACGATCCCATAGTAGGCTCCCTGCTCCGCGACCGCCTTGGCAAGCGCCACGCGGCTGGCCTCGCGATCGCATACGTCAAACTGCAACACGTCCGCAGCGCCGCCGGCCGCCACAATTTCCGCCAGCACGACATCGGCCTCGGCACGACGCTGGCGACAATGCACCGTTACGCAAAAGCCATCCCTGGCAAGGCGCAGCGCGATGGCGCGGCCGATGCCGCGGCTCGAACCGGTGACCAGAACCCGTCGCTTCTTCATCGTTTGCTTTCTTCCACAAAGAGCGCGAAATTCTCGGGCTCATAAACTTTTAGGACGGCTGACGCCAGCGGCTTCCCATCCGCCTCGATGCAGCACGCGTAGGCGCCCAGACCGCTCGGATCGCTGAGAACCAACTCGACTCGAATACTGTGAATGGCGCGGAATTGGGAGCCAGCGAGGCGGAGCAAAAGGTAGCCAGTCGATTGCTTGAAATGGACTCCTGAGAGTCCAGCTTGTGCTGCTGGTTTTTGTCTTGCCTTGGCCAGCGGGCGTAGCGTAGCGGAGCA
>CAISOB010000107.1 GCA_903886975.1 uncultured beta proteobacterium
AATGACCCTGGCGCGAAGGGTCATCGACGCCGGAGGACAGTGGACTCGACGACTGCGAACAACTCAGTCTGTTCAGACCATCACTAGACAGGCCCGGCTTTCATGCTGCACACAGTAAAAATGCGGGGAAACCTCAGGGTCCGTCCCCAATGCTGTGCATTGACTCGTTCCGCTTGCTTTGCCATTTCGCACCTCCGCAGACAATTTGACCACTTTCAAACTTGTCCGCGAAACCCGGGATGCCACAGTATGAATTGACTTCTCGCGCAATAACCGAATCGTCTTTGCCGCTGGTTCCATCATGGTTGGTCTTGGGGCGGAACGACGAATCCGATAGGGCGCTTCGGTGGATCGGGGGGCGTCGTGAGTTGGCGAATGGCCTCAAAGACCTGTTTCAGTTGGGCGCGCGTACTGTGCGCGAAGCTGTCGTGCTGTAGGGCAAGGGCTTCAGATCTTTCTTCCAGTTCTTTCAGGCGGGCGGCCAAATCTCCATGCGTCGCGGCCAGTTCGCGTACACGAACAAAAGTGCGCATGATTCCAATATTCACGGCAATGGCACGAGAGCTATTGAGTACCGACGAGAGCATGGCAACGCCCTGTTCGGTAAAGGCGTAGGGTGGCGTTCGCCGACCACCACGCCCGGTGTTTGAGGTCACAAATTGTGACCTCAAAGCCACAACATCTTGATTCGCCAGTTGAAACATGAAATCTGCTGGAAATCGAAGGAGGTTGCGCTTGACCGCCTGCACCAACGCTTTCGTTTGGACACCGTAAAGCTCGGCGAGATCGCTATCGAGCATCACGCGTTGCTCGCGCAAGACAAAAATCCGGCTGCCGATCAGTGACTGCATTGGAGCGGCTGGTATTTCTGCTTTCAATTGAAGATCTCCCGATCAGATTTCTCCAATGGCATATTAGCATGTCACTCGACGCCTGGTTCTTCCTCCAGGCCCGCAATCACCGCCTGATTTACAAGCCCGACCGCTGCGCCGCGTCGGGCACGCTGGCCCAGGTGCTTCTCTTCCGAAAGCAGGGTCTTCGGCTTGTTGCGGAAGATGCCCGTGATGCTGACCACCGGGCCTCTTGCCGCTATGATGGCCTTGAGCCTTTCCTTGCCCTTGAGGCCGATGATCTGCACACCCTTGCCGCCCGACAGCCGCTTCATCTGGTCTAGCGGGAAGACCAGCAGGCGACCGTCGTCGGAGAGCGCGGCGAGATGGTTCGCGCCGGCGATGCGCACCGGGGGCAGGACACTGGCACCGTCTTCCATGGACAGGAAGGACTTGCCGGCTTTCTGGCGCGAGAGCAGGTCGGCGTAAGTGCAGATGAAGCCGTAACCGGAAGTCTTGGCGATCAGGAGTTCGTCTTCCGGCAGGCCGGTCAGCACATGCGCGATGCGGCCGGCGCCGATGTCGATGAACGAGGGCAGCGGCGCGCCCATGCCACGCCCGTCGGGCAGGCTGGCAATCGGTACGGTGAAGGCCCGGCCTTCGCTGGAGATGATGACAAGAGAATCGACCGAGCGGCACTCGTGCGTCGTGCCGGGGCCGTCGCCGTCCTTGTAGGCGACCGCCGAGAGGTCGAGGCCGTGGCCCTGGCGCACGCGCGCCCAGCCCTTGTCGGAGACGATCAGCGTGACCGGCTCGTCGGCCACCGCCGCGACTTCCGAGCGCGAGGCCATCGCCGCCGGCTCGATCAGGGTGCGCCGCGCGTCGCCGTGCTTCGTGGCGTCGGCCTTGATTTCGCGGATGACGAGCCGGCGCAGCAGCGTGTCGCTGCCGAGCAATTTTTCGAGTTCGTCTTTCTCGCCGCCAAGCTTCTCGAGCTCTTGTTCTATCTTGATGCCTTCGAGGCGGGCGAGCTGGCGCAAGCGGATTTCGAGGATGTCCTCGGCCTGCCGGTCGGACAGAGAAAAACGTTCGATCAGCGCCGGCTTCGGCTCGTCCGATTCGCGAATCAGGCGGATGACCTTGTCGATGTTGAGAAAGACGATGTGCCGCCCTTCGAGGATGTGGATGCGGTCATTGGCCTTGGCCAGGCGGAATTCGCTGCGCCGGCGCACGGTGTGCACGCGGAACTGGCACCATTCGGCGATCAGGTCGGCGAGCGTCTTCTGGCACGGCCGTCCGTCGATGCCGACGGCGACGAGGTTGATCGGCGCGGTGGTTTCGAGGCTGGTATGCGCGAGCAGCAGGCCGACGAATTCGTCGCGCGGCAGGCGCGAACTGATCGGCTCGAAGACCAGGCGGATGTCGTCGTCCTTGCCCGATTCGTCGCGCGCGCGTTCGAGCTGCGAGGCGAACAGGGCTTTCAATTGCGCTGCCGATTGCTCGATCGATTTCTTCCCCGGCTTGGGCTGCGGGTTCATCAGCGCGCCGATTTCGGAGAGCACGCGCGCCGACGAGACGCCGGGCGGCAGCTCCTTGATCACGAGTTGCCAGGCGCCGCGCGCCATTTCCTCGAATTCGTAGCGCGCGCGCACGCGCAGGCTGCCGCGGCCGCTCGCGTAGGCGGCGGCGATTTCGCTTGCAGTCGAGATGATCTGGCCGCCGCCCGGGTAGTCGGGACCGGGGATGTGGGCCATCAACTCGGCCAGGCCGGCCGAAGGATTCTGCAGCTTCTCGATCGCCGCCGCGGCGACTTCGCGCAGATTGTGCGGCGGCATTTCGGTGGCCATGCCGACGGCAATGCCGGAGGCGCCGTTGAGCAGGGAAAACGGCAGGCGGGCGGGCAGGAAAGCGGGTTCGTCGAAGGAGCCGTCGTAGTTCGGCTGGTAATCGACAGTTCCTTCGGACAGTTCGCCGAGCAGGAGTTCGGCAATCGGCGCAAGGCGCGCCTCGGTGTAGCGCATGGCGGCGGCGTTGTCGCCGTCGCGCGAGCCGAAGTTGCCCTGCCCGTCGACGAGCGGATAGCGCAGGGAAAAAGGCTGGGCGACGCGCACCATGGCGTCGTAGGCCGAGGTGTCGCCGTGCGGGTGATATTTGCCGATCACGTCGCCAACGACGCGCGCCGATTTCACCGGCTTGGCGCCGTTCATCAGCCCGAGTTCGCGCATCGCGAAGAGCACGCGGCGCTGCACCGGCTTCTGCCCGTCCTTGACGTCGGGCAGGGCGCGGCCCTTGACCACGGCAATCGCGTATTCGAGGTAATCCTTGGCCGCCGAATCGTGCAGCAGGATGCTCTCGCCGTCGTTGTCTTCGGGTTCCTGCGGCGCCGGCACGGGCGGAACCGGCGGTGGCGCTTCGTCCAGCGGTGGCAAATCGTCGAAGAGATCAGGTGTATTGGGCATCGCGGTCTTCAAAAAACAATCGGTTCTAGACTCAAATCTCCGCGCCGATCAGCGCGCCGTTGGCTTCCATCCAGGCGCGGCGGCCAGCCGATTCGTTCTTGGCCATCAGCATATTCATCACCGCGTTGGCATCCTCCGCCTCCGGCAGACGGATGCGCATCAGGCGGCGGGTATCGGGCGACATCGTCGTTTCCCAGAGCTGCTCGGGGTTCATTTCGCCGAGGCCCTTGAAGCGCGAAATGGCGACCGCCTCGGATTTCACGCCTTCAAGGCCAAGCCTATCGATCATCGCTGCGCGCTCGGCGTCGTCGAGCGCGTAGAGTTTGCGCGGCGGACGCTTCTTGCCCGACGCCGGCACGTCGAGGCGGTAGAGCGGCGGCTGCGCGAAATAGAGATGGCCGGCAGCGATCAGCCGCGGGAAATGGCGGTAGAACAGGGTGCACAGCAAGACGCGGATGTGGCTGCCGTCGACATCGGCGTCGGTCATGATCACCACTTTGCCGTAGCGCAGGTTGGCGAGCACGCTGTCGGGTGCCTCGGGCAGATGCGGGTCGATGCCGAGCGCGACCGCGATGTCATGCACCTCGCGGTTGGCGAAGAGGCTGCCGGCTTCGACCTCCCAGGTGTTGAGCACCTTGCCGCGAAGCGGAAGAATCGCTTGCAGCTCTTTATCGCGCCCGGATTTCGCTGAGCCGCCGGCCGAATCGCCTTCGACGAGGAAGATCTCGTTGCGCAGCACGTCTTCGCTCTGGCAGTCGGACAGCTTGCCGGGCAGGATGGCGACGCCCGACTGCTTGCGCTTCTCGATTTTTTGGCCGGCACGCGAACGCGCTTGCGCGGCGCGAATGGCCAGTTCGCTGATCTTTTTCGCATCATCGGGATGTTCGTTGAGCCACAGCTCGAGCGGGTCGCGCACCATGCGCGCAATCAGTGCCACGGCGTCGCGCGAGTTGAGGCGCTCCTTGATCTGTCCCTGGAACGAAGGGTCGAGGACCCGCGCCGCGAGCACGTAGCTCGCGCGCGAGAAGACGTCTTCGGCGGCGAGTTTCACGCCCTTGGGCAGCAGCGCGCGATGCTCGGCGAAGGTCTTGACGGCGTCGAAAGCAGCCTGGCGCAGGCCGGTCTCGTGCGTCCCGCCGGCCGGCGTCGGAATCAGGTTGACGTAGGATTCGCGCGCGAGATTGCCCTCGGCGGTCCAGCAGATCGCCCAAGCCGCGCCGGAGCCGACCGGGAAGTTTTCATCTTCGGGCGGCGCGTATTTTTCGGCGGTAAAAATCGGCGCGGCGAGTTCGCCATCGAGCTGCTCAGCGAGGTATTGCTGCATCCCGTTTTCAAAACGCCAGGTGCTCGTCGCGCCGTTCTCGATGGAAAGCGAAATTTCCAGTCCCGGCAGTAGCACGGCCTTGCTGCGCAGCAGCCGTTCGAGTTCGGCGAGCGGGACCGCCGGCGAATCGAAGAACTGCGTGTCGGGCCAGGCGCGCACGCGCGTGCCACTGGCTTTTTTCGGCGCGTCGCCGATGCGTTGCAGCGGCTCGATCACCGCGCCGCCGGAGAAGGCGATCTGGTGGCGGGCGCCGTCGCGCACGACTTCGACCTCGAGGCGTTTCGACAGTGCATTGGTGACCGACACGCCGACGCCGTGCAGGCCGCCGGAAAAACGGTAGGCCGAGCTGCCGTCGCTCTTGTTGAACTTGCCGCCGGCGTGCAGCTGGGTGAATACGACTTCGACCGTCGGCACTTTCTCGACCGGATGGATCTCGACCGGAATGCCGCGCCCGTCGTCCTGTATCGTCACCGATCCGTCGGCGTGCATGATCACGGCGATGCGCTTGCAGTAGCCGCCGAGCGCTTCGTCGGCGGCGTTGTCGATGGCTTCCTGGATGATGTGCAGCGGCGAATCGGTTCGCGTATACATCCCGGGGCGATGACGAACGGGTTCGAGTCCTTTGAGAACCGAAATGGAATCAGCGGTGTAGCTCATTGCGCGGCGTTCTCCAGCGGGCGAATTGGGCGGTGATTGGGCGGAGAACAGCAAGGCCGGAACATGTCCGGCCTCGTGTTTCGGCCGCAAGTCTACCACCGTATGCCAGCTTGTTGGCGCGCCGGTTAGACGACCGGCATCGAGTGGCACCGTCATTCCGGCGCAAGCCAATGGAATCTGACCATCGGGAATGTGCCCGCAGGAAACACCCTTGGGGTGCATAGCCAGGTCTTTTGAGAACTTCTCGATCCCGGCTTGCGCCGGGATGACGATTCGCGGGCTAGAACTGCTCGTTCGGCCCGATTTTTACCACGCCGATGGTCAGCAGAAGATTGGCGAAGCGGCGCGTTTCGGCGGTGGCGACGACGAGCGACGTGAGCGGCGAACAGGCCGCGTCGTAGAAAGCGTAGCGTTCCAGGCGCTTCACTTCGAGACCCGGCGGCAGCATCTTGATGAATTCGCCGTGGATGGGCGGCGTTTCGCCGTTCGGCGTCTGCATGACCGCCGCTTCCTGCACCGGGATCATCTCGAGCAGCGCTTCGAGCACGTCGGTCACCTTCGGAATCCCGGGCATCAAGTTGAGGTACACGATTGTCGCGTTGGGGCCACAACGCGAAGCGAAAGGGTAATTGCCATCGGCGATCAGCACCTGCGAAAAGTGTCCCGAACTTCCGAGTACGCGGAGAATCTCGGGGTGCAATAGTTTGCTCTTGAGCATGTCTTGTCCTTGTCGATTTCAGGCGCAATAGACGCCGCCGTTGATGTCCAGCGTCGCGCCGGTGATGAATCCGTCATATTCGGAGGCGAGGAAGACGACCGGGCGCGCGATGTCGAGCACGTCGCCGGCGCGCGCCAGCGGAATGCCCCTGATCGTCTCGTCGGCCGATTCCTTGGTGGTGTGCGTGTTATGGAAGGCGGTGCCCAGGATCAGTCCCGGCGCCACGGCATTGACGCGGATGCCTTGCGCCCCGAGTTCGGCGGACAGGGCGCGGGTGAAGGTCAGGACGGCGCCCTTGGTCGAGGCATAGACGAGCGATCCGCCGTGCCCGCCCTTGCGGCCGGCCAGCGACGAGATATTGACGATGGACGCGCCCTTGGCCTTGGCCAGATGCGGCACCGCCTCGCGCGTCACCAGCAGCATCGAGGTCATGTTGATGTCGATGACTTTTTGCCAGAAGCTCATATCGACCTGTGCCAGCTGGCGGCGGGCAACGAGTCCGCCGGCGTTGTTGACGAGGACGTCGAGGCCGCCGAGAAAGTCTGCCGCCTGCTTGACCATGGCGATCGCGGCTTTTTCGTCGGTCAGGTCGGCCTGCAGGCAGATCGCCTTGCGACCCAGCGTTTTGGCCAGGGTGGCGACTTCCTGCGCGCCCGCCGCGTTCGAAAGGTAGTGCAGCGCAACATCGCAACCGGCCTTGAGCAGTTCTTCGGCGACCGACTTGCCGATACCCTGTCCAGCCGCGCTAACGAGTGCGCGTTTGCCTACAAGTGACCCCATGGTTTTCTCCTTGGAAGTTAAAAGTCGCACTGCGCGGTCTTGCCACGGGCGTTGCGAAAGCGGGCTCAGCGAAATCGTCGGTATTGGAAACCGTGTATCGATACACACGCTCAAGTCGATTGTATACCCGGGGCGGAGTCTTTGTCGCCAACCAAGCCGCCTGCGCCATTTGCGTCACTATCGCCCCGCGAAGGATGCTGGACATGAACACGCGGCAGGGTCAGAATCAGCATCGTCAGCGGCGCGGCGGAGCGCCGGCTCCATCAGGCCGCAGATAAATGGTGGCAGGGAACCACCGTGTATTAACGCACCCGAAGAGGAGGCGAGTCGTGACCCATACCAATGTCGTACAATTTCCGGCCGGTCGAGTTTCCGTATCACGCGCTGCCGTCAGCAAGCGATGCCGTGGCGGCAGGAATTCGATCAAAGCCTTGGCGGATCCGCTGCTGGACAGAGTGGAATCGGCGCCGCCGGGGTTCAAGAAGTTATTCCTGCTGCGCCTCGAAATCATGGTCAATGAATTTGAAATGGATGTCGAAAAATTTGCACCGATAGACTAGAGCCTTGTCGATCGACGTCCCCGATGACAGCTCGTGTCACTCGCCTAATATGTTTTCACCGGTATATCTGTGGTAGCTTTCTCCATTGAAGGACGAGCAAATGGAGAACGAGAAGGTCACCAAAGCAGTTGCGGACAATCGGCGTAACAAACCTGACCGACGCGATGAGGATGTTCAACTGTCGCTCAGAAAAAACGAGCGTCGGCAGGCTGTTGAGCGCCGCTTGCCAATCGTGGACGAAAGCACCGCTTCGTTTTCCGACTGGGTCAAATCCATGGTTCTCTTTCTGGCGATGAGGCGGAAGCGGGCCAAGGCCAGATCGCTCGCCAAGCAGGCCAAACACAAGAAGAAGTGAGTGCTTGACCGCGTGGCGGCTTGGCGAAACCGCACACGCTGACATCCTCATGTTTCTTGTCGCTGCAAGCAGAAGTCAGCGGCGTGGTCGCCGTCATCCCCGGCTAATTGATCATATGGAAAGCTCTTGGCAGGACCAGGCTAAACCAGGGAACAAGGCCGATGAAGATAATACCAATGATCAGCGCGATGAGATAAGGCACGTAGCGGCTCATCATCGCATCGAGAGTCGTCTTGCTCACCGATACACAGACATAAGCGCCCACGCCGATCGGGGGCAGGAAATTGCCTACGCCCATCGATAAAACCAGAACAATACCGAGTTGCAATGGATGGATGCCGAATTGAGGCGCAATCGGCAATAACAAAGGCGCAAAAATCAGAATGGCCGGCAAGCCCTCGAGCATCGCGCCCATGACGATCAGAACGGCAATAGAGAGCAACATGAAGCCGGTTCCCGATTTTCCGGCCAGAGAGATCACCGCCTCGGCGATTTCATGCGGAACTTGCGCGATGGTCAGTGACCAGGAAAACGCGCTGGCCGTACTGACGATGAACAAAACCATGCCGGCCACCGAGGAACTGTCAACGACGATTTTCCAGATGCCCTTGAGGTTGATTTCCCGGTACACCACCAGTCCCAAAAGCACGGAATAGATTACCGCCGATGAGGAAACTTCGGTTGGCGTACCGATACCCAAGACAATTCCTCCGACCAGCAGGACAGGCGCGAACAAGGCCGGGAGGGCGATAGCCGCGCGTTGCATGATTTCTTTGAACGGAACCGGCGAACTGACCGGCATTCCCTTGATGCGCGCCCGCATGGCGATCAGGATCATCAGCACGATGGCCATCACCACGGCCGGTATCAGGCCTGCGACGAAGAGGGTTCCGATCGACAGGGTCGAAATCGAGCCCAAGACGATCATGTTGATGCACGGCGGAACCGTTTCGCCCATGACCGCGGCGGCAGCCAGAACGGCTGCCGTTTCGCCCATGTCGTAGCCTTCCTTGCGCAGCGTTTCATTCATGGTCGTGCCGACGGCGGTAACGTCGGCAACCTTCGATCCTGAAAGGCCGGAAACGATGTAGGTCACGACGATGATGACGTGATACAGGCCGCCGCGCACCCGCCCGACCAGTGACACGACAAAATGGATCAGGCGCTTGCTGAGTCCGCCTTCGGTCATGACGTAACCGGCCATCACAAAGAACGGAATGGCCAGAAGGATGAAATTCATCAAACTGTTCTGCATGTTCAGGGCGACGGCCGTGACTGACGCGCCGCCGGAAACGTAGAGGAAGAACACCCCGCAGGCCGCGAGCACGAAGCCGATCGGAACGCCGATAAACAGGATTGCGAGAAACAGCGCCAGCGTCAGGACGAGCCCCGGATTGCCGTCGAGTGCGCTTTCCCACAGCGGCTTGGTCATCAGGCCCGACAGAAAGACGGCCAGCGACGCGGCACCGGTGATCAGCGTCATTTTCCGTGGGTAGGTGGCAAGGCGCCGCAGCCCGTAATAGGCGATCAGCAGGAAGCCGACGATCATCGGCAACGAGTACCAGCCTTTATTGATGTTCAGGATGCCGGTGTGGTTCTTGATCGTCGTAATGAAAACGATCTGGATTGCCAGCACGGCGCCCACTGCCGCAGTGATCACCACGACCCAGGCCGCTTCGGCCCGCAAGGGCTGGTGCCAGCTGTCGGGCAGGATCTTGTAGAGAATTTCGACGGCCACGTGTTCGCCGCGCGGATAGGCGATCGCGCCACCGATGAACGCGATGACCATGACGGCGAGTTCGCCGAGTTCTTCGCTGCCGCGGATGGAAAACTGAAAGAAGAACCGGCATATTACGTTCGAGAACATAAGGACCAGTTCGGCAAGCAAGGCAACGCCGACAATATTGTGGAAAAACCGGTCGACCCCGGTTGCGCGCAAGGTGGTATTCATCTTTTCCTAAGTGATTTGGGTGCATCGTGGCGCCTTGGCCCCACGATGCACGGCATCCGCCCAGAACTCTAGTGTCTGCCCTCTGCCAGCTTGCCGGCAGGCCGGACGCTTACTTGACCTTCGAGAACGCGTCGATGATGTCCTTGCCGATCTTGCCTTCGTATTCGGCATAAATCGGCTTGACCTTTTCCATGAATGCCGTCTTGTCGCCAACCGTATTGACCTTCATGCCCTTGGCCTCAAGGTCCTTGATCGCGGCGGCCAGCTGCTTCTTCTCTTCGACGACTTCAAAAGCGGCCGCTTCCTTGCCGGCATCGGCAACGATTTTTTGCATGTCCGGCGGCAGGCTGTTGAAGTACTTGGCGTCCATGGTGATCGCGTTGGGCGTGATGAAATGGTCCGTCAGCGAGAGGTATTTCGTGACTTCATAGTCTTTTGACGTAATGATGAAAGGCACGCTGTTTTCGGCCGCCTGGACCACGTTGCTCTGCAGCGCCATGTAGCGTTCATTGGCTGAAATCGCCACGGGCTGCGCGCCGAGAAGTTCCATCGTCTTCACCATGATCGGACTTTGCATGACCCGGATCTTAAGTCCGCTAAAATCGGCGACCTTGGTGATCGGGCCCCTGGAGTTGTAAACGTCTCTTGGCGAACGAACCATCCAGCCGATGACTTTCAATCCGACCGTGGCTTCGAGCCCCTTGCGCAGCTTGTCGCCGAGACCGCTATTGAGACCGCGAATCTGATGGTCCATGTCCGTCGAAAGGTAGGGCAGGTCAAAGACAGAAAATTCCGGGTCAACCGTTCCTAGCACGGCGGTATTGACTTCGCCGATCTGAAGATTGCCGGCCTGCATCTGCGTGATGTAGCCTGCGTGATCGCCCAATTGGCCGTTGGGGAAAACCGTTACCTGAATTCGTCCCTTGCTGCGTTCCTGGACAAGTTCCCGGAACTTGTAAAAAGCCATCACGCAGGAATCCTCGGGTGCGCTCGGCGTCGCCATCTTGATCTTGAATTCGCCCTTGACAACATTTTGTGCCGATACCGGAGCCGCAGCGAAAACGACCAGGGAGGCAATTGCCGCCGTGATCAGCGATTTGAACATCTTTCGATTTTGATTCATTTTGCAAAATCTCCTTCCAACCAGGAAGCCATGCGCTCTATTCAATCGGCACACTTACTTCACTCGCAGCTGGGCGGCGCTGCCCCGTACTAAGCATTGCACTGACGTTTGCTTCAAACAGCAAGTCAAATGGCCAGGAAAGACGTGGCCGCCGAGGTTTTGGACAAGCCGGCCAATCTTTCTGGTCTTGCTCCGGCGGACCATTCTCAATCAGACGATAGCGACCAAGCGAGCAACCTGCCCATTATCCATTGATACATAATCAACTTCAAGCCCTGTATTCGGCAGCGACGGCAAACGCAGCGGCGCCGGAACCTTGCAAATTCCGCTAAGCCCTGAACCAATGCGGCCGTTGCGCGCGCTTCCGGCCGTGAACGCACCGGGCGAGGTCCGTTTGGGCTGGCAATTGCTGGTAATTCTTCATTCTGCCGCAATGGCAATCGTTTCGAGTCCCCCGACGAGATCGGCTATGGGGCTCTGTGCGTGACTCACGGTAACAACTCGGCATGCGTTCTTACGTCCGGCATTGCGCTTTCCGGGCTGGCGCGTATGCTGCCGGCGATCCCTGCTGTCGCGCAATCCGAGAGATTGAGCCGTGACTGGCAATGAATCCTGATTTCTTGCTCCGGAAAGGAGCAAGTGCGTTTGCTGCCGATAATTTATTGGCGGTACAATCCGCAACATTTACTCGCCGAAAGGAAAGCACATGAGTCAGGACACCTTGTTTTTGCTTGATCCGGAAAGCGTCAAGACGGAAGGCAAGGCGCGCTTTTGTCCCGATTGTGCTTTGATCGCCGGATACTTGAGCTTCTATCCGGCGGTAGCAAAGGCACTGACCGTCCGCATGATCGCCGCTCCTCGTCCGCGCAAGGAAATTGTTGCTCTACTCGGCGAGGACCATCAGGGCGCCCCGGTTCTGGTGCTCGACCGTAATTCCAAGCTTGCATCAGCGATCGCCTGTAACGAGGCCAACGGATACCGCTTCATCGATGAACCAAAGGCCATTCTGGTTTATCTGGGGCAGAAGCACCCGGCTGGAGGCGTGGCGTTCTAGGCGGCGGCCCGGTGTTGGCGCGCTATTAGCCCAGCCTGAGAAAGCAAAAGGCCTGCATCGCTGCAGGCCTTTTCTGTACTGGTGGGACGGGCACTACCAAACTTTTGCGTGTAAGCCTTGCCAGTTCTCGGTCTCGGAGTTTAGAGTTTTAGAGTTACTGTCAGAGTTACTGCCATATAGCGATTCGACCCCTTCAACAGCAGTAGCTCGCCACAAA
>CAISOB010000108.1 GCA_903886975.1 uncultured beta proteobacterium
ATTCCTTGCTACAGATTTTATCGGTATCCGTTTTCGAGAAAACCCAGCTGTCACAAGCGTTCTTAGGCCGTGCGCAATTCTCAGAACAGACCGATTTCGCTAACCAACTAAATTTGTTCGACTTTTAACCGGACACTACTGTCCAAGGATCAAGATTAGAAAAATACAACTGACCGAAAAAACTCTGTAAGCCCCCTTGCGTGAGGAACGGGGACACCGCGCTGTAAAAATTTGAGTCGGGAAAGATCAGAATTTGTGTTCATCGTCACCGGCCCCGCTGAAAGTGTGGGCGGCGGCGTCGCCGCGCTCGCGAGCCGGCATTGTGGCCTGACTCCCCGATTCAACCACCGCATTGAACTGCCAGCCGGCCGCCTGCCACCATTGGGGAGTGACAGGCCAGGGGGCGTAATGCGGCGGAATCTCCGCGGCATATTCGAAGACCGGTTGTTCAAGCGCGCGCGTCGCGCCTTGTGCCGGCACCGCTGAACCGGCGTGTCCGGGAATGACTAGGCCGCGCAGCTCAATTTCCCACGTCGAAGCGCTCGGCTCGGGGCGAATGCTGCTCCCAGCGTCCGCTTCGATATACGAGGCCAGGCTTGAGCGGCGCCAGGCTCGCACCAACGCCGGCGGTTGCCGGCCGAGGTAACTCAGTGCGCAGACCAGAGGGTCCAACACGGTCAGTGCCAGGCGCAGGCCCGGCACGTCACGGCATGCCTGCCATTGCCCGTCTCCGCGAACGTACTCGATGCAGCGATCCTGCGCGCTCAGACAAAGTCCGACATGGTTCGCACCCTGCGGCTCGATCCTCAAACAGCCCAAATGGAAGAGGCCGGAATCGACTTGCCCGGCCGAATCCGGGCCGGGTACTCCGGCCGAGTCGAAGCGCGATGAAAGTCGCGCCCGCTGTTCGACCGGAGCAAAGCGCGTAAACAAAGCCTCACGAGGATCCGGGAAGTAACGAAGCGCCAGCACTATGCTATCGGGCTCCGCTTCGGGGCTAGCGGGGCGCGGCGCCGCTTCGAACGCACCGAGGCGCGAGGTCGTCCAGAAATACCAGGCCGTCGATTCCTTATCGCAGCGAGCCATTGCCTTGAGGCCCAATCGCTGGCTGGCGTGCGGGTCTGAAAGGATGAGGCCGAACAATCCTTCGATGACGAGTCGCGCCAGATCCGCAGGATCGGTGCACGCCGCTTCCGGCACTGTTGCATTTGCCGACAGTTCATCCGAGCGCGGATCGTTCTCGAGGGGACTTGCGCGGCGGCTGGTATCGGGAGTAGCAGTCATGACCTTTACTTGGGGGCGTGGCAGCATTGCGGGCTAGTGAAAAGCAGGAAGAGTGCCAAAGCGCGCACGAATAAAATATCCTTTCACATCATCAAGTTAATTTTCCGCCATCATCGTTAGTTGACGATGTCACTGCCGCCTGATAGAAGCGTGGCAGACTAAGCGACGAAAGTGACATAGCCATGGCAGAAGAAAAACTATTTCCGGACGAACTGGTTTCCTATCTTGAAAGCGCGGCCGAGCCGCATATCCTCGTCGATCCCGAGCACCGCATCCTTGCGGCCAACTCGGCATATCGTGCCAAATGCGGCGATACAGGCGAGGTCGTTGGGCGAAGCTGTTTCGAGGTGTCGCATCATTACCGGGTACCCTGCGATCAGGCGGGTGAGTCCTGCCCGATGGCGCTCAGCGTCGCGTCGGGAGAGCGAGAGCGGGTCGTGCACCTGCACTACACGCCGACCGGCGAAAACTACGAGAACATCGAGTTGGCCCCGATCCGTGATGTACACGGAAAGGTTGCGTATTTTGTCGAGAAGTTCGAGCCGCTCGCGGTGGCGCGCGCGCTCGCCGGGAACGATGAACTCGTCGGCCGCTCGCCGGCGTTCACCCGGATGCTGGAAATGGTGGCGCGCGTCGCTTCTACCGAGACGACTGTCCTGCTCGAGGGGGCGACCGGAACGGGCAAGGAACTGGTCGCGCGCGCCATCCACGATGCGAGTCCACGCGCCATGCGCCCTTTCGTCGTCGTCGATTGCTCGGGGCTGCCGGAAGCGCTCTTCGAAAGCGAACTGTTCGGGCACGAGAAAGGCGCTTTCACCGGTGCGACGACGCTCAAGTACGGGCTCATCGAGGCGGCTAACGGGGGCACGCTCTTTCTTGACGAAGTCGGTGATATTCCGCTGGTCATGCAGGTGAAGCTGCTGCGTCTTATCGAGACAGGCACCTACCGGCGCGTCGGTGGAACCGAACTGCGGCGTGCGGACGTGCGCCTCGTCTCGGCGACCAACCTTCTGCTTCAGGACCAGGTGGCCGCAGGACGTTTCCGTCAGGATCTGTATTACCGCCTCAATATCTTCCAGATTTCACTACCGCGCCTGCGCGACCGCCGCGTCGACCTGCCGCTGCTCGTCGATACGCTGCTCAGGCGTGTGGCCCGCTCACGCACGCTGCGCCTCTCGCAACCGGCGCTGGCGCTTCTCGTCGCCTATGACTATCCCGGCAACGTGCGCGAACTGCGCAACATTCTCGAACGCGCAAGCGTGATGTGCGACGGCGAAGTGATCGGCGCGGAACACCTGCCCGATGCGGTACGCGCGGCCGGAGCGATGGATCACGCGCGGGCCCGGTCGGCCGCAGACATCGGCCCGCCGGTGACCCTGCGCGCGATTGAGGCTGACCGCTTGCGTCAACTGAGCGCCGCGCACCAGGGCACGCGCAAGGAACTCGCCCTCAAGCTCGGTGTGAGCGAGCGCACCATTTATCGAAAGCTCAAACGGATCTTGGCAGGAGCAAGCCAGGAGGCCACCTTGCCGACGGCATGAGAGCCGCCCCCCGAAGAATGCCGAATGCCAAGTTTCACCCGTCTGGATACTTGAATGATGATTTCGGCGGCAAGACAGGACGTCGAAGATCAGTTAGCGCAGGGCCTCAGGAGGACTTGACGCGCTTGACGATTCGCGTGAGCGGACTGCAGTCCGCGACCATCTCGTTTTCATCATGCGGACCAATGCGCAAGGCCTTGCCATTGAGCAACGCATCCGCGAGCTTGCGATGGGCGCTGTTCAGAATGTTTCCTATGGTCTGGCGAGAAACGCCCATCTTTTCGGCGGCATCGGCTTGGTAGAGGCCATCCAGATCCGTCAGGCGCATGGCTTCAAGTTCATCCATCCCGAGTACAAGTTCCTCCAGCTCGCGCAACGGAATTCCGACCGGTTTGAAATAGCTCGCTGCGGGCACGCAAGAAACGTGGCGGATTTTGACGGGTCGTGCCATGGTTGAACTCCGGTGGTTCTCCCTATCGAGAACAAATTATAGAGCGGGAGCAACGCCACCGGGGTAATGCATCCAGCATCGGTGTTTGGGTAGGCTCAGCAACGTTTCTTGATCATGATCTCGAGGATCTGCCGGTCGGTGTGAACCATGCTGCCGCCGGCCAGTGCGCAGAGGTTGGCAATCGACGCATCGACGCTGTCATCGACGATGCCTTCGTTGCCGGACACGCGCGAGTTGTCGAGGGCCATCAGCACGGATTTGTAAGCCGCCGCCGCCGAGGTCGAGACCTTCATGGCGCAGCTATTGGAAGCACCGTCGCAGATCATGCCGGCGACGTCGCCGATCATGCTGCAAATCGCCATGCTCGCCGCGCCGTAGCCGCCGCGCAGCAGCCAGGCCATGCCGGCGGCGGCACCCATGGCGGCGGTCGTGACCGCGCACAGCGCAGATAGCTTGGGTAACTTGCTGTGAATATAAATCGCCATCAGGTGGGAGAGCATCAGCGCGCGTGCCAGGATTTCATCGTTGGCCTTCACATACTCGGCGACAACCAGGACCGGCAAGGTCGCGATGATGCCCTGGTTGCCCGATCCGGAATTGCTCATCGCCGGCAGCGCCGCGCCACCCATACGGGCGTCGGAAGCTGCCGTCGTGCGCGTCAGGATGCGGGTAAATAAATCGTCCGAGAGCAGTCCGTGGGCCACCTGGCGCTGTAAGGTCGCCCCAACATGCAGGCCGTAGTTACCCGTCATTCCCTCGTCCGCGAGCAGCGCGTTGAGCTTCGCTGCTTCGAGAATGAAGGCGATGTCGGCGAACGGCGCCGTGCAGGCAAAATCGTAGACCCCCCGCGCTGTTGCGCCGCGCAGCGAGTAGTCGACGAGTTCTTCGCCGGAAGATTCCTCGGCCTTATAAACGATCGTGCCGTTCATTTCGATCAGGATGACGTTGGTGTGGGCGTCGGCAATGCACACGCGCACCCAGTCGGGACCACGCGAAACAAGGGCTTCCGAGTAAAGGACATGAGCCGTGTCGGCAATTCCGACCGCCACCTTGTTGTCGAGCAACATCTGTTTGCCGGCTGCGACGCTTTCGGCAGTCAGCTTGCCAAGGACTTCCAGCCCGGCATCGGGATCGCCGCCGAGGGCACCGACTGCGGCGGCAATCGAGAGTCCGACCATGCCCGTTCCGGGAACGGTGACGCCCATGCCGTTTTTCATCAGGTTGGCCGAAACCTCCGCGTCAATGCGTTCCGGCGTTCCACCAAGGTACCGAGCGGCGATGGCCGACGCCAAGGCCAGCGATATCGGTTCGGTGCAGCCGAGTGCCGGAACGATTTCCTTGCGTACTGCCTTCAGGAAATCAGGCCAAAGTGTTCGCTGTATGGTCAATTCGTAGTACCTCTATGGGTAGTGTTTCAGCATGCTCCAACGGTGCTGCCGCAGCGGCCCGGTCGAATCGCTTTTCTTGCATCACCGGAGCCCTCAGGAAAGACAGACTCCGGGGACCGAGCATCGTGAAGCCATGTCCGTCAGGTTTTCGTCACGACCATTTCGCAGAATTTTGCGCCATCGCCTATCGTGCAGTTGAAGCTCAAGTCCAGAGGATAGGTGCTGACCAAGCCGAAATCGCCTTCCATCGCCAGTTTGCAAAGCCGGCTGATCTCTTCCGGCGTGCAGCCGAGTTCGCGCCAGGATTCGCACAAGGCACAAGCATGAAAGCGATAGATGCCCTGGTCTTCGGCGACACGGACTTCCTCCATGGCGAAAGCCAAGCTGGAATTCTTGGTGACGATGCCGTCGAAGAATTCGCGCGGCGTCTGACAATCGCCGATCCGCGCACCCTTGATCTGCCCGTATTTGAAAATCGCCTTCTTGGCGATTTCATCAGCATTGCCGCCTTGCGCCTTGGCTTCTTCAAGCAGCAGATAGAACCACAGGGCCCTGTCCTTGATCGCGCCTCTGACCGCATCGGTCAATTCCAGATTCACGCAACTCATGGCAAATTCCTCCTAATGTTTTTAATTGGGATCGAGAGAACAAGATCGAAATCCCGCGTTCGATGACACGACGACGCTCATACGGAAGCGAAAGGCCTTTTCGACGCTTGCCGCGACGGTCTAAGATCTCTCCCGCAGTCAACGCAAGATACACGCCAGACGAGAAAGCCCGAAAACTGCACAGTCTATGTGAAAGTTTCTCATCGCGCCTACCCTTATTAAGAATCCCGTGCGACACAACTGCGAAACTGCGTGCCATGAGAAGCGCGAACCAGCCGGTCTATCGACTTCAGTGGCCGCCGTCCAGTCCCGAGTGGACGAACAGTCATCAAACCCTGTATTGTCGGCGCGCATACGCCCAAGCTGAGTCTCCTCTGGAAACCATAGAATGAACATCAAAGTCACCGTCGCGATCGACAACTGCGTGCCGATCAACGCCCGTTCCCCTTTTCTTGGCGAACACGGCTTGTCCATGCTGGTTGAATCAGGGCAGGCGCGGCTGCTCGTCGATACCGGGCAATCGTCGGCGATCGTCCATAACCTGGGTCTGCTCGGCGTAGCGACCGACTCCCTCGACATGATCGCCATCAGCCATGGCCACAACGACCATACCGGCGGGCTTCTTCACGTGCTGAGCAACGCAACAAAGAGTATCCCGGTCTATCTGCACGCCGATGCGTTCAAACCGCGCTTTTCGGTCGCCAGCGGGCAGCGACATTTCGCCGGGATCCCCTACCGCCAGGAACAATTGACGACGCTGGGTGCCGACTGGCGCTGGGTCAGCGCGCCGATCGAACTCTTTCCGGATATGTGGCTGAGCGGCGCGGTGCCGCGGACAACGGCGTATGAGACCGGCGATACGCGCCTGATTGCGCCGAACGCAAAATCGGGATGCGATTTCCAGGACGAGATTGAAGACGACATGGCGCTCTTCTACAAGACCGACGTGGGCCTCGTGGTCATCAGCGGGTGTACGCATTCGGGTCTCGTGAATATGGTCAGGCACGGCCTTGCCGTGACCGGCTGCGAGCGTCTGCACGGCTGGATCGGCGGGACGCATCTCGGGCCGGTAACTACGGCGCAGCAGGAAGCGACGATTACCCAACTCGAAACCTTTCGGCCGGATTTCGTGGCCGCCAATCATTGCACTGGATTTAGCATGATGGCCAAGCTGCAGAATGCCTTCGGCGATCGCTTTATCCCCGCCTTCGTCGGTACGGTCATCGAGTTCTGAGCGGCGTGTCGATTCCGGCGATGATGAGCAGTAAGTCTGCTCCCAAGAATCTCCTCAAAAGCGGTGAAGATCAGGTACGGCTGTAGTCTGATGTGTCATGCCGTCATTCGGACGACATTCCGGCATGCGACTATTGACCAACGCCCTACGGACCTGCTTAGGCCGGGCCGTCAACGGCGGCACTGGCCATCCATGCTCAGGGCATCTGTTCTTTGTTTTCTTAATGGATGACGTGGGTTAAATGCACCTTAATAGATACTCCCGTCAATACGGATAGGTTTCAAAACACCATTGCTTACATCCAGTTGATAATTGACAGTGCTCTTTTCGGAAATTTTCGTCACGGCAACATCGGTAAACGTGAAATTGGATGCGCTAACATCCAGTTTGCTGGTTTTGCTAGCACTGAGGATGTACGCGGATCCTGATACGCCCGGGTTCGACAGTATCTTAGGAATGTAAGTTAATGGACGTGTTTTTACTTCGTCATATTCAAGTAACAATGCGGTTTGACGATCGACCCCTATTGCCCGGGCTTCAGTAGGTTTTGCCCATCCGTCCTCGATCACACGCGCTAAAAATACGACCAGTCGGCCCATCCGGTCACGGGTGTCAAAGTGTGAGTCCGTTACGGTGGCGCGAAGTAGCGGAAATGGAGTTGGTTCGTCGGGAGCATCATTGTCAATCCAGAAATCCCTAACCAATCTCATTTGATTCTTGCTGTAGGGATTTTCCAGCGCTTCTGAAGACGTTACCGTAGAGGGGTCGGCAAGATAATTGAATTCGCTGAGAATCATCATCCCGGCACTCGTGCCGCCGACCGGTATACCCCGATTTTTTATCTGGGCGTGGACCAGCCGCTCTAGCAGGGTGCCTTTCCATAATTTGTAATAGTCACCTTGTTCCCCCCCCGCGATCCACACGGCTGCTGCTCTCTCGATATAATCCGCGAGGGCTGGATCATTGGCAGCTTCTCGAGTCGGGACGACTAATGTTTGTACCGCGGCCACCGAGCCAAGTTCATATATAAACGGGTCGTAGTCCGAATTTCCTCTAGCCCGAATGACCACCACGTTGCCGAACTTACCTAATTTTGTGGCGCCGCACTGGTCAATTTTCCCGATCAGCCATTTATAGGCCTCCGTTACATCCGGTCCTCCCCCCATTAAAACGGCAGAGCGTATCGGCAACTTGTTTTCACATGGCAGTTCGACCGCAGGCTCGCCTGTTTGATATGCTTTAAATTCGGACTGAATATTGTCTGCATGAACCAATCCGGCACCACCGGCAAGCAACATGGCATAAAAAGCCAGCGATGCTGCATCACGAATTGCCTTCGATGCCATTGGTTGCATTAAACGAGCGCTCACCGACCGATAAGAATGCATACTTTCCCCGTCAGGTCTAATGGGTAAGGACTGGGCAACTGCTGCCGGTTCTCAATTTTTTGCAGCAGAAATTCAAAGATGTAACGGTCGGCATATTTGTCATCGTCTGTCTCTGTTACGTCGCTATAAGACAATGCCGAACGGATATTAGTTTCTTGGATGACATGAAAACCACATGCATCGACGTCCAAATTAAAGGCTCGCCGCGGGGTCATACAGCACGCGTTCAAGATCTTGACTTTTCCCGCGCCGAAAATTGACCAGACAACTGGGATAATGCGCGTTACCAGACCCCGGTACTGGTTATTCGCAAGCAGGGGGATCAGATCGCCGTCACCGTCCCACTCCTGATGCCGAGGCAGTTGAAGCTAATGCGTCAGCTCAACCTGGGCACTTACAATGGCAACGCCACGGTGAATGAAATCGAGGATGGCGACGTCACCGTGAACACCACCTCGAATAGATTCATCCTGCAACTGCGGAGCCGCTGCGGCAGCATCACCATCAACCAAAAGATCGACCAGCACTCGACGGTCTACCTGACCGCCTTCGGATCGGTGGGGCGTTGACCAGCATTCGACTCTCACCATCACCGCGCGCGGGATCGTCGCCGGAATCAATTCTCTTAAGTTTATTTTAAGTTCGGCGGGCGCAAGCTTCTCATCGTCAACAAGTGAATCGCTTGAGCGACGAGATTAGCATCGGCAATTTCGGTAGTGTCACTATTCGGGAACAGACCGTCTCTGCTTGAATGACGCTGCCTCAAGTGCGGACGCAGTCGCAAGAGCGGCAGATCAACGACGAGGGCAAACCGTTCAGGTCACCGGACGCGTGGTCTCTTGCCGGTCTATCTTGGCAATCGACAGGAGAAAAGGGTTGGCGCATCGGCGCTGATTTGCCAAGACTTTTTTCTCAAGGAGAAAACCATGAAGCTTCATTTGTCGTCGAGCAAAGCACTCCTGCTCTTGATGTTGGGCGCGGGTTTGGCAATCAGCGCGGTCCCAGCAGTTGCTGCACCTGCAGCCCCGCTGCCTCCAGAACATTCAGTGGGCAACGTAACCTACCTTAGCGGCGGCATCGGCAAAGACGAAGCCGCCGCCATGAAGCAGGCGGCAGCGCACTATCCCTTGGAAGTGATGTTTCTTGCAAAGGAAAAAGATAGGCACGACGCCTATAAGGCCGGAGACACCGTAAAGATCTGGGATCATTCGGGCAAGATCGTCCTCGACACCCAGATCGATGGTCCGATTCTGCTGGCCAAGCTGCCTCCGGGAAAGTACAAGGTGGAGGCCATCGACCGTGGCAGAACTGAGGAACGCACGGTGAGCCTGGACCCCGACAAACATGCCCGTCTGAACTTCGAATGGAAAGGCATGGCCGAGACTTCGTCACACGGCTGAGTAAGGCGCGGACAGGATTGACATGTCCGCGACAGTTCGCGGCTGCCCCCGGAATCGTCGCGTCTTGTTAAAGGCGACGGCGGCTTTGGGCGCAGCCGCGTTGATTTGACGACTCCAATCTAGCCATCGATTGGTTCGATGCTGCTGCACTCGTCCAGTCCTATCTAGAAGATATCGTCGTTTCATCCTCCAAACGGCAAGGTGAATTCAGGAGCTTATGATATGAAACAATCTCTGAAGTTGATTTCCACGATAGTACTGTCCGCGTCCCTGCTCTCCGTCGGCGCCTTGGCGCAAACGGCGCCGAAGAAATACGTTCTGAAGGTGGCGCACGCGGATTCGAACGATATGACCCTTTCCCGCAAGGCCGTCATGGCCGATGTCTTCGCCAAGGAAGTCAAGGCCAAGAGCAACGGGCAAATCGACGTCCAGACATACGGCGCCGGCGCACTGGGCGGCGAAAGAGATCTGGTCGAGGGGGTGAAGAATGGCTTCATCCAGGCTGGGCTTGCGTCCGGCGTCATGGCGGACTTCTACCCCAATGCGATGGTGACGGACATTCCCTATCTGTTCCCGTCCAACGAGATCGCTGACCGCGTCATGGATGGCCCCTACGGCCAGAAACTCGCCAAAGACTTCGTCGCCAAGACGGGGATGGACAACCTCTGCTTCGGCGAGGTCGGCTTCCGTAACTTTACGAGCGGCAAGGTCCCCATCCATTCGCCGAAGGATTTGGTCGGCATGAAGATCCGCGTTCAGGAGACACCCCTCTACGTCACCGAGATGAAGGCGCTAGGCGCCCAGCCGACGCCAATCGCTTGGCCGGAGACCTACACGGCGCTGCAGACCGGTGTCGTCGACGGAGAGGAGAACCCCATCCCGACGATCATTTTTGCGAAGCTCTATGAGGTACAGAAGAACGTGACCCTGGACGGGCACAACTACGGTGTCGACTGGTTCGTCGTCAACGACAAGTTCTTGAAGAACCTACCAACTGATCTCCAAACCATCGTCCGGGACGCTGGCAAGCATGCCTGTGCGGAGGAGCGCCGCGTCAACCGCGTGTTCACGGCCGAGGGCGTCAACACCCTGAAGGAGAAAGGTGTCACGGTCTATACGCCGACAGCCGCCGAAATGGCCCAGTTCAAGGCCGCCACCCAGCAACCGGTGATCGACTGGCTCAAGACCAAAGTCGACGAGAAGTGGATCGACGGACTGCTGGCCGCCGTAAAGGACGCCGAGGCCAATCTGAAGAACAAGGTCAGCGTGTTGAATCGAGAGGCTCGATATCCGCAATACGCGACCGGCAATGGTTCGATTAGATAGTAATAAAGTACCGCGTGCGCCAATTCGTCTTCGGCCCCATCGAACTTGGGCGCCGGAATTCGAATTGACGCACGAAGCACACTACCGCGCACTACGCCAACTTCAAGACGCCGGGGAATTATGGGTGCGAGAAACGGATTCCCCTAAGCAATTTGAGTTGAAAACAAATTAGTCCACACATAAGGGAGTTGTTCTTGGACTCTGCGCAATCTGAGTCTTGCCTCCTCTGGAAAGCGAGGCAGTGATCCTATATCCGGTCGCGCAGGCCAAGAAGAGCAAATGGCCGATCTACAAGACCTGTCAATCAACCCCGAGATCGCTATCCGTATTTCAAGAATAAGTGAGTGGCGCGATGGAATCCGCTAGACACAATGGCTTGACTTGAGGAGGCCCGCCCCCCGGGATATCGTGGATTATGCGGGATAAGCCGCACAGAGCCACATGATTGGCGCGAAGGCGCAATCACTCAAGAGAAGGAGGCAGGCCATGAAAAAGTCTAG
>CAISOB010000109.1 GCA_903886975.1 uncultured beta proteobacterium
AAGCATCGCCTTCTGGAAATTACATGAATTGGAATAGGGCAAAATCAATTTCAAATCGGCACCAAAATAAATTGCTCTACAAGCCCCGCCAACGCTCAATCTCGGCTCGGGAATACGGTGTTTAACCGGACACTACTGATCGGCTGTACCGACTTAAGTTCTTGTATCCCTCGATTTGTGATGAGGCCCTTCGGCAATCGTTATCTGCATATCGTGCAGTCGAGCGGGATTAAACGACTTATTTGGCATCTCCGCAAGAAAGGAATCGGTGTGCGCTGTAAAGGTTCTTACGAAAACTTCCATGTGCCAGTTTTCGACCCCGCCATCGGCCGCGCGAGCCTGCGCATAATCGGTGTGCTGAATCAGACCCAGTCGCGCGGCGCCAGCAGTTCGTAGAGCAGCGCTTCGGGGCTGCCGGCTTTGGGCTGCCAGTCGTAGCGCCATTTGACCACCGGCGGCAGCGACATCAGGATCGATTCGGTGCGCCCGCCCGATTGCAGGCCGAACAGCGTGCCGCGGTCCCAGAGCAGGTTGAACTCGACGTAGCGGCCGCGGCGGTAAGCCTGGAAATCGCGTTCGCGTTCGCCATAGGGAATGCCATGCCGCTTTTCGACGAGCGGCAGGTAGGCGCCGGCGAATGCGTCGCCGACGGCGCGCGTCAGCGCGAAGCTGCGCTCGGAAGGATCGTCCCAGCCGGCGCCGCCTTCGTTGAGGTCGTCGAAGAAGATGCCGCCGACGCCGCGCGGTTCGTCGCGGTGCTTGAGATAGAAATATTCGTCGCACCATTTCTTGTAGCGCGCATGCACACCGGCGCCGAAGGGCGCGAGCGCATCCCTGCACGCCGCGTGGAAATGGCGGATGTCCTCGACGAACGGGTAGTAGGGCGTGAGATCCATGCCGCCGCCGAACCAGGCGACCGGCGCCGCGCCGGGGCGGGTGGCGATCAGCGCGCGCACGTTCATGTGCGCGGTCGGGCAGTAGGGATTGTGCGGGTGCAGGACGAGAGACACGCCGATCGCTTCGAAGGCGCAGCCGGCAAGTTCGGGGCGCTTGGCGGTGGCTGCCGCTGGCAGGGCGGCGCCGCCAACTTCCGAGTAGGCGACGCCGCCGCGCTCGAAAACGCGGCCGCCCTCGATGATGCAGGTGAGGCCGCTGCCGGTCAGCGTCTGGCCCGGCTCCTTCTGCCAGGGGTCGGCGCGAAAGCGTTCGCCTCGCGCGCCGTGCTCGCCTTCGAGCGCTTCGGCGGCCGCGACGAGACGCGCTTGCAGGCCGCTGAAGTAGGTCTTGAGCGCGCTGCTGGCGATCATCGCGAAATCGCGCGATGCCCGATGTCGCGGCGGTACTGCATGCCGTCGAAGTAGATGCCGACGAGCGCGTCGTACGCGTGTTTCTGCGCCTGCTTGACGTTGTCGCCGAGCGCCGTGACGCAGAGTACGCGGCCGCCGGCGGTGAGGACCTTGCCGTTCTTTTCCTCGGTGCCGGAATGAAAGACGTGCACATCGTCATTCGCCTCGGGCAGGCCGCTGATCACGTCGCCCTTGCGCGGCGTTCCCGGGTAGTTGGCGGCGGCGAGGACGACGCCCATGGCCACGCGCCGGTCCCATTCGGCGTCGATCTGGTCGAGCTTGCCGGCCAGCGCGTGTTCGAGCAGGGTCAGGAGGTTCGTTTTGAGGCGCATCATGATCGGCTGCGTTTCCGGGTCGCCCATGCGGCAGTTGAATTCGACGGTGCGCACCGAACCGTCCTTGGCGATCATCAGGCCGGCATACAGGAATCCGGTGTAGGGGATGCCGTCGGCGGCCATGCCGCGCACGGTCGGCAGGATGATCTCGCGCATCACCCGCGCATGGACTTCGGGCGTCACCACCGGCGCCGGCGAGTAAGCACCCATGCCGCCGGTATTGGGGCCGGTATCGCCGTCGCCGATGCGCTTGTGATCCTGACTCGAAGCGAGCGCCAGCACGTTTTTGCCATCGACCATGACGATGAAGCTCGCTTCCTCGCCGGCGAGAAATTCTTCGATGACGACGCGCGGGCCGGCTGCATTTGCCACCACTCCCAAGGCGTTGCCGGAGAGCATGTCGTCGATCGCGCGGTGCGCTTCGTCGACTGACATCGCGACGACGACGCCCTTGCCGGCGGCGAGTCCGTCGGCCTTAATGACGATCGGCGCGCCGTGCTGGTCGACGTGGGCGTGTGCGGCGGCCTGGTCGGTGAAGGTGGCGAAAGCCGCCGTCGGGATCTTGTGGCGCGCCATGAAGCGCTTGGCGAAATCCTTCGAACTCTCGAGCTGCGCGGCTTCGCGCGTCGGCCCGAAGATTTTCAGGCCGCGCGCCCGGAAGAGATTGACGACACCGGCCGCAAGCGGCGCTTCGGGACCGACGACGGTGAGGTGAACGCCTTGCTTCTCGGCGAAATCGGCTAGCGCCGCCGGGTCGCTGATGGCGACGTTTTCGAGTTCCTTCTCACGCGCGGTGCCGGCGTTGCCCGGCGCGACGTAAATCTTCTGCACGCCCGCTGATTTTGCCAGATGCCAGGCCAGCGCATGTTCGCGCCCGCCTGAGCCGATGACGAGTAACTTCATAAAGCCCTTTCACCACAATGTCGCCAAGGCATCAAGATACACCAAGAATTGTCGGATGCCCGCGCGCTTTGGGTAGCCCGCTGTGCAATCGTATGCCTGGCTCGATCGCGTCGATTTGCCGAAGAATCGTCGTCCCGGCGGAAGCCGGGACCCAGAAGATGCACCAAAAGCCTGGATTCCGGCGTTCGCCGGAATGACGGGGTTAAATTCAACCGGCCGATGATGAATCCTGCGGGATGCATGCGATGGCATTGCCCTGGCAGCGCCGAAAATCAATGCCGGAAATGCCGCGCGCCGGTGAACACCATCGCGATGCCGTGCTCGTTCGCGGCGGCGATCACTTCGTCGTCGCGCATCGAGCCGCCCGGCTGGATGATCGCCTTGGCGCCGGCTTCGGCGATGACGTCGAGGCCGTCGCGGAAGGGGAAGAAGGCGTCCGACGAGACGCAGGAACCGGCGAGCGAGAGGCCGGCGTTCTTGGCTTTCATCGCCGCGATGCGCGTCGAATCGACGCGGCTCATCTGGCCGGCGCCGACGCCGAGCGTCATGCCGCCGGCGCAGAAAACGATGGCGTTCGATTTGACGAACTTGGCAACGCGCCAGGCGAAGAGCAGGTCGTCGATCTGTGCGGCGGTCGGCGCGATCTTGGTCACCGTCTTGAGGTCGGCGGCCTGCACGTTGAAGGTGTCCGGCGTTTGCACCAGCAGGCCGCCGCCGACGCGCTTCATCTCGAAGGCGTGGTAATCGTTGGAGATCGGCAATTCGAGGACGCGCAGGTTTTGTTTCGAGGCGAGCATTTCCTTGGCTGCCGGCGTAAAGGCCGGCGCGATCAGCACTTCGACGAAATGCTTGCGCGCGTTCATCGCCGCGACGACATCGGTATCGACGGTGCCGTTGAAGGCGATGATGCCGCCGAAGGCCGAGGTCGAGTCGGTCTGGAAGGCTTTTTCGTAGGCCGCGAGCAGGTTCGCATCGATGGCTACGCCGCACGGGTTGGCGTGCTTCACGATGACGCAGGCGGGCGCCTTGAAAGTCTTGACGCATTCCCAGGCGGCGTCGGCGTCGCCGATGTTGTTGTAGGAGAGCTCCTTGCCCTGCAACTGCTTGTATGCGGCGATAGCTCCGGGGGTCGGCACGGGATCGCGATAGAAAGCCGCCTGCTGATGCGGGTTCTCGCCGTAGCGCAGCGTCTCGACGCGGTCGAAGGCGAGTTGCAGCTTGCCCGGAAACTGCTGTGGCTTGTTCGCATCGTCGAGCGAAGTGAGCCAGTTGGCGATCACGCCGTCATAGCGCGCGGTGTGCGTGAAGGCTTTCTTGGCCAGTTCGAAACGCGTCGCGAGCGTCAGCGCGCCGTCGTTGGCCTGCATTTCGGCAAGTAGCGGGGCGTAGTCCTCGGGGTCGGTGACGACGGCGACGCCGTTGTAGTTCTTGGCCGCCGAACGCAGCATCGCCGGGCCACCGATGTCGATGTTCTCGATGGCCTCGGCGAGGGTCACGTCGGGCTTGGCGACCGTTTCGCGGAAGGGGTAGAGATTGACGCAGACGAGGTCGATCGCCGTAATGCCGTGCGCGGCGATCGTCGCCAGATGCTCGGGCAGGTCGCGCCGGGCGAGGATGCCGCCGTGCACCTTCGGGTGTAGCGTCTTGACGCGGCCGTCGAGCATTTCCGGGAAGCCGGTGTGATCGCCGATTTCAGTCACCGCGAGGCCGGCGTCGCGCAGCATCTTGGCGGTGCCGCCGGTGGACAGCAGCTTTACGCCCTGGGCGGCGAGCCCCTGGGCGAATTGCAATGCGCCGCGTTTATCGGAAAGGCTGATCAGGGCGAGGCGAATTTTCATGGCGAGGTCTCAAGGTCGTTCGGAATAAGTTGGATCGAAACTGCGAAGGACCCACGACGGCCGGCAGAAAGCGGCGCGCGAGCCTTTGCTATCGTTGGTGAATGCCTGGCTCCGCAGCCGCTTCAAACGAGCTGGTGGTCGAGGAGTTTCTTGCGCAAGGTATTGCGGTTGATGCCCAGCATGGCGGCCGCCAGCGTCTGATTGCCTTCGGCCTGGCGCAGAACGACCTCGAGCATCGGGCGCTCGACGCTTTTTAACACCATGTCATATATGCAGTCCGGCATTTCGCCGTCGAGGTCCTTGAAGTAAGTTTCCAGGGCGCCGTAGATGCAGGCCGATATATCGTTCTGTCGTTTCATGCAGCTAGTTCCTCAAGGTCGTTTTCAGCGCGGATGTAGTTCAGGTGTTCGCCGCTTTCGGCGAGCCCGTAAAAGAATTCGTCGATGCCCTGGCGCTGCAGCACGATGTCCGGCAGCAGGTTCATGCGTGCGCGAAAGGCGGCGGAGCCCGCGAGTCCGCGCGTGTACCAGGAGATATGCTTGCGCGCGACACGAACGCCGGTCTCCTTGCCGTAGAACGCGTAGAGGTCTTCGAGGTGGGCGAGCAGGACTTCATGAATTTCCGCGACGCGCGGCGGCAAGAGGTGTGCGCCGGTCTGCAGGTAGTGTTCGATTTCGCGGAAGAGCCAGGGGCGGCCCTGCGCAGCCCGACCGATCATCAGCGCGTCGGCGCCGGTGACCTCCAGCACGTGCTTGGCTTTTTCCGGCGAAGTGATGTCGCCGTTGGCGATGATCGGAATCCTCGCCTCGGCCTTGACCGCGGCGATCGTCTCGTATTCGGCTTCGCCCGTGTAGCCGCAGGCGCGCGTGCGGCCATGCATGGCCAGCGCGCGGATTCCCGCCTGCTCGGCGATCTTCAGGATGGAGAGCGCGTTGCGGTTGTTGCGGTCCCAGCCGGTGCGAATCTTCAGGGTCACCGGCGTCTGCGGCACGGCGTTGACCACGGCTTCGAGAATCTGGCCGACCAGCGGTTCGTCCCTGAGCAGGGCCGAACCGGCCATCACGTTGCAGATTTTCTTGGCCGGGCAACCCATGTTGATGTCGATGATTTGCGCGCCGCGATCGACATTGTGACGCGCCGCCTCGGCCATCATCGAAGGGATCGAGCCGGCGATCTGCACCGAAATCGGCGCGACTTCGCCGTCATGGTTGGCGCGCCGCTGCGTCTTGGCGCTGCCGTAGAGCAGTGAATTCGAGGTCACCATTTCGGAGACCGCGAGGCCCGCGCCCATCTTCTTGCACAGCTGGCGGAACGGCCGGTCGGTCACCCCGGCCATCGGCGCAACGAACAGGTTGTTTCTGAGCGAAAAGCCGAGGAATTCCATGAAAGTGGGGTGCGCAGCGTATGACGGGTGAAGGGGCGAATTCTACCCTGATTGGCGCCTAAAAAATAGTCACTTTGTCACACTATCGAGTTATCTTCGCGCCGATATCCCGCGGTCTATAACCAGGCGCGCGCGCCCCAGATCATGCGCCTGGCGACGAAGTGGCGCAGCGGCGGGCAGAGGTCGACGGCCAGCAGGCCGAGACCGCGGGCGACGCGAAGCGGCGGCAGGTCGTTGGAGAAAATCCGCACCAGGCTGTCGGTGAACGCGACGCTGCCACGGCGATCGATGCGCCGGCCGCGCGCGTAGCCGGCCAGGGTCGCCGGCGCGCCGGGATCGGGCCGATCGAGGAGCCCGGCGGCGAGCTGCCAGGCGTCGCGCAGGCCGAGATTGAAACCCTGTCCGGAAACCGGGTGCAGGGTCTGCGCGCTGTTGCCGATCCACACCTGGCGCGGACCAGTAAGCTGCGCGCGCAGGCGCAGGGTCAGCGGGAAACTCGCGCGCGGACCGCTGGCGACGAACTCGAGCCGCTTGCCGAACTGCGCCTGCAGGGTCGCAAGAAAATCGTCGTCGCCGAGCGCGAGCAGCGAGGCGGCCTTGTCGCTCGGCACGGTGAATACCACGGCGTAACTCTCGCCGAGCGGCAGCAGCGCGAGCGGGCCGTCCGGCGTAAACCTTTCCCATGCGCGGTGCCCGTGTGGCAGACGGGTGCGCACCTCGGCGACGATGGCCTGCTGCTGGTAATCGCGCACCCTGACTTCGGGGCCGGCCGCCGGCATGCCTTCGGCATGAACGACGAGCTTTGCCCGCAGGCTGCGCGTTGCGCCTTCGTGCGCGAGCGTCAGCGTCGCCGATTCCTCGCCGGTTTCGATGGCCTCGACGCTGCACGGGGCGAAGAGGCTCGCTGCCGGCACGCGTGCGGCGAGCGCGTCGGCCAGATCGCGGTAGCGCATGACGTAGCCGAGCGCCGGAGTTCCATAGTCGTCGGCGGCTATGCGCGTGCGCCCGAATCCGCCGCGCTGCGAGACGTGAATTTCGCGGATCAGCGTCGCCGCTTCGGAATTCCATGCGCCGAGCCGCTCGAGCAATTGCCGGCTGCCGTGCGCGAGCGCCAGGGCGCGCGGATCGTCAGCCCAGGCACCGCGCGCGCGGCTGTCGATCAGGGCGATCGACGGCCCGCGCTCCAGGGCCAGGGCCAGGGCCATGCCGAGCGGGCCGGCGCCGACGATGGCGATGTCGACCGCTTCGGTGTTTTCAATCACGCCGCATCACTTCCTCGATCTCGGCGATCGTCCTGGGCGCCGTCGTATAGACGTCGCAGCCGTCGGTCGTGACGAACGCGTCGTCCTCGATGCGGATGCCGATGCCCTGCAGTTCTTCCGGCACGTCGGCGCCTGGGCGCAGGTAGAGCCCGGGCTCGACGGTCAGCGCCATGCCCGGCGTCAGCGACACCCAGTCGTCGCCAGACTTGTAGTCGCCAGCATCATGTACGTCCAGGCCGAGCCAGTGCCCGGTGCGATGCATGTAGAAAGGTTTGTACGCTTCGCTGGCGATCAGGTCATCAACACTGCCCGCGAGCAGCTTGAGGTCGACCATGCCTTGCACCAGGACGCGCAGCGCGGCGTCGTGGTAAGCGATGAATGGCGCGCCCGGCCGGATCGCGGCAATCGCCGCGCTCTGGGCCGCCAGAACGATTTCGTATGCAGCGCGCTGGACGCCGCTGAACCTGCCGCTCACCGGGAAGGTGCGCGTGATGTCGGAAGCATAGCCTTCAAGTTCGCAGCCGGCATCGATCAGCACCAGGGCATTGTCCCCGAGCGGCTTGTCGTTCTCGATGTAATGCAAGACGCAGGCGCCGCGCCCGCCGGCGACGATCGGCGAATAAGCGTGGCCGCTCGCGCCGCGCTTGCGGAATTCATGGGTGAGTTCGGCTTCGAGTTCGTATTCGGCCATGCCCGGCCGGCAGGCGTGCATGGCGCGCGCGTGTCCAGCCGAAGCGATCGCCGCGGCGCGGCGCATGATCGCGACTTCCTGCGCGTCCTTGTGCCGGCGCATCGGGTCGAGCGCCGCATGCAGATCGCGAATTTCGGCGGGCGCGCGTTTCCCGGCGCGCGCCTGCGCGCGAACCGCGTTCAATGCGCCGACGATCTTGGTGTCCCATGCGGTATCGACGCCGAGCGCATGCCACAGCGCGCTGCGGTTGGCGATCAGATCGGGAAGCTTTTGCTCGAACTCGGAAAAAGCATAGGCTTCGTCGAATCCGAAGGCTTCGCGTGCGGCGTCCGGGCCGTATCTGAAACCGTCCCACACTTCGCGCTCGGCATTCTTCTCGCGGCAGAAGAGGATGCTGCGCGGCGCCTTGCCGCCGACCAGGACGATGACCGCTTCGGGCTCGGGAAAGCCCGAGAGATACCAGAAGTAGCTGTCGAAACGGTAGGGATGGTGCGCGTCGCGATTGCGCACGCGCTCGGGCGCGGTCGGGATGATCGCGACGCCATCGCCGATGGCTTCGAGCAGGGCGCCGCGGCGCCCTGCGTAGGGTTCGTGCTTCATGGGTGTGGGCTCACGTGAGTGCTCAGTTCTTGGTCGAGTTCGGCCAGGCGTTCGGGTGTCCCTACGTCGACCCACTGGCCCTGGTGATGTTCCCCGGTCACGACGCCCTGGGCGATTGCCGCGTCGAGAAGCGGGCGCATTTTCATGACCGCGCCGGACGGCACGGCGGCGAAAAAGCGCGGTGAAAAGACGCCGATGCCGGCATAGGTCAGCGTCGGCCCGAGGTTGCTGCTGGCATAGCGCACAGTTTCGCCGGCAAGACAGAAATCGCCATCCGCATGTTCGCGCGGGTTATCGACAAGGACGAGATGCGCATCGCGCCCGGCAAGCGCGCGTGCGCGCGAGAAGTCCCAGTCGCAGGAAATGTCGCCATTGACCACGAGAAAAGGCTCGTCGCCGAGCAACGGCAGGGCCCTGGCGATGCCGCCCGCAGTTTCCAGCGCGCCCGGCGGCTCGGGCGAATAACGGATGACGAGGCCAAAGCGGCGGCCATCGCCGAGCGCGGCTTCGATCATCTGCCCCAGGTGCGCGTGGTTAATGACGATGTCCTTGAAGCCGCAGGCTGCCAGGCGTTCGAGATGCCAGACGATGAGCGGCTTGCCGCCGGCGGTGAGCAACGGCTTGGGCAGCGTATCGGTGAGTGGCCGCAGGCGTATTCCGCGGCCGGCGGCGAGGATGAAGACTTTCATCAGAAGGTATAGCCGACGCCGACCGGCCGCTCTTCGAGCTGGTCGAGCAGGCGCGCCAGCGGCCGCAGGTCGAGGTAGCGCTCGCAGGTCCGGCGCAGGTAGGCGAGTACGCGCGGCATGTCGTTCACGTAGCCGGCCTTGCCGTCGCGGTGGCAGAGGCGGGCGAAAATGCCGAGCACCTTGATCTGGCGCTGCGCCCCCATCCACTCGTAATCGCGGTAGAAATCGTCGAAGTCGGGATGTACCGGCAAGCCGGCGGTGCGCGCCAGTTCCCAGTAGCGGATGACATAGTCAAGTTCCTCGGCCTCTTCCCAGTCGATGTAGGCGTCGCGGTAAAGCGAAACGAGATCATAGGTGATCGGGCCATGGACCGCGTCCTGGAAGTCGATGATGCCGGGATTGGCGGGATAGGTGTCGCCGCAGACCATCAGGTTACGCGAATGATAATCGCGATGCACGAACACTTTGGGCTGCGCGAGGTTGCTCACGAGAATCTTTTCGAACACCGAGCGCAGCGTCGCGCGCTGCGCTTCGTTCAGCGTGACGCCAAGGTGGCGCGCGACATACCAGTCGGGGAACAGGTCGAGTTCGCGCGACAGCAGGGCGCGGTCGTAGTCGGGCAGTACGCCGGGCTGGCTGGCGCGCTGGATGTCGACCAGCGCGGCGTTGGCCTGGCGGTAGAGCTGCGGTGCGGTAGCAGCATCGAGGACATCGAGATACATGGTCTTGCCGAGGTCGGATAGGAGCAGAAAGCCTTGTTCGAGGTCGTGCGCATAGACCTCGGGAACATGCACGCCGGCCGCGCGAAAAAGGCCGGCGACTTTGAGAAAAGGGCGGCAGTCCTCGTGTTCGGGCGGCGCGTCCATGACGATGCGTGTGCTTGCGTCGGGCAGCGTGACCCGGAAGTAGCGCCGGAAGCTCGCGTCGGCCGAGGCCGGTTCGAGCGCGAACTCGTGATCGCGGCCGGGCTCCGGGGCGCGGCTGGCAAGCTGGCCATTCAGCCAGTCGCGCAGCAGGACAGTACGCGGCATGCCGCTTCTCCTTGGGCTATGGTGCTAGAATGCATCCGATTTTACCACTCGCCCCGCTGGCCCCTGCGTCATCGGAAACAAACGGATTTGCTGTTTTTTTACTGATTTTTCCGGATGATTTTTCCTGCTCGGCGCAAGCACTACGCGCTGCTTTATTGCTGCGGTTTGGTCAGCGCTCTCGCCGGCACCTATGCAAGCGATGCCTTGGCGCAGGCGCCTGCGCCGTTGCGCGTCGATCCGGTGCTGCTCGGCTTGCCGCCGATCAAGCCGGCCGAAGCCCCCGCGCCTGCCGCGGCGGCACCGCCTGATCAGCAAGCGCCGGCGGCGGCTGCGAAGGAAGCGCCCGGCGTCGAAGTGAAATCCATAGCACCCGCCGTCGTCGAGTCGCGTCCGGTCGACACTGAGACGCCCGCAAGCCAGCCGGCCAAGGCTCGCGGCACGGCGAGCGAGATGGCGGCACCACCACCCGAGCCGACGCCGCCGACAGCGATTGCACCGCCATCCGCGCCGACGCCCACAGTCAGCACGCCACCTACGCCCGTGCCCGCATCCGCTGCAAAGCCGACGCCCGTCCCGGCGGCCGCTACGCCGCCGCCCGCAGCAGCGCGCCAGGCAGCGCCAGCGACCACGGCGCCACCCGCTGCGGTTGCGGCGAAAGCGGTGGTTCAGCCGGCGGCTCCGGTTTCTTCCGCGCCGGCAGTAGCGGCTTCAGCTGGCAACGTATCGTCATTGGCGCCGTTGCGCGTCGATCCGGCCCTGCTTGGCCTGCCGCCGATCACCGCGAGCACAAGCACTGCGCCGACGACGCCGGCCGGCGGTCGCCCGGCATCGACAGGCGCACCCGCCGCAGCTGCGCCGGTGGTCTTGGCCGCGGCAAGTACCGGGAATCAGGCCGCTGCGCATAAGTCCTGGTACAACTGGCTGTGGGATCCGCTGGCCGATGCCTACAATTTGGGGACCTACGAGCTTTATCTGCCGCTCATAACCTATCACTTGCGCAGTGCGTACACCGCAGAGCAGATCGCCGGCTATCAGGAGCGGCCACCGGGCTTCGGCGTCGGCAAAGGCTATTACAACGAGCACGGAAACTGGGAGGGCGTTTATGCCATGGGCTTCCAGGATTCGCATTTCAAGCCCTCGTATATCGCCGGCTACGGCTGGAAGGCGATGTGGCGGCCGGTCGACGATGTCCGTGTCGGTCTCGGCTACACCACGGGCTTGATGACGCGCGCCGACATCGCGCATTACGTTCCTTTCCCCATTATCTTGCCGATGGCATCGCTAGCCTACAAGAATCTCAGCCTGGAGGGGACCTTTGTCCCCGGCGGTGCTGGCGCGGGCAATGTCGTCTTCATCTGGGCCAAATGGGAGTTGGGCAAGACCGGTGAAGCGGTCGGCACGCCGCGGCCCCCGGCGCCGCCACCGCCTGCGCCGACGCAAATGGCCAACACCGCATTCGGTGCAGCGACACCGCTTGCGCAGCAACGCGTGCCTTACGGTCCCGCGCTTGAACCGGGCGCACGTCTGGCTACGGCGACGGAAACCGTGCCGCCGCTCGTCCCGGCAACCGGTCCGCGCGACGAGGAGGAAGTGCCCGATACGCTGCCGCCGATGGCTTTGCGCGCGTCGAAAACCATGGTGCCTCCGCCAAAAGACAAGACCACGCCGCAACCGGTGTTCCTGCGTGCACAGCGCATGGCGGGCGAGATCGACCGCGAATTCATCGGCGAAGGCGACGCCGAACTGCGCAAGATCGGCACCGTGCTCAATTCCGAACGGCTGACCTACTGGCCCATCGACGATGAGGTCGAGGCTGAAGGCAATGTGCGCCTGGAACAAGGCGAGGATACGATCACCGGGCCGAAGATGCGTCTCAAGCTCGAAGACGAAGTCGGCTACTTCAATCAGCCAGCATATACGCTAAAACGACAGCCGCAGCCCGGGACCAAGGCCGCGGCGGACAAGGCTTTCGCCCAGAGCCCGGCTGGACAGCAAGGCGACAAAGATTGGTTCAACTCAGGGTTCGCCACGCCGCGGGTCCTGGATATCAAACCAGGTCAAGGGAAGTTCGACGAAGCAAGCAAGCGCAAGACGGCAACCGAAGGACGCGGCGAAGCCGATCGCATCGATTTCGAGGGCACGAATCAGGTCAGACTGACCAACGCAACCTATACCACTTGCTCGCCGGGCAACGACGACTGGTATGCCAAAGTCGGTGATCTCAAGCTTGACTATGACCGCGAGGTCGCAGACGGCACGGATGGAAAGATCTATTTCAAGGATGTTCCGATACTCTATTCGCCGTGGCTGTCTTTCTCGCTCAACAACGAACGCAAATCAGGTCTTCTGGCGCCAACCTTCGGGACGAACAGCGTCAGCGGCATCGAATTCCGGCAACCCTATTACTGGAATATCGCGCCCAACATGGATGCGACGTTCGCGCCGCGCGAGATGACCAAGCGCGGCGTTCAAGTCGACAACGAATTCCGCTATCTCAATACCGCTTATGGCGGCCCGTATCGCGGCGAGGCGCATATCGAAGTGCTGCCCAGCGACCAGTTGCGCGATGGCGACAAACGCTACGCCCTGTCCTTGCAGCATCTGCAGACAACGTCAAATGGCTTTAGCGGCCTGATCAACTACAACAAGGTTTCGGATAGCGACTATTTCACCGATTTGTCGAGCAACATCACGCAAACCTCACAGATCAACCTGACGCAACAGGCGCAACTGACCTATGGCGGCGGCGGATGGTGGGATGCCACCGCCAACTTCCTGAGCTACCAGACCTTGCAGCCGGATCCGACAGTAACCAACGTGTTCCCGTACCGGACCTTGCCGCAGATCACCATCGGTGCGCGCAAGTACGACTGGGCGATGACCGATGTCACTTTCATGGGCCAATACACCAATTTCACCAAGCCGGACCAGCTCATCAGCGGCGTCAAGGTCAGCAACCCGGACGGACAGCGCACCGTGCTCTATCCGCAGATCTCCCTGCCGTACGTGACGCCGGCCTGGTACGTCACGCCGAAGCTCGGCGTCAATGTCCGCAATTATTCGCTCACCGGCCAGGTGGCTGGAACGCCCGCTTCGCAAAGCGTCACCCTGCCGATCGCCAGCGTCGATAGCGGAATGACTTTCGAGCGCTCGAGCAACTGGTTCGGCAAGGACTACACCCAGACCCTGGAGCCGCGCCTCTATTACCTGAATATCCCGTACAAGAATCAGAATCAGATCCCGATTTTCGATACGGCTGCCGCGGATTTCAATTTTGCCCAGATCTTCTCCGAGAACCAGTTTACTGGCTGGGATAGAATCAGCAACGCCAACCAGTTGACCGCGGCGGCGACCACCCGCTTGCTCGAGCCTTCGAGCGGCAACGAAATCATGCGCGCCATGCTCGGGCAGCGTTTCTATTTCACCCGCAACAAGGTTGAACTTCCCAACACCGCTGTCGATGACACAAAATGGCAGAAGTCGGATGTGCTTGCCGCTTTCAGCGGGCAGATTTTGCCCAAGGTTTATGCCGATGTCGCGACAGAATACAACCTTGCCGATCGGCAGCTCAAACGCTATTCCATAGGCACCCGCTTTGAACCCGAGCCGGGCAAGGTTCTGAACGCGGCGTATCGCTATAACCGTGATCCGACGGCGCCGATCGACCAGGTCGATGTCTCCGGACAATGGCCGCTTTCCGGGCGCTGGCATGTCGTTGGCCGCATGAACTATTCCTTCAAAGACGATGCCAGCAATCTTTCCACCACCACCAGCAGCACCAACACGGTTATCACGACGGCGACGACCACCGGCACCGCTTCTCAGCACGGGCGTCTGATCGAGTCGATCGCCGGTCTTGAATACAATGGCGGATGTTGGGTTGTGCGCGCCGTTGTGCGGCGCACGGCGCTGACGGCCGACCATACGTCCACGGCCTTTTTCATCCAGCTCGAGCTGAATGATTTCTCGAGTATCGGTTCCAACCCGCTCAATATTCTCAAGCGCAATATCCAGGGTTACAGTCTGATCAATCAGCCGGCAGCAGACCCGATCTTTGGCGAATAGAAAGTATTTGATATGACTTCAGTTCTTCGCGCGATGCTGCTCTTACTTTGTTGTGCCGGGATGGCTTGCGCACAAACATCGGGACGTCGGGCCAGCGAGCCGGTGTCCGCCGATCGTATTGTTGCCGTCGTCAATGACGAAGTAATCACGCTCGTCGAGTTGCGCGCCCGTCTTGCATTGGCCCTCAACCAACTGCAGCGGCAGGGCACGGCATTGCCGGCACGGGATGTCCTCGAGCACCAGATGCTCGAGCGCCTCGTCATGGACAAGATTCAGTTGCAGTTCGCAAAGGAAAACGGCTTGCGTGTCGATGACGCGCAGCTTGAACAGTCGCTGCAGCGCATTGCCACCAGCAACAAGTTGACGATGGTGCAGTTTCGCGAGGCGCTCAAGAAAGACGGCATTGAATTTGCCAAATTCCGTGAGGACATCCGCGACGAAATGGTGATCGCGCGCGTGCGCGAGCGCGAGGTGGAAAACAAGATCCTTATATCCGAAGGCGAAATCGACAACTATTTGAGTGGCGACATGGCCAAGGGTCCCGCCGATGAAGAGTACGAAGTCGCGCACATTCTCCTGCGCTCGCCGGAGTCGGCGAGCCCCGAGCAAATTCAGAGCCTCAAGGCCAAAGCCGAGCAGGTATATGATCGCCTGGGGAAGGGTGAAGATTTCTCCAAGCTGGCGGCGGCTTACTCCGACGCGCCGGATGGCCTGCAGGGCGGAAGCCTCGGCATGCGGCCGCTTGATCGCCTGCCCGGCATTTATGCGGAAGCGGTAGCCAAACTGAAAGCCGGTGACCTGGCGCCCATTTTGCGCAGCGCCAACGGTTTTCATATCGTCAAGCTGCTGGCCAGGCGCGGTGGCGGCATCCTGCCGGCGGTTCAGCAAACGCACGTCAGGCATATCCTGATCAAGGTCAACGAGATCGTTTCCGAGGCAGATGCCAAGCACAAGCTTGCCGACCTCTACGACCGGATCAAACACGGGGCGAGCTTTGCCGAATTGGCCAAGCTCTATTCTCAGGATGGCGCGGCATCAAGGGGCGGCGATCTCGGCTGGATCTATCCGGGCGACACGGTGCCCGAATTCGAAAGGGCGATGAACGCATTGAAGCCCGGCGAACTCAGCGAGCCGGTGCAGTCGCCGTTTGGATTCCATTTGATCGAAGTACTCGAGCGGCGGGTGCAGGACGTGTCGGCCGATCGGCAGCGTGCGGCGGCCCGCCAGGTCTTGCGCGAGCGCAAGATGGACGAGGCTTATCAGGACTGGCTGCGGCAAGCGCGTGACAGCGCTTATGTCGAACTTCGTCTCGACGAACGCTAGGGTGGTGCTCTAGCCATGCCGAAGCGGCCCGTCATCGCCGTCACTTCCGGTGAGCCTGCCGGTGTCGGTCCGGACATCTGTCTGCGCTTGAGCGACCGTGCGGGGCAATACTTGCCCGCGCATCTGGTGCTTCTCGCCGATCGCGAGCTGATGGCCGAGCGGGCGCAAGCCCTCTATGCCGACGGGGAGTCGAAGGGCGCGCGGCCGGTGCTGCGCGACTGGACGCCCGAACTCTTGCCGGACGCCGGCAGCCTCGACATTCTGCATGTTCCGCTTGCCGTCGCCGCGCGTCCAGGCCGGCTTGACCCGGCCAATTCGCCTTATGTGCTGCAACTGCTCGACCGGGCGACGGCCGGTTGCCTCTCGGGCGAGTTCGCCGCAATGGTCACGGCGCCGGTGCATAAGGGCGTGATCAACGCAGCAGGCACACCCTTTACCGGACACACCGAGTACCTGGCCGAAAAGACTGCTGCGCCGCACGTGGTGATGATGCTTGCCGGTGGCGGGCTCAGGGTTGCCCTGGTGAGTACACACCTGCGCTTGCAGGATGTTTCCGGGGCGGTGACGCAGGAAGCGCTTGAAAAGACACTGCGCGTCCTGCATGCGGAATTGCGCCGCAAGTATGGTATCGCCCAGCCGCGGATTCTGGTCGCCGGTCTCAATCCCCATGCCGGCGAAGGCGGTTATCTCGGGCGCGAGGAAATCGAGGTCATCACGCCGGTGCTCGAGCGTTTACGCGCCGAGGGCATGACGCTCATCGGTCCGCTACCCGCCGATACGCTATTTACGCCGCGACAACTGGCACAGGGCGATTGCGTGCTGGCCATGTACCACGACCAGGGTCTGCCGACGCTCAAGTACGCGAGTTTCGGGCAGGGAATCAATGTGACCCTGGGTCTGCCGATCATCCGCACCTCAGTCGACCACGGCACCGCGCTCGACCTCGCCGGCACCGGCCGTGCCGATCCGGGCAGTCTTTTCGTCGCGGTCGAGCAGGCGATTGCGATGGCGCAGCGCGCCAGTTCCGCGACACAATGAGCGAGCATGCTGCTTGCAAACGTTTTGGTTCCGGCGTAACCGGCTGGCGCGGGTTAGCCTGCACTGAACCGCTTGGATTCGGGAGTTCGGCATGAACCAGCACATTGCGCGCAAGCGGTTTGGGCAGAACTTCCTGATTGACCGGCAGGTGATTGCCGACATCGTCGCGGCGCTGGCGCCGGAACGCGGCGATTGCGTCGTCGAGATCGGCCCGGGCCTCGGCGCATTGACCGATCCGCTGCTACAACGGCTTGATCATCTGCATGTCATCGAGATCGACCGCGACATCGTTGCCCGACTAGAGCAGCGCTACGCGGCTCACCTGCCTGAGAAACTGACGATACACGAAGGCGATGCCCTGAACTTCGATTTCGCTGCGCCAGTCGTCGGCAGCCGCTTGCGCATCGTCGGCAATCTTCCGTACAACATTTCGACGCCGCTGCTCTTCCATCTGGCGGACTTCGCCGATCGCGTCGTCGACATGCACTTCATGCTGCAGAAGGAGGTCGTCGAGCGCATGGTTGCCGCGCCGGGCACGGCGGATTTCGGTCGCCTGTCGGTCATGCTCCAATATCGCTTCGTCATGGACAGTCTGATCGATGTGCCGCCCGAATCCTTCGCCCCCCCGCCCAAAGTCGATTCGGCCGTGGTGCGCCTGATTCCGCGCCCTCCGGGCGAGCTCGCGGCGCGCGATGAAACGCGCTTCGCCGCGCTGGTGTCGGCGGCTTTCGCGCAAAGACGCAAGATGCTGCGCAACAATCTCAAGGGGATTCTTGGCGACGCCGGCTTTGAGCGGCTCGGGATTGCACCGACGGCACGTGCCGAGGAATTGTCGGTCGAGGACTACATTCGCATCGCCAACGCACTGCCCTGAGCGCCGAGCGGCGCAAGCCCGCTTTATTGCCGAACAGCGCTCAGCGCGGCGCCATTTCTTTGAGTGCTCGCTCCGCCGCCTCGTCGAAAAGCAAAGTCCCCGACACAACTCGGGCGCGGTCGTCGCTGCGTTGTTGTTCGAGCAGGGACGGGGCCATGGCAACGGCATAGCCCCATTCGTTGTTGAACAGCAGGATCGTTCCGGAAGCCGGTATTTGCCCACAGTGGCGTCCGCACAAGCGATCGCCGTCGGGCAATTCAAAACTGATCCAGTCGCCCTCTTTCCACGGACCGGCCGCGCCGTGCCACGGCCCTTGCGCGTCGGCCGGCAGGCCAAAATACTGCACCAGCTTGCCGTCGCGTTCAAGAAGCCGGTCAGAAGGCGAATCGACGGAGCCGCGTGTGCGCAAGTCAATGAACGGGAACGGTGCGAGCAACTGTTCGGCAGTCGCCGGCGGTGGTGTTTCGGCTGTCTCCGGCACTTTGCGCAGGGCCGCCGTTTGCAGTTCAAAACAGACGTTGAGGAAAGGGGTCCTTTCCTGGGTCGAAATTCCCAGCGCATCGAGCCCGACGTTGATCCGCTTGAGCAGCAGCGGGATCAGGCCGACCAGCTTGCGCCGCTCTTCGGCGCTCGCCCTGGGCTGAAGGCTCCAGAGCAAGAGTTCGATCGTTTCGTCGGCTTCCTTCCAGCGATCCCCCGACGTGCCGCCGTCGAGATAGGCCGCTTGCATGACGCGCAGCCAGTAATCCGACAGAAAACGCTCGATTTCCTGCTGCGTCGTCTTGCCCAGCACAGTGCGCAGCCAATCCTGCGTGCAGGCGCGGAAGGCTTCCTGCTGTTCGTGCTCGCGAACCAGTTCCATACACGGTTGGGCATTGGTCCGCAGCAACTGGTCGCGTTCCTCGATGAGCGCGTCGATATCTTCGAGATACGGCGACAAATCCCCTTCATTTGCTTCGAGCGCCGTGCGCACTGCGTCGGTCACTGCCCAGAGCCGGACGCAGACCGGATGGTCGCGCCCGGTATCTTGCGTCAGTCCAATGGCTGCGCGCGCCATCTGATTGACCAGGCGGCGCGCCGGGTGTTGCGCGTCGGAAAAGAACGTCGGGTCGATGATCGCCAGCTTGAGCAAGGGAATCTGCAGGCGACCGATCGTGGCTTTTATGACATCGGGGAGATCAGGCGCAGCGAAAATAGCGTCGAAAATGAGCGACAGGGTGTCAAGTGCGATCGAAGCGGGTTTGCCCAGAGGCAGATCGAGATCTTTCGACCTGAGCGCGCGCAATGGCTGCGGCACCCTTGGTTCGGTTGATCCCGGCACGCCGGAGGCCTGCTGCATTTCGAGCGCCAGCAAACGCTCCATCAGGTGGCTCAGCATCACCATGGCCGAGGCGTTGAATGCCACATTGCCGCCGCCACCTGTTTGGTCGCCACCAACGTTGCCCGTCAAGATATCGCCGGCAAATCCTTCGTTGGCCGCGAACTGTTGCTGCATGGCCTGCTGCAAGCTCGACAGCGCGTTGCTGACCTGTGCGCCGCCGCCAAAGCCGCCGCCACCGAAGCCGCCGCCACCACCGCCGCCACCGCCGCCCCCGAAGCCGTCGCCGCCGCCGCCACCACCACCGAAGCCACCGCCGCCACCACCACCACCGCCGCCACCACCACCGCCGCCACCACCGCCGTAAGAAGAACCGAAGGTGTCAGCCGTCGCGCGGCGGAAAATCGGTACCGGCGCCGGTTCGACGCGGTGATCCTCGAGCACTTTGTCGAGTTCGACGTAGACGTCGGGAAGTTGCGCCTGGAGTTGCTCCTCGAGCCGCGCAAGCTGATCGAGATTCTTGTCGAGATTGTCGCCGTTCGCCCTGCAGATCGCCCACAGTCCGCGGCAGATTGGCCCGAGGCCGACCGGATTTTCTTCCGCGGTCATTCTCGGACGATCGAGCAGCCTCATGTAGCGCAACTGAGTGCGCCAGCGATCGATGCGCTCGTTATCTTTCAGGTGACTGGCCAGGTCGCCGATGCGGATTTCAAGTTCCAGCGCTTCGAGGCCGACGAGGCTGATGCGTGAGGCCGTCAAGCCGTCGGTCTGTCCGAAACTCTCCTTCGGTGCTGACGACGCCAGTTTGTCATGCGCTTTGCCGACTTCTTCGGCAAAGGCCTCGATCACCGATGCCGAGGTGATTCCCGCCTGCTTGACGATTTCCGACAGGCGTCGCTGGAAGAGTTCGCGGCAGTCGCGCAGAACGAAGAAGACGTCTCCCTCAGCTTGCTGCGGCGCGCTTGGTGTTTCAGGCAAATCAGGCATTGCTTGCATTCAATCGATGGGGTTCAGGTGCTTAGCGTTTTTCGCCGGGCTTCTTGCTGGTTTTTGCGGCGGCTGATTCCTCGGCCGTTGCCACCTTTTTCCGGGTTCCCGGCGCGCCGACCGGCGGTAATTGCGGCTCGACGGTTTCCAGTTTGTTATCGCGCATGTAGGCGTCCATATCACGCCAGCCGTCGTAAATTGGCGCTTTGGGCAGCCAGGCGTAGATCGAGTAGCAGTCTTCGATGGCCCGCCCCGACTGGCGACAAGCACCGCCAACCGCCTTGCCTTCAGCGTCGATCTTGGCCGCCTTTGCAGCCGGGTCTTCGATTCCCATTTGTTGCTGAATCATGTCGCAAGCGCCCAGGCCGAGCAACATTGCCGCGGCGATGGCGAATGCAGGCAAGGAACTCCATGGCGTGTTTGGCAAGATGGTTCCCGGCGGCTTGGTTGGCATAGGCGATATTTTAACCACAAATACCCATGCGCCGAGCAGTCTGCCGCGTATATCGAACAGCAATATTATTTGCGCCCGGACGGCAATCACAGGTTCAGCACCCTTCAGGCGCGGCTTCGAAGCGCCGGGGCGACTAATCCTGGGGTTTCCCGCTCTATAATCGACCCCTTGTCGAAATCACCAAGGAATCGCTAATGCCTTCATTCAAGATTCTCATCGCCGTCGCCGGATTGCTCCTCGGGTCACCCCTTTTCGCGGCCAGCCACAAGGCGGCGCCGCCGCCGATGCCGCCGATGCCGGCGCAGATCGAGCTGTCGCATCATCTCGGCGAAGATCAGGCGGAGCGCGTTGAGGCCTTGGTCGAGCAGTTCAACAGCCAGCACAAGGACGTTCATGTCACGATGGTTCGCCGTGTCGAAGGCGATGCGCCGAAAGCGATCAACCTTGTAACGCGCGAGGAATACGCACGTTTTGTCGCCAACAAGACGAAATTCAAGCCGCTCTACGAAGTCATGCACGAAGCGCGCGAGCCGCTCGCCGCGCAGCTTGCGCCCGAACTCGTGATCGGACTCGCGGACGCCAAGGGCCAGCTTTTCGCGTTGCCCGTGGCTTTTTCGACGCCGGTGCTGTACATCAACAAGGCCGCTTTCCGTAAAGCCGGGCTCAACCCTGAAGCGCCTCCGAAGACCTGGGTCGAGATGCAGGAGGCGGCCGGCAAGCTCTACGATTCCGGCAACCGCTGCCCGTTCACGACCTCGTGGCCGGCCTGGGTGCAGATTGACAACCTGAGCGCATGGAATGGCGGCGAAGTCAGCGACGCCAAAGGCAATCTGGCTTTCAACGGCCTGGTCCAGGTCAAGCACGTCGCCATGCTGGCCACTTGGCACAAGAGCAAGTACTTCGTCTATTTCGGCCGCCGCGACGAGGCCGATCGACGTTTTGCCAACGGCGAATGCGCCATGTTGACCAGTTCGTCGTCGCTGTTCGCGTCCCTGGTCGAGGATAAGGCGCTTGAGGTCGGCGTGTCCACGCTTCCCTATCACGACGACCAGCGCGGCGCGCCGCAGAACACTCTGGCCGACGGCGCTTCGCTGTGGATTGCCAATGGCATGAAGCCGGCGGAAACGAAAGGCGTGGCAAAATTTATCAATTATGTTCTCGGTCCGGAGGTCCAGATCAAGCTTACCCTGGCCGGCGGTTTCCTGCCGATGACCGCGGTGGCGCGCACGGCGGCCGGCAGTCAGCTGCTCGGCGCCGATCTGGCGGCACTGCAGGTGGCCTATGCGCAGCTCGGCGGCAAGAGCTTCGTGCCGCTCAATCGCGTGTCGCAAAACGCAGCTTTGCGCAGCATCGTCGATGAAGAACTCGAAAGCGTCTGGGCCAACCGCAAGCCGGCCAAGGAAGCGCTTGATAACGCCGTGGCCCGTGGCAATGCCATCCTCCATGCCGAGTCGCCGGCGCCCGTCAGGAGGCATGGCAAGTGAATCGACCCGCGCCCGACTGGTCCCTGCCGCGCGTCTTCGCACACCGCTGTGGCGGCGCGCTGGCGCCGGAGAACAGCCTGAGCGGGCTGCGCATTGCCGCGGCGCTCGGCTTTCGTGCGGTCGAGTTCGACGTCATGCTTTCGGCCGACGACTCGCCCTGGCTGATCCACGACGAAACGCTCGAGCGTACGAGCAATGGTTCCGGTCGCGTATGCGACACGCCGGATTCGGCACTGCGCAGTCTCGATGCCGGCAGTTATCGCCACGCGTCTTTTGCCGGCGAAGCGCTTCCGACCTTCGATCAGGCAGTCCGCCTGTGCCGCGAACTCGGACTTATGGCCAACGTCGAGATCAAGCCGGCAGCGGCTTTTGAAGCGCGCACCGGCGAGGTGGTCGCGCGCCGCATCATGGATCTTTGGGCCGGCGGGCCATTGCCACTGGTCTCCTCGTTTTCCGTCGTCGCGCTCGAGGCGGCGCGGCGTGTCGCGCCACGCCTGCCGCTTGGCGTGTTGTGGACGCGGCCGCCGGCGGACTGGGCCAGTCAGGTCGAGATGCTCGATGCCTACAGCCTGCATTGCGCGTGGGACAAACTCGATGCAGACGTTCTCAAAATTGCGCAAGCCAATGACATCCCCGTGCTGTGCTATACGGTCAACGACCGGTCGGCCGCCGAGACGCTGTTTGCGCGCGGTGTCGCCGCGCTCTTCAGCGACCGCATCGACCTATTGATCGACATGTAAATCTTCGTTGCCGGCTTACCGCTTGTTACAAAATCGCGCTCGCCCAGCGTCGGCCGCATGCGTAAATTCGGGCATGGGATGTCCCATCGTAGAAATCGCAAACCAAGGAGACGCTAATCATGCTAGTAGTCAAGACCGCTGTCATCGCCTTCATCCTCGCTTCATCGCTTGGCGCCCTCGCGCAATCGAACGCGACGCCCGGGATCGACCAGCGCCAGATCAACCAGGAACAGCGCATCCAGCAGGGTGTCCAGTCGGGCTCGCTCACGCCGCGCGAAGCAGCGCGCCTCGAACGCGGGCAGCAGCGTCTGCAGGCGAAGGAAGACCGGGCCAAGGCCGACGGCGTGGTGACGCCCCGGGAACGCGCGAGCCTGCAGCACGCCGAAAACGTGCAAAGCCGGCGCATCTACGCGGAGAAACATGACCGCCAGCACGACTACAACCACGACGGCAAGGTCGACCGACCGGCTCGTGCGCATCCCTAGTCCGCCATGCGCCAAAAGACCCGCTCAGGCGGGTTTTTTATTGGGCGTCTGCGGCGTAGCGACGGCCAAGCGCACGGCCTCTCTGCCGGCGCGCGTTTCGGTGCTAGAATCAGAGCCCTTTGAAATCCGCCCGCCGCAGGGACATACCGATGAAAAGTGCCGAAATTCGCGAGCAATTCCTCAAGTACTTTGAATCCAAGGGTCATCAGATAGTGGCTTCGAGTTCGCTTGTCCCGCACGACGATCCGACGCTGCTGTTTACCAACGCCGGGATGAACCAGTTCAAGGACGTCTTTCTCGGCTTCGACAAACGGCCCTATGTGCGTGCGACGACAGCGCAGAAATGTGTGCGCGCCGGCGGCAAACACAACGATCTCGAGAACGTCGGCTACACGGCGCGCCATCACACCTTCTTCGAAATGCTCGGCAATTTCTCCTTCGGCGACTACTTCAAGCTCGACGCGATCAAATACGCTTGGGAACTCTTGACCGTGGTCTACAAGCTGCCGCCGGACAAGCTGTGGGTCACCGTCTATGCCGAGGATGACGAGGCTTATGACATCTGGAACAAAACCATCGGCCTGCCGGCCGAGCGCATCGTGCGCATCGGCGACAACAAGGACGCGCGCTACGCTTCCGACAACTTCTGGATGATGGGCGACACCGGCCCGTGCGGCCCGTGCTCGGAGATTTTCTACGACCACGGCGAGCACATCCCCGGCGGCCCGCCCGGATCGCCCGACGAAGATGGCGACCGCTACATCGAAATCTGGAACAACGTCTTCATGCAGTTCAATCGCGACGAGGCCGGCGTCATGCACAGGCTGCCCAAGCCCTCGGTCGATACCGGCATGGGACTCGAGCGCATCACGGCGGTGCTGCAGCATGTCAACAGCAATTATGACATCGACCTGTTGCAGAGCCTGGTCAAGGCCGCCGCGCGCGAAACCAGCGGCGCCGACATGGACAGCCCTTCGCTGCGCGTCCTCGCCGACCATATCCGCGCCTGCTCGTTCCTGATCGCCGACGGTGTCATCCCCGGCAATGAGGGGCGCGGCTACGTCCTGCGCCGCATCATCCGGCGCGCGATTCGTCACGGCTACAAACTCGGGGCGCGCGCGGCCTTCTTTCATCGCATGGTGCCGGATCTGGTCGCCGAGATGGGCAGCGCCTATCCCGAATTGGTGACCGGCGAGAAACGCATCATCGACGTGCTGCGCCAGGAAGAGGAACGCTTCTTCGCCACCATCGAAAACGGCATGGCGATCCTCGAGGCCGAACTTGCGGCGATGAACGGCAAAGGCATCTTCAACGGCGAGACGGCGTTCAAGTTGCACGACACCTTCGGCTTTCCGCTCGACCTCACCGCCGACATCTGCCGCGAGCGCGGCGTCGGTGTCGATAGCGCCGGCTTCGAGGCGGCGATGAACCGGCAGAAAGAGCAGGCGCGCGCCGCCGGCAAGTTCAAGGTGGCCAGCGCGCTCGAATACAGCGGTGCGCCGACGACCTTCCACGGCTACGACAGCCTCGAATTCAAGGGCAAGGTGCTGGCGCTCTACAGGGAAGGCAGCCCGGTCGATGAACTGGGCGAAGGCGACCTGGGCGTCGTCGTGCTCGACGCGACGCCGTTCTATGCCGAATCGGGCGGCCAGGTCGGCGACCGCGGCGTGCTGCAATCGGCGCGGGGGATATTCGCCGTCGAGGATACGCAGAAGATCCAGGCCGCGGTGTTCGGCCACCAGGGCGTACTCAAGACCGGCCGTCTGCAGGTCGGCGACGCGGTCACGGCCAAGATCGATCTGCTGGCGCGCCGCCGCACCATGCGCAACCATTCGGCGACGCACCTGATGCACAAGGCGCTGCGCGAAGTGCTCGGCGAGCACGTGCAGCAGAAGGGCTCGCAGGTCGATTCCGAGAAGACGCGTTTCGATTTCGTGCATAACCAGCCGATGACCGACGAACAGATTCGCCGCGTCGAGAACATCGTCAACGCCGAGATCCTCGCCAACATCGAGTGCCAGCACCGCGTCATGCCGATCGCCGAAGCACAGAAGCTCGGTGCGGTGATGCTCTTCGGCGAGAAGTACGGCGACGTGGTGCGGGTCATCGACATCGGCAGCTCGCGCGAGCTGTGCGGCGGTACGCACGTGCGGCGCACCGGCGACATCGGCGTATTCAGCATCGTCGCCGAGGGCGGCGTGGCCGCCGGCGTGCGCCGCGTCGAAGCGGTCACCGGCGACAACGCGCTGGCCTACATGCAGCGCATGGAAAGCGCGCTCGGCGGCATCGCCGGGACGCTCAAGGTTCTGCCCAGCGAAGCGCAAGCCCGCGTCAACTCGCTCGTCGATCAGGTGCGCCATCTCGAACGCGAAATGGCGGCGATGAAGAGCAAGCTGGCGTCAGCGCAAGGCGACGATCTCGCCACCGGCGCGCTTGAAGTGAAGGGCGCCAAGGTGCTGGCGGTTACGCTTGACGGGGCCGACCTCAACGCGCTGCGCGAGGCGATGGACAAGCTGCGCGACAAGCTCAAATCGGCAGCCATCGTCCTGGCCAGCGTCGCCGACGGGAAGGTCACCCTGATCGCCGGCGTCACTGCGGATCTGACCGCCAAGGTCAAGGCCGGCGAGCTCGTGAACTTCGTCGCCCAGCAGGTCGGTGGCAAAGGGGGCGGCCGTCCCGACATGGCCCAGGCCGGCGGCAGCGAACCGGCCAAGCTGCCGGCCGCGCTGGCCTCGGTTCGCGGCTGGGTCGAACAGCGCCTGTAAGCTTCCCCTCGATCGCGGTCACCGGCGGCCTGAAGAGGATTGCCGAGGCATTGCCGCGCGCCTCTCGTGACAAGGCCGGTCACATAATATGCGTTTGACATTTAATGGGATTTTCTGTACAACCCCATTAATGCCTTCAGATTACGCCCTTGGTATAATGCTTCGAGACCGGACCTTAGCCTCAAACGCCCGGCCGTCGGACGACCGACGCGCTGCCAATCGCCCGGGAGTGCCATGAAGCGTCACGCCGCGATGAACCGCATTTATCGTCTCGTGTGGAGTGCGGCACGCGGGGCCTGGCTGGCCGTTGCGGAGATTGTGCGCGGCCGGGGCAAGGCGGCGGGTAGGCGCCGGCTGCTGCTTCCACTGTGCATGGGTCTCGTCTCGGTCCCTCCTTTCAAACCATGGCGGGCATTTCGCAATCGTTGAGCGGACACTTGATCTTTCGGTCGCAACAGATCCAGATCGACCGCGGCGCCCATCGCCTGATAACCTAGGCGATTCGGATGCAGACCGTCGCCGCTGCCGCCGCATGTACTATCGGGGACGAATTCGGCTCGCATGCGTCCCGATTGCGGGTCGGTGATCACAAGATCGAAATCGACAACGGCATCGAATAGATCCGATGTGCGAATAAACGCATTGAGCGCCTGTCGTTTCTTGTCCTGATCGGGATGAGCGAAGGACGGGTTGCTGCTTCCGAGCGCCGAGCCCACTGTCGCTCCGATGATACGTACTCCGGGAATTCCCGAACGCATGCGGCCCACGCCATCGCGCATGCCGGCGATGACTGCCGCGACCTGCGCGCGGCCGTTGTCGCTGAAATCGTTGCCTCCTTCCAGCCAGATGACCGCGCCGACATTCGAAAGCGACAGGACGTCGCGCTCCAGCCGGCTTAGGGCTGAAGGGCCGCCGGCAAATGGCCTGGCAGCAGAATAGTCCTTCGGCCCGATCACTTGATTGCCGCCGATGCCGGCATTGACCACCGAGATTGTTTGGCCAAACATCGCGTGTACACGCCGCGACATGACGTCCGGCCAGCGGTCATCTCCGTTCAGCGTTGAACCCGTACCGTCGACGATCGAATCGCCGAGGCAAACGACAGCGCGCGTACCGGCGTTCGGCCGCGTGAGATACGAGCTTGTGAGCGCCTTGGCATGCCAGGTCATCGGGCCGCTCGTGCCGGCGACATGGAAACTAACCGCCATCTTGCGTCCGGCCGTCGTTTGCAAATCACCGCCCAATGGGGTGGCCACAGCATCGCTCCAAAGCGCTTCTCCGGGCGCAATCGTCACTTTCTTCTCGCCGGCAAAGCTCACCGGCCGGTTGGATTCGGGAACTAGCGCAGAACCGGACAGTTGCAGCCCGACGTAAACGCCGTCGAGCGTCAGCGGGCAAGTACCGAACACGTTGGAAAAACGAAAGCGCGCACGCGCTCCCCAAACGTCAGGCCGGATGATCAAGCGAAAGCCCTGATTCTGCGCGCCGATCTCTTGGGCCGGAAAGGTTCCGCTCAAGTCCGGTTGGGCCGAGGGATTTCCGATTGGATAAGGCCCTTGCGCGGAAGCCGTCCAGCACGTCACCCACTGATCATATTCACTCACGAGTCACCAATCTGAAGTAGTTGCATGAACATTGCTCGGCGAATTAGCCCAATGGCATGGCTCGGAAGCAGACCGTTTAGAAGGATAAGGGAAATTTCGCGCCACCAGCGAAGAAATCGATTGCGGGCGCATCAAGGCCGAGGTTTGCCTCCGCGTCAGGCACCTGCCTTGACGAGAAGATCGACCGGGTGCGGCCAAGCGACCGCATCCGGTCCGGACAAAGCGTCACTTCACCGTTGCGGCCCCTGCCTTGCAGACTACTTCGTCCTGTGAACCGGTGCCGCCTGAACAGCCGATAGCGCCGATCAACTTGCCGCCTTCAATGAGGGGTATGCCGCCACGCGAAGCAACAACGTCATCAAGCGTCGCGACATAAGGCGCGTTGTTGATCTGGATTGCGTTCTCAAAGACTTTGGTCTCGCGGCGGAACTTTACGGCAACCCGCGCCTTATGTTCGGAGATTGCAATCGATGCGAGCTGCGCTCCATCCATCCGCCTGAAGGCAACGAGGTTGCCTCCCGAATCGACAACGGCCATATTCATCTTCCAGTAATGCCGCTGCGCTTCCGCCATTGCCGCGGTGATGGCCGCTTCAGCCCGATCGAGCGAGATGGGTGCGCCATACGGCACATCAAAGGGCATACTGTCGGGCACGACGTCGAGCGGATTCGGCGGCTGTTGCGCTTGGCATTCGGTCGCCACAAGCAATGCCGAACCGATAAGGGCGATGATCAGGTTTCGTGTATTCATGGAATTGTCCTCGAAGAAGATTGCATTAATCCACCCCCCAGAGATCGTGGAAGCGTTCTGCGCCGCCAAGCCACCCAAAACGCGACTTTGAATATGACGAGACCTCCATCACGCAGGAACGCGCGGACATGACGATCGCCGGCAACTATCGACAATCGCTGCCTCCACGTGACCGGGAAAGCACGGCTGACCCGGGCGACTCTATGACATGCCCCAACGCTTCCCGTTCAAGTCAGGAGCGTTTTGGGCAAGCATTGCCCCGCACTGATGCGAGGTGGGGCATGACTGCGATCACGCAGCCAAAGCAAGGACGATCGGAAGCCGCGCTTGGCGGACTTCAGAAGGTAATCACTTTGTCGGCTTCGACGGCGGCGTCGGCAAGTTCGGGCAGGGTGCCAATCGCGACGCCAGGGATCAGCGGCAGGTCCGCAATTCCGCGCGCCAGTGCGCAGGTACGGCACACCCTGATCGGCACGCCTTCTCCGACCAGATGTTCGACCATGCCCTGCAGACCGTTTCCTGCGCCATCGACCTGGTTCGGCAGACCGAGTACCGTTGCATCCGACATCAGGAACAGACGGACTTGCGGCTTGTCGTCGCGGCCGGTCAAGGCGGTGGCGAGTCGCAGCGCGGACAGGCAGCGCTCGCTACCGTAGGGTGCGGCATGAATGATGATTAGGATCTTTTGCATCGCAATTTCGCTTCGGAGTCAAGACAGACCGCAACTCTACCGCAGAAGCGAGCCGACTGATCACGACGGGCGTCGGCGGGTGATGCGCGCTTACAAACTACGGATCTTGTCGAGCAGCGCCGTCGTCGATTTATGGTGAATGAAGGGGACAGACACGACGCGCCCGCCCCATCCGGTGACTTCCCTGTTGCCGACGATCTTCTCGAGCGGCCAGTCGCCGCCCTTGACCAGGACCTCGGGCCGGCAGTCGAGAATGCGCGCGATCGGCGTGTCTTCGTCGAACCAGGTGACGAGCGACACGAATTCGAGCGCGGCAATGACCGCCAGCCGGTCGGCCAGCGCATTGACCGGCCTGTCGTTGCCCTTGCCGAGCCGCTTGACCGAGGCATCCGAATTGAGTGCGACGATCAGCGCCGCCCCCAGCGCGCGCGCCTGCGCCAGCAGGGTCACGTGGCCGCGATGCAGGATGTCGAAGCAGCCGTTGGTAAAGACCAGCGGCCGGGGTTCGCGGGCAAGCCGATCGGCAAGTTCGCCCGGCGCGACGATCTTCGCTTCAAAAGCCGCTTGCAAAGCCAGACCGTCGTCTTCGGCAGGGATGCTCACGGGTTTTGTCACGGCGCCTTGTTTTCAACCGGCGCGTTGTTGCTGTTCTTTTGGGCGATATCGAGTTCCCTGGCCTTGGCCGGCGTGATGATCTCGAGCAGGTTGATCACCTTCTTGACCCCGGAGGTGGTGCGCGCAACGCCGATCGCCGCGTCCGCTTCGGGCTGGGTGACCATGCCGAGCAGGTAGGCGATGCCGGCCTCGGTGACGACCTTGACGTGCACCGGGTTGAACTTGCCGTTATCGACGAAGCGGCCCTTGATCTTCGAGGTGATGTAGGCGTCATTGCTGCGATCGGTATAGGAACTCGGCGGCGCGACCGTCAATTCGTTGTAGACGCCCTGCACATTGGGCACCTCGCCGACGATGGCTTCGGCGCTGGCCTTGGCTTCGGTGCTGGCGACTTCGCCGGTGATCAGCACCTTGCGGTCGTAGCTCGTGACATTGACGTGCGCCTTGTCGCCGAGTTTCCCGCCGAGGCGCAAACTGGATTTCACTTCGATCGCCTCGTCTTCGGTTTGCGTGCCGAGCGTGCGCCGGTCGAGGGTCGCGAGAACGCCGGTGGTGACGCCGGCAGCGACGACCGGGAAGCAGCCCTGCAACGCGGGCAGCAGCATGGCACCAAAGAGCAGCGCGGCAATGAGGTTCTTTTTCATTCGTCAACTCCTAAAAGCAGGCAGTCAATACCGTCACACAGGCAGTGGATGGTCAGTAGGTGAACTTCCTGGATGCGCGCCGTGCGTTCCGCCGGCACGCAAAGGTGGACATCGGTGTCGCGCATTAGCGCCGCGATTTCGCCGCCGCCCTTGCCGGTCAGCGCCACCACCCGCAGATCGTTGTCATGTGCCGCATGGATAGCCTCGATGACGTTGGCCGAGTTGCCGGAGGTCGAGATCGCCAGCAGCACATCGCCCGGCTTGCCGAGTGCGCGCACCTGCTTGTCGAAAATGGCCTTGTAGCCGTAGTCGTTCGAGATGGCGGTCATGATCGAGCTGTCGGTGGTCAGCGCGATCGCCGCCAGCCCCTGCCGTTCCATCTCGAAGCGCCCGACGAGTTCGGCGGCAAAGTGCTGCGCGTCAGCGGCCGAACCGCCGTTGCCGCAGGCCAGGATCTTGCCGTCGGCAAGCAGGCAGGCGACCATCAGTTCGGTGGCCTGGGCGATCGCCGGCGCGAGCACGTCGATGGCGTCGAGCTTGGCCTGCGCGCTATCGCTGAAATGATCGCCGATGCGTGAAATCAAATCCATGGTATTCAATTCGGCTAGGTGAATCAGGCCCCCAGTCTACCATCAGAGAATCAAATAGACCTCAATCTCGATCCGCCGCCACGGATCGGAGTCGTCACGCCGTTTCGAAACGCGCGCTTCGAGCCTCTCGCCGGCATCGAGCGCACGCGCCACAGCGCCGTTTTCGGCGCGCGGCACGTAGCCGATTTGCTGGCCCTGCCAATCGACGCGCACGGCATTGCGGTCATGGCGGTTGCCCGGTTCGCGCGTCAGTGTCAGGCGGTCGCCGATGCGGATGTCGTTCCAGACCTTGGCGGCGGCGTAGTACTGGCTGCCGGCCAGCGGCGAGCTTTGCACCAGGACCTTGATCGATTCGGCGGCCGCGAGCTGCGCGATAGCCATGCCCGCGAGGAAGAGAGCAATTCGCTTAACGTTCACAAAACGCATCGCGTTCCCATTCGATCGCATTCGCGTCGCCGTCCAGCAGGACGCAATCAAAGCGGCAATCGGCTTCGGCGCCGGCGTGTGCCGCGAGGTAGTGGCGCGCCGCCAGGATGATGCGCGCTTGCTTGCGCGCCGTGATGCTGGCCGCGGCGCCGCCGTAGTGGGCATTGCGCCGCAGGCGCACCTCGACGAAGACCAGCGATTTCCCGTCGCGGCAAACGAGATCGATCTCGCCGCCGCGGCAGCGGAAGTTGCGTGCCAGGATGGCCAAGCCGCGCTGTTCGAGAAAGCCTGCCGCCAGGTCCTCGGCGCGCTTGCCGATCACTTGTGTCGACACGCTCGTGGTATCGTTGCCGCTCATCAGATCCTCGCTCATCGAATCCGCAACGATTATGACAGAAGAATCATCCGTTTTGTATGTGGTGGCGACCCCGATCGGGAACCTCGGCGACATGACGCAGCGCGCCATCGCGGTCTTGCATCAGGTGCCCTGGATCGCCGCCGAAGACACACGGCACAGCGCGCCCCTGCTCAAGCATTTCGGCTGCGCCGCGCGTCTGCTGGCGGCGCACGAGCACAACGAGGAAGCGGCGGCCGAGCAGATCATTGCGCGCCTCGCCGACGGCCAGTCGGTAGCCTTCGTTTCCGACGCCGGCACGCCGGCCGTATCCGACCCCGGTGCACGGCTGGTGGCGCGCGTGCGCAGCGCCGGCTATCGCGTCGTGCCCTTGCCCGGCGCCTGCGCGGCCGTTACGGCGCTGTCGGCTTCCGGGCTGACCGATGCGCAGTTCCTGTTCTACGGTTTCCTGCCGGCCAAGCCCAAGCAGCGCGAGGACGCCTTGCGCGAAGTGGCCGGCTTGCCTTATGCGCTCGTCTTCTACGAAGCGCCGCATCGCATTCTCGAGACAGTTGCCGCGCTCGCCGATGTTCTTGGCGGCGAGCGCACGCTGGTCATGGCGCGCGAATTGACCAAGATTTTCGAGACCATCCACAGTTGCCCTCTCGCCGAGGCGCACGACTGGCTGAGCACCGACGGTAACCGCCAGCGCGGCGAATTCGTCCTGCTCGTTGCGGCGCCGCCGGCCGCCGCCGACGACGGCGAGGGCGAGCGGGTGCTCAAATTGCTGCTCGCCGAAGGCCTGCCGGTCAAGCAGGCGGCCAAACTCGCGCACAGCATTACCGGGGCGGCAAAGAATGCGATGTATGAGCTGGCGCTCGATTTGAAGAAATCATAACGCCGTCATTCCAGCGAAAGCCCGAATCCAGAAATGTTTTCCGATATTCACTCGCCGGGTTTCGCCCCTGACGGGCGAGTTCCTTTTTCGACTATCCGTAATCCGTGATTGAAACTTCCTCGACCCCTTGCTGATCTTCGCGTCGTCGCCGGCTGGAAGTCATGTAACAAAGAACAGCAGTCGTAGCAGACGATTGGTCATCGGCAAGTCGACGGCCGTGCCGACGTTTGACTTGACGATTCTCTCGGGCTGCAATGCGCTGCTTACCGGCCATTCCAGACTCCACCGCGCAGAATGGCGGCGTGTCTGATTAGTCGGCGGCTCGCTACCTGAATGACAAAAACTGATTGCGCCACAAATGAACAGCTACTGGATTACCGCTCTGGCAAATATAACGTGCTCTCCATGACAGTTACAGCGGCGCCGGAGATTAAGGCTCGCCCATCTATGAGTTCGCAAGAAAGTTCTCCGCCGCGTTTTGAAACTTGCCTAGCCCGAAATGTTGTCTTATTGAGTCGCTTCGACCAGTAGGGTGCTAGCGCACAGTGGGCTGAACCCGTGACAGGATCTTCCGGAATGCCGTATTTCGGCGCGAAAAAACGACTGACAAAATCAACATCATTACTAGGCGCAGTGACAATTACTCCCCGCAGATCAAGTTGTTTAAGCAAACTTGAGTCGGGATTCAGTGATCGAATCGTTTCCTCGCTATCAAAAACGGCCAGGTAATCAGTGGCAGACAGAACCTCAAGTGGGCGTTGCCCCAATCCGTCGATAAGTGCTTGCGGGGCGGGACAGTTAATCAGATTCAGTGCGGGGAAATCCAATTCCAACAGGTTCCCTTTGCGCCTGACAAACAACTCGCCACTACGCGTTTCGAAGGTAATTACCGGATCAGCATACCCGAGCATCTCAAATAGCACATAAGCCGTAGCAAGCGTAGCATGCCCGCAAAGATCGACCTCCCTGAGTGGTTTGAACCACCGCAAGTGGAACCCCTTTGTCGTTGGAACGAAAAAGGCCGTCTCAGAAAGGTTGTTTTCTTCGGCGATAGCCTGGAGAAGATCATCGTCAAGCCAATTATTTAACGGACAGACGGCTGCGGGATTCCCGGTAAATGGCCTGGTTGCAAATGCATCGATGTGATACTGACGTAGATTCAAAGCTGGCCTCGATAAAAATTAGAGGAGCTGCCACAAGAACCAATTTCGTTCAATAAGGCAGAGTTCGGGATTAACTTAGGAATAGACATGAAGAAGAGAATTGGACTGATTGGATTTGGAGTCATTGGGAAGTACATCTACGAAAAGCTCTCGGGAGATGGTTTTGAGATTGTCTTCATTCTTTCCAGAGCGGCCGCTGCTGCCGGTCCATTATCCGACATCAGTAGTGTCCGGTTAAAAGTCGAACAAATTTAGTTGGTTAGCGAAATCGGTCTGTTCTGAGAATTGCGCACTGCCTAAGAACGCTTGTGACAGCTGGGTTTTCTCGAAAACGGATACCGATAAAATCTGTAGCAAG
>CAISOB010000110.1 GCA_903886975.1 uncultured beta proteobacterium
CCTTGCGTCACGAGGTCGACGCCAATGTACGCGAGCGTAATGCCAAGGCCATTCCCGTTAAATGGAAATTCACCGCTCAGGAGGCTCGCCGCAAACTCGCTCGACTCTATCCTTGCGTTTCTCAGTGACTGACTACTAGTTGGTCCCGCCAGTGTTATTAGACTGGCGCTCGGTGATCTGCTCCGGAGCAACGTCCGCAATGGAGGATCTGCGGCCAAGTCGGCTTTTGGCCGGGAGTGTGAGATCGGCAACAGCGGCTCTGGAGCATTCTACTTCACAGAACCTGGGTTTGGCTGAACGGCGGCTTTGTGGAAAGCTGACAGGCCGAAATGGGTGTGCGCCGTGCAAAGACGGCGCTTTCCAGTGGGTGAAAGGCCCACCCGGCGAAATGCTCCAGCCGGAAGTAATCGGGGCAGTCATGGAGGTAACGAAGTGGCTGAAGCCTTCGATATAGCGGGCCACAAATTCTGGTGGCAGCACGAGTGTGCAGGCCGTAACGCGAGTGAACGCTGAGGAAGCCTCGAAAAGGCCGATGCACAGGCCGACCCGATGACCCTTTCGGGGAAGGCTGATACGACGGAATGGATGAGCAAAGCATGACCGTCCGTCGCTGTGCCGGGGTAGTGGCGACAGCATGCACACAAGGAAAGCGCGCGTAACACGGGAAGCCCCTCGACGTGTTCAGGGATGAGCAACCGGGAACTCGTGAGAGATGTTCCGGGCGTCTTGGGGTGGCGGAAAGGCCCGTAGTACCGAGGAAGCCGGGTAATGCCGGTGGAGGGAAGGGGCCTTGGTTCAAGATAGACGCAAGACGTAGCGAGGGACAGGAGATTGGGTAACCTATCAACTCCGATTAGCGTTCAGAAGTTGCAGATGGCGTTACACGCGAAAGCGAAGTCAGATGCTGGCATTCGTTTCTATGCGCTGTACGACAAGATTTACCGCGAAGACATTCTGACTCATGCCTACGCCCAGTGCCGCTCGAACAAGGGTGCGCCGGGAGTGGACGGTCAGGATTTTGCGGATGTCGAAGCGTATGGTGTCGAGCGATGGCTGGCGGAACTGGCGCAGGCCCTCCGGGAGGAGAGCTATCGACCGGATCCGATCCGGAGAGTGTTTATACCGAAACCCAATGGCAAACTCCGGCCGCTGGGAATCTCTACCCTGAAAGATCGGACCTGCATGACGGCAGCGATGCTGGTGCTGGAACCGATCTTCGAGACGGATCTTCCTTCCGAGCAGTATGCCTACCGGCCGGGCCGCAACGCTCAGCAGGCGGCAGAGGAAGTGAAGGACCGACTGTTTCTGGGCCAGACGGACGTCGTTGACGCCGATCTCGCGGACTACTTTGGCAGCATTCCGCACGCAGAACTGATGCAATCGCTCGCGCGGCGCATCGTGGATCGGCGTGTGCTGCATCTGATCAAGATGTGGCTGGAATGCGCGGTCGAGGAAACCGATGACCGAGGACGGAAGACGCGGACAACCGAGGCCAAGGACAAGGGGCGAGGTATTCCACAGGGATCACCCATTTCACCACTGCTGTCCAATTTGTATATGCGACGGTTTGTGTTGGCGTGGAAGAAACTTGGGCTGGAGCGGCGCCTGGGCAGCTGCATCGTCACCTATGCTGATGACCTGGTGATTCTGTGCAAACACGGTAAGGCGGAAGAAGCCTTGCAGTGGATGCGTGCGATCATGGGGAAACTGAAGCTCACGGTGAATGAGGAAAAGACACGAATCTGCAAGGTACCGGAAGAGACGTTCGACTTTCTGGGATTCACGTTTGGCAGGCGGTATTCGGCGACCACAGGGAAGGCCCGTATCGCTCTGTGGCCGTCGAAGAAGAGCATTCGGCGCATGGTCGAAAAGGTCCATGCGCTGACCGAACTGAAAATGGGTTGGCAGGACACCGAGGAGGTCGTGGGGAAGTTGAACCGCACGTTACGCGGCTGGGCAAACTACTTCAACGTAGGAACCGTCAGTCGTGCTTATCGGGCGCTCGACATCTACACGGCAACGCGGTTGCGTCGGTGGTTGCGCAACAAGCACAAGGTCAGACGACGTAGGGGCGGGACGTATCCACTCCAGCACCTCTACGGGTACTTCGGTCTCGTACGTCTGACTGCGCGAGGAAGCAGCGTGGCGTGGGCGTAGGCGTGAATTCTTGTCCGAGAGCCGGATGCGGGAAATCTGCACGTCCGGTTCGATGAGAGGGGTGTGGAAACGGGGTTATGGCAAGGCTACTAGGGCACCGTCAGACGAAAGGGACGGATCGGACAAGCCAAACCTAATGCTACCGCGTCACACTCCTACTCTACCGCGTTGAGACAACTGACTTCGAGAATTCACTGCTGTAAAGCCGTCATTCCTTCGCTGTGCGGCAAAACCCCTGCGCCGCAACGTCGAGGGCCGCGTTGAACTTGCTCGACATGTTCTGGAAGGCGACGAGCGCGGTCAGTTCGATGACGCTGTCGTCGTCAAAATGGGATCTGAGCCGTTGCATCAGCCGATCGTCGACGCCGCCGTCGGTCCGCGTCATCGCTTCGGCGTAGGCGAGCGCCGCTTTCTGCCGTGCATCGAACAGCGCCGAACTTTCGTACTGCTCGAGCGCGGCGAACTGCGCCGCGCTGACCCCGCGCTTCATGCCGGTCGCCGAATTGATGTCGACGCAGAAAGCACACCAGTTGATTTGCGACACCCTGACGGTGAGCAGCGAACGCAGCGGCGCTTCGATCGGCGAACGGCGGCGATCGAGCGCGCCGTAGAGCAGCGACAGCGCGGCGAACACCCAGGGCGTCCGGGCCCACAGCCGGGCCGGCTCAAGCTCCTGGCCGTAGCGCCGGCGCTGGTTGGCCAGAACCAGGCGGGCAAACCACGAGAAGCGCCGGGCGGTCTCGGTAGTTATGCGAGAGGAATGTTCGTTCTTCATGGCGGGTGGGCGATGCAAAAAAAGAGACGAACTGGGATTAAACCATGCCCGGCGCTCAATCGGGAGTCTTGGGCAGCAGCCCGTCAAGCGTTTCCGTGCGCTCCTCTTTCGGCAGCGCCGCGAGCTCCCGCACGCGCTGGTAAAAGCGCGGCAAGTCGCCGCCCTCCTGCGCGAGCAGCGCCTGGAAGGCCGGGACCCAGCGGGTGTACAGGGCGATCGAGCCCAGACTGGCGTTGTTGAGCGGCTGGCTGAACCACGGGTCGTAGCCGCCATAGCCGCCCCAGCCGGCTTTCAGATCGGCGTAGGCGCGCTGCATTTCGGCAAACCGCTCGGTCTTGAGTCGGCGCTCGGCCTCAGGCGCGAGTGACGTTTCGTAGAGCGCGCGCAGCTTTTCCCGATAGTCCGCGATCAGGCGGTGGAACTGTTCCCGGCGTTTCTGCTGCTTGGCGAAATCGGCCAGCTTTTCCGGCGCCGACTGCGTCAGCCAGCGGCGAACCCCCTCGCTCTCGACGGCCGTCGCGTATGATTCGTTGAAAGCCGAGTCGCCCTTGGCGTAGATGAGCTGATGCGCGAGTTCATGGAATACGATGCGCGCGACTTCCTGGTCGCCAAAGCGCATGAAGGTATTGAGCAGCGGATCGTTGAAATAGCCGAGCGTCGAATAGGCGGGAATGCCGGCGACATAGGTGTCGGCGCCGCCGGCCTGCAACTCGCCGGCGTAGCCATCAGCGTCGTTGCGGGCATAGTAGCCGCGATAATTGACGCAGCCGACAAAGAGCATGCACCACTGCTGCAGGTCCACCGAAAACTCGGGCGCAGCGAAGACGTTCCAGACGACGAAAGGCCTGCCGAGGTTGGCGTAGGAGCGATAGTTGCGATTGTCCGGCAGTGCCAGTTTACGCACCGCGAATTCGCGTATGGCACTCGCGTGTTCGAGTTGTTGCCGCAGTTCCGGCGTCGTCGTCGCGTCGTCAATCAGTTCATTGACCGGCCGCGTGCTGGCCATCAGTTGCAGGTGCCCTTGGACCGCCTGCAGGTAATAGCCGAGCGTCGAACAGGCGCTGACGAGCAGGCACAGGGATACGGCCAGGATAGTCCGGGCAAATCTAGTCGTGAACAAATCTTCCGGTCCGCAGAAAGCTGGCGATCTGCAGCACGCAGGCGCGCGAGAACAGCATTCCCGAATGATGGACGTGCAGCGCGATGCTGTCCACCGCACTCCCGAGGCGCGTCTCGTCGACGGCGATCAGGCCGTCGTTGGGACGCGCCAGGCCCGGGATCAGTAGCCCGAAGCCGATGCGCCGCGTGCCGGCGATGACGCCGATCTCGGGGCGTGGCGGCAGCTTGGGCCGCGGCTGCCTGAACCAGTCGGCAAAGGTGCGTCCGACGACCGGCGCGGTCAGCGGAATCGCCGCCAGAGTAAATCCGCTGTGGCAACCGGCACAGGGAGTGCCGAGCATGACGACACGGCCAATGCGCACGTCGGGTCGCTGCGCGAGCAGCGACAGCGTAAGCAGGCCGCCGAGGCTATGGGCGACGAGGTGGATAACCTCGCCGCGGGTGTCAGCGATGCAGTGCGACAGTCGGCTGACGTTGCCGGCGAGGCCGTCGCGCCACGACGGGTAGGAAAAGCGGCGCACGGCAAAGCCCGCGACGCGCAGGCGCCGCTGCAGGGGCAGCAGGATGATGCCAGGCATCCACAGGCCGTGGATCAGGATAACGGTTTCGCTTGGGTCGGCCATGGTCTTGAGAACACACTCTAGAGCTGGAAGGCCACCCAGAGCAGCAGGCCCTCGGCGAGTTCGCGGATGATGCCTGGGCGTTGCGCGACATAGGACAGCGACTCCTGCTGGCGCGCCGTGACCCAGCGCGCGAAGGCGCGCACTGCTTTGCGGTCGTAGAAAGCGACCATCATCTCGTAATTGAGGAAGAGGCTGCGTCCGTCGAGGTTCGCCGATCCGGCCAGCGCCAGTTCGTCGTCGAACAGCACCGCCTTGGCGTGCAGCATGCGCGGGTGCAGCCAGACGCGTCCGCCGGCGCCGATGAGGTCGCGCAAGGCGCGGTGGCGCGCATAATCGGCGAGCCGGTGGTTCGATTGCGCCGGTATTACCAGATCGACGTCGATGCCGCGGCGAGCCGCCAGCATCAGCGCCGTCAGCAGGGCCGGATCGGGGACGAAATAGGGTGTCACCGCGAGAATTCGCTTTTGCGAAGTGAAGCAGCCCGAAATCAGCAGGGTGTATATCGTGTCATCCGCGATGTCCGGGCCGCTCGCCACGAGTTGCGCGAGTGGCCCGGGTTCCGCCGGCACCGGCCGCGAAACCCTGGCTGCGGGCGCCGGCTGCTCGATGGCGAAAGCCCAGTCCTGTTCGAACTGCTGTAGCGCCTGCCCGGCGACTTCGCCGTCCAGATCAAAAGTCAGGTCGACCCAGGCCGTGCGCGGCATGATCGGGCGCGGATCGCCGGCAAAATACTCGGCTGAGAGATTGCGCCCGCCGCACCACAGATGCTCGCCGTCGGCGATGACCATCTTGCGGTGGTTACGCAGATTGGTGCGGCCGCGCTTGGGAGAGCGGAATGGCGGGACAAAGCGGACGACCTCGACGCCGGCCTGCGCAAACCCTTTCATGTCGGGATAGCCGCCAAGATAAATGCCGATGCCATCGATCAGCAGCCTGACCCTGACGCCGGCGCGAGCGCGCTCCTTGAGCAATTCGCTGACCTCGTCACCGAGCACGTCGCGGCCAAGAATGAATGTCGACACTTCGAGCGTCCGGCTCGCGCCGGCAATGATACGGCGCAGCGCGACCAGCGCTTGCGCGCCGTCTTCATGAATCGTCGGTCCGGCGCAGGGCGCGGGTTCGGGCAAGCCCATGGCAAAACCGAGCTGCTGGGCGCGGGCCGCCGTGGCATGCGTCGCCGAGGCCGCGACGAGAACGCGCCGGCCGCTGTGCGTCGTGCTGGGCTGCACCACCTTGCGGCTGCCGAAGGCCAGATAGAGCGGCAGCGCCAGGTACGGGACGAGCAGGATGCCGCCTACCCAGGCGATCGCCGCCGAAGGGTGGCGGCGCTGATGCAGACTGTGCGATGCGGCGACGTAAATGACCAAGCCGACGGCGACGAGCAGCGCGTCGAGCATCTCCAGATTCTGGCCGAGCAGACCGATCAGTTCGCCGGCAAGCGCATTCACGCGGCGGCCTTGGCGGCAACTGTTGCGCAGCGCAGCCTTGTCCGCTCGCTCATGCGACAGCATGCACCTGCCAGGCGGTGCGGCGCATTGGCCCGCAACCTGCCATAAGCGGGTAGAGTGCTGGCAGTGGCAGCGAACTTGGCTGGTATGAGCGTCATCGAGTAACCAGGTCAAAGAATTGCCTGAATGTCATGATCGCATTCTAGCTTGAGATGACATAACTTTTTTGCTGATCGGCCCCGAAGGCGCACAAGGGAATACGAACGATGTATTACGGAGAACGATTCAACGCCTGGACGCACCTCGTCGGCGCCGTGCTGGCCGTAACCGGAACAGTCATCCTGATCATCCTGGCGGCGACGACAGGCGACCCGTGGCGGATCGTCAGCGCCTCGATTTACTGCACGGCGCTCCTTCTCCTTTACTGCGCCTCGACGCTCTATCACAGTCTGCGCGGACGCGCCAAGATCATCCTGCGCAAGTTCGACCACATGTCGATCTACCTGCTGATCGCCGGTACCTATACGCCGTTCTGCCTGGTCACCTTGCGTGGCGCCTGGGGCTGGTCGCTATTCGGCGTGGTGTGGGGGCTGGCGGTCGCCGGCATGCTGCAGGAAATCAAGCCGCGCTCCGAAGCGCGCATCCTGTCGCTGGTGATCTACGCGGTCATGGGCTGGGTCGTCGTCGTGGCGATCAAGCCGCTGCTCGATCACATTGCCTTCGCCGGGTTCGTCTGGCTGGCCAGCGGCGGGCTGCTCTATACCTTCGGCATCGTGTTCTACGCGTACGACAGCCGTTTTCGCCATTGGCACGGCATCTGGCACCTGTTCGTCCTCGGCGGCAGCCTCGCGCATTACCTGGCGATCGCCTTCTACGTCCTGTAGGGGACTATTCCACCGTTACGGACTTGGCCAGGTTGCGCGGCTTGTCGACATCGGTGCCGCGCACCAGCGCGACGTGATAGGCGAGCAGTTGCAGCGGCACGACGTGCAGTAGCGGCGAGAGCTGGCCGTAGTGTTCGGGCAGGTGGATGACATGGACGCCGTCGGCGGCGTCCATCTTGCTGTCGGCGTCGGCAAAGACATACAGTTCGCCGCCGCGCGCGCGAACTTCCTGCAGGTTGGACTTGAGCTTCTCGAGCAGCGCGTCGTTGGGCGCCACGACGATCACCGGCATGTCCTTGTCGACGAGCGCCAGCGGGCCGTGCTTGAGCTCGCCGGCCGGATAGGCCTCGGCGTGGATATAGGTGATTTCCTTGAGTTTCAGCGCGCCCTCGAGGGCGATCGGATAGTGCCGGCCACGGCCGAGAAAGAGCGCGTTCTGCTTCGTAGCGAAGCGCTCGGACCAGGCGCGGATCTGCGGTTCGAGCAAGAGCACCTTGGCCAGCGCGATCGGCAGGTGGCGCAGCGATTGCAATTCGGCGCTTTCGGTCGCCTCCGAAAGAACGCCGCGCAGCTTGGCGAAAACCAGCGTCAATAGGTAGAGCGCAGCCAGTTGCGTGGTGAAAGCCTTGGTCGAGGCGACACCGATCTCGGGCCCGGCGCGGGTGATGAAGCGCAGCGCATTTTCGCGCACCAGCGACGATTCGGGCACATTGCAGATACACAACGTGCGCGTCATGCCGAGCGACCGGGCGTGGCGCAGCGCAGCCAGCGTGTCGGCCGTCTCGCCCGACTGCGAGAGCGTGATGACCAGCATGCGCGGATCGGGGACCGATTCACGGTAACGGTATTCGCTCGCCACTTCGACGTTGCACGGCATGCCGGCAATCGCTTCGAACCAGTAGCGCGCGACGAGGCCGGCGTGATAACTCGTGCCGCAGGCGATGATCAGGATCTGGCTGACGTCGGTCAGCAGCGCTTCGGTGTTCGCGCCGAAGAGTCCCGGCTGGATGCTGCGCACCGCGCCGAGCATTTCGAGCGTGTTGGAAATGGCTACCGGCTGCTCGAAAATTTCCTTCTGCATGTAGTGGCGATACTGGCCGAGCTCGACGGCATCGGCCGAGAGCTGCGACAGGGTCTCGGGGTGGCTTACCGGCGTTCCGTCGAAGCGCGTGATGCGATAGCCGTCGCGCCTGATTTCGGCGCAGTCGCCGTTGTCGAGATAGACGATGCGGCGCGTCACCTGCAACAGCGCCGAGGCATCGGAGGCCGCATAGTTGCCGTGGTCGGACAGGCCGAGCAGCAGCGGCGAGCCTTCGCGCGCGATGATGATGCGGTCCGGGTCGCTTTCGCGCAGGACGGCCAGGGCAAAAGCGCCTTGCAGCCGCGCGATCGCCGCGCGCGTCGCGGCGAAGAAGTCCGGATTTTTTTTCAATTCGGAAGCGATCAGGTGCGCGACGACCTCGGTGTCGGTTTCCGAAGTGAATTCATAGCCCTCGGCCTGCAGGCGCGATCGCAGCATCTCGTGGTTTTCGATGATGCCGTTGTGCACGACGGCGAGACCGCCCGAGACGTGCGGGTGCGCGTTGCGCTCGCAGGGAACGCCGTGCGTCGCCCAGCGCGTGTGGGCGATGCCGGTAGCACCCGCGGCGCCGCTTGCGTCGACCTGCGCCGCGAGTTCGGCCACGCGGCCGACAGCACGCAGGCGCTGCAGGCCTGCGGCATTGACCAGCGCCAGCCCGGCCGAGTCATAGCCACGATATTCGAGCTTGCGCAGGCCTTCGAGGAGAACGGGAACGATATTGCGGTCGGCGACCGCGGCAACGATGCCACACATGATTCAACTCACTTCTTTGTTTTGACCGGCCGCTTCCAGCCGGCAATGGCGATCTGTCTGGCGCGCGACACGGTCAGGGTGTCGGGCGGCGCGTCGCGGGTCAGCGTCGTGCCGGCCCCGAGCGTCGCACCGCGGCCGACGGTGACCGGCGCGACGAGTTGCGTGTCCGAACCGATGAAGGCGTCGTCCTCGATTATCGTCTGGAATTTGTTGGCGCCGTCATAGTTACAGGTAATCGTGCCGGCGCCGACATTGACCCGGCTGCCGATCGTGGCATCGCCAAGGTAGGCCAGATGATTGGCTTTCGAATGCGCGGCGATGCTCGATTTCTTGATCTCGACAAAATTGCCGACATGCACATCCTCGGCGAGTTCGGTGCCCGGACGCAAACGCGCGAACGGTCCGATGCGGCCGTCGGGTCCGACGCCGGCATCTTCGATATGGGTAAAAGCGGCGATGCGCGTGCCGGCGCCGATGCGCGCGTTTTTCAGCACGCAGTTCGGGCCGATTTCGACGGCCTCGGCGAGTTCGACACGGCCTTCGAAGACGCAGTTCACATCAATGAATACGTCGCGCCCGCAAACGAGTTCGCCGCGCACGTCGATGCGCGCCGGGTCGGCGAGCCGCACACCCCGTTCCATCAAGGCGTCGGCCGTAGTGCGTTGGGCGATGCGTTCGAGTTCGGCGAGCTGCACCTTGCTGTTCACGCCGGCGACTTCCCAAATGTCTTTCGGGTTTTCGGTGCGGATGGGCAAACCCTCCTGAACCGCCATCGCAACGATGTCGGTGAGGTAATACTCCTTCTGCGCATTGTCGTTCGAAAGGCGCGTCAGCCACTGCGCGAGGCGCGCGGTCGGCATGGCCATGATGCCGCTGTTGATCTCGCGGATGCGCCGCTGCTCGGGCGTCGCATCCTTCTGTTCGACGATGCGCACCAGCTGCCCGGCGGCGTTGCGCACGATACGGCCGTAGCCGTCGGCATCGGCAAGTTCGACCGTCAGCACGGCGAGCGCGCCTTGCGCGGCATGCAGCAGCCGCTTCAGCGTTTCGGTCCGGATCAGCGGCACGTCGCCGTAGAGCACCAGCGTCGTCGCGGCGCTTTTCAGATGCGGCAGCGCCTGCCGTACCGCGTGGCCGGTGCCGAGTTGCGGTTCCTGCAGCGCCCAGGCGAGGTCGGGGGCATCCAGTGCACCGCGCACCGCGTCGCCACCGTGGCCATACACCACGCAAAGCGCTTGCGGCGAAAGCGCGCGGGCGCGGTCGATGACATGCGCAAGCAGGGGCTTGCCGGCCAGCGGCTGCAGTACCTTGGGCAAATTGGAATGCATGCGCTTGCCTTGGCCGGCGGCGAGGATGACGATATTCATGTGAAACATTCGGTAAAGCGAGCTTGGGTTAGCGGTCTTCCTGTCCGGCGAGGATGTCGCCGAGCATTTGTTTGCCCTTGGGTGAAACATACCAGTGCAGGACGTTTTTCTCGTTGATGCGCGTTTCGATGATGCCGAGGTTCTTGAGCACGGTCAGGCGGGTGCTGACGAGTTCGCGCGCCAAACCAGTCTTGTCGGTGAGCCCGACGAGATTGCCGTAGACGTAGCTTTGCTCCGCCAGTGCGCGCAGGATCTCGATATCGTTGTACGACAGCGACTCCCTGATGGTTTCCGGCCGCGGCGGCGGCGGGGGCGACTCGACTTCGACCGGCGGCAGGGGTTCTTCGCGCGGCGCCGGCGTCGGCGCATCCTGGCGTTGCTGTTTGATCTGGACCATTTCACGCTTCATCTGATCCATCTGGCCGCGCAATTTATTGGCTGCATTTTCGAAAACCCGGCGCGAAGCGACGACATAGATCAGGCAAAAGCCGGCGAAGACGAAGAAATCGATCGGACGGGTGCGCGCCGCTTCGAGCAGATTGCTCGAAATCATGTTGAGAAAGAGCGGAACGGTCAGCGCCGCGATCACGCCGAGGATAGGATACTTGCCCCAGTCGCCGCGGCCGCTATCGACTCGGCGCTCACTGAGGAAATAATTGGCGACGCCGCCGAGCAGGCCGGCGACGATCATGATCAGCAAGATGATCAGCATATAGCTATCCAGAGTGCTGGACAGCGCGGTAACCTGCAAAGATTTTTGCAATTCCGGATTCATCGTCCACTCCCCTTATCAAGCCAGACGCTACTATGCCATAGCCTTGCCGGAAGCCAAAAGCGAATTGGCCGCGGGCGGCCAATTTAGCGGTGGACTTTGCCGTTCGGGCGAGCCGCCGCCGCTAGCGCGGCAGGGTCGTTGAGCCCATCAGGAAGTTATCGACTTCTCTGGCGCATTGACGTCCTTCGCGGATCGCCCAAACGACCAGCGATTGCCCGCGGCGCGTGTCGCCGGCGGCGAACACCTTGGGCGCGCTCGTCGCATAGCAACCTTCACCGTCAGTGCTCGCCCGGGCGTTGCCGCGCGCATCCTTGGCGACGCCAAAGGCATCGAGCAGGGCGCCGACCGGGTTGACGAAACCCATGGCCAGCAGCACGAGATCGGCGGCAACCATCTTCTCGCTGCCGGCGATTTCGCTCATCTTGCCGCCCGCCCATTCGAGGTCCACGGTCTTCAATGACTTGAGTACGCCATTCTCGCCGATCAGCTCCTTGGTGGCGATCGCGAACAGGCGTTGCGTGTCGCCTTCGAGATGCGATGACGAGGTGCGCAGCTTGAGCGGCCAGTAGGGCCAGGTCAATTCCTTGTTTTCCTGTTGCGGCGGCTGCGGCAGCAATTCGAACTGGGTAACCGAAGCGGCGCCGTGGCGGTAGCTGGTGCCGACGCAGTCGGAACCGGTGTCGCCGCCGCCAATGACAATCACATGTTTGCCCTTGGCGCTGATCGGATTGGGCTTGCCGCCGCCCACCGCTTTGTTCTGCGGGATCAGGAACTGCAGCGCCGGATAAGTGCCCTTGAGTTCACGCCCGGGAATCGGCAGCTCGCGCGGTACTTCCGAACCGGCGGCGAGAATCACCGCGTCGAATTCGCTGCAGATTTGTTCGGCGGCGATGAATTCGCTCGCATCGCTGCCGATGCCGGCCGGCAGCTCCTTGCTGCCGACCACGACCTTGGTACGGAAGGTGACGCCCTCGGCTTCCATTTGCTTGACGCGGCGCGCTACCAGCGCCTTGTCGAGCTTGAAGTCGGGGATGCCGAAGGTTAGCAGCCCGCCCGGCTTGTCGTTCTTCTCGAACACCGTCACGTCATGACCGACGCGCGCCAGTTGCTGCGCCGCAGCGAGTCCGGCGGGTCCCGAGCCGATGATGGCGACGCGCTTGCCGGTCTTCACCAGCGCCGGCTGCGGAACGATCCAGCCCATCTGCCAGCCTTTATCGACGATCGCATGTTCGATCGACTTGATCCCGACGGGGTCGGTGTTGATGTTCAGCGTACAGGCTTCTTCGCACGGCGCCGGACAAATCCGCCCGGTGAAATCGGGGAAGTTGTTGGTCGAATGCAGCACAGCGAGCGCCTGCTCCCAGTTGCCGCGATAAACGAGATCATTCCAGTCCGGGATGATGTTGTTGACCGGGCAGCCGGTATTGCAGAACGGGATGCCGCAATCCATGCAGCGCGAACCTTGCAGCGCCGCCTGCTCGTCGTTGAGCGTGGCGATGAATTCGCGGTAATGTTTGAGCCGCGCCGTCGTCGGCTCATAGGCTTCCGACAGTCGTTGATGCTCCATGAAACCGGTCGGCTTTCCCATTTATGCTGCCCCTAACAGTTGCTGTTTCTCGGCGCGCTTTTCAGCGAGTTTCTCGGCCTTGTGCGCGGCCATTTCGCTGAGCGCCCGAGAATATTCATGTGGCATGATTTTGACGAAGCGCGCACGGCAGACCGACCAGTCGTCGAGTATCCGGCGCGCCTGCAGGCTGCCGGTGTATTTGGCATGCTTTTCGATCAATCCCTTGAGCAGGGCTTCGTCGGCCATGCCCAGGTGACGCACATCGACCTTGCCGGCGCTTTCGAGTTCGCCGCCAGCATCGCTGCCCTGGCGGGCGACGATTTCCTCTTCGACCGGCTGCAGGGCGACCTGCGCCATATTGCAGCGTGACGCGAAGTCGCCGATCTCGTCGTAGACATAAGCGACGCCGCCCGACATGCCGGCGGCGAAATTGCGCCCGGTCATGCCGAGGACGACGACGGTGCCGCCGGTCATGTATTCGCAACCGTGGTCGCCGACCCCCTCGACCACCGCCGTGGCGCCGGAATTGCGCACCGCGAAGCGTTCGCCGGCGACGCCGGCGAAGTAGGCCTCGCCCTCGATAGCGCCATAGAGGACCGTATTGCCGATGATGATGTTGGCGGTCGTCTCGCCACGGAAAGCGTCGTTCGGGCGAACGATGATGCGCCCGCCGGAGAGGCCCTTGCCGACGTAGTCGTTACCTTCGCCGATCAGATTGATTGTCACGCCGTGCGCGAGGAACGCGCCGAAACTCTGCCCCGCCGAACCCTTGAGCGTGATGTGCACGGTATCGTCGGGCAGCCCGGCGTGGCCGTATTTGCGCGCCACAAGGCCCGAGAGCGCGGCGCCGACAGTGCGGTTGGCGTTGCGGATCGGCAGCTCGATGCTGACTTTTTCGCCTTTTTCCAGCGCCGGCTTGGCGAGCTCGATGAGTTTGTTGTCGAGTGCCTTGGCCAGGCCATGATCCTGCGTTTCGCAGTGCCGCACCGCGTCGCCGGGAAGCCGCTCGGGCAGATGGAAGATGCGGCTGTAGTCGAGCCCATGCGCTTTCCAGTGGGCGATGCCCTTCTTCATGTCGAGCAGGTCGGCGCGCCCGACCAACTCATCGAATGTGCGGATGCCGATGCCGGCCATCAGTTCGCGCAGTTCTTCAGCGACGAAGAAGAAGTAGTTGACCACGTGTTCGGGCTGGCCGGTGAACATCTTGCGCAAGATTGGATCCTGCGTCGCCACGCCGACCGGGCAGGTGTTGAGGTGGCACTTGCGCATCATGATGCAGCCTTCGACGACGAGCGGCGCCGTGGCGAAACCGACTTCATCGGCGCCGAGCAGGGCGCCGATCAGCACGTCGCGGCCGGTCTTCATCTGCCCGTCGACCTGCACGCGAACGCGGCCGCGCAAGCGGTTGATTACCAGTGTCTGCTGCGTTTCGGCCAGGCCCAGTTCCCACGGCGAGCCGGCATGCTTGATCGACGACTGAGGACTCGCGCCGGTGCCGCCATCGTGGCCGGCGATCACCAGATGGTCGGCCTTGGCCTTGGTCACCCCGGCGGCGACCGTGCCGACGCCGACTTCGGAGACCAGCTTGACGCTGATCGAGGCCTGCGAATTGGCGTTCTTCAGGTCGTGGATCAATTGCGCCAGATCCTCGATCGAGTAGATGTCATGGTGCGGCGGCGGCGAGATCAACCCGACACCCGGCACCGAGTGGCGCAGGTAGCCGATGTACTCGGACACCTTGGGCCCTGGCAGCTGGCCGCCTTCACCGGGCTTGGCGCCTTGCGCCATCTTGATCTGCAGCTGGTCGGCATTGACCAGGTATTCGATGGTCACGCCGAAACGGCCGGCGGCCACCTGCTTGATCGCTGAACGCAGGCTATCGCCCTCGTGGAGTTGATAGTCGCGCTCGATGCGGCTCTTGCCGATGATCTCCGAGACCATCTGGCCCGCTTTGACTTTCTTGAAACGCGCCGGGTCCTCGCCGCCTTCACCGGTATTCGATTTGCCGCCGATGCGGTTCATGGCGATCGCCAGCGTGCTGTGCGCTTCGGTCGAAATCGATCCGAGCGACATCGCGCCGGTGGTAAAGCGCTTGACGATTTCCTTGGCCGCTTCGACTTCTTCAATGGGCACCGCCGGACCTGCGGCCTTGATCTCGAACAGGCCGCGCAGGGTCATGTGCCGCTGCGTCTGGTCGTTGATGATCTTGGCGTATTCCTTGTAGGTGTCGTACTTGCCGGAGCGCGTCGCGTGCTGCAGCTTGGCGATCGCATCGGGCGTCCACATGTGCTCTTCGCCGCGTACGCGGTAAGCGTATTCGCCGCCGGCGTCGAGCATGCCGGCGAGCAGCGGGTCGTCGGAAAACGCCTGCTTGTGCAGCCGGATTGCCTCCTCCATGACTTCGAAGACGTCGATGCCTTCGACCTGGCTCGAGGTGCCGGTGAAGTACTTGTCGACCATCTTCTTTTGCAGGCCGATGGCTTCGAAGATCTGCGCGCCGGTGTAGGACATGTAGGTCGAGATGCCCATCTTCGACATGACCTTGAGCAGACCTTTGCCGACGCCCTTGACGAAGTGCTTGATGTGTTTTTCGCCGTCGTCGCCCGCGAGGTCGAGCAGGGTTTCCAGGGCAAGGTAGGGGTGCACGGCTTCGGCGCCGTAGCCGGCAAGCACCGCGAAGTGGTGCGTTTCGCGTGCCGCGCCGGTTTCGACGACCAGGCCGACGCGCGTGCGCAGACCCTGGGTGACGAGGTGCTGGTGCACCGCCGAAGTGGCGAGCAGCGCCGGGATGGCCACATTGTTGCGATCGACCTTGCGGTCCGAAACGATCAGAACGCTGCAGCCGCGATGCACGGCATCCTCGGCTTCGGAACACAGCGAGGCCAGGCGTGCCTCGACGCCTTCGTTGCCCCAGGCCAGCGGATAGCAGATGTCAAGTTCGGCCGAATGAAACTTGTCCTCGGTATAGGCGGCGATGTTGCGCAATTTCGCCATGTCGGCGAAGGACAGCACCGGCTGCGTCACCTCGAGGCGATACGGCGGGTTGATTTCATTGATCCCGAGCAGGTTGGGTTTGGGGCCGATGAACGAGACCAGCGACATGACAAGCTGTTCGCGGATCGGGTCGATCGGCGGATTGGTCACTTGCGCGAACAATTGGCGGAAATAATTGAACAGCGGCTTGTTGCGGTTCGACAGGACAGCGAGCGGCGAGTCGTTGCCCATCGATCCGGTGGCTTCCTCGCCGGTCTTGGCCATCGGTTCGAGAATGAACTTGAGGTCCTCTTGGCTGTAGCCGAAGGCCTGCTGGCGGTCGAGCAAGGACACCGAACTCTGCGGGCCGGTGGCGTTGGTGTGCACTTCGAGGCTGTCGAGCTTGATATTGATGCGCGCCACCCAGTCCTGGTAGGGTTTTTGCCTCGACAGCGTTTCCTTGAGTTCGAGGTCGTCGATGATGCGCCCCTGATCGAGGTCGATCAGGAACATCTTGCCCGGCTGCAGGCGCCACTTCTTGGTGATCTTTTCATCGGGAATCGGCAGCACGCCCGATTCGGACGACATCACCACGAGATCGTCGCTGGTCACGAGGTAACGCGCCGGGCGCAGGCCGTTGCGGTCGAGCGTCGCGCCGATCTGGCGCCCGTCGGTGAAGGCGATGGCCGCCGGGCCATCCCACGGCTCCATCATCGCGGCGTGGTATTCATAGAAGGCGCGCCGCTTTTCGTCCATCAGGGTATGCGACTCCCAGGCTTCGGGAATCAGCATCATCATCGCGTGTGCCAGCGAATAGCCGCCCATGACCAGGAGTTCGAGCGCGTTGTCGAAGGAAGCCGAGTCGGACTGGTTCGGGTACATCAGCGGCCAGATCTTGTCGAGGTCGGCGCCGAGCAGCGGCGACGAGGTGCCTTTCTCGCGCGCGCGCATCCAGTTGTAATTGCCGCGCAAGGTGTTGATCTCGCCGTTGTGGGCGATCATGCGGAACGGATGGGCGAGGTGCCAGGTCGGAAAAGTATTCGTCGAAAAACGCTGGTGCACGAGTGCCAGCGCCGAGACGCAACGCGGATCCTTGAGGTCGGCGTAATACTCGCCGACCTGGTCGGCAAGCAGCAGGCCCTTGTAAACAATGGTTCGCGCCGACATCGACGGCTGGTAAAACTCCTTGCTGTGCTTTAGTCCGAGCGCTCGGATGGCGTTGGCGGCGCGGCGGCGTATGACATAGAGCTTGCGCTCGAGGGAGTCGGTGACCATGACGTCGGGGCCGCGACCGATGAAAATCTGGCGGATGATCGGCTCACGCGAGCGGACCGCCGGCGACATCGGCATCGTGTGATCGACCGGAACGTCGCGCCAGCCGAGAATGACCTGCCCTTCGGATATTACGGCGCGTTCGATTTCCTCCTGGCAGGCTAGGCGCGAGGCCGACTCCTTCGGCAGGAAGACCATGCCGACGCCATAATCACCGGGGCGCGGCAGAACAACGCCCTGGTCGGCCATCACGGCGCGCAGATAAGCATCGGGAATCTGAATCAGAATGCCAGCGCCGTCGCCCATCAGCGGATCGGCACCAACCGCGCCTCTATGGTCCAGGTTTTTCAGGATCTGCAGACCCTGCTGGATAATCGAGTGGCTCTTCTGGCCTTTGATGTGCGCGACAAAACCGACGCCGCAGGCGTCGTGCTCGTTGGCGGGGTCGTATAGTCCCTGCCGCTCGGGTACAGCCAAATCGTTCACGCGCGCATCCTCAAAAAACATCAAGTCGAATATCAATGCACCAAACGTCAAAAAAGCCGGCAAAAGAGCCAGCTTATAGGTCCAGTGCGCGGCCGCCGAGTATACCTCTAAATTCCTGGGGTTCAAACCCTGAAAGAGCACCAAAGCAGTGCGTCGCGCGGAGCCGGGCAGCCGTGCGACGCAACTCTATTCGTCTGTGGCGCGCCCCCATGCTAAAATACGCGCCCCGGCTTTGAGGACTACGGTCAAGAAGAGCTCCCGGCCGTCACCAAAAAACGCAAGTCCTGGACCGAGCAGTGGGCCCCTTCGCTGGCTGCTGCCATTCACGACTTCGCTGCACTTTGCGTTTGCGGGTAGAGACGATTGTGTGCCAACACGATCGCATTTATTAATACGAAACAAGTGATGGAGAACTGAATGCCACTGACTATCGGAATACCACGAGAGGTCTTTGCGGGCGAGAAGCGCGTTGCGACCGTTCCCGATGTCGTCGAGAAACTGATCAAGCTGGGCTTCAAGGTCGCCGTTGAATCCGGTGCCGGCGACGCGGCAAATTTCAGCGACGAAGTCTATCGCACCGCCGGTGCACAAATTATTGACAGCGCAGCCAAGCTCTGGGCCGAGTCCGACATCGTGTTCAAGGTGCGTGGCCCGAGCAGCGACGAGGTCGGCCTGCTGCGCGAAGGCGGCACTCTGGTTTCCTTTATCTGGCCGGCGCAGAACCCGGAACTCCTCAAGCAACTCGCAGCCAAGAAGGCCACCGTGCTGGCCATCGATGCGCTGCCGCGCCAGCTCTCCCGTGCCCAGAAGATGGACGCCTTGACCTCGATGGCCGGCATCAGCGGCTACCGCGCCGTCATTGAAGCGGCCAACGCCTTCGGCCGCTTCTTCAATGGCCAGATCACCGCCGCGGGCAAGGTCCCGCCGGCCAAGGTTTTCATCGCCGGCGCCGGCGTGGCCGGCTTGGCGGCGATCGGTACCGCCGCCAACCTGGGCGCGATCGTGCGCGCCAACGATACCCGCGCCGAAGTGGCCGACCAGGTCAAGTCGCTGGGCGGCGAATTCGTCAAGGTCGATTACGAGGAAGAAGGTTCAGGCGGCGGCGGTTACGCCAAGGTCATGAGCGAAGGTTTTCTGCAAGCCCAGCGGGAGATGTACGCCAAGCAGGCCAAGGACGCCGACATCATCATCACCACCGCGCTGATTCCCGGCAAGCCCGCCCCGAAACTGATCACCGCCGAGATGGTGAAGAGCATGAAGCCGGGCAGCGTCATCGTCGATATGGCGGGCGAGCAAGGCGGCAACTGCGAACTGACCGAGCCCGGCCAGGCCGTGGTGAAGTTCGGCGTGACCATCATCGGCTATACCGATCTGGTGAGTCGCCTCGCCAAGCAATCCTCGACGCTGTACGCCAACAACCTCTTCCGCCTCACTGAAGAACTGGTCAAGACCGGCAGCGCGACGCCGGAGGGCGCCGTCAATGTCAATATGGAAGACGACGCCATTCGCGGGCTGACGGTCACCAAGGAAGGCAACATCACCTGGCCGCCGCCACCGCTGAAAGTTGCCGCAGCGCCACCCGCCGCGAAGCCCGTTGCGGCGGCGCCGGCGGCGAAAAAAGGCCACGGCCACGGCGGCAGCAGCGAACCGATGGCCGGCGGCAAGATGCTCGTTCTCGGTGGCTTTGTCGCGGCCCTGTTTCTGCTCATCGGCAGCTCTGCGCCGACCGCTTTCCTGGGCCATTTCACGGTTTTTGTGCTGGCCTGCTTCGTCGGTTACATGGTGGTGTGGAATGTCAAACCGGCACTGCATACGCCACTGATGAGCGTGACCAACGCGATCAGCAGCATTATCGCCATCGGTGCATTGGTTCAGATTGCGCCGCCGTTGGCCGGTGACATTGCACGCCCCGAAGAGTGGATTCGCTGGCTGGCTGTCGGCGGCATCGCTCTGGCCACCATCAATATGTTCGGCGGTTTTGCCGTAACCCAGCGCATGCTGGAAATGTTCCGTAAATAAGGGGAGATGAATATGTCTGGAAGCCTGGCAACAGTCTCCTATATCGGAGCAACCATCCTTTTCATCCTGTGCCTCGGCGGTCTCTCCAACCAGGAGACCTCGCGGCGCGGCAATCTGTACGGCATGATCGGCATGACGATCGCCGTTCTGGCAACCGTCTTCGGACCGCAAGTCACCGTAGCCGGTCTGCCGTGGATCATCGCCTCGATGGTCGTCGGCAGCGCCATCGGCATTTATCTGGCGCGCGTCGTGCAAATGACGCAGATGCCCGAACTCGTCGCCTTCATGCACAGCATGGTCGGCCTCGCGGCGATGCTCGTCGGTTATGCGAATTACATCGATCCCGTAACGTCCTTTCATCTGATCGACGGAAAGAATATCCCGCTCTCGGAAGCTGAGCGGGCCATTCACGAAATCGAAATTTATGTCGGCGTTCTGATCGGTGCCATCACCTTCTCGGGATCGGTCATCGCTTTCGGCAAGCTGTCGGCACGAATCAGCGGCAAGCCGGTCCTTCTGCCAGGGCGCCACCTGCTCAACCTTGCCGGCCTGCTGATCGTCATCTACTTCGGCTACGCTTTCCTGCACGCGACGACCGTCGCTCAGGGCATGACGCCGATCGTCGTGATGACCGTCATCGCACTGCTGTTCGGCATCCACATGGTGATGGCCATCGGCGGGGCCGACATGCCGGTCGTCGTCTCCATGCTCAACAGCTACTCGGGCTGGGCGGCCGCCGCCACCGGCTTCATGCTCTCGAACGACCTGCTGATCGTCGTCGGCGCCCTGGTCGGATCGAGCGGCGCCATCCTTTCGTACATCATGTGCAACGCCATGAACCGCAACTTCCTCAGCGTCATTGCCGGCGGTTTCGGTTCGGACGGCGGAACGCCGGCACCCAAGGGCGATGGCACGGTCGTGCCGGCCGGTGAAGTCACGCCGATTCTCGCCGCCGAAACGGCCGAACTGCTGCGTGAAGCCAAGAGCGTGATCATCGTTCCTGGTTACGGCATGGCGGTGGCGCAAGCGCAGCACACGGTTTATGAAATTACCAAGTACCTGCGCGAGAAGGGCGTCAATGTGCGCTTCGGCATCCACCCGGTCGCTGGCCGGATGCCTGGCCACATGAACGTGCTGCTGGCCGAGGCCAAGGTCCCCTACGATATCGTCTTTGAAATGGACGAACTGAACGAGGACTTTCCGACCACTGACGTGTCGATGATCATCGGGGCCAACGACATCGTGAACCCGGCGGCGCAGGACGATCCGACGAGTCCCATCGCCGGCATGCCGGTGCTCGAAGTTTGGAAGGCCAAGACGTCGATCGTGATGAAGCGCAGCATGGCTTCGGGCTACGCCGGCGTCGACAATCCGCTGTTCTACAAGGAAAACAACCGCATGCTTTTCGGCGACGCCAAAAAGATGCTCGATGAGGTCCTGACCGCGCTGAAAACCTGATCGAAAGCTTTAACGCAGGCACCAACGCCCGCTTTTGCGGGCGTTGTCACATCTGGCGACTGGTCAGATCTCGCCGACCGCGAAAAGGCGGCGGTGCTCCTTCATCGCGTATCGGTCGGTCATGCCAGCGACGTAATCGGCGACCCGGCGCGCTTGATCATCGTCGGCCTGGTAATCCGGCGGCAATAGGCGCGGATCGTTGAGGAAAGCGGCGAAGAGTTCGCTGATGATGCGCTGCGCCTTGCTCGTCATGCGCAGGACCTGGAAATTCTGGTAGAGATGCGTATGGAGAAAACGCTTCATTTCGCGTTGGGCTTCGCGCAAATCGTCCGAGAAGCCAACCAGTGCTTCGCCCCGCCGGATGTCGGCGAGTTCTTTCGGCCGGCAGCGCGCAATATTGCCCGCCGTCGTCTCGATCAGATCGCAGACCAGAACATTGATCATGCGGCGTATCGTTTCATGCACGAGACGCCGGCCGCTGATGCCGGCATAGGTTTCCCGGGCGATTGCGGCGTAACACGCAAAGAGGCGGACTTCGCCGAGTTGCTCGAGCGTGATCAGCCCTGAGCGCAAGCCGTCATCAACGTCGTGATTGTTGTAGGCGATCTCGTCGGCAAAGTTGCAGATTTGCGCTTCCAGCGAGGGTTGCGTACGCGTTAGAAAGCGCTCGCCGAGTTCGCCGAGTTGACGCGCATTTTCCAAGGAGCAGTGCTTGATGATGCCTTCGCGCGTTTCGAAGCAGAGATTAAGGCCATTAAAAGCGGCGTAGCGCTCTTCCAAAAGATCGACGATACGCAGGCTTTGCAGGTTGTGCTCGAAGCCGCCATGCGCGCGCATGCAGGCGTTCAGCGCGTCCTGGCCGGCATGGCCGAAGGGCGTGTGTCCGAGGTCGTGGGCCAGCGAAATGGCTTCGACCAGATCTTCGTTCAGATGCAGGGCGCGCGCCACGCTGCGGGCGATTTGCGCGACTTCGATGCTGTGCGTCAGGCGGGTGCGGAAGAGGTCGCCCTCGTGGTTGACAAAAACCTGCGTCTTGTATTCGAGCCGGCGAAAGGCGGTTGAATGCACGATGCGGTCGCGGTCGCGCTGAAATTCGCTACGGTGCGTCGGCACTTCATCGGGGTGCGCGCGACCACGTGAGTTGGCGGCCGTAACGGCGTAAGGCGCAAGTTCAGACATCGGCACACCTTGCCGCGATGGCTTGGGCGATTTCTGCCGCCGCGGCGCCATCGCTGACAACGGCGTCGCCGATCTGCCTGAACAAAATGAGACGCATCTTTCCGTCCTGAACTTTCTTGTCGTGACGCATCAGCTCAAGATAGGTCTCCGGCCCCATCTTCGGTCCATAGACCGGCAAGCCTGCGCGCACAAAAATGCTTTCGACGCGCTTGAAGTCGGCCGCGTCGATCCAGCCCAGGCGGCACGATAACTCGGCAGCCATCAGGGTGCCCGCCGCCACGGCCTCGCCGTGCAACCATTGCCCGTAGCCGAGGCCGGTTTCGATGGCATGGCCGAAGGTGTGGCCGAGGTTGAGCAGGGCGCGCTCGCCGTTCTCATGTTCGTCCGCGACGACGACTTCAGCCTTGTTCTTGCAGGCGCGATAAATAGCGTGCTCGAGCGCCTCGGACTGACGCGCCAGCATGGCGTCGAGATTGGTTTCGAGCCAGGCGAGAAACGGCAAGTCTCGGATCAAGGCGATCTTTATGATTTCCGCCAATCCGGCACGCAGTTCGCGATCGGGCAGCGTGCTCAGCAGATCGCTATCGGCGAGTACCAGCTGCGGCTGGTGGAACGCGCCTATCATGTTCTTGCCGCGCGGATGGTTGATCGCCGTCTTGCCGCCGATCGACGAATCGACTTGCGCCAGCAGGGTCGTCGGAATCTGGATGAACGGCATGCCACGCTGGTAACAGGCGGCGGCGAAACCGGTCAGGTCGCCGACGACGCCGCCACCGAGGGCGATCAGCGTACTTGATCGCTCGCAACGCCTTTCAAGCAGCACGTCGAACAGGGTGTTGAGCGTCTGCCAGTTCTTGAACTGCTCGCCATCGGGCAGAACGATCTCGGCCGTGTCGATGCCGGCGTTACGCAACGCGCGGACCATGCGGGGAAGAAACAACGGCGCGACCGTGGTATTGGTGACGATGGCCACCTTGCGCTGGCGCAGATGCGGCAGCAACAGGCCGCTTTGCTCTATCAGGCCGTGCCCAATATGGATCGGGTAGGCGCGCGCGCCAAGCGCCACCGTCAGAGTTTCCATCGCTCTCCGACTTCCTTGATCAGGAGTTGCAAGACGGCCTGGGCATTGATCCGGCTGCTGTCGATAATCAGATCGGCGATCTCGCGATAGTAGGCATCGCGCTGCGCGTGCAGTTCGCTGAGCTTGCCGAGCGGATCCGCGACCTGCAGCAAGGGCCGGTTGCGGTCGTGCCGGGTCCGTTCCCAGAGGGTTTGCGGCGGGACGTTGAGGTAGACAACGAAGCCGCTGGCCATGAGGTTGGTACGATTTTCCTGGCGCAAGACGACGCCGCCGCCGGTCGCGATGACCCGGCCAGGAACCCGTGCCAGGTCGGCGATCATCTGCGCTTCGCGTTTGCGAAATCCGTCCTCACCCTCGATTTCAAAAATCGTCGGGATGCTGACGCCGGTGCGGGCCTCGATTTCACGATCCGAGTCGATGAAGTCGAGATTAAGGCGCTTGGCCAGCGACCGGCCTATGGTCGTTTTTCCGGCACCCATCAGCCCGACGAGATAGAGGTTTTCGCTGAGTTGTATTTTGTCCACGCCGCCATTCTACCGCAGCATATGTACGAAAAAGCCGGCACTGGCCGGCTTCGTCGTCGCAGCAGCGAGCGTCAGAAATCAGCGTACGGAGAGATTCTCGGCAACGATGCGCGGCGTGATGAAGACCAGCAACTCGGTTTTGTCGTCGATCCACTCGCGGTTCTTGAATAGCCAACCGATGTACGGCAAATCACCGAAGAACGGGATGCGCTGGGTGTTGTCGCTGATGTTTTGCGTGTAGATGCCGCCGATTACCACCGTGCCGCCATTCTCGACGAGCACTTCGGTCTTGACGTGCTTGGTGTCGATGGCCACGCCCGCACCCGTAGACAGCTTGGTGTTCGGCGTATCCTTGTTGATGTCCAGGGTCATGGTGATCTTACCGTCTGGCGTGATCTGCGGCTTGACCTTCAAGGACAGGTTCGCCTTACGGAAAGAGACGCTCGTGGCACCCGAACTCGTCGCCTGCTGATAGGGGATTTCCGTTCCCTGCTCGATGATCGCTTCGATCTGGTTGGCGGTCATGACACGCGGGCTGGAAATGACCTTGCCCTTGCCGTCGGCCTCGAGCGCGGAAATTTCGGCGTTTATGAATCGCGTGTAATTGCTATTGTACAAAGACAGCGCAAAAGTCCCGGCGGTGCCGGCTCTCGGTGTCGCCGGCAAATTCACCGAACCGCCATCGGCTATTCGCAGAGTAGTGTTAATTGGGAAGAGGGTCGGTGAGTTCGTAACGGTCACGCTGCCGTCTGAAGCAACCGTCTTTGTCGCTGCGCCCGAGGAAAATCGAATTCCCAGATTCTTCGCGAAGCTGTCGCCGGCCTCGACGATTCTCGCCTCGATCATCACCTGGCGTACCGGTATATCAACCTTGGCGATCATCTCCCTGACGTCATCCAGTCGGCTCGCCGTGTCCTTGACGAACGGCATGTTCGAGCGGTCGTCAAGCAGGGCGCTGCCGCGCTTTGACAATAACGTCTGTTTTGGATCGACCAGCAGCTTCTGCACGTCGGCACCCTTGATGTAGTTCATCTGGAAGCTTTCGGTACGCAGCGGCTCCAGGTCGCTGATCTGCCCCTTCGATTCAAACTCGAGCTTTTCCTTGGTGGCGATTTCCTCACGCGGCGCGATCAAAATGACGTTGCCGTTCTTGCGCATGTCGAGGCCTTTTTGCTGGAGAATGATGTCGAGCGCCTGATCCCAGGGCACATCTTTAAGGATCAGGGTGATCGCGCCGCCGACCGAATCGCTGACGACCATATTCATACCGGTGAATTCACCGATCACTTGCAGTAGGCGCCGCACTTCGACATTTTGAAAATTGAGCGACAGCTTCTCACCCTGATAGCCGCCGCGCGATCCCTGCACCAGCTTGTTGGGATTCTCGATGATCGGCTTGACTTCGATAACGAACTGGTTGTCGGTCTGGTACGCGTTATGCTCCCACAAGCCGCGCGGGGTAATCGTCATGCGCGCATTGGCGCCTAGCTGGTCGGTGCTAAATGAAATTACCGGCGTCGCAAAATCGGTTACGTCTTGACGCTTGCGCAAGGCTTCCGGTACGCCGACCTTGACGAAATCGACGACCAAGTTTTGCCCCTGCTGGCGAATGTCGATGCCGGCATTGGGATCGCTCAGATCGACCGTGATCCGTGCCTCGCCATCCTTGCCGCGGCGAAAAGCGATATCGCGGATGCTGTTCGACGCCGGTGCCGTGACCGCCTGCGAGAAGTGCTCGACCGGCGTGATTACGCCACCTTGTTTGGCACTCGGAATTAGCGCCAGCAGCAAGGTCGAGCCGTCTATCGTCGATTCGTAGGTCATCGCCTGGTTAAGATTCAACACCACCCGCGTACGGTCTTCGGCTTGAACGATATTGACACTTTTTAAATCGCCTTCGTTGTAGGTCTGGCTGTTCTTGCCCAGACCGTTGGTGGTATTCGCGAAGTCAAGCGCGATGCGCGCCGGCTTGGAGATGCTGAAACCAGGCGGGACTGCCATCAGGGGTTCTTTGAAGGTCAGCTTGACGTTGAGGATGCCGGCATGCTGCGCCACGATCATCGCCTCGATCGAGTTGGGCCGCGCGTCCTGCGCATTGGCTGCAAAAGCCGCCAGCAATAACCCGCCGAAAAGCGCAAGCAAGCCGTGTTTGATTTGTTTCATTTCTTTCCCTCCTGGCCTTGCAGCAACAGTGAGCTTTCTCTTTCAACCCAGTCGCCGGCCGAATCCTGAACAAGTTCCTTGACGGTCGCTTCCGACTCCGCAATTTTGGTGATGACGCCGAAATTCTGGCCCATATAGCTTCCCGCCCGTACCTGGTACAAAGAACTGTCTACTTGGATAATGGCATACGAATCCTTCTTCTTGGTCATCACGCCAACGAACTTCAGCGATTCCAGCGGATAAGCCTCCAAAGGCTCGCGTACTCTGTCCATGTCGGGCTGCAGACCACTGCCGCTGCTCTTGCGCTTTTCAACACCGATCTTGCCCGGCTTGAAAGGATCCATCAGGTTGCCGGTATCATAGGCCACCGGCTCATAAGGCTTCACTTCGGGCAAGGGCGGAATCTTGCCTCTAATGTCCTTGCCGGCGTCGTTCATCCACCGCCGTAAATCCTCGTGATCGCCGCCTGAGCAGGCGGCCAGTACCAGGCTAGCCAGCACCACCAGCAAGCTTCTCATTTCCTGCCACCCTTGGCCGCCTGAGCGGCCCTCCGTTTGGCGGCCAGTTCTTCTTCGTCAAGATAGCGGAAGGTCTTGGTTACGGCATCGAGAACCAGCGTTCCGTCCTTGGTCTGGGGATTGGTCGTTATGGAAATATTGTTCAGGGTGACGATGCGCGACAGGCGGCCGATGTCGCCCGCAAACGCACCAAAGTCGTGATACGTTCCGGTCAGGCGCACATTGATCGGCAACTCGGCGTAGAAATCCTTGACGACCTCGGCGCCCGGCCTGAAGAGTTCGAATTGCAGGCCGCGACCCATGCCCGACTGGTTGATCTCGATCAGCAAGGATTCGACCTCGGCCTTGTTGGGCAACTGTTTGAGCAAGGCGCCGAAGGAGCGGTCGATCTCGTTCAGCTGCTGCGAATACAAGTCGAGATTGACGGCCTGCGTCTTCTTGGTGACAAACTCGTCCCTGAGCTTTTGCTCGTCCTGTTGCCGCGCCGAAAGCGTGTCGAGCTGATCGCTCCAATCGAAGGCCCAGCCGGCCAGCAGAATGCCCAGGAAAAGGCCGGCCAAGGCGGCCGCGCGCGGCGCGATCGGCCAGGTGCCGATGTCCTTCGGGTTGAGGTTGCGGAAATCGCCAAGGATTGTCTTGAAGTCAACATTGGACATGGAGGGTAGTTTCATTTTTTGCCTCCATCCTGAACGGGTTCGCGTTTGAGGGCCAGGTTCATGCTGAATTCGTTGAGCGGGTGCTTATCGACGGTAACGGCCTTGATTTCGATAAGTTGAGGTTTTTCCAGCCAGGGAGACGCTTCGATATTGCGCATCAGCGTCGAAACCCGAGCGTTCGACTGCGCGTATCCGTTCAAGGAAATCTTGACACCGTCCTGTTTGAGCGAACGGATATAGACACCTTCGGGCATTTGCCTGGTCATCTCGGTGAGCAGCCGCACTGCCTCGGCCCGATCGCGCTGCAGGGACTCGATGATTTGCTTGCGTACCAGCAGGGCTTGCGTCTGTTCCTTGAGGCGCTTGATCTGGTCGAGTTGCTTATCGAGAACGGCGATTTCTTTCTTGAGGAAATCGTTTTTCGCTTCCTGCGAGGAAATGTAGCCGGCGATCACCGTCTGCACGAGAAATACAATCAAGGCGGCGAGTACCGAGACCATGCCGATCAGGGCATAAAATTGCTGGCGCCGGGCCGCGCGTTTGGCTTCGCGGTGCGGTAGAAGATTGATGCGTATCATGCGTCGAACCTCCGTAGCGCAAGGCCACAGGCGGCCATCAGCGACGACGCGTCGGACAGAAGGCTCTTGGTGCGCACCCGATCGGCTACCAGCATGCCGACGAAGGGGTTGGCGATAATGGTGTTGATCTGCGTTCGCGACGCGACGACCTGGTCTGCGCCGGGAAGCACGGCGCAGCCGCCGGCCAGGACGATATGGTTCACCTGTGTGAACTGGGTGGACGTGAAGAAGAACTGCAAAGCGCGCGACACTTCCAGCGCCAAGCTCTCGACAAAGGGCTGCAGGAGCTCGGTTTCATAGTTGTCCGGCAGATTGTTGCGCCGTTTTTCCGCTTCCGCCTCTTCGAAGGTCATGCCGAAAAGGCGGGCGATATCCTGTGTCAGCTGATTGCCGCCAAAGGCCTGTTCGCGAACGTACAGTTGCTGGTCGTTGCGCAGCACGGTCAAATTCATCAGATGGGCGCCCACATCGACCAGCGCGATGATCTGTCCCTTGCCGCCATCCGGGAACTGTTTTTCAATCAGTTCGAACGCCGACAGCACGGCGTACGACTCGACATCCATGACGACTGGTTTCAAGCCGGCGGATTCGACGACCGCCACGCGGTCCTCGACTTTTTCCTTGCGCGAAGCGGCGATCAGCACTTCGATTTCGTCGGCAGACGAGGGCGCCGGGCCGATCACCTGGAAGTCGAGGTTCACTTCTTCGAGCGCGAAGGGAATGTACTGGTTGGCTTCGGACTCGACCTGCACCTCGAGTTCCTCTTCACGCTGGCCGGCTGTGACGATAATCTTCTTGGTAATCACGTGCGAGGCCGGCAACGCAATCGCCACGTTGCGCGTCGACGTGGCGAGCTTCTTCCAGGCCCGCCGCACCGACTCGGCCGCCGCTTCAAGATTGACAATATTGCCGTCGGCGACCGCGTCGCGCGGCAATACCTCTATCGTATATCGTTCGACGCGGTATCCATTCTTGCCATCGCTCGCCAGTTCCACCATCTTGACTGCGGACGAACTGATATCGAGGCCGATCAGGGAGCGCGCTTTCGGATTGAATATCGAGAGATCGAGTTGCAAATTGCCACCCCTTGCCGAAAAAATCCCTTGAATAATTAGTAGTTAGCGTGCTTATGGATAATCTACATTAGATGCTAGTGTAGTGCGTCATTTAGAAGTGCTCTTATTTAGTTTGGCCCGCGCTCGGGTGACCTTGGCCAGGATGTCCGACGCCTTGGCCGTCCAAATGAAAGGCTTAGGATTGGCGTTGTGGGCTGCAATGTATTCGTTAA
>CAISOB010000111.1 GCA_903886975.1 uncultured beta proteobacterium
GCCCGGCCCGGTGCTTGCCCTCCGGGTTGTTGCGAAATGCGCCCGATCCGGCGTTGCTCGCCTCGCCAATGGAATAACCATTGGCTTCAGCTCGCGCCTTGTCTCGGGCGCATTTGGCAACAACGTGATCCGCCCGCTGAATGAGAACACACCCTAGGGCAGATGCAATATGAAGCATCGTCATACCGGCGAACGCCGGTATCCAGTGTCGGCGATTGTTCCTGGACCCGGCTTTCGCCGGGGTGACGAATTCAAACTTCGGCGAGCGGCCAGCGCGGCCGCACGGCAAAAGCGCCGGCCGGCTTGATCGAGGCGCCGGCCTGAAAACGCAGCGCGCCGGCGAGCGCAATCATCGCGCCGTTGTCGGTGCAAAATTCCAGTTTCGGATAAAACACGGAGCACCTCGCTATGTGCGCCTCGGCGTCGAGCCGCCGCCGCAGTTCGCGATTGGCGCCGACGCCACCGGCAACAACGAGTTGCCTGAGCCCGCTATCTTTCACCGCGCGCATCGCCTTCTTGACCAGAACGTCGACGATCGCGTCCTCGAAACCACGGGCGATGTCGGCGCTTTGCTGCGCGTCGGGCGAGCCGATCTCGCGCACCTTGAGCATTACAGCCGTTTTGAGTCCGCTGAAGCTGAAATCGAGGTCGCCCGAATTGAGCATCGGGCGCGGCAGTTTTACCGCGCCTGGCGTGCCGCGCTCCGCCATTTCGGCGAGCGCCGCGCCGCCGGGGTAAGGCAGGCCGAGCAGCTTGGCGGTCTTGTCGAAGGCTTCGCCGGCCGCGTCGTCGAGCGTTTCGCCGAGCAGCTGGTAGTCGCCGACGCCGGCGACGCGCATCAGCTGGCTGTGTCCGCCCGAGACCAGCAAGGCGATGAAGGGGAATTGCGGCGGCGGGTCGGAGAGCAGCGGCGAGAGCAAATGGCCTTCAAGATGATGCACCGGGATGGTCGGCACGCCGAGCGCGACGGCCAGACCTTCGGCAAACGCGGCGCCGACGAGCAATGCGCCGGCGAGCCCCGGTCCCTGCGTATAGGCGATCGCGTCGAGCTCCTTGAGCGAGCGCCCGCTATCGGTGAGAACCTTGCGCAGTAAGGGAACGACGCGCCGGATATGGTCCCGCGAAGCGAGTTCCGGAACCACGCCGCCGTATTCCTGGTGCATCAGGATCTGCGAGTGCAGCGCGTGCGCGAGCAGCCCGCCGCCTGGGTCCGTGCTATAAAGCGCGATCCCCGTCTCATCGCACGAGGATTCAATTCCGAGAATCAGCATGGCCGGCATTCTACCCTGAGCGACGCCGACTCGATGAACCCCAGGCCCGACATCGTCATCCCGGCGAAAGCCGGGATCCAGGCTCGTAGGGCACTAACTGGATTCCGGCTTTCGCCGGAATGACGTGCAAAGGGAAATTTATGAGGGCTTGAGTCGATTTCCCGCCCCTAAGAACAAAGGGCTTGGAATTTACCCCGAGGTTTGTTTATAATGCTCGGCTCAGTTGTAGTCTGTCGACTTTTGAAACCAGGATAGAGTTAATGCCCGCCATTCGTCTGAAGGAAAATGAGCCGTTCGAAGTCGCGATTCGCCGATTCAAGCGCACCGTCGAAAAGACCGGATTGCTGATCGAGCTGCGTGCTCGCGAGTTCTACGAGAAGCCCACGGCTGAACGCAAGCGCAAGCTGGCCGCCGCGGTCAAGCGCCATCACAAGCGCATGCGCAGCCAGACCCTGCCGCCCAAGCTTTTCTAACACCGGATCGCAGATCGCTGATCAGCCGCCTGTCCGTCGATAGGCGGCTTTTCGCGTTTCTGGAGTTTGCATTCTTATAATTGTGGCCGCCCGCCCTCGCGCGTCGGCGGCGCGTCAATCGACAAGGAAGCTCGCGATGACCCTGAAAGAGCGCATCACCGAGGACATGAAGGTCGCCATGAAGGCGCGCGAGACGGCCCGGCTCGGCGCGATCCGCCTGCTGCTCGCGGCGATCAAGCAGCGCGAGGTCGACGAGCGCATCGTGCTCGACGATCCGGCCATCCTCGCGGTCATCGACAAGATGCTCAAACAGCGCCGCGACTCGATCACGCAGTACGCCGCCGGCGGCCGCCAGGATCTCGTCGACGCCGAACAGTTCGAGGTGCAGGTCCTCAGCACCTATATGCCGGCCGGCCCGTCGGCCGACGAAATCGCCGCTGCGGTGCTCGCCGCGATCGCCGAATCGGGCGCCGCCGGCTCGGCCGACATGGGCAAGGTGATGGCCGTGCTCAAGCCGAAGCTCGCCGGGCGCGCCGACATGAGCGAAGTTTCCAAGCTGGTCAAGACCCGTCTAACGGGTGGCTGATTCGTCCGCCTTCGGGCGGGCGTGGGGGAGGGCTGATAAGGTGCAAATTCGTCATTCCGGCGAAAGCCGGAATCTGACCAACGGGAATGCACAGCCAGCAAGGGCGACGAACTGGACACCGGCTTTCGCCGGTGTGACGACGAGTTAATCAGCGGGAACAACAAGAGGGCAATCGCATGATTCCCGAATCATTCATTCAGGAACTGCTGAACCGCGTAGACGTCGTCGATCTGATCGACGGCTACGTCCCGCTCAAAAAAGCCGGCGCCAACTTCGCCGCCTGCTGCCCTTTCCACAACGAAAAATCGCCCTCCTTCACGGTCAGCCCGACCAAGCAGTTCTACCACTGCTTCGGCTGCGGCGCGCACGGCACGGCGATCGGTTTCCTGATGGAGTATTCGGGCCTCGGCTTCATCGACGCGATCAAGGAGCTGGCCCACCGCGCCGGCCTGCAAGTCCCCGAAGACGAAGGCCGCCGGGCGCACGACGGCCCGAAGACCGCGGCGCTCACCGACCTCATGGCGCGCGCCGCCAAGTACTACTACGAGCAGTTGAAGCGCTCCGAGAAAGCCATCACCTACCTCAAGGAACGCGGCGTCTCCGGGGAAATCGCGCAGAAGTTCGGCATCGGCTACGCGCCCGACGGCTGGCAGAATCTCGGCGCCGCTTTCGACGATTACACGATCAGCGAGCTGCAGGTCGCCGGCCTGGTGATCAAGAACGAGCAGGGCCGTTTGTACGACCGTTTCCGCGACCGCGTGATGTTCCCGATCATGAACCAGAAGGGCGAAGTGATCGCCTTCGGCGGCCGCGTGCTCGGCGCCGGCGAACCGAAGTACCTCAATTCGCCCGAGACCCCGCTCTTCGAGAAAGGCCGCGAGCTCTTCGGCCTGCCGCAGGCGCGCGCCGCGCTGCGCGACAAGGACGCGGCGGTCGTCGTCGAAGGTTATATGGACGTCGTCGCGCTGGCCCAGCACGGCGTCGGCAATGCCGTCGCGACGCTCGGCACGGCGACAACGGCGACGCACGTGCAGAAGCTCCTGCGCCAGGTCGATCGCATCGTCTATTGCTTCGACGGCGACAGCGCCGGCCGCAAGGCCGCCTGGCGGGCGCTCGAAAACAGCCTCGAAGCCCTGCCCGAGCAGAAGAGCATCGGCTTCGTCTTTCTCCCCGAGGCCGACGACCCCGACAGCTACGTCCGCCGCGAAGGTACCGAGGCCTTCGAGCGGATGATCGCCCAGGCCACGCCGCTCTCCGAATTCCTGCTGCGCGAGCTCGCCTCGCACTGCGACATGACCAGCGCCGAAGGGCGCGCCAGGCTGGTCGCCGAGGCCAAACCGCTGCTTGGCCGCTTGCAAACGCCATTATTGCGTCTACAGTTGGTCAAGCGGCTTGCCGAAGCGAGCGGTTTTTCGCAAGCCGAGGTGGAGCGTCTGTGCGACCTGCGGCCGGTGGTCAGGCCCGCGCCTGCGCGGGCGCCCCGGCAGGCGCCGTCGCTGCTGCGGCCGCTGCTGCGCCTGCTCCTGCAAAAGCCGGAGCTGGCCGGGCAGGTGCCGCTCGCGGCGCTGCCGGCCAATTCGGCCGAAGCGCGGGCGGCAAGGCATTTGTGCGAAACGATAATGGCCACCGGCGGTCCGACGCCGGGTTATGCAGCCTTGCTCGAACGGCTGCGCGGCAGCGAGGATGAGGGGATTTTGCGCGAAGCGGCGGCCGAACTTATGCAGCAGCCCTTTGCCGAAGAGGATATCGACAGTGAATTTGAGGGGGCCGTGCAGCGTCTCGTCGAAGGCGAGAACAAACGGGCTTTTGCCGTACTGCAGGAGAAGGTCTACAAGCTCGGCGTGGCCGGGCTCTCCGGCGAAGAAAAGCAGGCTTATTTGCAGGCTTTGAATGCCCGCGGACGGCCGGATTGAGGGTTTTTGTGGTAAAATACAGGGTTTTTCCAGTGTAGCGCTAACCGGGAAGTGGTCATGGCAAGGGAAAAGGCAGCAAGCACCAAATCGGCAAAAGCGAAAGCCGCCGAACTGTTGGCACAATTAGGCAGTCAGCCTTCGCCGGTTGATGACGAGACGCGCAAGACGCGTCTGAAGACGTTGATCAAGCTCGGCAAGGAACGCGGTTTCCTGACCTACGCCGAAGTCAACGACCATCTGCCCGACGATGTCGTCGATGCCGAGCAGATCGAAAGCATCATCAGCACCTTCAACGACATGGGTATCCAGGTCTATGACGACGCCCCGGATGCCGAGACGCTGCTGATGTCCGACACCGCGCCGCCGGTGCCCGCCGACGACGCCGACGTCGAGGAACAGGCCGAGCAGGCGCTGTCCACCGTCGACTCCGAATTCGGCCGCACCACCGACCCGGTGCGCATGTACATGCGCGAAATGGGCTCGGTCGAACTGCTCACGCGCGAAGGCGAAATCGAAATCGCCAAACGCATCGAAGACGGCCTCAAGCACATGATCCAGGCGATCTCCGCCTGCCCGTCGACGATCGCCGAAATCATCGACTGCGCCGACAGGATCGCCTGCGACGAAATGCGCATCGACGAGCTGATCGATGGCCTGATCGACCCGAACGCCGACGAAGTCATCGAAGACCTCGCCGAGGACGAAGAAGCCGAAGTCGAGGGCGACGAGGAAGACGCCGAAGCCGCCGAAGGCGCCGCTGCCGCCGCATCGCTCCTGAAGCTCAAGGAAGAAGGCCTCGCGCGCCTCGCCGACCTGCGCGTGCTCTACGGCAAGGCGCACAACGCGCTGGTCAGGAAGGGCTCGCAGGACAAAACGTATCTGAAGCTCCAGCAGAAGATCTCGGAAGAGATGATGGGCATCCGCTTCACCTCCAAGACCATCGAGCGCCTGTGCGATTCCGTGCGCGGCATGGTCGAGGAAGTGCGCGCCTGCGAGCGCAAGATCCAGCGCATCTGCGTCGAGACCGTGCGCATGCCGCGTCCCTATTTCATCAAGGTCTTCCCGGGCAACGAGCTCAACCTCGACTGGGTCGACGGCGAACTCGCCGCGGCGAGCAGTAAGCCTTACGGCCCGATCCTCACGCGCAACGCCCCGAACGTCAAGGAAGAGCAGAAAAAGCTCCTCGCCCTGCAGGACCGCATCGGCATCCCGCTCAAGGAATTGAAGGACATCAACAAGCAGATGTCGACCGGCGAAGCGAAAGCCCGCCGCGCCAAGCGCGAAATGACCGAAGCCAACCTGCGCCTCGTCATCTCGATCGCCAAGAAATACACCAATCGCGGCCTGCAGTTCCTCGACCTGATCCAGGAAGGCAACATCGGCCTGATGAAGGCCGTCGACAAGTTCGAATACCGGCGCGGCTACAAATTCTCGACCTACGCCACGTGGTGGATCCGCCAGGCGATCACACGCTCGATCGCCGACCAGGCGCGCACCATCCGCATCCCGGTGCACATGATCGAGACGA
>CAISOB010000112.1 GCA_903886975.1 uncultured beta proteobacterium
ACCATGTCGCCGTACTCGCTGGTGGCGGCGTTGTAGCCGTAGTTGCCCTTGCCGTTAACCACGGCATTGACGACGACGGAAGGCTCTTCGCCAGCGTTGGCGACGATTTCGCGCAGCGGCTGTTCCATGGCGCGCAGCACGATCTTGATGCCGGCGTCCTGGTCGGGGTTGTCGCCCTTGAGCGAAGCGAGCGCCAGGCGGGCGCGCAGCAGCGCAACACCGCCGCCGGGGACGATGCCTTCTTCAACGGCGGCACGCGTGGCGTGCAGCGCGTCTTCGACGCGGGCCTTCTTCTCTTTCATTTCGACTTCGGTCGCGGCGCCGACCTTGATCAGCGCAACGCCGCCGGCCAGCTTGGCCACGCGTTCCTGCAGCTTCTCGCTGTCGTAGTCGCTGGTCGATGTTTCGATCTGGGCGCGGATCATTTTGACGCGGCCTTCGATGGCAGCGGCATCGCCGGCGCCGTCGATGATCGTGGTGTTTTCCTTGCCGACTTCGATGCGCTTGGCTTGGCCGAGTTCGGCCAGCGTGGCCTTCTCGAGGGTCAGGCCGACTTCGTCGGCGATGACCTGGCCGCCGGTGAGCACGGCGATGTCTTCGAGCATGGCCTTGCGCCGGTCGCCAAAGCCCGGGGCCTTGACGGCGCAGGTCTTGAGGATGCCGCGGATGTTGTTGACCACCAGCGTTGCCAGCGCTTCGCCATCGACGTCTTCGGCGACGATGAGCAGCGGCCGGCCGGCCTTGGCGACTTGCTCGAGAACCGGCAGCAGGTCGCGGATGTTGGAGATCTTCTTGTCGAAGATCAGCACGTAGGGGTTGTCCAGAATCGCGCTTTGCTTGTCCGGATTGTTGATGAAGTAGGGGGACAGGTAACCGCGGTCGAACTGCATGCCTTCGACGACTTCGAGTTCGTTGTTGAGCGACTTGCCGTCCTCGACGGTGATGACGCCTTCCTTGCCGACCTTTTCCATCGCTTCGGCGATGATGTCGCCGATCGAGCTGTCGGCATTGGCCGAGATCGAACCGACCTGGGCGATTTCCTTGTTCGTCGAGCAGGGCTTGGAGAGCTTCTTCAGCTCTTCGACGGTGGCCGCAACGGCCTTGTCGATGCCGCGCTTCAGGTCCATCGGGTTCATGCCGGCGGCGACATACTTCATGCCTTCGCGGACAATCGACTGGGCCAGGACGGTCGCCGTCGTGGTGCCGTCGCCGGCGATGTCGGAGGTCTTGGAAGCGACTTCCTTGACCATCTGCGCGCCCATGTTCATGAACTTGTCTTTGAGTTCGATTTCCTTGGCGACCGACACGCCGTCCTTGGTCACCGTCGGGGCGCCGTACGAGCGCTCGAGAACGACATTGCGGCCCTTGGGGCCGAGAGTAATCTTGACCGCGTCGGCTAGGATGTTCACGCCTTCGACCATGCGGGCACGGGCGGAATCGCCAAATTTAACGTCTTTTGCTGCCATTGTATTGCTCCTAATTCGGTAGTTGGATGAGTCTGGATCGGCTTAGCTGGCGCTGTGCGCTCAGGCTTCGACGACGCCCATGATGTCTTCTTCACGCATGACCAGCAGTTCCTGACCATCGACCTTGACGGTCTGGCCCGAGTACTTGCCGAACAGGATGCGGTCGCCAACCTTCACGTCGAGCGTGATGTGCTTGCCATTATCATCACGTTTGCCCGGACCTACGGACAGGACTTCACCCTGATCGGGTTTCTCGGCGGCGGCATCGGGAATGACGATGCCAGAAGCGGTTTTGCGTTCTTCTTCAAGGCGCTTGACGATCACGCGATCATGTAAAGGACGGATTTTCATGCAGTTTCTCCTAGGGTTTAAGCTGAAATAACGACTAACTGACTAATCACTCTGCCCATCCGAGCAGGACACCCGTCGACCGAGTGATTAGCACTCATGTCCGACGAGTGCTAATAATAGGGGCGAGTGGGCTAAATTTCAAGGCGCAAGGTGGCTCCACCTGCGAATAAATGTCCTTGAATGCGTAAAGTCCCTGGGAAATGCCGCGCCAATACAAGCGCTGTTCGGCGCCGAGGATCATTTATACTCGCTGGCAGATGACCAATTATCCTTGATCGACAAGGCAGCCACGCCATGCCTCCACTTTCCGAGCCCCGTCAGCGACCGCGCAGTGTCTGGCTACTGGGCGCCCTGACGGCGCTGCTGCTGGCGTCGTTTGGCGTCCTCGGCGCCGAGTTGCCGCCTTCGGTGACCCTCGCGCTCAAGGAGGCCGGGATTCCGCTGCGCAGCGTCGCCGTCGTCGTGCAGGGCGTCGAGGCGCAGCAGGCGCTGGTCCGGCACAACGCCCAGCAGGCGATGAATCCGGCGTCGGTGATGAAGCTCGTCACGACTTATGCGGCGCTCGAGCTGCTCACCCCGGCTTACACCTGGAACACCGAGGCGCTGTCCGAAGCGGCGCCGGTCAATGGTCAGCTTGCCGGCAACCTTTATCTGCGCGGCAGCGGCGATCCGCGCCTGGCGCTTGAGCAGTTCTGGCTGCTGTTGCGCCAGCTGCGCGCACGCGGCGTCGCGGACATCGGTGGCGATCTGGTCGTCGACCGCAGCGCCTTTGCTTTGCCGCCGCACGACCCGGCTGAATTCGACAACGAGCCGCTGCGCCCCTACAACGCCGGTCCCGATGCGCTGCTGGTCAATCTGAAAAGCATACGGCTGACGCTGCGCGCGGCAAGCGGCGAACGCGCGGTCAGCGTGATCAGCGAGACGCCCAGCGAAGGATTGCGCGTCACCAACCACCTGAGGCTGAGCGACGAGAGCTGCGGCGACTGGCGCGAGAAGCTCAAGGTCGCGGTGAGCGATGGCGCCATCGAACTGCAGGGAAATTTCCCGGCGGCGTGCGGCGAGAAGGCGCTGAACCTTTCGCCATGGCCGGCCAACGTGCAGGTCGAGCAGCTTTTCCGCGCCCTCTGGCGCGAACTCGGCGGCACGCTAAGCGGCACGCTGCGCGAAGGAGCGACCCCGGCCGCCGCTCGCCCGCTTGCCGTGCAGGAGTCGCCGGCGCTCGGCGAGGTGATCCGCGAAATCAACAAGTACAGCAACAACGTGATGGCCCGTCAGTTGTTCCTGACGCTGGCCGCCGAACGCCCGGCGACGCCCGAGGGGGCGCGCCGGCGCGTCAAGGCGTGGCTCGCCGACAAGGGATTGAACCTGCCCGGACTCGTGCTCGACAACGGCTCGGGCCTGTCGCGCAGCGAGCGCATCTCGGCCGACGGCCTCGCCCAATTGCTGCTCGCCGCGTGGAAAAGCCCGGTGATGCCCGAATTGATGTCTTCGCTGCCGCTCGCCGGAATCGACGGCACGCTGAAGAAGCGGCTCGGCGAGAGCGCAACGGTCGGGCGCGCCCATTTGAAAACCGGTTATCTCGAGGGCGTGCGCGCGATTGCCGGCTATGTGCTCGACAGCAATGACAAGCGCTGGGTGGTGGTCTTCCTGATCAACGACCCGAAGTCGCGGCTCGGCAAACCGGCGATGGACGAGCTGCTGCGCTGGGTGGCGGAAAAGTGACGGCCCGCCACGCATCGAGCCGTCACACCGGCGAACGCCGGTGTCCAGTGCATGATTCTCTGGATTCCGGCTTTCGCCGGAATGACGAACGAATTTGAACGGCGCCTAAGTGCTTGCCTCCACTGCTTTGTCAGAGACGATTCTATTAGCATAGTTGGCGACGTAGGCCTCGAACTCGCTTGCCGGCATCGGCCGGGCGAAGAAGTACCCCTGCACTTCATCGCAGCCTTTGCGGCGCAACAAGGCCAGCTGTTCGCTCGTCTCGACGCCCTCGGCGATCGTCTGCAGACCGAGGCTCGCCGACAGGCCGATGATCGCGTCGACGATCGCCTCGTCTTCGGGATTGCTCGAGATATCGCGAACGAAGGACTGGTCGATCTTGAGCTTGTACACCTTGAAGCGCTTGAGGTAGGACAGCGAGGAATAACCGGTGCCGAAATCGTCGATCGACATGCGGATTCCGCGCGCGTGCAATTCGTCCATGACGGCGATCGCGGCGAGCGGATTTTCCATCGCGACCCCTTCGGTCAACTCAAGCTCGAGACATTGCGGCGGCAACTTGAATTCGTCGAGGACGCCCGAGACCAGCTCGGGCAGATTGGCCTGGCGGAATTGCACGGCCGAGAGATTGACGGCCATCACCATGTTCGCCACGCCGGCGTCCAGCCACGCCTTCATCTGGCGCACCGCGGTGCGCAAGACCCAAAGCCCGATCGGCAGGATCAGGCCGCTGTCCTCGGCAACCGGGATGAAATCGCTGGGCGCGACCCAGCCGAGATCCGGATGATACCAGCGCACCAACGCTTCGGCTCCGATGATATTGTCATGGCTGAGCGAAATCTGCGGCTGGTAATGCAACTGCAGCTGGTCGAGTTCGACGGCGCGGCGCAAGATATTTTCCAGTTGCAGCGTCCGGTCCGAACGTTCCTGCATTTCGCGCGTGAAGAAGCGGAAGGAATTGCGCCCGCTGTGCTTGGCCTGATACATCGCCGCGTCGGCGCGCATCGACAGCTCTTCGTAGCTTTCTCCATCGGCCGGATACATGGCGATACCCAGCGAAGGCGTGATCGTCAGTTCGTGCTGTTCGATCAGGTACGGGGTCGACACGGTCTTGAGCAGTTTCTCGGCGACGTGGGCGACGCCGTCGGCGTTGGCGCCGGGCAAGACCAGAATGAATTCGTCACCGCCCAGGCGCGATACGGTGTCCTCTTCGCGCAAGGCCGAGCGCAGGCGTTCTGCAACCTGGATGAGCAACTCGTCGCCGATGCGATGGCCGAGCGAATCGTTGACGTTTTTGAAGCGGTCAAGATCGAGGAAGACCAGCCCGAGGGTTTCGCGATTTCGTTCCACCCGGCTCAGGGCCTGGCCGACCCGGTCGGCGAGCAGGCTGCGGTTGGGCAGGCCGGTGAGCGCGTCAAAGTGCGCGAGGTACTGAATGCGCTCTTCATTGGCCTTGTGTTCCGAAATATCGCTGAAGATTCCGACATAGTGCGTCACCGCGCCGCTCGCATCGAGCACCTGACTGATCGACACGAGCTCCGGATATATATCGCCGTTCTTGCGCCGGTTCCACATTTCGCCGTACCAGTGGCCGCCGCTATGCACTGTCGCCCACATCGCCTCGTAGAAATGCGCATCGTGATATCCCGAGGAGAGCATGCGCGGATTCTGGTTGATGGCTTCGCCCGCGCTGTATCCGGTGATGTTGCTGAAGGCCTGATTGACCATCAGGATGTTGCGCGCCGCATCGGTGATGATGATGCCTTCGGCGCTCTGCTCGAAGACCTTGGCCGCCAGCTTGAGTTTCTCTTCGGACTGCAGGCGCTCGGTAAGATCGGTCAGGATGCAGTGGGCTCGCAGGAAACTGCCATCCGGATCGTGAGCGATCTGCCCGTTGAGCATCAGCAAGCGCAGCGAACCGTCCTTCTGCACGAACTGGAAAAGTACGCCATTGACGCGTCCGCGCTGCTGGAAGCGCGGGAATTCGTCCTGCAGCGTGGCGATCGAAGCTTCCGTCAGGAAATCGCCGAGGAAGCGTCCGACGACTTCGTCACGCGAGCGCCCGAGCAATGCCAGCCACGCTTCGTTCACTTCGAGGATTCTTCCTTCGATATCGAGCGACTGATAAGCCAGCGGCGCTTTTTCGTAAAGATCGCGGAAACGGCTTTCACTCTCGCGTAGCGCGACTTCCGTCTGCTGACGCTCGGCCTCCCTAGCGAAAGCGCCGAGCGCGTAGCTGATGTCCGCCGCCATCTCGCCGAGCAGCGTGCAGACCTCTTCGTCGAAGGCATTGACCACACCGGCATTGAGTACGAGCACCCCGTACACCTGTTCACCCCGCATCAAGGGCAATGCGCCCACCGCCTTCCAGCCGAGCGATTCGGCCACGTTATGCCAGACCTGAGCGCGGGCATCGTTGATGTAGTCCTGAATCCAGACCGGCTGGCGTGCGCGAATGGCGCTGCCGACCGCGCCCTTCCCGTAGGGGCTTTCGGCGTCGGCGTTCACCTCAGAGGTCCCCAGGTAATTCGTCACATCCCTGTAACTGGCGACCGGTCGCACACGCAGCGTGTCCGGTTCGAAGATGCCGACCCAGGCCAGCGTCATGCCGCCGATCTGCACGGCGATGCGACAGATCTGCGGAAACAGCTCGGCCTCGCTCGAGCAGCGTACGATGGCCTGGTTGCAGTCGGTCAGGGCGGCATGCATCTGGGTCAAGCGCCGGATCTTCGCTTCCGCCTGTTTGCGCTCGCTGACATCCTGCGTCGTGGCGAACATGTACTGGACGCTGCCATCGGCAGCGCGCAAACATTTGACGTCGATCGTCGCGTATACCGTCGAGCCGTCCTTGCGGATGAACCGCTTGTCGAGCACATAGCCCTCCGACTCGCCGCGCATGACGCGGTCGAACTCGGCGATATTCGCCGCCCGGTCGTCCGGGTGGGTCATCTCCACCCAGCTGACCGTGGCCATTTCCTCGCGCGAATAGCCGAGGATTTCGCACAGACGGTCGTTGAACCTCAGCCAGTGCTTGGTCTTCGGTGAACTGATGGCGATGCCGATGAACGGCAAGTCATAAAACTGCCGCACCAGGCTGTCGGCCTGCAACGCCATCTCGAGCTTCATGGCACGCGCGCTTTGCCGCCAGAACAAGAGTACCAGCGCGCTCAGCGTGGCAATCGACAAGAGGGCGATCAGGCTGACCCAGAACGCGAGCGTGCGCAGCGGCGCCATGACCTCGTCGCGATCGAGTTTACTGACGATCACCCAGTCGGTGCCGGCCACCGGCTGAAAAGCTGCGAGGACGGGCACGCCGCGGTAATCGGGCCCGGCGATGGTTCCCGGCTTGCCGCTGTTGACCGCGGCAACGGCCGGCATGTCCGTTCGCGTCATCGGCAGGCGAAGCGATACGCCGGAGTCCGGTCGATGGCGCAGCGCGTTGATGAAGACGACCGCATCGCCGTCGCGGCGCAGCAGGAGCGTTTCGCCGCTGGCGCTCGCCGTCGGCCAATGCCGAATGTAAGGAAAGAGAAAGCGTTCGGGCGAAACGCGCAGGATCACCGCACCCACCGCCTGTTGCCAGCCTTTCTCGAACTTGAGCAAAGGTACGACCAAGTCGAAATGCGATTCGCCCTGCGCATCCGCGACGATTTCCCCTTTCTGCGTCCGGTCGGTGGCCAGCGCCTTGGGCAGCATCGCCAGGGTCGGCGGCGGCAATTGCGATAGTCGGCCCAGGCTGATCAGCGGCCGTCCCAGCGCATCAACCAGAATGGCATCGTCATAATGAAGCGCGGCCATGGTTTCGCCGAGCCGCATCCGCAGCTCGGCGCGTACCCGGCCGCCGCCGGCCCGCCGCAATATCTCCACCTTGCGGATGAAATCGCGGCTGGACATGATGACTGTGCCGTCGTCGTAGCGTTCGTCGAGCCAGTTTTCGATCTGGTTGGTCTTGAGCTCGGCGATGGCTTCGAGGTTGGCGAAGGCTTCGCGCTCGATCTGCGGGCCGTGCACCTCGATGACCAGCAGGCCGGCAAGCGGCACCAGCGATATCAGGACAATCAGGACCAAGGCCTGCCAGCGGCGCTTCCGGCGCCGTGGCGTTTCGTGGCCGGCCGGCGCTGGCGCACTGGCGGGGAAAGGCTCGCGCCAATGCCTGAGCAGCAGATAGAGCAGGCCGCTGGTCACAGCGACGAACAACAGACCCTTGCCCAATTCGACCCGTTCGCGCCAAACCGGATCCTCGATTTTGAGGGTCAGCAGCGCGCCGGACGCTAGGATCCACAATGCTGCGAAAGCAGCGTAAAGCGCGGCCAGGCCGGCGGGAGTCAGCCGCCAGATCCGGGAAAGAGGCTGGGTCATCGCCACCCTCTTCGGCTGTTGCTGATATCCATCGTATGTTGAAGCCCGTTTGCCCCGCAAAGAGTCTTCCGGATCGCCGCCGGACAGCTCATAGCCCCAAGTCTTTCCACAGCGCGTCGACGCGCGTTTTTACCGCGGCATCCATGGCGATCGGCGTGCCCCAGGTGCGGCTGGTTTCACCCGGCCACTTGCTGGTCGCGTCGATGCCCATCTTGCTGCCCAGGCCGCTGACCGGGCTCGCGAAATCGAGGTAGTCGATCGGCGTGTTCTCGGCGATCAGCGTATCGCGCGCCGCATCGACGCGGGTGGTCATCGCCCAGATGACTTCCTTCCAGTCGCGGATATCGACGTCGTCATCGACGACGATGATGAACTTGGTGTACATGAACTGGCGCAGGAAGCTCCAGATGCCGAACATCACGCGCTTGGCGTGGCCGGGATACTGCTTGCGAATGCTCACCGTCGCCAGGCGATACGAACAGCCTTCGGGCGGCAGGTAAAAATCGACGATCTCGGGGAACTGCTTTTGCAGCAGCGGCACGAAGACTTCGTTCAGCGCGACGCCGAGCATCGCCGGCTCGTCCGGTGGCTTGCCGGTGTAAGTGCTGTGGTAGATCGGATTCTTGCGCATCGTGATGCGCTCGATGGTAAACACCGGGAATTGCGCCTGCTCGTTGTAATAGCCGGTGTGATCGCCGAACGGACCTTCGATGGCGGTTTCGGCCGGGTCGATGAAACCTTCGAGAACGATCTCGGCCGAAGCGGGCACCTGCAAGTCGGAGCCGATGCACTTGACAACTTCGCTCTTGCCACCGCGCAAGAGGCCCGCGAACTGGTATTCGGAGAGGCTGTCGGGCACCGGCGTCACCGCCGCCAGGATGGTCGCCGGGTCGGCGCCGAGCGCGACGGCGACAGGGAATAGCTGCCCCGGATTTTGCAGGCAGTGATCGCGGAAATCGAGCGCGCCGCCGCGCTGCGCCAGCCAGCGCATGATCACCTTGTTCGGCGCGATGACCTGCTGCCGGTAAATGCCGAGGTTCTGCCGCGCCTTGTGCGGCCCGCGCGTCACGGTCAGCCCCCAGGTGATCAGCGGCGCGACATCGCCCGGCCAGCAGTGCTGGATCGGCAGGCGCGACAGATCAACATCCTGGCCTTCCCAAACGATTTCCTGGCACGGCGCCGACGTCACGATTTTCGGCGCCATGTTGAGTACCTGCTTCAGGATCGGCAGCTTGTCCCAGGCGTCCTTCAGGCCCCTGGGCGGCTCGGGCTCCTTGAGGTAGGCGAGCAGCTTGCCGACTTCGCGCAGCGCGCTGACCGATTCCTGCCCCATGCCGAGCGCAACGCGGCGCGGCGTACCGAAGAGGTTGCCGAGCACCGGCATCGAGTGTGGACCAACCGCGCCCTTCGGATGCTCGAACAGGATCGCCGGGCCGCCGGCGCGCAGGACGCGATCGCAGATCTCGGTCATCTCGAAGCGCGTGTCGATTTCGACGGCAATGCGCTTGAGTTCGCCCATGCTTTCGAGTTGTGCGATGAAATCGCGCAGGTCGTGGTAGTTCATCGTTGAGTACTTTTCAATTTTGATGCAGGTAATCGAGCACGATGCCGGCGAAGACCGCGGCGCCGAACCAGTTGTTATGCAGGAAGGCCTTGAAACAGCGCGCCGGTTCGCGCTGGCGGATCAGCGTGTAGTGATAGATGGCGACCGCCGCCGCGGCGGCGAGGCCGGCGTAGAACACCCCGCCGCGCTGGAGCAGATGGCCGACCCAGGCAATCAGCGCCAGCGTTACGGCATAGCAGAGCATCACCACGGCGACCTCGAAGCGGCCGAAGGTGATCGCCGAAGTCTTGATGCCGATCTTGAGATCGTCAGCGCGATCGACCATCGCATATTCGGTGTCGTAGGCCATCGCCCAGAAAATGTTGGCGAGCAGCAAGAGCCAGCCGACGCGCGGAATCATGTCGAGCTGCGCGACGTAGGCCATCGGAATGCCGAAGCCGAACGCGATGCCGAGATAGGCCTGCGGCACGGCGAAGAAGCGCTTGGTCAGCGGATAGGTCGCAGCGAGGAACAGGGCGACGACCGACCAGCCGATCAGGTGCCAGCTGCGAAACGGCAGAATCAGGACGAAGGCGAAGAGCACCAGCGCGGCTGCCAGAATCAGCGCTTCCTTGATCGTCGCTTCGCCGGTGGCCAGCGGCCGCGCGCGGGTGCGCGCCACCTGCGAATCGAAGTCGCGGTCGGCGATGTCGTTCATCACGCAGCCGGCCGAGCGCATCAGCACCGTGCCGAGAACGAAAATCCACACCACGCGCCAGTCCGGCGTTCCGTACGCGGAAAACCACAGCGCCCAGAGCGTCGGCCAAAGCAGCAGCAGAATGCCGATCGGCTTGTCGAGCCGCATCAGCCTTTCGTAGAGATCGATCTTTTCGCTTATTCTTTTGCTATTCGCCACAAGGGGTCGCAGTGGTCAGGTCCGAGAAATGCCATAGTATGGCAATAGTGGGTAAAAGACGCGAGCCCTCTGCAACCCCCGCGGCAATTCCCCACTCGACCTACGGCCTGGGTAGATGCCCCACGGGCCTTGTGTCTCCCAGCTATGCGGTCGTGAGCCGCGCCTAGCGCGAAACCGCGGCCGCGAGCGCTGCCTCGAGAATCGTCATCCCCTCGTCCAGAACGGCATCGGAAATGGTCAGGGGCAACATCAGCCGCAGAACATTGCCGTAAGAGCCGCAGTTGAGTATCAGCAGTCCCCGCTTGGCCGCCTCCGCCTTGAGATCGCTGGCGATCTCGGGAGCCGGCCGGTGCGGATCGCCAGCGTGGCAGAATTCGACGGCGCTCATTGCGCCAAGGCCGCGCACTTCGGCGATGCAGGTAAAACGGGGCTTGAGCGAATTGAGGCGCGCCCGCGTCTTTTCGCCGAGCACCATGGCACGCGCGCACAACTGCTCTTCGGCGATAACGTCGAGCACCGCCAGCGCCCCGGCCACGGCGATCGGGTGGCCGGCGTAGGTCGAGCCGAGACCGCCGGGTACGGCCGCATCCATGACGTCGGCTTTGCCGATGATTGCCGAAATAGTCAGTCCACCGCCAAGACCCTTGGCCATCGTAATGATGTCCGGTTCGATGCCGGAATGCTCGACTGCGAACATCTTGCCGCAGCGGCCGGCACCGGTCTGGATTTCGTCGACGACGAGCATGATGCCGTGTTTGTCGCAGAGCATGCGCAAGCGCCGCAGGAATTCCGGCGGTGCCGGCAGGTAACCGCCCTCGCCTTGCACCGGTTCGACGAAAATCGCCGCCACGCGCGCCGCTTCGATGTCGTTCTTGAAGATCAACTCGATGCCGGCCATGGCGTCTTCGACCGAGATGCCGTGCAAGGCGTTCGGGTACGATGCGTGGAAGACTTCGGACGGAAACGGGCCGAACCCCGTCTTGTAGGGATCGACTTTGCCGGTTAGCGCCAGCGAGAACATGGTCCGGCCATGAAAGGCGCCGTTGAAGGCGATGATGCCCGATCGCCCGGTCGCGGCACGCGCGATCTTGACCGCGTTCTCGATGGCCTCGGCGCCGGTGTTCATGAAGAAGGTCTTCTTCGCCGTCGCTCCGGGGGCCAGCGCGTTCAAGCGCTCGGCCAGCTCAACGTAGGACTCGTAGGCGACGACCTGAAAGCAGGTATGCGTAAACTTTTCCAGTTGCAGGCGGGCGGCGGCCATTACACTCGGATTGCAGTGACCAGTGTTGACCACCGCGATGCCAGCGCAGAAGTCGATCCAGCGGCGGCCTTCGACGTCCCATATCTCGGCGTTCGCAGCGCGCTCGACAAAGACGCCGTGGGCCTGCGAGACGCCGCGCGGCAGCGCTGCGGCGCGGCGCGCCATCAGGGCGGCGTTGGTTTGCGGTTTGAGATCGGTCATTGAATTCATTTTGCTGCTCTCCTGTTTGACGATAGGTTTTATTCAGATTCCGGCCAGACAGACGTATTTGATCTCGAGGTAATCGTCGAGGCCGTGGCGCGAACCTTCGCGGCCCAGCCCCGACGATTTGACGCCGCCGAACGGGGCGATCGCGGTCGAAATAATGCCGGTGTTGACGCCGACCATGCCGTATTCGAGCGCTTCGGCAACACGGAAAATGCGCCCGACGTCGCGCGCATAGAAATATGAAGCGAGGCCGAACTCGGTGTCGTTGGCGAGGCGAATCGCATCGGCCTCGTCCTTGAAACGGAAGAGCGGGGCCACCGGCCCGAAAATCTCTTCGCGCGCGAGGCGCATCTCGGTCGTGGCATCGGCGAGAATCGTCGGTTCGAAGAAGGTGCGGCCCAGCGCATGTGGCTGGCCGCCGCAGACGAGGCGGGCGCCTTTGCCGATCGCGTCGGCGATGAGTTCCTCGACCTTGGCCAGCGCCGCCTGATCGATCAGCGGCCCTTGGGTGACACCGGGGTCTACGCCATTGCCGACCTTCAGTTGGCCTACCGCGCGGGCCAGTTTTTCGACGAAGGCGTCATAAACACTGTTCTGGACCAGCAAGCGGTTGGCGCACACACAAGTCTGGCCCGTGTTGCGGTATTTGCTGGCGATTGCGCCGACCACGGCAGCGTCGAGATCGGCATCGTCGAAGACGATGAAGGGCGCGTTGCCGCCGAGTTCCATCGACAGCTTCTTTAACGTAGTCGCGCACTGGGCGATAAGCTGCGCGCCGACTTCGGTCGAGCCTGTAAACGAGAGCTTGCGCACGGTCGAATTGGCGCAGATCTCCGCGCCGATGAACTTGGCCGAACCGGTGACGACATTGAATACGCCCGCGGGAATTCCCGCGCGTTCGCCGAGTTCGGCGAGCGCCAGCGCCGAGAAGGGGGTCTGGCTGGCCGGCTTGGCGACCAGTGTGCAGCCGGCGGCGAGCGCCGCGCCGGCCTTGCGCGTAATCATCGCCGCCGGGAAATTCCACGGGGTAATTGCGGCGCAAACGCCGACCGGCTCGCGCGTCGCCAGGATGCGACGATCGGCGGCATTGGGTGGAATGATCTCGCCGTAAGCGCGGCGGCCTTCTTCGGCGAACCATTCGAGATAATCGGCGGCGTAGGCGATTTCGCCGGCCGATTCGGCGAGCGGCTTGCCCTGTTCGCTGGTCATGATCAGCGCCAGGTCATCCTGGTTGGCGAGCATCAGCTCATGCCAGCGGCGCAGTTTCTTCCCGCGCTCGGCGGCGGTCAATGCGCGCCAGCCGGGCCATGCCGCGTTGGCCGCGGCGATGGCGCGCCGCGTTTCGCCGCCGCCCATCTTCGGCACCGTGCCCAGCGCTTCGCCGGTCGCGGGGTTGCCGACCACAATCGATTCACGCTGATCGGCGTCCTGCCATGCGCCGTCGATGTAGCAGCGCTGACGGAAAAGCGTCGAGTCTTTGAGCTTGATCATGGGGGATGTTCTTCGTTTTGAAATAGGCATTGCGTCAGTTGGCGGCGAGCCTTGTTTCGCCGCGCAGCCGTTCGCCACGTCGGCGCAGGTATTCGAGGGTGATCAACATGAGTGTCGACAGCACGGTGAGGATCGTCGCCACCGCCGCGATCGTCGGACTGATGTTCTCGCGGATGCCGGCGAACATCTGGCGCGGCAGGGTGGTCTGCTCGGGGCCTGCGAGAAAGAGCGTGACGACGACTTCATCGAAAGATGTGGCGAAGGCGAACAGGCCGCCCGAGATCACGCCGGGAGCGACCAGCGGCAGGGTGACACACCGGAAGGTGGTGAGCGGATTGGCGCCGAGACTCGCGGCAGCGCGTACGAGGTTGAAATCGAATCCCTGCAGCGTCGCGGCGACCGTGGTCACGACGAATGGAACGCCGAGCGCAGCATGTACCAGGATCAATCCGACGTAGCTGCCGGTCAGTCCGATTGGCGCGAAGACGAGATAGGTAGCGACCCCGACGATGACCACCGGCACGACCATCGGCGAGATCAGGATCGCCGTCAGCAAGGCCTTGCCCGGAAAATCCAGGCGCGTCAATCCGATCGCGGCCGGCGTGCCGAGCAGCATCGCCAGCAGCGTTGCGCAGGGCGAGACGATGCAACTGTTCATCAAGGCCAGCCGCCACTCCGGCGAGAACAGGAAATCTTCGTACCAGCGCAGCGAGAATCCGGACATCGGATAGAGCAGGAAGGAATCCGAGTTGAACGACAGCGGCGCGATGACCAGGAGGGGAAGCATCAGGAAGACGAGGACGAGGCCGCAGATCACGCGCAGGGCGTAGTACCAGACGCGCTCGAGCGGCGAGGCATAGGAGGTGAGCATGTCTGGTCTCCGTTCAGCGCGCCGTCGCGGCCAGGTCCTGGTGGCCGACCAGGCGCGAATAGATCATGTACAACAGCAGCGTGGCGACGAAGAGGATGGCCGAGAGCGCCGCGGCCATTCCCCAGTTGATCGTCTGATTGGTATAGAAGGCGACGAAATAGCTCGCCATCTGCTCCTTCGGGCCACCGAGCAGAGCCGGCGTGATGTAGTAGCCCATGCACAGGATGAAGACCAGCAGGCAGCCAGCGCCGACGCCTGGCAACGCCTGCGGGAAATACACTCTCCAGAAGCTGCGGAAGGGTGGGCAGCCGAGCGACAGCGCGGCGCGCATATAGGTCGGCGAAATTCCCTTCATGACGCTGTAGAGTGGCAGAATCATGAAGGGCAGTAGGATGTGCACCATCGCGATATAGACGCCGGTGCTGTTGAAGACGAGTTGCAGCGGATGCGCGGTGATGCCGAGGTGCATCAGCGCCTGATTTACCAGCCCTTCGCTCTGCAAGAGAACGATCCAGGCCGCAACGCGCACCAGGATCGAGGTCCAGAACGGCAGCAGGACGAAGATCAGCAGGACGTTGGCAATCTTCGTCGGCTGCGTGGCCATCAGATAAGCCAGCGGGAAGCCGAGCAGCAGGCAGCAAACGGTGACTATCGCCGACATGCCGAAGGTGCGTCTGAAGACCGCGACGTAGATCGCTTCGTCGTCGCCAGCGCGCACGATTTCGCCGCGATCATCGTACTTGCGGTCGACCGATGCCAGCAGGTAACGGGCCGTGTAACGTGATGCGTTACGTGCCAGATATTGCCAGGTCGACGGCTCGTCCCAGCGCTCATCGGCGGCGACGAGTGCCGTCCGGGCGCTCGTGCCGGCCTCGACCGGCAGGGCGCGTGCGGTGCGCATCATCAGCGTCCGAAAGCCAGGCAGCTCCATGTTCAGACGCTTGGCCGCACTGGCAAACAGCGGCGTACCCTTGATCCTGCCGGCCTCGTCGGCGAAAGCCGCGAACACGCTGTCATCCGGCAAGGACCGGCCGTCCCAGCTGCGCAGGAGCGCGCTGGTGGCCGGGAAAGCATCGACGATTTCCGGATTCTCGATACTGCGCTCGAGCAGGGCAGCGATTGGCCAGACGAAAGTCAGGAGCAGGAAAACGACGAGCGGCAGGATCAAGGCGCCGTACTTGAGCCTCTTCATCCGTTCGGCGCGGCGCAATTGACCTTTCAGCGAGCCTGCATTCGTGCTGCTCTTCGCCTTGGCCATCGCTGTTGAAGGATTCATCATGCCGTTTCCCTTGCGTGCATTTTCCTGCTGCTGCTTGCCTTGCTAATCCCAGCCGACCTCCCCTTTTCAGGGGAGGAGCGGTAGGCTGCTATTTCGCTGCCCAGGCATTGAAACGCTGCTCGAGATCCTCGCCATGCTCGACCCAGAAAGGTGTGTTGCTGGCCAGCGCGCCCTTCATGTTCTGCGGTGCGGTCGGCAGTTCGGGGACGATGGCCTTGCTAACCAGCGGCGTTCCCTTGATGTTGGTCGGACCGTAAGGGATCTCGCCGGCAAAGACCGCCTGGTTCTCGGGCTTGCTGGCGAAGGCGATGAACTTGTAGGCTTCGGCCTTGTTCGGCGTGCCGACCGGGATGCCCCAGGAGTCGAAGTCGTAGATGTTGTTGGTCCACACCATCTTGAGATTCTTGCCTTCTTTCTGCGCCGTCGCGATGCGCCCGTTGTACGCGGTCGTCATGATCACGTCGCCGGCAGCGAGCAGTTGCGGCGGCTGCGCGCCCGCTTCCCACCACTGGATATTGGCCTTGAGCTGATCGAGTTTCTTGAAGGCGCGTTCAACGCCGGCCTTGGTACCGAGCAGCGTGTAGACATCGGCAGGTTTGACGCCGTCGGCGAGCAAGGCGAATTCCAGGGTGAACTTCGCGCCCTTGCGCATGCCGCGCTTGCCGGGGAATTTCTTGGTATCCCAGAAATCGGCCCACGAGGTCGGCGCGGTCTTGAGCGCATCGCCGTTGTAGGCGAGCACGGTCGACCAGACGAAGATGCCGATGCCGCATTCGGAGAGCGAGGCCGGAACGAAATCGGCCTTGGGACCGATCTTGCCCATGTCGAGCTTTTCGTACAGCCCTTCCTCACAGCCGCGTGCGAGTTCGGGGGATTCGACTTCGACGACGTCCCACGAAACATTCTTGGCTTCGACCATGGCCTTGATCTTGGCCTGTTCGCCGTTGTATTCCCCCTGGATGATCTTGCCGCCGGTGGATTTCGTATAGGGCTCGTAGAAGGCCTTGACCTGGGCTTTCTGGTTGCTGCCGCCGAATGAGATAACGGTGACATCGGCATTGGCGCTGCCGGCCAGCAAGCAGAGGGCGGCACACGCGGCGGCGATCGGGCTAACTTTCAAATTGAGGCTGGACATATCACTCTCCTGGTTCAAGAAAATAGTGCTGGCTGTGAAAAGACAAGGCTGTTGCAGTTCATGCGCCGATAACGGGATTGAGCGCACGCAATTGCTCGGGAATGATTCCGACATGGATGGCATCGCCAGTGTCGAATCGATGTTTGTGCTGGGCGGCGGGCGCCTTGACGATGATTTCTTTGCGTCCCGACAGTTCGACGCGAACGCGCAGATGATCGCCGAGATAGATGATCTCCTTTACGTAGCCGCCAAGGCGATTGACGCAGCCCAGGGACTGAATATTGAGCTGAACGCTCTCCGGGCGCACCGAGAGGACGGTACGCGCTCCGGCGTGCACCGGATTGCCGACGCTGGCCAACAGGCGTGCTCCGTTGTCGAGGCGAACCTGGCAATAGTCGCCGTCCACTGACTCGACCATACCTTCAAGCACATTGTTTTCGCCGATGAAGTTGGCGACGAAATTGTTGGCCGGTTTTTCGTAGAGCGTCGCCGGGTCGGCGATCTGCTGGATGACGCCGCGGTCGAAAACGGCGATGCGGTCGGACATGGTCAGCGCCTCGCTCTGATCGTGCGTCACAAAGACCACGGTGATGCCGAGTTCCTGCTGAATGTGCTTGATTTCGAGCTGCATGTGTTCGCGCAGCTGCTTGTCGAGCGCGCCCAGCGGCTCGTCCATCAAGACCAGTTGCGGGTCGAAAACCAGCGCTCTGGCCAGGGCGATGCGCTGCTGCTGACCGCCCGAAAGTTGCTGCGGATAGCGATCTCCATACGCACCAAGCTGCACCATGTCCATCGCCCGCGCGACCTTGCTGTCGATTTCGGCAATGGACAACTTGCGCACCGACAGCGGGAAGCGCAGGTTCTCGCGTACGCTCATATGCGGGAACAGCGCGTAGTTCTGAAACACCATGCCGATATTGCGTTTGTGCGGCGGGACGCGGTTGATGACTTCGCCACCGAGCATGATCTCTCCGCCGGTGGGCGTTTCAAATCCGGCGAGCATCATCAGGCAAGTCGTCTTGCCCGAACCGGAGGGGCCGAGCAGGGTCAGGAATTCGCCGCGACGGATGTCGAGGTTGAGATCGCTAACGATCAGGTTTTCGCCGTCGTAGGTTTTCTGCACCTTGCGAAAAGTGACATGGGGCGTCTCGTTCGTCGGGCTGTCGCTGCTGCTCACGGACTGTCTCCTCGCTGCCCGCCTGGGTACAAGGCGGGCTTGGTTTGCGTTCAGGGAAATCGCGACGGCGCATGACTCTCCTTGAGCGTGAAGCGAGCATAGCGGGTACTATTGGACAAAAAGAGAACCAATTTTCGATAAGTTTCTGGAACCAATTCTTGAAAGCATGCCGATGGAATCGCGCCTGATTGTCGAAGTACTCGAGCAATACCTTGATCGCCAGGCCCCCTCCGCCAAGCTGCGCATCGGGCTGTACATGGCGCTGCGTCTGGCCATACTCGATCGGGCCCTGCCCGAGGAAACCCGCTTGCCGCCGACGCGCCGTCTTGCCGAAGAACTCCATATGGGTCGCAATACCGTCGTTCGCGCCTATGAGCAACTGCTTGTCGAGGGCTACCTGGTCGGGCGGGTCGGCGATGGTACCTATGTTTCGAATGTCGTTGCCGCCGCGAGCAAACCGGCGCGGCCAAAGCGGCTGATCGGAACGCGGCGCGAAGGTCTCTCCAAACGCGGCGGCGTGGTGGCCAACAATGCCGCGAGCAGCGCCATACAGCGTGGCGCCTTCATGCCCGGCGTTCCGGATGTCGATCTTTTCCCGTTTTCCATCTGGCGCCGGCTGGTCGGCAAGTACCTCGATCCGGGCCAGTCGCCGCTACTCCATTACACGCATCTGGGCTACGGCCCGCTCAAGGTGGCCCTGGCCAACTACCTGCGCGTGACACGCATGATGCTCGTCGATCCGCGACAGATCGTCGTGATCAACGGCTCGCATCAGGGCCTCGATCTGTGCGCGCGCATGCTCGCCGATCACGGCGATCGGGCCTGGATAGAGGAGCCGGGCTATTGGGGCGCACGCAATGTCCTGCGCGCCGCCGGCCTCGACGTACTGCCCGTCCCGCTCGACGAAAAAGGCCTGGCGCCGCAGCCGGAAGACTGGTTGCATCCGCCGCGCCTGATTTTCACTTCACCGTCGAGCCAGTATCCGACCGGTACCGTCTTGTCGCTAGACCGGCGCCTTGAACTACTGGAGCGCGCCGATCAGGAAGGCTCGTGGATCATCGAAGACGATTACGACAACGAGCTGCGCTACGACAAGCGCCCGGTTGCCTCGCTGTTCGGGCTGTCGCGAAAACAGCGGGTGATTTACCTCGGGACACTGAGCAAGGTCATGTATCCGGGGATCCGCCTGGCCTATCTGGTCCTGCCCGAGGATCTCGTCGACGCCTTTGTCATCGGCAACTCCGAGTTGTATCGGGGCGGGCGCATGCCCGAACAGGCGGCCCTCGCGGAATTCATCGACGAAGGCTATTTCACCGCGCACATCAAGCGCATGCACGGCGTCTATCAGGAGCGGCGGGATGCACTGCGCTATGAGATGGAATCACGCTTGGGCAATGCCGTCAGCGTCTCGGGCGGCCATGCCGGTCTGCAACTGCTTTACCGCTTCAGGCAGCCGGTGGACGACACCCTGATCGCCGCGCAGGCCCTGGCCGAAGGCATCGTCTGCCGACCATTGACGATGTACTACGCCAACCATGAAATGAGCCGGCCGGGACTCAATCTCGGCTTTGCAGCGGTACCGGTAAAGAACATCGGCCCGGCTGTCGCGACCCTGGCGCGCATCATCGAACGGCATCTATGAAAACTGGCGCCGCGCGCAATAATCTCAGCCTTTCAGTTTCCGGCACGCTGCGCGCTATTTTGGCGCACCGCGCAGTTCCGCGACCCGCGCCTGCAAGTATTCCGGCGTCGCAGCCGCTGGCGCCACCGGCGCGCCGACAACCAGGCTGATTTGCGAGAACAGCCGCAGCCGCCACGGCCGGCTCATCGCCGGGCCATCCTTGTGGGAGAAGAAGCTGCCCCACAAGCCGCGCAAGGCCATCGGCACGACCGGCACCGGCGTGCGCGTGACGATGCGCTGCACGCCGGGGCGGAAGCGCTGCAGTTCGCCGTCCTTGCTCAGCCCGCCTTCGGGAAAAACACCGACGAGTTCGCCGGCTTCGAGCGCGCGCGCCACCTCGGCGAAAGCCGCCTCCATCAGCGCCGCGTCTTCCCTGGCCGGGGCGATCGGGATCGCGCGCATGTGACGAAAGATGAAGCCGACCACCGGCATGCGGAAGATCCGGTAGTCCATGACGAAGCGGATCGGCCGGCGGCAAGCGGCGGCGACGACGATCGCGTCGACGTAGCTGACATGATTGCAGATCAGCACCGCCGGCCCGCTTTCGGGAATATGCTCGACCCCTTGCTGGTCGAGCCGGTAGAGCGAGTGGATCAACAGCCAGGCGATGAAGCGCAGCATGAACTCGGGCACCAGCAGGTAAATGTAGATCGCGACCAGGGCGTTGACGAGCGCCGCGATGCCGAACAGCTCCGGAATGCTCAGGCCCTCGCCGAGCAGTCCGGCGGCAGCAAGGGCGCCGACGACCATAAACAGCGCATTGAGAATATTGTTGGCGGCGATGATGCGCGCCCGGTGTTCGACTGCGCTGCGCAGCTGGATCAGGACGTAGAGCGGGACGATGAAGAAGCCGCCGAAAACGCCGAGAGCGAAAAGGTCGAAGAGCACCCGCCAGGTCTGGTGTGCGGCGAGCAGGCTCGCTATCGCCAGCGGCGCGCCGCCCGGCAGGCTGGCTGGCGAGGCCCAGGCCAGGTCGAGGCCGAAGAGCGTGAGGCCCATCGATCCGAAAGGCACGAGACCGATTTCGACGTGCTTGCCCGAAAGCTTTTCGCAGAGCATCGAACCCAAGCCGATGCCGACCGTGAAAGTGGCGAGCAGCAGGGTCACCGCCGTCTCATCGCCGCCGAGGACGTTCTTCGCATAGACCGGGAACTGGGCGAGAAAGAGCGCACCGTAAAGCCAGAACCAGGAGATGCCGAGGATGGCCAGAAAGACACCGCGGTTCCGCCGCGCGAAACCGATGTTGCGCCAGGTTTCGGTCAAGGGGTTGAGGTTGATCGCCAGATCGGGCGCCGGTGCCGGCGCAGACGGAATGCCGCAACTCGCGAAAAAGCCCGCTAGCGCGACCATCAGTCCGGCGAAAGCGACCCAGCTCGGATGGCCGCCGATTCCGGCGAGCAAGCCACCGCCGATGGTGCCCACAAGGATGGCGACGAAAGTCCCGGCCTCGACCAGCGCGTTGCCGCCGACGAGTTCGTCCTCGCGCAGGTGTTGCGGCAGGATCGCGTATTTGACCGGCCCGAACAGCGTCGAGTGCAGGCCGAGCAGGAACAGCGCGCAGAGCAGGATCGCCAGGCTGTGCTGGAAGAAGCCCAGCGCCGCGACACCCATGATCAGCATCTCGAGCACCTTCACGAGCCGCGCGAGTTTCGCCTTGTCGACCTTGTCGGCGAGCTGGCCGGCGGTCGCCGAGAAGAGGAAGAACGGCACAATGAAGATCCCGGCCGCGAGGTTGGTCAGCACTTCGGGCGCAAGACTCGTCCAGCTCACGGCGTGAAAAGTGAGCAGGACGACGAGGGCGTTCTTGAACAGGTTGTCGTTGAACGCGCCGAGAAACTGCGTGACGAAGAAAGGCGCGAAGCGACGCGTCCGGAGCAGACCGAATTGGGAGTGTGGCGCTGATTCAGTAGTCATTCGCTCGCTTTCAATGCCAATCTGCTGCCGGTGCGCTCCGGCCGATGCAGACGGTATTTTTGCATAGAAATCGGGAAGGCTGCGACGCGAGATGGCGGCGCCGTTTTGCTGCCGAAGCGATCAGCTCTGCAGGGCCTGGCTCATTGCATCGACTTCCGCTGCGGAATCGGCAAGGATGCGGCTGAGCATTGCATCGTCAATTAGCAGATCGAGATCGGCCGGCAAGCCGCGGCGGCCCATGCCGGCCAGCTCGCTGAGCGGCGATTCGACCGGCGAGAGCTGGTCGGCAAGCAGCAGCGTGTCGCCCAGGCTGCGTGGCGGCATCGCCAGGTAGCCCTGCCAGAGCGTTTCCAGCGCTTCGCTTATCGTTGCCGGAACGCCAAGCGCGGCGAGCAGCGAACGGCCGAGCGCGGCTTCACCCTGGCCGTGCCACGGCGAAAGGTCGCTGGTGAGCAGGCTGGGGAACGCGGCGGCCCGGGCGATCAGATAGAAGCCGCCGACTTCGTGGACGATGCCGGCGAAGAAAGCCGCTTCCGGGTCCTGCCGCGTCACGCGCCGCGCGATGACGCGCGCCAGCGCGGCGACGTGGGTGGTGTGCAGCCAGAGGCGCTGCGCCAGCGCCTTCTGCTCTGCGCTGCCTGACATCTCTTGCATCTGGCGCACGACGACGGCCATGGTCAGCGTGTGCAGGGTCTTGAAACCGAGCCTGGCGACAGCCTGCGCGACGCCGGAGAGTTCCCGGCCCGACGGATTGTAGGCCGCCGAGTTGGCCATGCTGACGATCTTCGCCGCGAGAATAGGTTCGGCGGCGATCAGCTGGCTCAGCCGCTCGATCGAACAATCGGGATCCTCGAGCGCCCGCTGAACGCGCAGGGCAATTTCGGCATGGGTGGTGAAAACCAGGTCGCCGCGCGCAGCCTCCGCAGCAATTGCGTCCAACGCAGCCTGAACATCCATTTTCAGAGTCCCTTTCCATAACTGACGATCGCCGCGGGAATATGCCCCAGCGCCATCGTCTGCTCGGCCGCGCCCAGCTTGATCGCCTCCTTGGGCATGCCGAAAACGACGCAACTCGCTTCGTCCTGGGCGATCGTCCGGGCGCCCGCATCGAACATTTCCTTCATGCCGCGCGCGCCGTCGTCGCCCATTCCGGTCATGATGATGCCGAGCGCGTTGCTGCCGGCGAATTTGGCCACCGAGCGGAAAAGCACGTCGACCGAAGGCTTGTGGCGATTGACCAGCGGCCCGTCGACGACCTCGACCGCATATTGCGCACCGTTGCGCTTGAGCATCATGTGCCGCCCGCCCGGTGCGATCAGCGCCCGGCCGGGGATTACGCGATCCCCATTGCGCGCTTCGCGCACCTCGATCTCGCATAGCTCGTTCAGGCGTTCGGCGAACATCGCGGTGAATTTCTCCGGCATGTGCTGGACGATGACGATACCGAGGCTGGTTGCCGGCAACTTGGTGAGCACCGCTTCGAGAGCCTGGGTGCCGCCAGTCGAGGTGCCGATCGCCACGACCTGGTCGGTGGTGTGCTCGAGGGCCCGGCTGCCAGCGCTAAGTATGACATCAGCGTCAAGCTTCGGACTGACCGGATCGGCCTGGCGCGTGTTGGCGGACCCGCTGCGTACCGCGCGCATGTTGGCGCGCGCGGCGCTGCGCACGGCCTGCACGATATCGTTGGAGGCGTCTTCGAGGAAGCTCTTGAGTCCAAGCTTGGGCTTGGTGATGATCGCAATTGCGCCGGCGGCCATGGCCTCGAAGGTCGCCTGTGCGCCCTCCGCGGCGAGCGAAGAACAGACGACGACGGGCGTCGGGTGTTCGGCCATGATCTTCTTGAGAAAAGTAATGCCGTCCATGCGCGGCATCTCGATGTCGATCACGAGAACGTCGGGCCACTGCGCCTGCATTTTCTGCAGCGCGAAAATCGGGTCCGAAGCGGTGGCGATCACTTCGATGCCCGGATCGCCGGATAGCGCCGCAGCGACCACCTGGCGCACCACGGCCGAGTCATCGACGATCATGACCTTGATCTTGTCAGCCATGGCTACTCATGAATTTGGCGTTGTCGCCTTGCGGATGGCCGGCCCGGCCATGGGAATGCCCGAGAGTAATTGAAACACGGTGAGCGGGCAAGCTTGGCGCGGATGTTTGCGTTTCCGGCCGGTAGCGTCTTAGGCCTTGAGCAGGTCCTCGCGGCTACCGAGCCAGCGCGTCAGATGCAAGCGCACCCCCTCGGGCGCTTCGCGCAGCAGCTGTTCGGCCATGGCGCGCGCCAGTTCGACGAGATCCGCATCGCTTTCGAGATCGGCGTAGCGGAGCAGCGGCACGCCCGACTGGCGGCTGCCGACGAACTCGCCGGGGCCGCGCAGATGCAGGTCCTGGCGTGCGATCTCGAAGCCGTCGGTGTTCTCGAAAATGATTTTCAGGCGGGAGCGCGCGGTTTCGGAGAGCGGCCCCTGATAGAGCAGCACGCAGACCGAATCGTGCGCGCCGCGCCCGACCCGGCCGCGCAACTGATGCAATTGCGAGAGGCCGAAACGTTCGGCATGCTCGATGACCATCAGGCTGGCGTTGGGCACATCGACGCCGACTTCGATCACCGTCGTCGCCACCAGCACGTCGCACTGCCCGGCGGCGAAAGCGGCCATCGCCGCCGCTTTTTCGTCGATCTTCAGGCGCCCGTGCACGAGGCCGATGCGCAGATCGGAAAGTTCGGCGGAGAGAGCGGCGTGCGTTTCGAGCGCAGTCTGCAATTGCAGCTTTTCCGATTCCTCGATCAGCGGACAGACCCAGTAAGCCTGCCGTCCTGCGGAGATCGCGCCGCGCACGCGGGCGATCACTTCGGCGCGGCGGCTGTCGGCGACGAGCTTGGTGCGGATCGGCCGGCGCCCCGGCGGCAGCTCGTCGAGCACCGAGACGTCGAGGTCGGCGTAATAACTCATGGCCAGGGTGCGCGGAATCGGTGTCGCCGACATCATCAGCTGATGCGGCGGCAAGGCGTCGGCGCTTTTCACACCTTTCTTGCGCAACTCGAGCCGTTGCGCGACACCGAAGCGATGCTGCTCGTCGACGATAGCGAGTCCCAGCCGCGCGAAGTCCACGCCCTCCTGGATCAGCGCGTGCGTGCCGACAATGAGTTGCGCGCTGCCCGCCACTTGCAACTGGACGGCCTGCTTGGCAGCTTTCTTCAGGCTGCCGGTCAGCCAACCGACCTCGATGCCGAGCGGCGCGAACCAGCCGCGCAGCTTGAGGTAATGCTGCTCGGCGAGGATTTCGGTCGGCGCCATGAAGGCCACCTGGTAACCGGCTTCGATGGCCTGGCATGCGGCTAGCGCGGCGACGATGGTCTTGCCGCTGCCGACATCGCCCTGCAAGAGCCGCTGCATCGGGCAGGGCTGCGTGAGGTCGGCGCTGATCTCGGCGATCACGCGGCGCTGCGCGCCGGTCAGCTTGAAGGGGAGCGAGGCTAGCAGGCGCCTCGCCAGCATGCCGGCAGCGCGCAGCGGCACGGCGCCCTGCTGACGCCGGGCGAGGTAAGCGCGGCGCAGCGACAGCTGCTGCGCCAGGATCTCGTCGAACTTGATGCGCCGCCAGGCCGGATGGGTGCGCTGCTGCAAAGCGGCTTCGGGAACCCCGGGCGGCGGCGCGTGCAGCAGTTGCACGGCCTCATCGAAAGCCGGCAGCGCCTGCGCGTGGCACCAGCGCGCGTCGAGCAATTCGGACAGATCGGCCTGCGCCAGCGCCGGCGCGATGAGCTTGCGCAGCACGTTCTGCGACAGGCCGGCCGTGGTCGGATAGACGGGCGTCAGCGCTTGCGGCAGCGCTTCATTGTCGCCGACAACCCGGTAGCGCGGATGGACCATTTCGGCGCCGAGAAAGCCCGGACGAATCTCGCCGAAGAGCCGCAGTTTGCGCCCGTCGTCGCGCGCCCTTTCGAGCTGCTTGGTCTGGCTGCCGTAGAAGTTGAGAAAGCGCAGCACCAGGTCGCCGCTCTCGTCCTCGACGCGTACGACGAGCTGGCGGCGCGGCCGGAACTGCACCGACACATCGATTACCCGCGCCTCGACCTGCGCCGGAACGCCGGCGGGCGCCTGCGCGATCGGCGCAACCTGCGTCTCGTCCTCGTAGCGCATCGGCAGATGCAGGACGAGATCGTCGCCACGCAGCACGCCGAGTTTCTTGAGCCTCGCCAGAATTGCCGGCGGCGCCTTGATCGCCTCCGCCGCGAGCATCAGCTCTGGCTTGACAACACCATGACGCCGTCGGCTTCAAAAAGGGCGCCGCGCGGCAGCGCGGCAACGCCGATCGCCGCACGCGCCGGATACGGTTTGGAAAGATAGGTCTCGATCGCCGCATTGACCTTGGCAAAATGAGCAAGGTCGGTGAGATAAACGTTGAGCTTGACGACGTCGGCCAGCGTTCCTCCCGCCGCCTCGACGACCGCCTTGAGATTGTCGAAAACGCGGGCGATCTGCGCGTCGATGCCCTCGGCCATCTGCATCGTCGCCGGATCGATGCCGACCTGTCCCGACAGATAGACGGTGTCGCCGGCGCGCACGGCCTGCGAATAGGTGCCGATGGCCGCGGGCGCATTGGGGGTTGCTACAATTGATTTGATGCTCATCTTGCTGTCCTTTACAGTGGTGTGCAGGAGATAGTAAATGACGACAGCGATTATCGCCAATCTGGAAAAATTGCTCGGTGGCCCACGCGACGGCGCGCTGCTGCGTTACTCGCTCGGCAACGAGTGGCTGAAGGCCGGCGACCCGGCGCGGGCCGCAGCCTGCCTGCGCGCCGCCATCGAACGCGATGCGCAGTACTCGGCGGCCTGGAAGCTGCTCGGCAAGGCCCTGACGGAGAGCGGCGACATTTCTGCGGCGCGCGCCGCCTATGCCGAAGGAATTCGCGTCGCCGAAGCCAAAGGCGACGTGCAGTCGGCGAGAGAGATGGCCGTGTTCGCCAGACGACTCGCCAAAGAGCCCGACGAGCACCCCTAGCGCTTGCCCCCTTTCGGCGGCAGCAGCACGGCATCGATGCCGAGCGCCTTCAACTTCGCACGCGCCGCCTCGGCCTCCTGCCTGGTCTTGAATGGGCCCACTTCGACCCGCGCTTCGATGGTCGACGGAATGCCTTCGAGCGTCAGCTTGGCGTGCAATTCCTCGGCGCGGCGCGGGTCGGAAAAGACGCCGGCCTGCACGGCATAACCGTTGAACAGCCGGGCCGGTGCCGGTGCGGCCGACAGCGGCGCAGCAGCGGGCTCCGCTCGCGCCGGCGCCGCAGGCGTTGCGGGTGCTGTGGACGTTGCGGGCGCTGCGGGCGTCTTGGGCTCCGCCGGCTTGGCTGACGCGCTTGGTACGGCGGGACGGGCGGCTGACGGCGTCGGGCGCGGCAGGGTCGGTTGCGCGGCCACTTCAGGGCGCGGCGGCGGCTCTGCCGGCGGCGCCGATTTATCGACCGGTGCCGCGCTCGATTCCGGCTCTGAAGCGGCCGGCGTGACCGGCTGCGTCACCGCTTTCTTCGGTACCGGAACGGGCTCGGTAAATTGCGGCGGCGTCGGTTCCACCACCTCATTGCTCGTCACGCTGAGCCGGTCAAACAGCGCCAGTCCGCCGAGCAGGGCGATGATCATCAGCCCCGCGAAACCCATGCGCCACGCCAGCTTGCGCCTGATGTCGGGCAGCTCGCTGCGCGCTTCGCTAGTGTTCATCTGCTCTGTGGCCATGTCGTCTCCCCTATGCGGTCAGTATCCCGTCAACTTCATTGACTACGAATCACGCGTATCCTGATTGCGCACCAGCGCGACGACTAGCTCGGCCTCGGCGCGCGCAATGCCGCAGTGTTGCGCTATGGTTGCCGCATCCTGGCCGCGTATGGCCATCTGCATGGCGTCGCTGTAAAGCGGCGAAACGTTTTGCGGCGCGTGCGACTGCGCGAGTTCGCGCCGCTGCTCTTCGCGCAGCAGCAGCACTTCGGCGCGCAGGCTGCCGACCTCTTTGCGCAGCTGCAAAATCTCGCGCTCCAGCGACTCGAACGCCGGCTGTCCCGCTCCTGCCGGCGGCGGCTCGTTCCAGGCGAAGGCTGGCGGAGCGGGCGCTGCCGCGGCTTCGGGCGCAGCTTCCGCAGAGGAAGCTTCACTCAAGGCCGGCTCCTGCATGGCAGCATAAGCAGCCGCGGCCGACTGTGCTGCGAAACGATCGGCAACCGGCGCATCGTGTTTGAGCCGGCGGATGCGCAGAAAGGCGACGACGACGTACACCGCCAACAGCGCGATGATCGCGATAAGCCCTTCGCGCCAGCCCAAGCCGGCCAGTGCCTCAAAGTCCATCAGTCGCCCGCGTCAGAATATCCGGATCATATTATGCCAGACACGGGCGTCATGAAATTCGCTACCTGCGCTACGGCCGGCCTTTAATTCCGCAGCGGCTTGCCTGCCTCCAGCGTATGCGCGATGGGTTGCAATGTCTTCTCGTTGCGCAGCGAATCGACAAAAAGCTTGCGCTCGACGCCGAACAGCCGGGCCTCGTCAACCAGCGAAGCGGCTTCGACATCGCACAGCGCTGTCGCTGCGTACCTGGCAACGAGATGATCATGCGCACAAGGTAGTTGGGCGAGATGCTGGTCATAGTCAGCGGCGTCGATGAATTCGATGCGATCTGCGCGCCCATGACGTCCGCACCGAGTACTGCCGCCTTGCGTACGATGAAATTGCTCAAAGCACTCTCCCTGAGCCGGGCAACGCCCGTCCGGAAAGTTCAGATCAATTGCGCAAAGCTGAGCGGCCTCCGGCGCCATGGAAGGTTCGATTCGGCGGCGAAGTTGCCGGCAAAAAAACGCCCCGGATCGCGGGGCGTTTTTGTCAGGGTGAAGCCTGGGTATCAGAATGACAAGGAATACTGTGCGCCGACAACCCAGATGCTGCTGTTGTTGTACTCGCCGACGACATCGCCCCGAGCGGCGGCCGTCTGATTGTTGTTGATCTTGCTGTCCCTGACGTAGATGTAGCTCACGCCCAGATCGACACGCGAAGCCTTGTCCAGCGTCCACTGGGTGCCGAAGGAGAACCACACGCGATCATTGTCCGGCAGCGAAACGAGGCGCGTGTCGGTTCCCTTGACCGGCGTCTGGTCATAGGCAACGCCATACTTCAGCTTCCACGCGTCATTCAATTTGTAGTTTGCACCCAAAGCAAAACGCCAGGTATCGCGAAAGTCGGTATCGAGCCGCTGGGCGAGCGCGCCGTTTTGCGCACCCGAGGCGCGCATGATGTCGACCTTCGGAATCGAACTCCAGCCGGTCCATGAAACGTCGCCGAGCATTTCCCAGCTATCGCTGAGCTTTTGGGTCACACTCATGATGAAGGTATCAGGCATCGTAATGCTGGCCTTGGCGTCCGACTGGCTCCCGGCGGGCAAACCCGCCAGCGTCAGATTGCCGAACACGCTGCCGTCGCTCGACAATTTAATCTTGCCATCGGCGTCATATTTGATCTGCGAGCGATAGGACAATCCGACCTTGGTCGATGGCGACAGCGTAAACAGGCCGCCGACATTCCAGCCCCACGCGGTATCATCGAGCGTGAGCTTGCTGGTGATCCGATCGCCGAATAGGAGAGGCGCTCCTCCACCAACCGTTGCCAGACGCGTGTAGGAGGCATCAAGCTTTTGCCAGTTCAAGCCAAGCCCGAGGGAAACGGCGTCATTTACGCGATAGGCGACCGACGGGTTGATATTGTAAGTCTTGATTTGAAATTTCGAGGACTGGGCCGCGCCTATCCAGCGGTCGTCGTATTCGGTCTTCAGGCCAAAGGGAGCGCCGACGCCGATGCCCAAATAGAGATCCTTGGTCAAGGCCCAGGAGGCATAGCCGTTCGGAAGGAATGACCAGCCGCCTGCGTCGCCGCCATTTCCGGTAGTGTTGAGCGTACCGGCGCTCGATCCCTTGTTGGTAAAACTAAAGCTCGGATCAACGGCGGACACGCCCGCCGAAACTTCGTGCGCCTGCAGCTGCGTCATACCGGCCGGGTTGAAATAAATCGTGCTGGCGTTCTCGGCTGTGGCAGCCGAACCCGCGAAAGCGTTGCCGATTCCGCTGGCGTTCTGTTCGGTCAGCTGGAAGCCCGACGCAGTCGCGGCGCCGGAAAAAGCAACCAGCAGCAATGCCGGAATCAGCTTCATTGAATGCGTTTGTGCCATAAACCCTCCGTTGAACAGCCTGTCATAGGCGCGCCAGTTCCGCGCCGGGCAAATACCAGACAGATTCTAAAGCGGCTGACGCCGGAACCAAGCTATTGTTCGACGCTCGGCAGCTCGCGTTTGACGCCCTGTTGGTTTATTGCAACATAGGTGAGCGAGGCTTCGGTCACTCTGACGGTAACCGGCTGGGCCGGGTGGCGTTCGGCGAACACTTCGACCTCGACCCGGATCGACGTTCGCCCGGTTTCGACGACCTTGGCGAAGAAGCTCACGATGTCGCCGACCGATACCGGCTGCTTGAAGACGAAGGAATTGACCGAGACCGTCGTGACGCGGCCGCGCGCGCGGCGCATGGCCACCGTCGCCCCGGCAATATCGACCTGCGACATGATCCAGCCGCCGAAGATGTCGCCGTTCTGATTGGCGTCGTGCGGCATCGGCATGACGCGCAGGGCGGGCTGCCGGTCGGGCAATTGGGCAATGTGATCGGTCATTTCGATGATCTCTCTCTGAGGTAATTGAGCGGCCCGCCGGTGAAAGGCGCGAAGCCGGTGCCGAAGATCACACCGGCGTCGGCCAGATCGGCGTCGGCGACGACGCCCGCATCGACGAGCTGCTGCGTGCGTTCGAGCAGCGGATTGATCAGGCGTTCCGCAAGCCCGGCCGGAACGGCACCGGCCTTCTCTTTCGCCGGCTTGCCGCCGGCGTAAACGTAAAAGCCGCGGCCGGTCTTCTTGCCGAGCCGGCCCGAATCGACACGTTCGATCAGGCATCTTGGCGGTTCGGCCTGCGCCGACAGCCCACGGCCGGCGGCGAGCGCGACATCCAGCCCGACCAGGTCGGCCAGTTCGATCGGCCCCATCGGCATGCCGAAAGCGACCATCGCCGCATCGACCGTCTCCGGCGCGAGGCCCTGATCGACTGCGCGCATCGCTTCGAGCATATAGGGCGCCAGGACCGCATTGACGAGAAAACCGGGCGCGCTGCGCACCGGCAGCGGCAGGTGGTCGATCTGCTTGACGAAGACCGCGGCGCGGCCGGCCATCTTGGCGTCGCCGCCGGCTCCGGAAACGACCTCGACGAGCGGCATGCGTGACACCGGATTGAAGAAGTGGATGCCGACGAGGCGCGCCGGATTGACCAACGCACCGCGCAGGTCCTCGAGTTGCAGGCTCGAGGTATTGGTCGCCAGCACGGCATCGGCTTTCATCACCGCCTCGAGCTTGGCGAGCAGCGCCTGCTTGGCTTCGAGATTCTCGTAAATGGCCTCGACGATCAGGTCGGCCTGCGCGGCGCCGTGACCCTCGGGGTCTGGGATCAGGCGATCGATCGCATCGCGCAGCTCGATCTTGTCGCGCAGGCGTTTGCCATAGTCGGCGTAGGCGCGCTTCAGCGCCGGCACGATGCGCGCCAGGTCCTGATCCTGCAGCGTCACCGTCAGGCCGCGAAGGGCGCACCAGGCGGCGATGTCGCCGCCCATGACCCCGGCGCCTACGACATGGACGCGGCGCACCCGCAAGACTCCGTCGCTCTTGCCGAAACCCCTGAGCCGCTCGCGCAAGTGATAAACGCGCAGGAGGTTGCGCACCGTATTCGAACGCACGATGCGCTCGACGAGTTGCGGCGCGGCCAGCGCGTTGCCTTGATGTCGTGCCCACATCTCGACGATCGCGTAAGGCGCCGGATAGTGTTCGGGGCGCGCGCGGCTCGCCAGGCGCTTCTTGGCGCCGGCGGCGACCAGCCCCTTGAGCGGGCCGCCCAGCAGGCGCTGAAGCAACGACGGCTGGCGGCGCGGGGCATTCGAGACGAGCAGCAGCCGCGCGGCGGCGTCCATCACCCGGGCCGGCACGCAATCGTCGGCGAGGCCGATGCGCCTCGCCTGTTTCGCACCGATCGTCTTGCCGGTGAGCATCAGGTCGAGCGCGGCCTGCGGGCCGACGCGCGGCGGCAGGCGCAGCATCCCGCCCCAGCCGGGGAAGATGCCGAGCATCACTTCCGGCAACCCGAGCCGCGTCTCCGCCTCGTCGACGACGAGCAGATAGCGGCAGGCCAGCGCCAGTTCAAGGCCGCCGCCGACGCAGTGACCGCGCACCAGCGCAAGCGTCGGGTAGTGGACGGCCGCCAGGCGGTTGAAAAGATCCCAACCGCGGCGCACCAGCGCGATGGCCTTGTCCGTGGTGTCGAGCGCGGAAAACTCGCCGATGTCGGCGCCAGCGATGAAGCCGGCGCTCTTGCCCGAGCGTATGACCAGCCCCGTCGGCGGCTGTGCGTCAAGTGCCTCGAGAAGCTGCGCGAATTCATCCATCACGGCCTGCGACAACGTATTGGTCGATTCGCCGGCCTTGTCGAGACTCGCCCAGGCGATGCCCTGCGCGTCGCGCTCGAGCTGCCAGTGCTGATAGGCGCTTGTCATTACGATCCTTGCCCCGGCACTCATGGCAGCGTCTCGACCAGCATCGCGCCGCCCATGCCGCCACCGATGCAGATGGCGGCGATGCCGCGCCGCGCGCGCTTTGCGCGCAGGACATGCAGCAGGTGCAGAACGATGCGCGCGCCCGATGCGCCGACCGGATGCCCGAGTGCAATCGCGCCGCCATCGACGTTGAGGCGATCGACTGGCACGCTACCCAATGCCGCCGGCAGGCCGAGCTGTTCGCGGCAGTAGGCGTCGGATTCCCATGCGGCAAGACAGGCCAGAACCTGGGCGGCGAAAGCTTCGTTGATTTCCCAGGCATCGATGTCATCCAAGCCCCATCCCTGACGCGCGAGTATCGGCGTGGCGGCATGCAGCGGGCCGAGGCCCATCAGCGCCGGATCGAGACCGGCCCACTGGCTGTCGCTGATCTGGCCGAGCGGCTGCAGTTTCCATTTATCGACGGCCGCGGCGCCGGCCAGAATCAGCCAGGCGGCGCCGTCGCTGATCTGCGAACTGTTGCCGGCGGTGACGCGGCCGTATTTCTTGTCGAAAAAGGGCTTGAGCTTGGCCAGCCCGGGGAGGCTCGCATCGGCGCGCACGCCGTCGTCGTCGGCATAGACGCGGGCCTGCCCATCTACGAGCGAGACGATCTCGCCGTAATGCCCGGCGGCGCGGCCGGCGATGACGTGTTCGTGACTGTGCAGTGAGAATTCGTCCATCGCTTCGCGCGTGATGCCGAATTTCCAGGCCAGATTTTCGGCGGTCTGCCCCATCAGCAGTCCCACCATCGGATCGGTCAGTCCTTTCATGATGCCGATCACCGGAGCAAACAGCTGCGCCGGACGCAGGCCGGCGAACACCGCGATTTTCTGCGCCGCCGTCTTGGCCTGCATCAGGCGCGCGAACCACGAGACCATCGCCGCGTTGTAGAGCAGCGGCGCGCGCGACAGCGCGTCGCTGCCGCCGGCCAGCACCAGTTGCGAGCGGCCCGATTGAATGTTGACGATGGCCGAATCGATGGCCTGCATGCCGCTCGCGCAGTTGCGCATCACGGTCCAGGCCGGGACCGCGTGGCCGCAACCCATGCGCAGCGCCGCAAGGCGGGCGATATTGGTTTCGTCGGGCGAGGGGCTCGCGCAACCGAGAATGACTTCATCAAAATCGGTCGGCGCGAAGGGCTGGCGCAAAAGCAATGAACGCCCGGCCTGAACCGCGAGATCAGCGGCCGAAAAAGGGCCGGGCGCATTGCGCGCCTTGAGAAAGGGTGTTCGCGCGCCATCGACGATATACACGGGCTGAAAGGCCATTGCCCCTCCAAAGGATAGTGTCAGGCCGCGGCTTTTTGCGCCTGCGGCTGTTGCCGGGTAAAGTCGTAATCGTGCGGGAAATCATCGACGTGGATGACCATGTCACGCAACTCGTTGCGCCGCTTAAGCAGGGCGAACTCTTCCGGCGTCACCACGCCGAGCGACAAGGCGACCTGCGCGATGTCGCGCACATTGGCTTCGGCAATGCCGCGGAACAGGCCTTCCTTTTCGGCCTGGCGTATCTTGTGGTCCACCGGTTCGGCGTCTATCGTCGCCTTGAGCGCGAGTTCGAGCGCGCCGATCGATTCGCCGGCGGCCTTGGGCAGGTAGGTTTCGGCGGTCAGGCGATCGCGCGTCGCCGACGGTGCGATCATCAACTGCGCCACCTGGTGCCCGACGCGATCGGACGGCACGTCGTAGGGGTGGCCAAGCGGGAAGATGATGCGGTACAGCAGGCCGCCGATGAAGCGGTTCGGAAAGTTGGCGATGACGCCGTCGAAGGCCATCTGCGTCTTGTACATCGCGTCCCAAATGGCCCAGTTCATCAGCGGCGCATCGGCGGCCTGGCGGCCCTCAGACTCGTAGCGCTTGAGCGTTGCCGAACACAGATAGAGCATCGAAAGAATATCGCCGAGGCGGGCTGATAGCTTCTCGCGGCGCTTGAGTTCGCCGCCCATGACCAGCATCGCGATGTCGGCGAGGAAGGCGAAGGCCGAGGAGAAGCGGGTCAATTGCTGGTAATAGCGCCGCGTTTCCGGCGCGACCTCGGCCGGCACGGCGACGAAATGCGAGCCGGTCAGGCCGATGGCCAGCGCGCGCAGGCAATGGCGGAAGGTGAAAGCGACGTGGCCGAACAGCGCCCGGTCGAAATCGATCAGACCCTGAGCGGCCTGCGGATTCAAGGCCGCTTGCATTTCCTTGAGCACGTAGGGATGGCAACGGATCGCGCCTTGCCCGAAAATGATCAGGCTACGCGTCAGGATGTTGGCGCCCTCGACGGTGATGCCGATCGGCAGTTGCTGATAGGCGCGCCCGAGAAGGTTCGCCGGCCCGAGGCAGATGCCCTTGCCGCCGCTGATGTCCATACCGTCGTTGACCACCTGGCGTGCGCGTTCGGTCACATGGTATTTGGCGATCGCCGAGGCGACCGAAGGCTTCTCGCCGAGATCGACCGCGCTCGCGGTGAATTTGCGCACCGCGTCCATCGTGTAGGTATAGGCGCCGATGCGCGTCAGCGGCTCCTCTATCCCCTCGAAGCGGCCGATGGCCAGCCGGAATTGGCTGCGCACGCGCGCGTACGCGCCGACCGCACGCGCGGTAAGCTGCGACATGCCAGTGAAGGACGAGGGCAGCGAGATCGCCCGACCGGCCGCCAGGCACTCCATCAGCATACGCCAGCCCTGGCCGGCCATCGCTGCGCCGCCGATGATGTAATCGAGCGGCATGAAGACGTCCTTGCCGTGCGTCGGGCCGTTCATGAACATGGCGTTGAGCGGAAAATGGCGGCGCCCGATTTCGACGCCGGGCGTGTCGCGCGGCACCAGCGCGCAGGTGATGCCGATATCCATTTTGCCGCCGAGCAGGCCGTGCGGGTCGTAGAGGCGAAAAGCCAGTCCGAGCAACGTGCACACCGGGCCGAGCGTGATGTAGCGCTTGTCCCAGGTGACGCGCATGCCTAGTACTTCCTTGCCCCGCCACTGACCCTTGCAGACCGTCGCGTAATCGGGGATCGACGCGGCATCCGAGCCTGCCCACGGGCTGGTCAGCGCGAAAGCCGGAATTTCGATCCCCCGCGCCAGGCGCGGCAGATAGTGGTTCTTCTGTTCCTCGGTGCCGTAGTGCAGCAGCAACTCGGCCGGGCCGAGCGCGTTGGGCACCCCGACGGAGATCGACAACGCCGAACAGCGCGTCGACAATTTGGTCATCACCTGGGTGTGCCCGTAGGCGGAGAACTCCAGGCCGCCGTACTTCTTCGGGATGATCATGCCGAGGAAACCTTTCTCCTTGATGAACTTCCAGGTCTCCGGCGACAGGTCGTAGAGTTCGGTCGTCACCTGCCAGTCATTAACCAGCGCGCAGGCCTGCTCGACCTCGTTGTCCATGAAGGACTGTTCCTCGGCCGAGAGCTTCGGCACCGGCATGGCCAAAAGCTTCTTCCAGTCGGGATCGCCGCGGAAGAGTTCCCCTTCCCACCAGACCGTTCCCGCGCCCAGCGCGTCGCGCTCGGTGTCGGACATCTGCGGCAAGACGCTCTTGTAGGTCCTGAAAATGGCGCGCGTCAGCACGATGCGGCGCCAGGGGCGAATGCACAAAATCAGTGTGGCGGCGAGCGCCACAAGGAAACCGATTGCGAACAGGTATTGCACGATCATCGTTTCTTCTCCGCCAAGTCTGAGGCTCTGCGGCGCGTCGGTGCGGCGCGCTTTGCCGCGGCCATGGCGGACGGCAAGGGGGCACGCAGGCCGCCGAGCAGGAAAGGCATCAGCCGTTCGGCGAGTTTCTTCGCCTCGCTCTTGGCGTCCAAGGCTTCGCCCGCAGCGTCGCCGATACCCAGGCCGGTGATCACCTGCAGGACATCGGTGCCGGCGATCGCGTAGGACATGGCCCCGAGCATGAAATGCAGACGCCAGACAATTTCCGCGCGCGGCACATCAGGCAGCGCGCGAAACAGCGCGAGCTTGTAACGCTCGATGACTTCGGCATACTCGCTGGCGAAGAAGGTCCTGATGAACTCGGCCGGATCGGTCAGCGTGCGGCCGAGCAGGCGCAGGAAGGTCATGCCGCCGTGGGCATCATCCTCGCCGATGCGCAGGAGTGTGCCGAAAAAGGCTTCGAGTACTTGCGACGGTTTTAGCGGCGTGCCCTTGGCTTGCTCCTCGAGGGTCGTCAGCACCCGCAAGCGCTCGCCGTTGAGCCAGCCCAGGCGGCGCCGGAAAACCTCACGCAGCAGGCCCTCCTTGGAACCGAAGTGATAGTTGACCGCCGCGAGGTTGACCCCGGCGGCGCTGGTGATCATGCGCATCGACGTTCCCTCATAGCCGTACGCCATGAATTCGCGTTCGGCGAAATCGAGTATGCGTTCGCGTGTATCCGGATTGAGCTTATTTTCCGACATGGTTTCGCGTTTCAAGAGTGCCTGGGTTTCAGACAGTGACCGGAGGCTTTGGTTCAAACGTTCGTTTTATACTAGGCGGATGCCATTGCAAAAGCAAGCGGCAAGACGCACCGGCGGCGATCAAGTAAAGTAACCGATTCGACACGCCGACAAATATTTCCCGCCGCCATGCGCCATAACTCCCGCAATTATTCCCGCAGCTCTGCCGACTTTCGCGTCAGGCCGGCCAAGGACTCGCGCGTCTGGCAGACCGTAAACAGCCTCCTGCCCTATCTCTGGCAATACCGCTGGCGGGTGCTGCTGGCGCTGTCCTGCCTGGTCTGCGCGAAGCTTGCCAATGTCGCGGTGCCGATGGTCTTCAAGCAGATGATCGACGAGCTGACCAGCACCCAACTGCCGCTCGCGCTGCCCTTGCTGCTGCTGACGCTATACGGGGCGCTGCGCTTTTCGACCTCGCTTTTCACCGAGCTGCGCGAAATTCTCTTTGCCCGCGTCACGCAACAGGCGGTTCGCCGCCTGGCGCTCGAAGTGTTTCGTCACCTGCACGCGCTGTCGCTGCGCTTTCACCTCGAGCGCCAGACCGGCGGCGTGTCACGCGACATCGAACGCGGCAGCCGCTCGATCTCGAGCCTGATCAGCTACACCCTCTACTCGATCCTGCCGACCCTGGTCGAGATTTCGCTGGTGCTCGGCATCCTCTTCGTCAAGTACGACAGCGGTTTCGTCGTCATCACGGCACTCTCGCTCGCCGCCTACATCCTGTTCACGGTCAAGGTCAGCAACTGGCGCATCGGCCTGCGCCGCCAGGTCAACGACAGCGACTCGGCGGCCAATTCGCAAGCCATCGACAGCCTGCTCAACTACGAAACGGTGAAGTATTTCAACAACGAGGATTACGAGGCCGGGCGCTACGACGCGCACCTGCTGCGCTGGCAGGACGCGGCGACCAAGAGCCAGATTTCGCTCTCCTGGCTCAACCTCGGCCAGCAGATCATCATCGCCTGCGGCGTCACCGCGATGATGTGGCGCGCGGCAGCCGGCGTCGTTGCCGGGACGATGACCATAGGCGACCTGGTGCTGGTCAACGCTTTCCTGATCCAGCTTTACATGCCGCTGAGTTTTCTCGGCGTGATCTACCGCGAAATCCGCCAGTCGCTGGCCGACATCGAGCGCCTGTTCGACCTGCTCGCCGTTGATCGCGAAATCGCCGATGCGCCGGGCGCCGTCGCCCTGCCGGCCGGACCGGTGGCAGTGCGCTTTGCCGCAGTCGATTTCTCTTACGAGCCCAAGCGGCAGATCCTCTTCGACGTCAGTTTCGAAATTCCGCGCGGTCATACGGTCGCCGTCGTCGGCGAGTCGGGGTCGGGAAAATCGACGCTCGCGCGGCTGCTCTACCGTTTCTACGACATCGACGCCGGCAGCATCCGCATCAACAACCGCGACCTGCGCGAACTGACGCAGCAGAGCCTGCGCGCGGCGATCGCCATCGTGCCGCAGGACACCGTGCTGTTCAACGACACGATCTACTACAACATCCAGTACGGCCGGCCGCAGGCGAGCCGCGCCGAAGTGCTGGCGGCGGCGCAGGCCGCGCAACTCGCCGATTTCATCGAGCTCTTGCCCGACGGCTACGAAACACGCGTCGGCGAGCGCGGGCTCAAGCTCTCGGGTGGCGAAAAGCAGCGCGTGGCTATCGCTCGCGCGCTGCTCAAGAATCCGCCGCTGCTGATTTTCGACGAAGCGACCTCGGCGCTCGACTCGAAAACCGAGAAAGCCATTCAGGCCAGTCTCGACGCCGCGGCGCGCGGGCGCACGACCCTAGTCATCGCCCACCGCCTGTCGACGATCATGAACGCCGATGCGATCCTGGTCATCGACAACGGCCGCATCGTGGAACGCGGCACACATGCGGCGCTGCTCGCGGCGAACGGCCGATACGCACAGATGTGGGCGCTGCAGCAGCAGGAGGAAGAGAGCGAAACGGGGCTTGCCGCATCGTTGAATTGAGCGGCATTCAGCCTTTCAAGGACTCCAGAATCTCTTGCCGCACGTCAGTGATATCGCGGGCGCGCGTCGCCTCGACGTTGCCGCAGTTTCCCGCTCGCGAGCAGCGCGTGCTGCGCGGACAGATGATCTGCGCGTTGTTGCGCAAGGACTCTTCGACCCAGGCGATGTTCAGCACCTTGGCCACCGCAGCGATTGCCTCGGCTTCGGGCTTGCGGATTTTCGCGCTGCCGCCATGGCGTCGGCATTCCTCGGCGATGCGCTCGACGAGCTGCGGCGCATCGACGCCGTTGGCCACAAGCGCCGGCGCGAGATCGACGCCGACCGAAAGCACATGCGGATTGCCGGCCATGTCGCGCGTTCGCAGCGAATGGCAGCAGTAAAGCGACCAGCGCTCTTCGTCGCGCAAGACGGAGATCTGCGATCCCGCTTCGGCGCTGCTGTCGCCGATGAGCCGGAACACCGCCCAGTTGGGGCACGGATCGGAGACTTGCGTCATATTGCCCCAGGGCAGCGGAATGCCGTTACCGCGGTAGACCGCGCGCAGCAGGCCGGGCGGATAGGCGTCAAAGAAATGCCAGTACGGATACGGCGAGACTTTGGTCATTCGGCGCATGATTACGGCCGGCGTCAGCACGAGCTTCTTTCCCACTTCGACGCGGTAGCGTTCGCGGGTGAGCAGCCGGCGAAACGGCTGTTTCGGACAGAGCAGTGCGCCGGCGAAGAAGCTGCACTCGAAATCGCGCCAGGCGTGCAGGACATCGCGCGGATCCATTCCGGCGACGTTGCCGCCGGCCTCGGGACAGCCGCCCGTCTCGCCGCCGGTCGCGTGCGGCGACTTGAAACCGTCGCCGCCATGCAGAACCTTGTGCGCGAGATGTCCGGCCAGATCGAATTTCAAACGCGCCGGATCGGCTTGCAAGGCCTTGTTCAGATACACCGTGCCCGGCGCTTCGTAAAACGAGCGCACCAGGCTGCGTAACTCGCGGCCCTGGCTGCGCGCCAGAACGGGCTTGCGCTCGAACCAGCGCAGCTCGAGCCCATGCGCCTTGCACAGCCGGGTCAGGTCGTCGACGGTCAAGGGGAAAGCGCGCTTGCCGACGTCCTCCGCGGCTCTTTCGAGGTCGGGGAATTCGTTGCGCGAACTTTCCTGGTAGGAGCGGATCAGCAGGTGGGCGAACTGGCGGCCCGAGGTGCCGGTCTGCGACAGCAGCTCCGGAATCGCTGATTGCAGCAATTCCTTGGAAAACAGAAAGGACGGTTCGAGCGGGACCTTCGTCGCACCGCCGGCGCCAGGCGCCGCCGCGACCGGCGCGATCGCCGCATTCTGATCGGAGAACCAAGCGATGCTGCGCTGAAATACCTTGGCGAAGAGCAGCAAGACCTGCTCCGAGGGAAACCGGCGCCCGCCTTCGATCATGCTCAGGTACGACACCGAGGGCGCCGCCTGCGCATCGATCGCGATGCAGCGCAGCGACAGTTCTTCGAGGGTCATGTGGTTCTGCTTGCGCAAGGCGCGCAACTTCGCCCCGAGAAAGTGGCTGTTCCTGGCTAGTCCGGTCATCGCTGCTCCTGTGAATCTTCCGCCGCGGCGGCTCCCGGCGGCAGATTGTCAACTTTACATTGTGAACTTTCTATTTGTAAAGTTCGCAACTTTGCGGCGCTAGGATAGCGCCGTGATCTTTTTCGATCAACACCATCGATACGAAAGGAAGTCTTGCCATGGACACCAGACTGACGAGCTTTGACGCGGCGGCCGATTCACTTCGCAGCGCTTGGCGCAACGATAAACGCTGGACGGGAATCCGGCGCGCTTACGACGCAGAAGCCGTGGTCCGGCTGCGCGGCAGCGTGCACATCGAACACACGCTGGCGCGCCTGGGCGCGGAGAAACTCTGGCAGCGCATGCATGACTTGCCCTTCGTCAATGCCCTCGGTGCGCTAACCGGCAACCAGGCGATGCAACAGGTCAAGGCCGGGCTGCCGGCGATCTACCTGTCCGGCTGGCAAGTGGCGGCCGATGCCAACGACAGCCTGACGATGTATCCCGATCAGTCGCTCTATGCGGTTTCCAGTGTGCCGACCGTGCTCAAACGCATCAACAACGCCTTGCTGCGCGCCGACCAGATCCAGCATATGGAAGCCCATCAGAGCGGAAAGAACCCGGGAATCGATTATCTCGCGCCGATCGTCGCCGACGCCGAGGCTGGGTTCGGCGGCATTCTGAATGCGTATGAGCTGATGCGCGCGATGATCGAAGCCGGCGCGGCCGGCGTGCACTTCGAAGATCAGCTCGCCTCGGCCAAGAAATGCGGCCATATGGGCGGCAAGGTTCTCGTGCCGACGCAGGAAGCGGTGCAGAAACTCGTCGCGGCGCGACTTGCCGCCGATGTGTTCGACGTGCCGACTATTCTGCTCGCGCGCACCGACGCCGAAGCGGCGACGCTGGTGACCTCCGACATCGACGAGAACGACAAGCCCTTCCTGACTGGCGAGCGCACCGTCGAGGGTTTCTACCGCGTGCGCAATGGTCTGGAACAGGCGCTGTCGCGCGGCCTGGCCTATGCCGAATACGCCGATCTCGTGTGGTGCGAAACAGGTTGCCCGGATCTCGACTTCGCACGCAAATTCGCCGAGGGCATACAGCGCAAGTTCCCCGGCAAGCTGCTCGCTTACAACTGCTCGCCGTCGTTCAACTGGAAGCGCAATCTCGATGACGTCACCATCGCCCGATTCCAGCGCGAGCTTGGGGCGATGGGCTACAAGTTCCAGTTCATCACGCTGGCCGGTTTCCATGCGCTCAACTACTCGATGTTCGATCTCGCGCACGGCTACGCGCGCAACAACATGAGTGCCTTCGTCGAGTTGCAGGAGCGCGAGTTCGCCGCCGCCGAACGGGGATTCACCGCCGTCAAGCACCAGCGCGAGGTCGGCACCAGCTACTTCGACGAAATCACCCAGGTGGTTCAGGCCGGCCAGTCCTCTCTGACCGCGCTGCACGGGTCCACCGAAAATGAGCAGTTCTTTGCTCAAAGCCGGCGTCGCGCAATTTAGCCGGGCGGAATCTATTCCATTTCAACCCGCCGAAAGGAGAATCATCATGCAAGTCAATCTTGAACGTCGAAACGGCGCGGACCGTAGACAGCCTGGCCGGTCTTCAATGGCGAGCGTCGGCCAAGCCTCGCGCTGGAACGAAGCGGCGTTTGGCGCCATGGCAGGTGACGGCAATGAGCCCTATGATCCTTACGACCCCTACTGGGAACCCTTGCCGGGTCAGGATGACGATTGATTAGCGGGCCCGGGCGCCTCTTACGAACTCAAGCGACGCCCGAAACAGTTCGAGATCTTGCGCGTAGTCCGCGGCATCGGCCCGATCGATTTGAATCCATTCGCGCGTGCTTGACATCCCGCGCGGTTGAAATGGCACGACGTCGCTTCGCGAGAATTGCAACTCGGACGCCGTGGCGGCAGGCACACGCAGGCCAACGCCGTTTCCGCTGATGCAGGCGAACATCTTGTCGTTGACGAAGAAGGCATCGAGGTCGCTAATCTTTCTTGCACTGACGCCTGGCAATTGAAGAAGAAGCGCTTCGATTTGCGCCTTGCGGTTTGTCATTGGAATTCGGGTATTCAAAGTGGCTCCATCGAGTGTGTGATGCCGAAGGCGATTCAATCTTATGGTGGAATGCGCCGGAGCAGGCTGCCAGAGACCGGTGCCGAGGCCGGGGCCTAGTGGCCGAGTCGGGTCGATTTCTGCCGTAGTCTAACGGCTGCTTTCCAATATCGTCAATGCCGACACCCTATTCCGTCGTCTGCGAAGTGCCGGCCAAGGCTTCGCTTCACTTACGATTCCGGTCATTCATAGAAACGCAGCCGCTCTACGCCCTGGCGCACTATTCCAGGTGCCTGATCAAGGCCGAGAAGAGATCATTGGGGTCAAAGGGTTTGATCAGGCAATCGTTCATGCCGGCTTCCAGAAAGCGATTCCTGTCCTCGGCAAAGGCGATGGCGGTCATGGCCAGGATGGGCGTGTCCCGGCAAGCGAGAAGCTCGCGGATTTGCCGTGTCGCCTCCAGCCCATTGAGTTTCGGCATCTGCACATCCATCAGGATGAGCGCGTAGGCCGCCCCCTTGGCCCGGGCTATCGCTTCGAACCCGTCTTCGGCCGTGTCAACCACGAGTCCCGCGTCTTCCAGAAGAAAGCGGGCCACTTCGAGGTTGACCGGCTCATCGTCAACGACCAGAATGCGCAAGCCTTGGTAGCGCTGGCGAATCAGCGTTTCGGCATCAGTGACCGCCATCGATGCGGATTCGTCTCGCCGTTCCTTCTTTTGCAGGACCACGGTAAACCAGAAAGTGCTGCCAACACCGGGGGTACTCCGAGCGCCCACTTCGCCGCCCATCAGTTCGGCCAGTCGCCGGGTGATCACCAGGCCAAGTCCCGTGCCGCCGTAGCGGCGTGTCGTCGAATTGTCGGCCTGCTCGAAGGGCCTGAACAGCCGGGGCAAGATGTCCGGCGCAATGCCGATGCCCGTATCCTCGACCTCGAGGCGCATCCGGACACCTTCATCAGCCTCCTCCTGCTTGATGGCGCGCAGGGTGATACAGCCCTCTTTGGTGAACTTGATGGCATTGCTGACATAGTTGAGTACTGCCTGTTGCAAGCGCGTCGCGTCGCCCTGCAAGTTGGCCGGGAAGGAATCGCTCTCGACCCGCAGTCGTAGTCCGTTCTCCTGGGCCCGCGCCCCCATGATCGAATCGATATTGGTCAGCAGACCGCTGACCGAAACGGGAACATCTTCGAGCACAAATTTTCCGGCTTCAATCTTGGAGAGGTCGAGAATGTCGTCGATGACCTGCAACAGATGATCGCTAGCCGTCTGAATCTTGTCGAGGCGACTGACTTGCGTCGAATTAAGCTCAGTGCGCCGCAGCAGATGCGACATGCCGAGGATGGCGTTCATCGGCGTGCGAATCTCGTGGCTCATGTTCGACAGGAAGGCGCTCTTGGCCAGGTTGGCGGCTTCGGCCGCGTCCTTGGCCCGCGTGAGTTGCTGGTTGGCGTGTTCAAGATCCGCAGTACGGGAGACCACCAGTTCCTCGAGGTGATGGCGATGCTGTTCGAGTTCTGCTTCAGCCGCTTTGCGGTCGGTGATGTCCTCGTAGATGCCCAGCACGCCGACGGTCGCGCTGGTGTCATACTTAAACGGAACCTTGGACGTGAGCAACCATATCTGCTGTCCGGCAGCTGTGGTCAGTTGCTCCTCGTAAGCGAGTTTGGGCAAGCCCGACGCCATGACGGCCAGATCATCAGCGCGGAACAACTCAGCCTGCGCCGCCCCGTTCAGCTGATAATCGTCTTTGCCAATCACATCCTTCGGATGACTCATCCCGGCATCCCGGGCAAATTCCACGTTGCAGCCGATATAGCGCAAGTCGCTACCTTTCCAGAAGACCCGTACCGGTGTGGTATCGATGATCTTGAGGAGCAAATTCCGCGATTCGACTACCGCTGCTTCGGCCAGTTTTCGCTCGGTGATGTCCATTATGGTTCCGATCATCGAAAGCGGCTTGCCTTCGGCATCGAAATCAAGTTTCCCCCGACCGAAAACCCAGCGCAGTTCGCCGTCGGATTTGCGAACTATCCGATATTCGCGATTGAACGCCTGGCGTGCGGCGATCACATCTTCCTTCAAATACCGGCTCATCTCGCTCGCATCGTCCGCATGAACGAGGCTTTCCCAGCTCTGAATGTTTCTTTCGGAGTTCCCTTCGATCCCGAATAGCTGATCGAGAACTTCCGACGATTCCCAGACGCCGCTCTTCAAATCGAGGCGGTACGAACCGATGAAAGCGGCGCGCTGCGACTCTTTGAAGAACTCCTCGCTGTTGCGCAAGGCTTCATTGGCGCGCAGGCGATCGGTCACAGCCCAGACCGTTTCCATCAGAAGCGAGATCTGAAGGACGTCGGATTGCAAATAGTCGCTTGGCTTGTTGGCGACGCCGACCACGCCGACAATCTTCCCGTCCTTGAAAACCGGAATTGCCATGCACCGCAGGAGTTGAACATGCCCGTCCGGATGTCCCGTTTTCAGCGAGTGATGCGCCGGGAAATCGTTAACGATGACCGGCTTGCTCTGCCGAACCGCTTCGCCCCACAAACTGGTCATGTCCAACTCGCCGGAGCTGAACGGATTGGCAACGGCGCGTCGCGCCATCTCATCTCCGGACCCGGTGTCGAGTACGAATTCCTTGCGCTCTTCGAGGTAATCGTAGATATATCCGATCTTGCTATCGGACAGCCGAATGGCTTGCTCCAGCGCGAAGTCCAGGAATTCCTGGATGGTTCCTGCCGGATGGCGCAAGACATCCACAAGCCGCTGCAGCAGCGACTCATTCCGGCGAATCTCTTCCTCGGCCTTCCTGCGTTCGGTGATGTCGCGGATCGCCGCCGCATGCAGGCGCTTTCCTTTTTCCTCGAAATAGCTCGCAGCGATTTCGACCAGGAAGACCGAACCATCCTTCTTCCGGTGCCAACGCTCGGGCACCATTGGGACTTCGCAAGCAATTGCCTGCCGCGAGTCGTCGGCTTGAGCGGAGAGGTCGTTGACCTTGAGGTTAAGGAACTCGTCGTGGCTGTAGCCATAGAGTTCGTTGGCCGCAGCGTTCGCATCAAGGACGGACTGGCTGTCCATGTCGACGATCAGGATGGCGTCGGATTCCCCCTCGAAAAGCCCGCGGTAGCGCGCCTCGGAATCGCGCAGGGCGAGCTCTGCCTTCTTGCGTTCGGCGATATACATCACTGTCGAGCGGATCGCGGAGATCTTGCCATCGCTGTCGCGGCGAAGCATATCCTTGATGAGTGCCGGAATCGTCGTGCCGTCTTTCTTGCGGTAGCTCCGCTCGAAATTTTCTCCGAGCGGCATGGTGCCGGCGAGCTTGTTTAGCGTTGCCGCGTGCGATACCTGTCGCTCGTCAATGAATTCCCAGACGTAATGCCCAAGAATCTCGTCGGCTGAGTAACCGAGGACCGCAAGTTCGGTCTTGTTGACATGGGTAATACGACCCTCAGCATCGTATTCGTGATAACCGACCGGCGTTTCGTTGAAGAGCTCTCGATATTGAGACTCGCTTTCCCGCAACGCGGCTTCCCTTTGCAGCAGGGATTTCAGCAGGCGGTTGAAGCCGCCGATAAGGTGGCCGATTTCGTCCTGGCGCGTAATCGGCAAAGGCTGCGGATGCCCGTCCTGTTCGCTGAGGCTGGCCAGGATTTGCATGGTCGAGAAGATCGGGGACAGCTGGCGCCGCATCAGCCAGCCGATCAGGCCTGTCGCCAGCAGAGTCAATAACAGGGTGGCCAGCAACATGTGCCGCTGCATGGCGCGGATCGGCGCGAAGGCTTCGGCAACGGGCAGCGTCGTAGCCAGGTACCAGCCGGCGGCCGGAATGCTCTTGTGGGAAGTCATGACGGCAATGCCTTTGGCATTGACAAAGCGCGTCGAGCCCTCAAAGCCGGCCATGAAACTGTCGACGACTGGATCGATTCCCGCGGCTGGAAAAGGACCCATGATACGATCCCTGTCGGTGGCAGTGACCACCAGGCGGTACTGCGGGGCGACCAGCAAATAGCCGCCGGTCTTGCCGTAGCGGTTATTGACGGTTTGATCGAGGAAATTGGCCTGGCCCAGATTCACGACGCCGGACAGTGCGCCGATCACCAAGCCTTGCCCGTTGCGGATGGGTACCGTCATCAGAAAACTTGGCGCGAGCAGTTTTTTGCCCAGGCTCGGCCGGCTGATCGACGATCTTCCTTCCTTGATCGCGGCGACCACCGACTCACGATCGGCGTACTCGACGCCGACCCGCCCGATCACCGGCGTGTCGGCAATGGCGATGAAGTCGGGGCGGTAGGCAATCAGGCCGCCGTTGAACATGCTATGCAGAGCCAGGCGGTCCTCCAGAAAGGCCTGCAACTTTGCCTGGTTCTCCATCAAAGGCGCTGTCCTTTCGGCAACTCGTGTCAGGGCGTCAAAGCGCAAGCTCAATTCGCCGTCGATCGACTTCGCTACAGCCGCGACGGTTGAAAACTGCTGCTCGCCCAAATGACGCTCCATGTCGGAACGCAACATCTGAATGGCGAAGAACGACAAGGACCAGAAGCTCAACAGGAAGATGAGCAACGCCGCCAGCGTGATCTTGGCCTTCAGCGAATGCCGGAACCTGTCCAGGGCTTCGATCAGGATGCTTGGGCTCATGAGGGAATCGCCTTCTCAACGATTTTCCGCCGGGTGCTGATACTCCTGTGAATGGCGCGGAATTGGGAGCCAGCGAGGCGGAGCAAAAGGTAGCCAGTCGATTGCTTGAAATGGACTCCTGAGAGTCCAGCTTGTGCTGCTGGTTTTTGTCTTGCCTTGGCCAGCGG
>CAISOB010000113.1 GCA_903886975.1 uncultured beta proteobacterium
ATGACGGCGGCACGAGTTCCAGCGGCACCGTCGCCAAGGTCGGTCTGCAGACGGGGGACTCCGTCACCGGCCTGACCCAGAGTTTTGCCAGCAAGAACGTCCTCGGCCCAAACGCCAGCACACTCAACGTCAATGGCGGCTATGCGGTCAACGATGGCAACGGCGGTGCCAACTACACGACCACCCTGAACAGCGCTTCGGGGACCATCACCCCGGCGACACTTGCGCTCAACGCCGTGACCGACAGCAAGGTCTACGATGGCGGTACGAGTTCCAGCGGCACCGTCGCCAAGGTCGGCCTGCAGATTAGCGACAGCGTCACTGGCCTCACCCAGAGTTTTGCGAGCAAGAATGTTCTGGGCCCAAACGGCAGCACGCTCAACGTCAATGGCAGCTATACGGTGAACGACGGCAACGGCGGCGCCAACTATACGACCACCCTGAACAGCGCCTCGGGGACCATCACCCCGGCGACACTTGCGCTCGACGCCGTGACCGACAGCAAGGTCTACGATGGCGGCACGAGTTCCATTGGCGCCGTCGCCAAGGTCGGTCTGCAGACGGGGGACTCCGTCACCGGCCTGACCCAGAGTTTTGCCAGCAAGAACGTCCTCGGCGTCAATGGCAGCACGCTCAACGTCAATGGCAGCTATACGGTGAACGACGGCAACGGCGGGGCCAACTATACGACCACCCTGAACAGCGCCTCGGGAACCATCACCCCGGCAAGCCTCGCGGTCAGCGGCATTACGGCCAATAGCAAGACCTACGACGGCACGACGGCGGCGAGCCTAAGCGGCCTGCCGAGCATCACTAAATTCAGCGGCGATGATGTCACGGTCGGCGGCGTCGGTGTCGGCGCTTTCGCCGACCCCCTCGTCGGTAACGCCAAGCCGGTCACGGTCAGCGGCTTCATGTTGGCCGGGACGGATGCAGGCAATTACAGCATTGTCCAACCGGCGGGATTGACCGCAGATATTACCGCGGTGGGACTGGTTCCTGCAGCAGACCCGCCGTTAGGCGCATCAACGCAAACAATGAAATTCTGCTTCGGTGCCCTTGAAGATTCCCCCGGTGCGCCTTGCCAGAATGGCAGGCGGCGCAGCTTCACGCCAGTGCTCACGGTTCCGGTGCGGATCGTCGATGGCGGCGTGCGACTGCCGACCAGCCGGCTGGACACCGATCAATAATTACGTCTGGCCGCGCTTTTCGCCGAGACGGTCCGGAATTGGTGCTGCCGCTTCTCTCACTTTGCCAAGGAATAGTGGACGACCGCATCGTCGACAGCGTAGAGCACGCAACGCTTTGCGTAATTCTTTTCGCAATCGCGCAGCGCGCGCTCGGCCGACGATTCCTCGCGCACTGTCTGTGTCCACTCGGCAAGACCCGTGGACTGCTAGAATGCCGGCATGCCTCGTCATTACGCCCTTGTACCTGCTGCCGGCAGCGGCGCGCGCTTCGGCTCCGAAGTGCCCAAACAGTATCTCGAGCTCGCCGGCCGGCCGCTGATTTATCACGCGCTCGCTGCGCTGTGCGCCTGCGAATGGATAGACCGCGTCTGGGTCGTTCTGGCGCCCGATGACGAGTGGTGGCGGACCTACGACTGGACCGGTCTCGGCGGCAAGCTCGAAACGGTCTTCTGCGGTGGCGGGACACGTGCCGAGAGCGTCGCCAACGGCGTGGCGGCCTGCGCTCTGGCCGACGACGACTGGCTGCTCGTGCATGATGCGGCGCGGCCTTGCCTGTCGCAACAAATGCTTGCCGCGCTCTGCGACCAACTCGCCGACGATCCGGTCGGCGGCCTGCTCGCCGTTCCGGTGGCCGATACGCTGAAGCGCGCCGATGCCAAGCAGCGCGTCGCGGCGACCGAAGATCGCGACGCGCTGTGGCAGGCGCAAACGCCGCAGATGTTCCGCTACGGCGTGCTGCGCAAGGCACTCTCGGCCGGCCGGGCGCTGACCGACGAGGCGGCTGCCGTCGAAGCCTTGGGCTTGCGGCCGCTCCTGGTGCGCGCCGACGCGAGCAATCTCAAGGTCACTTATCCCGCCGACCTGCGTCTTGCGCAACTGATACTGCAAGGGAGAGACAGATGATTCGTGTCGGACAGGGGAGCGATGTGCATGCGCTGGTTGCCGGCCGCAAGCTGATCATCGGTGGCGTCGATATTCCGCATCCGTTCGGCCTGTTCGGCCATTCGGATGCCGACGTGCTGGTGCATGCGATCATCGACGCGCTGCTCGGCGCGGCAGGCTTGGGCGACATCGGCACGCATTTCCCCGACAGCGACGCGCGCTATCGCGGCGCCGACAGCCGCGCGCTGTTGCGCGCGACGCACGGAAAGCTGGCTGAGGCGGGCTGGCGTATCGTCAATATCGATTCGACGATTCACGCCGAGCGCCCGAAAATGGCGCCGCACATCGCGCAGATGGTTGCGCATCTGGCCGCCGATCTGCAGCTCCCGGAGAGCTGCGTGAGCGTCAAGGCCAAGACCGGCGAAGGGCTGGGTTTTGTCGGGCGCGAAGAAGGGATCGCCAGCTCGGCCGTTGCGTTGATCGAACGCGATTCCTGAAGACCCGGATCGGGTCAGCGGAAGCGACCGGAGAGTCGGTCAGCAAAACTTTCAATTGGCCGTCACACCGGCGGACGCCGGTGTCCAGTGCTTTCTCGATTCCGGGCTCTGCACTTCCTTCGGTCGCTTTCGCCGGAATGACGAGAATCAATTACTGGGCAACACGTCGCGCGTAGTTTGCGATATTCTGCTTTTTGCGCTATGACAGGATCAACCTGGAAACAGCGCAGCGACTCGGAGTTCCTTCCCGTGACGACAGATGACGCCAGGCTAGTCCATAACGCCCGTCCCCGCCTCGGGGGCGATCTCGAGCTGCTTGCGGCGATCAGCCAGGACTTTGCCGCTTCGCCGGCGATGAGCGAAACGTTGAACAACGCGGTTCGCCAGATCATGGTCTATATGGATACGGAGGCGGCATCCATATTTTTACTCGACGCGGCAAACGAGCAGCTCACCTGCCTGGCTTGCGCCGGGCCGGTCTCCATCGAAGGCCTAAGCATCGCCAAAACGCAAGGGATCGTCGGGCGTGCGCTGGCCGATCGCTCCGTGCAGATGGTGCGCGATGTTTCGGCCGACGGCGATTTCAGCAGCGCGGTCGACGACCGCACCGGCTTTTGCACCCGCTCGATTCTCTGTGCTCCGCTGATGGTCAAGGGACGCTTGCTTGGCGCCCTCGAAGTGATCAACAAGTGCAAGGGCGACGGCCTCTTCGACCTGGCCGACAAGCAGTTCCTGCAGGTCCTCGCCGGCATGGTATCGCTCGCCGTCCACAACGCGCAGATGACCGAAGCGCTGGTCGAGCAGGAACGCATGCGGCGCGAGCTCGATCTTGCCCGCGAAATCCAGCGCACGCTGTTGCCGGCCCAGCCGGAAGCGGCTTTCCCGGTGCACGGGATCAATCTTTCGGCGCTCGAAGTCTCGGGCGATTTTTACGACTTCTTCGCGCTCGCAGACGGACGCATCGCCTGGGGCTTGGGCGATGTGTCGGGCAAGGGAATGAATGCGGCGATGCTGATGGCCAAGACGATCAGCCTGTTCCGCTGCCTGGGCAAGACCGTGCACGATCCCTCGCAGCTATTGGCCATGCTCAACGAAGAGATTTGCGAGACGGCGAGCCGCGGCATGTTCGTGACGATGGCGGCGGGCCTCTACGACCCGGCGCGCGGTGAAATCGTCTTCGCCAACGCCGGCCACCAGCCGCCGCTCTATCGCGACGCGAGCGGCGCCTATCGCGAACTCGAAGAGTCTTCGCCGCCGCTCGGCATCGCCAGCGGCATGGCCTACGCCGGGCAGCGCCTGACGCTCGCCGACGGGCGTCTTTACCTGTTCACCGACGGCGTCACCGAGGGCTGGACCGGGGACGGCGGCATGCTCGGCGTCACCGGCTTGCAGGCGCTGCTCGACAAGCTGTCGGAGCTGCCGCCGGCCGATCAGCTGGCGCGCGTCGCCGAGGCGCTGACGCGCCCCGGTGCGCGCCTGCGCGACGACCTCACCTTGCTGGCGATCGGCTGATGGACAGCCTCCTGAACCAGAGCTTCGCGGCCAATGCCGAGGCCTTGTCCGAGCTGCGCGGCGCGGTGCGCGCCGCCTGCCAGCGCGCCGGCTGCGGCGAGGACGACAGCGCGCAGATCGTCCTGGCAATCAACGAAGCGTGCATGAACATCATCCAGCATGGTTACCGGTTTGCCGATGGGCGGACCTTCACGCTGCGCCTCGGCGTCGATGACAGTGTGCTCGTCGCGCAATTGCTGGATAATGGCTTGCCGGCGAGGGATGCGGATTTATGTCCGCGCGAGCTTGCTGAACTGCGGCCCGGCGGACTCGGCGTGCGCTTCATGCGCGAGTTGCTCGACGAGGTCGCTTACCAGCCGGCGCCGGAAGGTTTTACCAACTGTTTGCAATTGAAGAAGCGAATTTGTTGAGGGAAGCTCCGTGGATATTCGAATCGAAGACCAACCGCCGTTCAAGGTCGTTCGACTTTCGGGCGATGTCGATCTGCATTCCTCGCCGAAAGCACGCGAGGCCATTCTGGCTTGCCTCAAACAGAAATCGCCGCTGCTCGTCGAACTGTCGGCGGTAAGTTACATGGACAGCTCGGGCGTGGCCAGCCTCGTCGAGGGCTACCAGACGGCTAAGAAACTGGGACTCGAGTTCGGCCTCGTCGCGGTCGCTCCGGCGGCGATGAACGTGCTGAAACTGGCGCGACTCGACAAGGTGTTCCCGATCCATGCTTCCTTCGCGGCGCGCCTGCCGGCGACTTGATCCCGTGCTTGCCTTCGTCGCCCAGGTCGGCCAGCGCAGCCTGCAGTCGCTCAGGGAAGTCGGCTATCACGCCGCCCTGCTGGCCGAGGCGTTCTATTGGCTCCTGCTCGGGCGTTGGCGCCGGCAGCCGGTGCGCTTGCGCGCGGTGTTCAAGGAGGCGATCGGCGTCGGCGTGAATGCGATTCCCATCGTTGCCCTGGCGTCCTTTGCCACCGGCATGATGCTGGCCATCCAGGGAATCTACACGCTGCGCACCTTCGGCGCCGAGGGCCAGGTCGTTCTCGGCATCTCGCTGTCGGTGACGCGCGAGTTCGCGCCGCTGATCACCGGCATCTTCGTCGCCGGCCGATCCGGCTCGGCGATCGCGGCGCGTATCGGCACCATGCAGATTTCGCAGGAGATCGACGCGCTGCGTGTCATCGGCATCAACCCGGTACGCTATCTCGTGGCGCCGCTGCTCGCCGCCATGCTGCTCACCCTGCCGGCGCTGACCGTGCTCTCCGATCTCGTCGCGTTATTCGGCGGGGCGCTGTACTGCGCCGGGGAACTCAGCCTGCCGATGGGCGTGTTCTTCGACCGGACCTTCGAAGTGCTGATCGTTCAGGACGTGCTGCACGGCGTATTGAAGAGCGTGATCTTCGCCGTCATCGTCACCCTGATCGGCGCGGCCAACGGTTTCAACGTCAGCGCCGGCGCCGAGGGCGTCGGCCGGGCGACGACGCGCGCCGTGGTGCTCGGCTGCATCGGCATCATCCTCGCCGACATGGTGTTCACCTTCCTGACCAGTCGCTGAAATGAATTCCGCCGACCCGGCCATCGACGTCCGCAATCTGGTCACCCATTACGGGACCCGGAAGATCCTCGACGACATCAGCTTTCAGGCGCGCCAGGGCGAGATCATGGTCATCATGGGCGGCAGCGGTTCGGGCAAGAGCACCCTGCTGCGCCATCTGCTCGGCCTGCACAACCCGACTTCGGGTTGCATCAGGCTGCTCGGCAAGGACATCACGCAACTCGATGCCGATGCGATGTACGACCTGCGCAAGAACATGGGTGTCGCCTTCCAGGGTGGCGCGCTGTTCAACTCGATGACCGTCGGCGAGAACGTCGAACTGCCCTTGCGCGAGCATACCGCGCTCGACGGCAACACCATCCGCATCATGAGCCGCATGAAGCTCGAAGTGGTCAATCTCGCCGGTTTCGAGGACCTGATGCCGGCCGAATTGTCGGGCGGCATGATCAAGCGCGCGGCGCTGGCCCGGGCCATCGTCATGGATCCGCGCCTGCTGTTTTTCGACGAGCCGTCGGCCGGGCTCGACCCGGTGGTCTCGGCCGAGCTCGACGAGCTGATCCTCACCTTGCGCGACGCGATGAACATGACCATCGTCGTCGTCACGCACGAACTCGAAAGCGCCTTCAAGATCGCTGACCGCATCACCGTTCTCGACCAGGGTCGCATCCTGATGTCGGACACGGTGGCGGCGGTGCGCGCCAGCGACAATCAGCGCATCCGCTCGCTGCTCGACCGCACGCCGAGAAATGAAGCCATGGACCCCGACGAATACATGGAAAGACTGACCCGGGAGATTTTCTGAACACACTGTTTTCAGGATGAAACCACGATGAAGCGCGACAACGTCAATTACCTGCTGGTCGGCAGCTTCGTGCTGCTGATGGCCGCCGTGTTGCTCTATGCGCTGTACCGGATCACCGGGCACAGCGCCAAGGGCGATACCTACTACACGCATTTCGCCAACGTCGCGGGAATCAAGGAGGGTACGGTGGTCACCTATGAAGGCTATGAGGTCGGCAACGTGGCGCAGATCGAACCGGTGGCGCGCGAGGCGCGCACCACGTACCGGATCACGCTCAACCTGCGCCAGCCGGTCAGAATCCCCGCCGACAGCTATGCCATGATTGCTACTCCTGGGCTGCTCAGTGCGCCGCTCGTCGAAATCAAGGAAGGCAGTGCGCGCGATCTCATTGCCGCCGGCGGCGACATTGCCGGCAGCAGCGCCGCCAACCTGATGGAGTCGGTCAGCGCACTGGCCGTCGAACTCGGCAAGATGACCGAGACCAGCATCAAGCCGCTGCTCGCCCAGCTCAACCAGAACGTGACGCCGACGCTCGTAGACCTGCGCTCGACGGTAGAGCGCATCAACCGCGCGGCCGGACGCATCGACACGCTGCTTTCGCAGGACAACGTGCAGCACTGGAACCGCGTCATGGCCAACGCCGACGGCGCTTCGGCCAATGCGCTCAAACTGTCGACCGATCTCGCGACAGTGCGCGGCGAGGTCGAAGAACTCGTCAAGGATGCGCGCGGCCTCGTCAATGACTCGCACGGCCTCGTCGCCGGCGGCGGCAAGGACTTGAAGGACGCGTTGCGGCGTGTCGATGCGACGCTCTACCAGCTCGAGGCGGCGGGGCGCAACCTCAACGAATTTTCGCGCACCATCCGCGAGAATCCCGCCGCGCTGATCCAGAGCCGTTCGCCAAACGAAACCGCGGGAGCCGCGCAATGAAACGCATCCACGCCCTATACGCAAGCCTGCTCTGTCTTGGCCTGCTGCTTGCGGCCTGCGGCAGCGTGCCGCCGGCGCCGGTCGACCACTTTTACCGCTTGCGGCCGGTAAGTATCGCGCCGGCCGCGCCGGCGTGGCCGGGCGCGATCGCCGTACAGCCTTTCCGCGCCGATAGCCTGTACGCCGAGCGTGCGATCGTCTACAGCGACGCCAACGACCTGCGCCAGTTGCGTCAGTACCACTATCAGCTGTGGCTTTACCCGCCGGCGCAAATGACGCAGGAGCATTTCACAGCCAGCGTCGGCGGCGTGCTCGACCTTTCCGGCGGCAGCACGGCGACCCATGTGCTCGACGCCCGCGTCGTCGCTTTCGAGCGCGTGCTGTCGGGCAAGACCAGCAAGGCCGTCGTGGCGCTCGAATTGCGCCTGCTGAGTGAAGGGAAACCGCTGCTCAACAAGATCTATCGGGCCGAGCAGGCGGCCGCGGACGAGTCGCTGAGCGCCTTTGCCGCGGCGATGGAAACAGCGTTGGGCGGAATTTACGCGGAGTTTCTAGCCGACCTCAGGCGTCGTCGCTAAGCCAGAGCAAGCGTCGTCCCGGCGAAAGCCGGGACCCAGTCAGTGCCCACGAACCTGGATTGCGGCTTGCGCCGGAATGACGACATGCTAAATTCAGCCGACTGTCGACGATACCAAGGTCATTCAGGCAATCGCTTCCCGGGCCGGTTTGGCTTTTTCCGCGATAATGTCGCATTGGCGCCGCTAGCGCCTGTCGTCAAACTCCGGACTTTCAGTGCATAACCTTCGCGGCACCCTCCTTTTTCTGACGGCAATCTTTCTCTTCGCCGCGTCCGATGCGACAGCAAAATACATGACGGCTTTCTTCGCCATCCCTTTGCTGCTCTGGGCGCGCTATGCGACGAATCTGCTCTTCATGCTGGCGGTCACGGCGCCGGGCATGCGGCGCGAGATCGTCTGCACGACGCGGCCGTGGCTGATGACCGGCCGCGCGCTGACCCAGGTCGCCAGTACGCTGTTCATGTTCCTGGCCTTGCACGTCCTGCCGCTCGCCGAATCGACGGCGCTGGTGTTCATTTCGCCGGTGCTGGTTGCATTATTCGCCGGCCCGCTGCTCGGAGAAAGACTGCGCCTTGCCAACTGGCTCGCCACGGTCGCCGGCTTTGCCGGCGTTCTGCTGATCGTTCGACCGGGCAGCGGGATAGCCGGCATCGGCGCCATCTACCCGCTCTGCTCGGCCTTATGCTTTGCCCTCTATCAGATCCTGACGCGCAAACTGGCAGCCAGTGAACCGCCGCTGCGTCAGCTGTTTTATCTGGCCCTGGTCGGCACGCTGACGACGAGCTGTCTGCTGCCGGCGTTCTGGCCCGCTATCATGCCGACGCCGCTGCAGATCCTGCTTTTGCTCTCGCTCGGTTTCTATGGCGGCGCCGGGCATTTCCTGCTGATTCGCGCCTTCCACGTGTCACCGGCATCGACCCTGGCGCCAATCTTCTACGTCCAGCTCATCTGGGCGATGCTTCTCGGCTGGATTGTTTTCGGCCAGTTTCCAGACTTTGTGGCCATCGTCGGCATGCTGGTCATCGGCGCATCGGGACTGAGTCTAATCATGCACCGGCCGCGGCTGCAGGCTTGAGGCTCAGGGAAAAGCGTCAACGGAGTAGTATGCGGCATGGTCAAAAAGCTGATCCTGATTTATGCCTTGTTCGCCGTGACGGCTGCCGCCGCTGCCGCCAGCGATGCGCTGCCGGTCGAAATCGTCAGCGCCGAGTTCGGCCTGTTCGACGACCGTAATCCGCGCGAGCTTATTTTCGAACCGGGTAATGTCGTGCCGCACCGGGTCGGGCAGCGCTACGGCTGGAGCATCGGGGTCCGCACCACGAAACGCAGCCTTAGCGTCAGCGAGGAATATCTGCTGCCGAGCGCCGCGCCAAGCCTCACTTCGCCCGCGAATTCATCGACGGAGGTGTGGGCGATTCCGCAAGCGCGACGCAACCAAGTCAGCCAGCGCCAACTGGTTCCTGTAGACGGCAAGATCTACGGCGAATGGGCGATCGGGCCGGACGAACCGGCCGGCCACCGGCATCTTCAGGTGCTGATCGAAGGCCAGGTGGCGGCAAGCTTCGAGTTCGACGTGAAGTGAGCGGCCTAGCGGCCGGGCGTGAGCGGCGTCGTTTCTGATGCGTGTTTCTTGGCGAGTTTCGCGGCCTTCTTTTCCTTCGGTGTCTTGGCGGGTTGTTTCTTGGTTTCCTTGCTGGTTTCCTTGGCTTTGCCCATGATCGTGCTCCTCATAGTTGCCGGCAAATGCTGGCGTCGTTCAGTATAAACGATGCCAGCGCTAAGTTGTTTCAAAAATCATTTCGAATGTTCCGCATACCAGAGCGCAAGCCAATGGCATCGCGATGGCAGGTTCGGCCCGCGGCGACAGCTCCGGGCCGTCCGTCTTCTGGCTTGATGCGCCAAAGAAAAACGGGATCCGAAGATCCCGTTTTTGGTAATTGCCGAGTGGCGCGATTCAATAGACCGGCGCGCCCTTGAGCATGGTTGGTATCCAAAGCGAGAACCACGGGAAGTAGGTGACCACCGCCATCACGGCGAACAGGGCGCCGTAGAAAGGCAGGATGGTCTTCATCACCTGCTCGATCGAAATGCCGCCGATCGCGCAGCCGACAAACTGCGTGGTGCCCACCGGCGGCGTATTGAGCCCGAGCGCGCAATTGAGCAGCATGACCATGCCGAACTGCACCGGCCCCATGCCCATCTGGATCGCCAGCGGCAGGAACAGCGGCGTGCAGATCAGGATGGTCGCGGCCATGTCCATGAAGGTGCCGAGCAGGAAGAGGATCAGGTTGATCAGGAAGAACATGATGTACGGATTCGTCGTGGCCGTGAGCATCAGGTCGGCCGTCTTGTCCGGAACCTCCAGAATGGCCATGATGTACTGGAACATCGTCGACACGCCGATCAGCAGCAGGATCACACCGGTCGTCTTCGACGCCTTGGCCGCCGCTTTCATGAGCTTGGCCCAGTTCATCGTGCGATAACCGACGAAAGTCAGAAACAGCGTATAGGTCACGGCGATACCGGCCGCTTCGGTTGCCGTCGTCACGCCGGCGATGATGCAGCCGAGAATGATGATGACGACAAACATGCCGGGAATGGCCGCGACGAAGGAGGTGAGAACGGCATGCCAGCCGGCAAACGGATCGAGCTTCGTCGATCGAGAACCATCGGGATTGCGTGGAAAACCATTCTTCTTGGCGACCCAGTAGGCGGCATACAGCATGCAGATCATCAGGACGATAACCGGCAGCAGGCCGGCGAACATCAACTCGCCGATCGACGCCCCCTTGATCATGATGTTATGGCCGCCCAGCATGCCGCTGCTGCTCGACGCGGCGAAAGCGTAGATGATCAGGTTGTGCGAGGTTGGCATCAGCGCGCCGGCCAGGGCCGCGTGCGTCGTTACGTTAACCGCGTAGTCGGCGCTGTAGCCTTCCTTCTTCATGATCGGAATCATGACGCCACCCATCGCCGAAACGTCAGCAACGGGTGAGCCGGAAACGCCGCCGAATATCGTGCAGGCTACGACGTTGGCCATGCCCAGACCGCCACGCCAGTGACCGACGAGGTTGCGCGCGAAAGTGACGATCTTGTCGGCGACGCCGCCGTGCAACATCAGTTCACCCGAGAAGATGAAGAACGGAATGGCCAGGAAGGAGAAGACGTTCATTCCCGAGATCATGTTCTGGTACGCGAGTTCGAGCGGAAAGCCTTCCGTCCAATAGGTCGCGAGACAACTCAGCGCGATCGAAAAAGCGACGGGTATGCCAAGCATCAGGAAGAGCGTGAAGGTAATGCAGAGAACGGTCAGTGCCATGATGGGCTCACTTCCTCGCCGGTGTAGATAGCAATCAAGTGCTCAACGGAGAACAGGATAATCAGGACGCCCGAGACAACGGCAGGCATATAGCGCCAGGCCTGCGAGATGCCGAGCGTTGGGATGGTCATGTCGGCGACCGAAAAAGCCATCGATGCGCAACCCCAAGCGAGCGAGACGCCAAACAGGATCGAGAAAAAGCCGACGATTTGCGCAATATAGAACTGGTAAGTCTTGGGCAACAGGCCGACCAGCGATTCCATGCCGATATGCCCCTCGTCGCGGACACCGGCGGCAGCACCGAACATCGCGACATTGATGACCAGGATCAGCGCAACCTGTTCCGACCACGATGGCGCGTCGTTCAGGACGTAACGCCAGATGACCGATCCCAAAACGGTCGCGACGATACCGAGCAGGCAGGCGACCGCGATGTACATCGCCCAGCGCGAGAGCCGGGCGTCCAACTGAGTTAGCCAATTCATTCTTCTTAACTCCCTGAAGAAACCCGAAGGTGCGAATGACACGCCTTCGGGCTTCATGGCATTGCTTTTAGCTCCTTGCGAAAAAAACCCGAAGGTGCGAATAACACGCCTTCGGGTTTCATGGCATAACCATAAGGCGACAATATCTCTACTTGGTGTCGACGATTTCCTTCGCCAGCGCCTTCAGTTCCGGCGTCGGGGAGAACTTGTCCCATACCGGCTTCATGACGGCAACGAATTCAGGCTTGTTCACGTCGGTGATGTAGGTCGCGCCGGCCTTGATCGTGATTTCCTTCGAAGCCTGTTCCTTCTTGGTCCACAGATCCTGATAGTAAGGAACGGTTTCCTTGGCGGCATCGCGGATAATCTTCTGTTCTTCCTTGCTCAGCGTATCCCACACCTTCTTGGAGAAGACCAGGACTTCCGGCGACATTACGTGCTGCGTCTCGCTATAGATCGGCGCAGCTTCGTAATGCTTGGCGGTCTCATACGACGGATAGTTGTTTTCAGCGGCATCGACGAGGCCGGTCTTCAGTGCCGTATAAACTTCGGCCATCGGAATCGGCGTCGGGTTGGCACCCATGGCTTGGACCAGGCTCACCCACAGGTCGGACTGCTGCACACGAATCTTCATGCCCTTGACGTCAGCGAGATTGCGCACTGGCTTCTTCGCATAGATTGAACGCGCACCGGATTCCCACAAGGCCAGACCGATGAAACCATGCTTTTCGAAGGCGGCGAGAATCTTGTCGCCAGCCGGGCCGGCCATCGCGCGACGGAAGTGTCCAATATCGCGGAAGATGAACGGGAACGAAGGCACCATCGATTCCGGAATGATGTTATGGAAAGCCGCCGTGCTGACGCGCACCATGTCGAGCGCACCAATCTTCACCTGTTCGACGGTATCGGGCTCGGAGCCGAGCGCGCTGTTGCCGAACACCTTGACGTTGTACTTGCCGTTGGTCTTCTGGCTGACGATTTCGCCGATTTTCTTGACCGTCATGACGGTTGGATAATCGAGCGGGTGTACGTCGGCCGAGCGGAAGTCACGCGCCTGCACCTGACCCGCGGCCATGGCAAACGCGGAAGCCAAAACAACACCTATGATTTTCTTCAGTTTCCTTTGCATAATTCCCTCCTGGATAAAATACATAAAACGCCCTTAACGAATGCGCCAGGGCAGAGGCGAGCCCCCACACCAACTCACGGCGCAATATACTCCAAGGGGAAAAGGTGTTCAATGTTTTTATGAAACACCAATTCATTTTTCATAGTTGGCGCTTGCACGAAGGCAAATTCGATCTCCGAAGCCCGCCTGGCGCACGCGAAACGCTCGTTCTAACGTTCTCTTCGCTGGTTAAGACTGCAGCGATTGCAAGATGCGGTCAAGGGTGCGCATAGTGCGCAGGGATTCATCCAGACTGAGCCTGGGCGCGCGTTTTTCCAGTATGGCCGCTGAAAAATCGCGGATCTCTTCGCCGTAGCGGTCGGATTCGGCGACCGGGATCAGTTCGCAGCCGGCCTTGGTATGCAGCGAGAGTTGGCCGGCGTCATTGAGAAAAGTGTCGGGGGCGAGCAGCATGCCGTCGCTGCCGATGATTTCGCTATGCATGCGGCCGAAGGCATTGAAGCCGCAATGCAGCGACGCGATCAGGCCGCTCTCGTAGCGCAGGACTGCGGACAGATTGATGTCCACCCCGGCCGGCTTGAAGCACTCGGCGGCCACCGAGACCGGCTCGGCATCGGTGACGAGGCTGATCAGGTTGAGCGGATAGACGCCGACGTCATACAGCGCGCCGCCGCCCAGTTCCGGCTTTTCCTTGATGGTGTTTTCGCGGTCGAGGAAGAAGCGAAAGGTCGAATTGACGCTGCGAATTTCGCCGAGCACGCCGCTCTCAAGGACGCGGCTGATCTGCCGCACCCGGTCGGTATAGCGGTACATGAAGGCTTCCATCAGCAGCACGCCGCACTCGCGCGCGGTGCGGATCATCTCGCCGGCTTCCGCGCTGTTGAGCGCCAGGGGTTTCTCACACAGCACGTGCTTGCCGCAGCGCATGGCGCGGATGGCCCATTCGCGGTGCAGCGAATTGGGCAGCGGGAGGTAGACGGCGTCGACCGCCGGATCGTCGAGCAGGGCCTGGTAACTGGAATGCGCCGCGAATTTCCCGAACAGCGACGCGAATTCGGTCAGCTTGGCCGGTTCACGCGAGGCGACGGCCTGCAGGCTGGCGTTGGCGCAGCGCAGAATTGCCGGGACGACCTGCGTGCGGGCGATGCGGGCGCAGCCGAGAACGCCCCAGCGTAGGGTTTGACTCATTTTGTAATTTCCGCTCGGTGTGCCGGCTTGTTCTTTTCCTCGATCAGTTCGATCTTGTAGCCGTCCGGATCTTCGACGAAAGCGATCGCCGTCGTCCCATGTTTCATCGGCCCGGCTTCGCGCACCACCTTGCCGCCTTTGGCCTTGATCCGTGCGCAGGCGGCGTAAACGTCGTCGGTCTCGAGGGCGACATGGCCGAAACCCTTGCCCAGATCGTAGGATGCGGTGTCCCAATTGTGCGTGAGTTCGATCGCCGCGGTCTCGCTCTCTTCGCCATAGCCGATGAAGGCGAGCGTAAAACGGCCTTCGGGATAGTCCTTGCGGCGCAGCACGCGCATCCCCAGCACCTCGGTGTAAAAGGCCAGCGAGCGTTCAAGGTCGCCGACGCGGATCATGGTATGCAGGATTCTCATGCGCTGCCCTTCAAGCTGGTTGCACAGCGCGAACCGGCGACGGTCCGCACGCGAGTCGCCGATTCTATCCTTTTTTGAGGGCGGCGACGGTCGAGGCGGGTCCTAAGTACGCCCTCTGTCACGCCAAAATTGCCGATCGAATTTTTGGCGAATTCGCATAAAATACCCGTTCATGCTGTCCCGTTAATTGCAATTGTCCAATTCCTTCGAGATCAGTCCATGCTCCTCTGGTTTGTGATTATCTACTGGGTTATTTCCGTTGCCATCGGTCTTTACGCCGCCCGGCGGGTACACAACACCAGCGACTTCGCGGTCGCCGGTCGGCATCTGCCCTTCTACATGGTGACGGCGACGGTGTTCGCCACCTGGTTCGGTTCCGAAACCGTGCTTGGCATACCGGCCACCTTTCTCAAGGACAACCTGCGCGGCGTCGTCGCCGATCCTTTCGGCGCATCGCTGTGCCTGATCCTGGTCGGCCTGTTCTTCGCGGCACCGCTCTACCGCATGAACCTGCTGACCATCGGCGACTTCTACAAGAAGCGCTTCGGACGCGGCGTCGAGGTACTCACCACGCTGGCCATCGTGATCTCCTATCTGGGCTGGGTCGGCGCCCAGATCACTGCGCTCGGCCTGGTCTTCAACGTCGTCTCCGACGGCGCGATCAGCAAGCTGGCCGGCATGTGGATCGGTTCCGGGACCATCCTCATCTATACTTTTTTTGGCGGCATGTGGGCAGTGGCCATCACCGATTTTCTGCAGATGATCATCATCGTCATCGGCATGCTGTATATCGGCGATTCGGTGAGCGGTCTGGTCGGCGGGGTTGGTGTCGTCGTCGAGCATGCCGCGCGCGCCGGCAAGCTCGACTTCTGGCCTGCCCTGGATCTTAAGGAAGTGATCGCTTTTGCGGCCGCCTGGTGCACCATGATGTTCGGTTCAATTCCCCAGCAGGACGTCTTCCAGCGCGTGCAGTCCTCGAAGTCCGAGAAGATCGCCATCTGGGCTTCAGTGCTCGGCGGCAGCCTCTACTTCCTTTTCGCCTTCGTTCCCATGTTCCTGGCCTATTCGGCAACATTGATCGACCCCGAGATGGTCGCCGAGCTGATCGACACCGATCCGCAACTGATCCTGCCGCGGCTGGTGCTCGAAAGGGCGCCGCTGTTCGCCCAGATCATGTTCTTCGGCGCCCTGCTGTCGGCCATCAAGAGTTGCGCCTCGGCCACTTTGCTGGCGCCTTCGGTCACCTTCACCGAAAACATCATGAAACCGATGATGGTCGGTAAGGTATCCGATCGCAAGCTGCTGCTGTCGATGCGCGTCGTCACGCTGATCTTCACCTTGCTGGTCACGCTCTACGCCGTGAACTCGAAGGCCAGCATCTTCAAGATGGTGGAAAACGCTTACCAGATTACGCTGGTCAGTGCCTTCATTCCCCTGGCCTGCGGCGTCTATTGGCGGCGTGCCACCAATCAGGGCGCTCTGCTGTCCATTGCGTGCGGCCTGACGGTATGGCTGACGGTACTCATCGCCGGACCGGATGATCCCTTCCTTCCAGCTCAGTTTGCCGGTCTCATCGCCAGCATCGTCGGCATGGTCGTCGGCTCGCTGCTGCCGCAGCGGGTGCACCATGATCCCCATATTCATGACAGGCTGCGCTTCGGACACTTGGCCCAGGTCGAACCCAAGCTTACCGTCGAGCATCCGCAAGACACCTGACCCGACGACATAGGCAACGGCGTCGATCCTTTCGCACCGCTGATCGAATCGGCCGCCGGCGTGCCGTGCATCGCGCTCAAGTACCAGAACGACCTGGCGATTTTCGAATAGACCAATGACGAGGGCGTGACGGCGCCGGGCGAGACGATCTGGCTGCTCGCTTACCTGAGGTCGCTGCGTTATGCCTTGTGGACAACCATTCTCTGCCTCCTCATCGGCTATCCCTTCGCCTATTTCATCGCCCGCGCGAAAAAGCGCGTGCAGCCCGCGCTCTTGATGCGGGTCTCCATTTCCTGCGTCGGCGAGTTCGTCATCCCGGCGCTGCTCGGCGGCGCCGAGAACATCATGATCGGCCGCGTCGTCTGGGACGAGATGTTCAGCAGCAACAACTGGCCACGCGCCGCGGCACTCGCCGTCGTGATGATCCTGTTCATCATGGCGGCCGGCCATAAAGGCCTTCCGCGGCGAAGCCGCGAGAGCGACTAGGCCTATCGATTGACTCATGCCACGCGGGTACAAGCCTGCAACGAGCCGTGCCGGCGGAGTACAAGTATGCTAAAATCATAATGCGTGGCAATGCCACAAAAAGACATATGCAATACTTCGGAAAGGAATCAGGGATGTTAAACAATACAAAAGTATCGACACGCTTGTCCCTGCTCAGCGTCGCTGTGGTTCTCCTCACGGTGATCCTCGTGGTCATGGGCTACGTTGTCGTCACGCGCATCTCGGCGTCGTTCGGCGACGTTCGTGGCTTGGTCGGAACCAAATTGCTCGCCGAGGGCAACAATGCCATTTGGGAGCTGCGCTTTGGCATCGCCAATTACACATTGGCCAGCCCTGAGAACAGAAAGGCAATACTCGCTGGCCGTCCTCAGCTCTACGACAAGCTGGAAGAGAGCATGAACAAGTATGCCGGTCTCGGCATATCGCCGGAACAAAGCAGCGTTGTGAAGGAGTTGCTCGTCGAGTTTCACCGCTACAAGAATGGTGCTCCGGGTTGGTTCGAATTGATCGACGCCGGCAAGCTGGCGGAAGCCGCCGAGTACCGTGCTAAGGTCACCAACGCGGCCGCCAGCGCGATGGTCAAAGACGTTAATGTCCTGCTCGAAAACCAATCCAGGCTAAATCGTGAGTTGGCCGACGAATCGGTGTCCACCGCAGACCGTGCGCGCACCCTGCTCGTGACGACCGGCGGCATAATTGTCCTGATCATCGTCGTCTCGTCGTATTTGTTGGCGCGCTCGATCAGCACGCCTTTGCGCGAACTGCAAAGCGCGATCGCGAAAGTGGAGAGCAGCAGCGACTTCACCTTGCGCGTGCGCAACGACGGTGGCGATGAAATTGGGCAGACTGCCAAATCGTTCAACGTGCTGATGGACGCCCTGCAACAGACCTTGCGTCAGTTGCTCGACGCAGTGGCCAAAGTTTCCGACAAGGCGCGCGTGTTGTCTGCTTCTTCAAAGCAGGTGGCGACAGGCTCCCTGTCGCAGAATGAAGCGACCGCGGGCATGGCTTCGGCCATCGAGATGCTGACGAGCAGCGTCAACAGCATTTCCGAAGGGGCGCAGAAGGCGCTTGAAATTTCGCGCAGCTCGGGCCAGTTGTCCGCGGAAGGGGCCGGCATCATCACCAAGACCACCGATCAAATTTCCGAGATCGCCGAAACTGTCGCGCAAGCATCGCGATCGATCGAGGAACTCGGGGCGCAGTCGAGCGAGATTTCGTCGATCATTCAGGTGATCAAGGAAGTCGCCGACCAGACCAACCTGCTGGCGCTCAACGCGGCGATCGAAGCGGCACGCGCCGGTGAACAGGGACGCGGTTTCGCGGTTGTCGCCGACGAAGTGCGCAAGCTCGCCGAGCGCACCGGCGTGGCGACCGAAGAAATCGTACGCAAGATCGATAACATCCAGAAGAGCTCGCAGACTGCGGTTTCAACCATGAACTCGACGAGCGAAAGAGTCGGCAACGGCGTCGCTTTGGCCAATCAGGCGGGGTCGGCAATCGTGCAGATCCGGGAGGGCGCAGTGAACGTGATCAATGTCGTGGAGAGTATCTCGACCTCGCTCGTCGAACAAAGAAGCACCAGCGGCGATATTGCCGCGCAGATGGACAAGGTCGCTCAAATGACGACGGAAAATACGGAGGCGGCGGAAAACGCGGCCGGCGCGGCGCAGGATCTCAATGAACTCGCAACGTCGATGCGCCTGACGGTGAGTCGCTTCCGCATATGAACGCGGCGGTGAATCTGCGACAAGCCGAAACGACCGGTTGATACCAACTGCGCGCGGCGCGGTGTCAATTGCCGCATCGCGACGGTGCGCACGCAGAATCCTCGCGGCCGAATCTGCCGAGCCTGGCATTGGCTAGCGTTCGATTGCGAAAACCGGGCGTGGAATGATGTTACGATGAGATTGCCGTGCCGTGTGCATTCGTGTTCGGCCGAGTCCCGATCCCTTGCACCCGGATTCAGGGTAAATTTCAAAATAATGCTAGGAGGGTAATCGTGAAAAAACAATGGATCAGTTCTATCTTGTCGGCACTCCTGTTTGCGGGTTTCGGTGGGATGGCTTGTGCGGCGGACGCGCCGGTGGTCTTGCAGTTCGCTGAAATTCATGAAGCTGATTATCCGACCACGGTCGGCGCTTTCGAGATTGCCAAGCTGGTCGAACAACGAACCAATGGTCGCGTGAAGATCGAGATTGCCCACAGCATGAAGCTCGGCGACGAGGCGGCAGTCATCGAGAAGATGAAAACCGGTGAAATCGACCTGACGCGGATCAATATCGGGCCGGTGACAAAGTATGTCCCCGATTTGAATGCCTTCCTGATGCCCTACATCTTCAGGAGTACGGGTCACATGCTGAAGGTCGTTAATGGCGCCATCGGCAATGACGTGATCGCTTCATTCGACAAGAGCGGATTCATCGGTTTCGGCTGGTTCGATGGCGGTACCCGCAGCTTCTATACCAAAAAGCCGGTCAAGAAACCGTCCGATCTGAAGGACATGCGCATCCGGACGCTGCAAAGCACTTTGATGCTGTCCGTCGTTTCTTCTTTCGGCGCAAAAGCGATCGCCATGCCGCACGGCAAGACTATCGATGCCTTGAAAGACAACTCCCTCGACGGCGCCGAAAATAACTATCCGACCTATGACGAGACCGACCATTACAAGCTCGCCAAGTATTTCGTCGAAGACGAACATACGCGCAATCCGGATATCATCATGGGCAGCAAGAAAGCCCTCGAAGAGAAACTGACCAAAGCCGAGATCGAGATCATCCGGCAGGCGGTGCGCGAGGCTCAGCCAATGCAGTTCTCGCTGTGGGCCAAGAAGGTCAAGGAATCGAAAGACAAGGTCGTGGCCGCCGGATGCGTCACAACGGTGCTTACAGCCAAACAGAAGAATGCCTTCGTGGCCGCCGTAAAACCGGTGTACGAAGCACAGCCGCCGGATATTCAGGAATTGGTCAAGCGCATCAAGGCAGTCAAGTAAGCAATCGAGCCTTTCCGAAAAAATATGGCCGGTCGCGTTCCTGCTCTGATGCCCTGAAGGGCTTCGATGCCGGAGCGGACTGGCCAATGCTGGCTGGCGGGTTGGAATCGTCATGGGGCGCTGGGCGTGGCGCTGGTCGGCGCCCTCGTCGCGTTCGGCGGATGATTGTCCGCGCGATAACGCTCCGCGCTGAGGACCTCGCGGCGCGGCCGTTACGACCGCACGACAGCTTGGCGCCGATCCAGGCCGCCGACGCGGCGTTGCGGACGGCAATTGCCGCCGTCTTTCATCTGGCATCTTCCCCGCGCAGGGCCATACGGATAGCCCAGACAGCCATTGCCGCGACGATGACACCACCGATGGCGAAGGCAATGCGGCAAGCCACGGCACCGCTGATAAACCGGACAAAGCCGATTGCCGCAGAACAGCGGCGCTCGCCAGGACCGAAAGCGATCCAGTTGGGCGGAACCGCCATGGCGACGAGCAGTGCCGCGACAGCCCAGCGATACAGGGCCTTATGTTTTGATTCCATGGCCAGGATGACAAGCCCGGCGAGCACAAACGCCGCGCATGCCATATAGGCTAGCCATGCCGGCGCGTGCAGCCTTTCCGGCCGGGCATAAATCGCAAGCGCGGTGAGCGCTCCGACGACGCAGCAAAACACGCCGACGACGCGATTCCTGTTCTGGCTGACCATGGTGTTTGCTCCGAATCCAGGAGAACGAGGTTGTAAGAGAGAAATAGCGTACAAGCGAGGACAACGATTCAACGATTGATTTCAAGGTTCAGCGCGGTTCGTCCTCAAGTGTTCATCGGTGGCGGCAATCCGCAAACAATTTGTGACCAACCACGATCATCTTCGGAAGCGCATCTGCATATGTTTCGGCCGCGCTGGTTCCTCCGGCACCGTGGACAAGCGGCGGAACTTGTCCGTTCCCCGCGCGTCACGCCGAATAATTCCGAACGCCTGCGACCTGCGTGAGCTTGACATCGGGCGGCCATTGGGTGTCTCCTATCGAGTACAGAAAAGCCTTGCCGATGCGAGAATGGGGGCGGCCGATTCCACTACGGCGAACGGAATCCTGACCATGGAGTCCTTCCGATGAGCAAGTATTCCCTCAACATCAACGGTGAAACGCGCCGCGTCGACGTGGCGCCGGATACGCCGCTGCTGTGGGTGCTGCGCGACACGCTGAAGCTCGTCGGTACGAAGTACGGCTGCGGCGTCGGCGAGTGCGGTTCGTGCATGGTGCATCTCGACGGCATTCCGACGCATTCGTGCAAGACAACGGTCGCGGCAGTCGGCAAGCGCCGGGTCACGACCATCGAAGGGCTGGACCCCGAGGGCAAGCATCCGCTGCAAGTCGCCTGGCAGGAACTCGACGTGCCGCAATGCGGTTATTGCCAGTCCGGGCAAATCATGGCGGCCGCCGCGCTCCTCGCCGAGAATCCGCATCCTGGCGATGCCGACATCGACGAGGCGATGGCCGGCAATTTCTGCCGCTGCGGAACTTATCTGCGCATCAGGGAAGGCATACGCCGCGCAGCAGTGCTGGCGGCGAAGAAGGCGGGTGAGGCATGAGTCCGGCGGCGGGACTCTGCGACCCGGGCCGGCGCGATTTTCTTCGTGCCGCTTCGGCCGCGGGCGGCGGATTGGTGCTCGGTTTCTATTTGCACTCTGCTGCGGCTGCCGCCGAACTGATTGCCAAGCCGGCGAGCGTCGCTGCCGACAGCGCGTTCAAGCCGAATGCCTTCATCCATATTGCCAGCAATGGCGTCGTCACCCTGATTTCGAAGCAGCCCGAGATCGGTCAGGGCATCAAGACTTCCTTGCCGATGGTCATCGCCGAAGAACTCGAGGCGAACTGGAAAGACGTGCTCATCGTCCAGGGCGACCTCGACCCGATCTACGGCCGGCAGAGCGCCGGCGGATCGACCTCGACGTCGGTCAATTACGAAGAGTTCCGTCGCCTCGGTGCCACCGCCCGAACGATGCTGATTGCCGCCGCCGCGCAAGCCTGGGGTGTTCCCGCCAGTGAATGCGTCGCCGCGGACAGCGCGGTGCAGCATCGCCCGTCGCAGCGAAGCCTCGGCTATGGTCCTCTGGCGCTTCGGGCTGCGGCACTGCCGGTGCCGGCTGCCGCGGCGGTCGCGCTGAAAGACCCGCGCAGCTACAAACTTCTGGGAACGCGCATCGGTGGCGTGGACAACGCCGCCATCGTGACCGGCAAACCGCTGTTCGGCATCGACATCGATCTGCCGGGGATGCTTCATGCCGTCTATGAAAAATGCCCGGCCTTCGGCGGCAAGGTGGTCAGCGCCAACCTCGACGCAATCAAGTCTCTGCCAGGGGTCCGCGATGCTTTTGTCATCAAGGGAACGACCGAACTGCGCGGCCTGATGCCGGGTGTAGCCATCGTCGCCGAATCGACCTGGGCGGCTTTCAGCGCGCGCAAGCAACTCAAGGTGGTCTGGGACGAAGGCGCGGTGGTCGGCGATAGCTGGAAGAAGTTCGCGGCGCAAGCCGCCGCGCTGGCCGGGAAACCCGGCTCGACGGTACTGCGCAGCGATGGTGATCTGCCGCGTGCGATGGCTTCCGCCGCCCAGACCGTGGAAGCCGCCTACAGCTATCCTTTCATTTCGCACACCAGCTTTGAACCGCAGAACTGCACCGCGTGGTTCAAGGAAGGTGGCTTGCTCGAACTCTGGGCGCCGACCCAGAGCCCGGCGGTGGGGCAGAATCTGGTCGCCGAGACGCTGGGCCTTTCCAAAGAGAAGATCGTCCTGCACATCACGCGCAGCGGTGGCGGTTTCGGGCGTCGCCTGAGTGCCGATTACATCGTCGAAGCGGCGGCGATTGCGCATAAAGTCGGCGCGCCGGTCAAACTCACCTGGTCGCGCGAAGACGACATGCGGCACGACCACTATCGCGCCGGCGGCTTTCACTTCCTGCGCGGCGCGCTCGATGCCGGCGGAAAACTGATTGCCTGGCATGACCATTTCGTCACCTTCGCCAACAAGCTGGTGCGCGAGGGCAAGCCGGTCCTGCAAACCGGGATCGGCGCGGGCCTGAGCAGCGATGAATTTCCGGCACGCTGGGTCGGGAACTGCGTGCTTGAGCAGACCGCGCTCGAATGCGGCATTCCAATGGGCGCCTGGCGCGCGCCGGGAAGCAATGTACTGGCCTGGGTCATCCACAGCTTCATCGACGAACTCGCGCATGCGGCCAGACGCGATCCGCTCGAGTTTTCCCTCGAGATCCTGGGCGAAAAGGCGATCGTTCCGGCATCGGCGGAGCGCGGCGTCGACTACGATGTGCGCCGGATGAAACAGGTGATCAAGGTCGCCGCGGAAAAATCGGGCTGGGGAGGCAAATCGCTGCCGAAAGGCCGGGGAATGGGATTGGCTTTCCATTTCAGCCACCGCGGCTACGTCGCCCAGGTCGCCGAAGTGACGGTGTCGAAGAAAGGCCAGCTCAAGGTCGATCGGGCCGTCGTCGCCGTCGACATCGGCGCGCAGATCGTGAACCTCAGCGGTGCCGAGAATCAGGTCGAAGGCTCGGTCATCGATGCGCTCGGCGTGCTGATGTTCCAGGAACTCGACATCGAGCGCGGACGAATCGTGCCGGGCAATTTCGACGCTTATCCGATGATCGGGATAGAGGACGCGCCGGCCGCCATCGAAATTCATTTCGTCAAGACCGACAATCCGGTGACCGGCCTCGGCGAACCGGCGTTCCCGCCGCTCGCCCCGGCCGTGTGCAACGCCATTTTCGCGGCCACCGGCAAGCGCGTGCGCCAGTTACCGTTGTCTGGCATCGATCTGAGCTGGAGTTAAGGGCTGACTGAGCCCGTGCACCGGCGGACGCCGGTGCCGCGTGTCCGCTTGCCGGCAAGTTCGCACGTTGCGGCATCGCGCGGCGATACGGCTGTGGTAGATTGTCGCAATGAAAGCCGCGCGCCAAAGTCGCGGCGCACAATCGAGGAAGGTCATGCACCCCCCTGAATTCGTAAGGACCGTCTATTCGCTCATCGAAAAGGCGCGACGTTTCTTCATCATCGGCATCTTTACCTTCATCGTCGTCTCCGGCGCCATCGAAATATTCCTGCGCTACACGCCGGGCATGAAGAGCCTCGGCTGGTCCGACGAGATCATGCGCTATCTCGACATCTGGCTGGTCTTTCTCGGCGCCGGGATGGCGGCAAAGATGAACACCCACATGGGCATGGATTTCTTCGTACGCTGGATGTTCCCGGCCCGGTTGCTGCCGCTCGTTCGGCGCATCAGCCTGACAGTTATTTGCGCCACGCTGCTGGCGCTGATGTGGGTCGGCCTGATGAAGACCCTGAGCACGCGCGACGTGCTGATTCAGGCCCTCGATATCTCGATCGCCTGGTTCTACGCGGCGATCCCGGCCGGCTGCCTGCTGATGTTCGTCGAATACGCCCTGCAGCTCATTTACGGCGGGCCGCCGGCGGCTGTCGCCGAAGGGAGCGCGTAATGATCCACATCGTCTGGATTTTCGCTCTGCTCATGGTCCTGGTCTTTCTCGGCCTGCCGATCTTCATCGCTTTCACCATCACTTCGTTCGCCGCCGTGCTGGTACTCGACATTCCGCTTTCGGTGATCGCCGTCAAGACTTTCGGCGGCATCGATTCGTTCAGCCTGATGGCCATTCCCTTCTTCATTCTCGCCGGCAACATCATGATGGAGTCGGAAATCACCGAGCGCATCGTGAGCTTCGCTGATGCGCTGGTCGGCAGGCTCAAGGGCGGGCTCGGGCATGTCACCGTCGTCTCGTCGATGATCTTCGCCGGCATCCAGGGATCGGGTGTCGCCGACGCTTCCGCGGTCGGCTCGGTAATGATCCCGTCGATGATCAAGCAGGGCTACGAAAAGGATTACGCCGTGGCGCTGCTCGCCTCGGCCGCGACGATAGGGCCGATCATTCCGCCGAGCATCGCCATGATCATGTATGCCTATTACACCGAGCTCTCGGTCGGCAAACTCTTTCTCGGCGGTTTCGTTCCGGGTGTGCTGATCGGCATCGGGCTGATGATCGTCAACGCCGTGCTGTTCCGCCTGCGCAAATACGATTTCCAGCGCAGACGCAGTTCGTTCCGGGAGTTCATCGTCACCACTTGGCATTCGATGGGCGCGCTGATCATGCCGATGATCATCATTTTCGGAATTGTCGGCGGCGTGTTTACGCCGACCGAATCGGGAATTGCGGCGACGGTGTATGGCCTGCTCTACGGTTTCCTGGTTTCAAAGAAGCTGACCTTCTCGAAGCTCGGGAAATGCCTGGTCGATTCGGCCACCACCACCGCCGGGGTGATGATCATCCTGGCCGTCGCCGGCGTCTTCTCGAATATCCTGACCCGGCTGCATTTCCAGGATGCGGTGATCAGCACCATCGTCGGCGGCATCCCCGATCCTTACCTGGCGACCCTGGCGATCATGCTGATGATCATCGTTCTCGGCTGTTTTATCGATCCGTCGGTGCTCATCGTGATGTTCGGCACCACCGTCAATGCGGCGGGAATCGCGCTGGGCTTTGACCCTATCCATTACGGCGTGCTGATGGTCGTGACCATGCTGATCGGCGCCATTACCCCGCCGGTCGGATCGATGCTGTTCATCGCCTGCTCGATCGGCGGGATTTCCATGGAGCAGTCCTTGAAGCCGCTCTTGCCGTGCATCCTGATCCTGGTCATCGTCTGCCTTATGATTCTCTTTGTTCCCGGCATCGTCACCCTGGCCGCCGGCTTCGCGTGAAGCGCGGCGGTAATTGCAACTCGTTGGAATTATTGGGAGGAATCGTCATGAAGAAGTCGAATCTCGTTCTCTGCGCTTTGCTGGGCGCCAGCTGCCTGATCCCGCTCGCGGCCGGCGCCGCGGACGCCAAGACCTACACCATGCGCACGACCACGCCGCTCGCCAAGACCGGCTCGGTCGGCAAGGGCCTCGACAAGTTCGTCGAACTCGTCGCCGCGAAATCCGGGGGGCGCATCAAGGCGACGGCCAACTATTCAGGCGAACTCGGCAGCCAGCGCGAACAGGTCGAGATGGTGCATGACGGCTCGCTCGAGGTCGTGACCACCCTGGCCTCCGGGACTTCGCGCTACGTGCCGCAGCTCGCGCTGTTCGAGTTCCCGTACATCTACAAGGACGAGGCGCATCTCGTTCGCGTGCTCAACGCCCTCGAGCCCGAGGTTTCGCGCCTGCTCGCGCCCTTCAATTTCGTCGCCATCGGCGGCCAGAACATGGGTTTCAGGCACATGCTCGACAAGAAGCGCCCGATCGTCACGATCGCCGACATGAAGGGCCTCAAAATGCGCGGGCCGAACCCGGTCTATGTCGGCATGTTCAACGCCCTCGGCGCGAACGGTACGACGACCGACTGGAGCGAGATCTACGGCGCCATCCAGAGCGGCGTCATCGACGGCATGGAAGCCTCCCCGGACATGATCTACTCGATGCGCTTTCACGAGGTCGCGCCTTTCTTGAGCAAGACCAACCACATCGCGGCCTGCGTCTACTACATGATCAACAAGACCTGGCTCGAAGGCCTGCCCGCCGATCTGCGCAAGATCGTGCTCGATTCGGCGCGCGAAGCCGCCGCCTATCAGAACACGCTCGATAACCAGGTGCAGAGCGAATCGATGCAGAAGATGGTGGCCGCGGGAGCGAAGGTCAACGAGGTCAAGGACGTCGGCGAGTTCGTCAAGGAGCTCTCGGCCTTCAAGGCCAGTTACGTCAAGGAAAAAGGCGCGGACTGGCAGGCGCTCTACGAAAAGATCATCGCCGTCAAGTAGCCTGGGATGGATAGTCGTCATCCCGGCGAAAGCCCGGATCCAGTTCGTGCCTCCAAAACCGCTGGATTCCGGCTCGCGCCGGAATGACGGAGCTTACCGGATAAAGATGTCATGATCGGTGTCGCCATCATCGGAATCGGCTCGATCGCCGAAACCCATATCAGGGCTTTCAAGACCTTTCCCGGTCGCTGCACCGTTCGCGCGCTTTGCGACCTGTATCCGGATAAGGCCGAGATGCTCGCCGCCGCGCACGGGCTAGCCGCGGTGGTGTGCGCCGATTATCGGGAGTTGCTGCGCCGCACGGACATCGACCTCGTATCCATCTGCCTGCCCCCGTCGGCGCACGCCGAAGTCGCACTGGCCGCGCTCGAAGCGGGCAAGCACGTGATCGTCGAGAAGCCGATGGCCGCTTCGCTCGCCGAATGCGACCGGATGATCGCGGCCGCCGACAAGGCCGGCAAGCTGCTCTCGGTCGTCGCCCAGAACCGCTATTTCACGCCGACGATGCGGCTCAAGCGCGTCATCGAATCGGGAATCGCCGGACGCGTCCTGCATAGCGTCGCCAACTCGCTGTGGTGGCGCGGCCAGAGCTATTACGATTTGTGGTGGCGGGGAACGTGGGCCAAGGAAGGGGGCGGCTGCACCCTGAACCACGCGGTCCATCACATAGACCTCCTGCGCTGGATGCTGGGAACCCCGCAGGAAGTGAGCGCGGTGTTCACCAACGCCAACCACGACAATTCGGAAGTCGAGGATTTCTCGGTCGCCATCCTGAAATTTCCCGGCGGCGGGCTCGGTGTCATCACCGCCTCGCTCGTCGCGCACGGCGAAGAACAGGAACTCATCTTTCAGACCGAACGCGCCCGGATCTCGGTGCCCTGGAAAGTGAAGGCTTCGCTGCCGCTGGAAAACGGCTTTCCGCAAGACGACCCCGATACCGAAAAGGAGATTCAAGCGCTCTACGATTCATGTCCGGGTCTCGTCTACGAGGGACACGCGGGACAGTTCGACAACCTGCTCGGCGCAATCGAAGGCCGGGAGAAACTCCTTCTGGATGGTCGCGAGGGCCGTGCCACCCTGGAACTGATCATGGCGATCTACAAGTCTGCGGCGACGGGGGCGGTGGTCAGGCTGCCGTTTTCGTGCGACGACGCGGCATACCGAAAAGAGTCCCTGCTCGCGCTCATGCCAAAGTTCAACGAGAAGAAAAAGAGCGTCGAAAACTTTTCGGAAAACGCCATCACCCTGGGCGGCAACGCTCGCAATTAAGCGGCGCCGCGGCCGCGCTTGCCCCGGTGCGCGCTAGCCGTTCGGGCGGCCCGCTGGCAGGGGGTTCACAACCATATATTCACGTCGCATAATGTCGATAGCATGGACAGGTTGGCCAATACCGATAATGCGAATGGGGTTTATTTCTGCAAATCGGGCAACTATCATGTAGCTAGTTGTAGCTGAAGTCCGGAACGTTGCTTCGTCTCACGCCCAGTTCAACGAGGAGAAGTCATATGCAAGTTGATAGACGGCAATTTTTCAAGATTTGCGCATCTGGTTTAGGGGGGTCGTCGATTGCCATGATGGGCTTCTCGCCGACCGTGGCCCTGGCGGAAGTGCGCAACTTCAAGCTCGCCCACGCCAGCGAAACCCGCAACACCTGCCCGTACTGCTCGGTGTCCTGCGGCGTCCTGATCTATTCGATGGGTGACAGGGCCAAGAACGCCCATTCGTCGATCATCCACATCGAAGGCGACCCGGATCATCCGGTCAATCGCGGCACGCTGTGCCCGAAAGGCGCCGCGCTGCTCGACTTCGTGCATAGCCCGAACCGCCTGAAGTATCCGGAAGTCCGGGAAGCGGGCAGCAGCGAATGGAAGCGCATTTCCTGGGATGAGGCCTTCTCGCGCGTCGCCAAGCTGATGAAAGCTGATCGCGACGCCAACTTCATTGCCAAGAATGCCGACGGGGTCCCGGTGAACCGCTGGCTGTCCACCGGTTTCCTCGCCGCATCGGCCTCCAGCAACGAATCGGGCTATATCACCCACAAACTGGTTCGCTCGCTCGGAATCATCGCATTCGACAATCAGGCGCGTGTCTGACACGGCCCGACGGTAGCCAGTCTGGCTCCGACGTTTGGCCGAGGTGCGATGACCAACCACTGGGTCGACATCAAGAATGCCGATCTCGTCCTGATCATGGGCGGCAACGCCGCCGAAGCGCATCCCTGCGGTTTCAAGTGGGTCATTGAAGCGAAGAAGCACGGCTCGGCAAAGTTAATTGTCGTCGATCCGCGCTTTACCCGATCGGCGTCCGTCGCCGACTTCTACGCGCCAATCCGTACCGGCACCGACATCGCCTTTCTCGGCGGTATCATCAACTACCTGCTTACCAACGACAAGATTCAGCACGAGTACGTCAAGGCCTACACCGATTTCAGCTTTCTCGTAAACGAGAAATATGATTTCGACAACGGCCTGTTCTCGGGCTACAACCCCGAGAAGCGCAACTACGACAAGTCCTCGTGGAGCTATCAGTTCGGCGCCGACGGTTACGTCAAGAGCGACCCGACGCTGGAGGATCCGCGCTGCGTCTATCAGTTGATGAAGAAGCATTACAGCCGCTACACGCCGGAGATGGTCGAGAAGATTTGCGGCACGCCGAAGGCGCAGTTCCTCAAGGTCGCCGAAATGATGGCGACGACCGCGGCGCCCGACCGGGCGATGACGATCATGTATGCGCTCGGCTGGACGCAGCACTCGCAGGGTACCCAGATGATCCGCACAGGCGCCATGCTGCAGCTCTTGCTCGGCAACATCGGCGTCTCGGGCGGCGGCATGAACGCCTTGCGCGGGCATTCCAACATCCAGGGCCTGACCGACCTGGGCCTGCTGTCCAACCTGTTGCCCGGCTATCTGACCTTGCCCGGCGAGAAGGAGATCGATTACAAGGCCTATATTGCGGCGCGCGCCTCCAAGCCGCTGCGCCCTAACCAGATGTCCTATTGGCAGAACTACGAGAAATTCCATGTCAGCCTGATGAAGGCCTGGTACGGCGACGCCGCCAAGGCGGAAAACAACTGGTGTTTCGACTGGCTGCCCAAGCTCGACAAACTGCACGATGTGCTGCAGGTCTTCGAGGATATGTACCAGGGCCGGATGAACGGCTACGTCTGCCAGGGCTTCAACCCGCTTGCGGCGTTTCCCAACAAGGGCAAGCTCGGCGCGGCGCTGGCCAAGCTCAAGTACCTCGTCATCATCGATCCGCTGGCCACCGAAACCTCGGAATTCTGGCGCAACTTCGGCGAATACAACGAAGTCGATTCGTCGAAGATCCAGACCACGGTGTTCCGTCTGCCTTCGACCTGCTTTGCCGAAGAAGACGGGGCTCTGGTCAATTCGGGACGCTGGCTGCAATGGCACTGGAAAGCCGCCGAGCCGCCGGGCGAAGCCAAGGCGGACACGGCCATCATCGCCGGCCTGTTCCAGCGCATCAAGGCCATGTACAAGGCCGACGGCGGCGCTTTCCCCGATCCTGTGCTCAACCTGACCTGGCCGTACCGAATCCCGGATCAACCGGCGTCAGAGGAACTGGCCCGGGAATACAGCGGCAAGGCCTTGGTCGACCTCACCGACCCGAAGGATGCCAGCAAGGTCATCCGCAAGGCCGGCGAGCAGCTCGACGGTTTTGCCCAATTGCGCGACGACGGCTCGACGGCGAGCGGCTGCTGGATTTTCTCGGGCTCATGGACGCAGGCCGGCAACCTGATGGCGCGGCGCGACAACGCCGATCCCTGGGGCAACGGCCAAACCCTCAACTGGGCCTGGTCCTGGCCGGCCAACCGGCGCATTCTCTACAACCGCGCTTCCTCCGATCCCTCCGGCAAACCGTACAATCCGAAGCGCAAACTGGTGTGGTGGAACGGCTCGGCATGGACCGGATCGGATGTTCCGGATTTCAAGCCTGACTCAAGCCCGGCCGATGGCATGGGTCCGTTCATCATGAACCCCGAGGGGGTTGCCCGGTTCTTCGCCGTCGACAAGATGGCCGAAGGGCCTTTCCCCGAGCACTACGAGCCCTTCGAGACGCCGATCGGGAGCAATCCCTTGAATACCAATCCGGCGGCCGTCAGCAACCCGGCGGCGCGGGTTTTCAAGGGCGACATGGAAGCCTTCGGCAAAGCGCAGGATTTCCCCTACGCGGCGACGACCTACCGGCTCACCGAGCATTTCCATTACTGGACCAAGCACTGCGCAATCAACGCGATCCTGCAACCGGATCAGTTCATCGAAATTGGCGAGGAGCTTGCGGGTGAGAAAGGCATCCGCACCGGCGACAAGGTCAAGGTGCGCTCCAATCGCGGCCAGATCAGGGCGGTCGCGGTGGTCACCAAGCGCCTGGTCGCGCTCAACGTGAACGGCAAGAAGGTGCACCACGTCGGCATTCCCATTCACTGGGGATTCAAGGGCGTGGCGCGGATGGGTTTCCTGTCCAACACCCTCACGCCCTTCGTCGGCGACGCCAATGCACAGACGCCGGAGTTCAAGTCCTTCCTCGTCAACCTTGAGAAGCTCTAAGGAGGGGTGACATGGCATTGCAATCGCTCGATATCAAGAATCGCTCGGCGACCACCACGCCTACGCCCCAGGCCCGCTCGACAGTCGAAGTCGCCAAACTCATCGACGTGTCCACCTGCATCGGCTGCAAGGCCTGCCAGGCGGCGTGCATGGAGTGGAACGACATCCGCGACGAAGTGGGAAGCTGTTCCGGCGTCTATGACAATCCGACCAACCTGACCGAGAATTCCTGGACGGTCATGCGCTTCTCCGAAATCGAGGAGCAGGGCAAGCTCGAATGGCTGATCCGCAAGGACGGCTGCATGCACTGCGCCGACCCGGGCTGTCTCAAGGCCTGTCCGTCGCCCGGGGCCATCGTCCAGTACGCCAATGGCATTGTCGATTTTCACGAGGAGAACTGCATCGGTTGCGGCTACTGCATCACCGGCTGCCCGTTCGACGTGCCGCGCATTTCCAAGAAGGACAACAAGGCCTACAAGTGCACCCTCTGTTCCGACCGGGTCGCCGTCAATCAGGGGCCGGCCTGCGTCAAGGCCTGCCCGACCGGCGCGCTGCAGTTCGGCAGCAAGGAAGACATGAAGGATTACGCCCAGGAACGCATTGCCGACCTCAAGGAACGCGGTTTCGACAAGGCCGGTCTGTACGACCCGCCCGGCGTCGGCGGCACCCATGTGATGTACGTCCTGCATCATGCCGACCGGCCGCAGCTGTATTCGGGCTTGCCGCAGGATCCGCAGATCAGCCCGCTGGTGGCGATCTGGAAGGGCGCCACCAAACCACTGGCCGCGCTAGCCCTCGGACTCGTCGCACTGGGCAGCCTGTTCCACTACGTGATCAAAGGCCCGAACGAGGTGTCCAAGGAGACCGAGGCTGAAGTCGAGAAGGAGGACGCAGCATGATCCGCGATCCGAAAGACCTGAAACGCTACACGGCGTCCGAGCGCGTCAACCACTGGATCATCGGCATGTGCTTCATTCTGCTGGCGCTGTCCGGTTTGGCCTTCTTTCATCCGGCCTTCTTCCCGCTGACTTCTCTCTTCGGCGGCGGCGTCTGGGCGCGCATCCTGCATCCCTACATCGGCGTCGTTCTGGCCATCTCGTTCCTGCTGATCTTCATGCGCTTCCACCGGCTCAACGTGATGACCGATCGCGACTGGCAATGGCTGCGCCGCATCCGCGAAATGGCCAACGGCGACGACCACAACATGCCCGAGCAGGGGAAATACAACGGCGGCCAGAAGCTCTTCTTCTGGGTGCAGGGAATTTGCATCCTGCTGCTGTTCATCACCGGTCTCATGCTGTGGCGCGCCTGGTTCGACCTGCCGGTTACCTTGGTGCGGGTCGCCGCCGTGATTCATTCGGCGTCGGCGGCGATTATGATCGCCTTCACCTTCATCCATATCTATGCCGCCATCTGGGTCAAGGGCTCGGTGCGCGCCATGTGGTACGGCACCGTCACCCGCGCCTGGGCTCGCCAGCATCATCGCGACTGGTACCGTCAGATCGTGGGCAAATAGCTTGAGCTGGTTGAGAGCAGCGGTAGGGCGGTCGCAGCGCCAAATTCTGGGGCCGGCATGAGTACGGTCACGGAATTGGACATCGCGACGCAAGCGGTCAGCGATCCGCCACGGGTTATTGCGCCGGAGCGTGCGACGATTTTCGCCGACCGCGCCCGGCGCTTCGCTGCGCTCGCCGAAGGCCATGCCTTGGGCGATTGGCTGCAGTTGCTCGGGCGTATCACGCAGGCGCAACATGCGGCGCTGCAGGTTTCGCCGGTCCCGCCCGTCGCCGATTTTCCGGCCGTCGAACAGGCGCGCCAGCATGGCATGCCGCCCGTCCTATGCGCCAACTGGCCGCGCGACCCCATCTGGCGCGACGCGTTGCGCCAGATCGTCACGGCGCTCAAGGCGGATCCATCCGCGCCGGTTCGCGAGCACTGCGCAGTGCTCACCGCAATGCCGCCGGAAGCCTTGGAGCTACTTGCCGACAAGGTCCTGCGCAACGAATTTCACGGTCCCGATTCGCGCCTGCTGCCCTACGTTGCTGCTGCGCTGCAAGTCTATTGGACGGTCCTTGCCGCAGCGCTCGGCGCCGGGGCCATCCCGATGCTCGATGTGCCTGGCGTCTGCCCGTGCTGCGGCAGCCTGCCGGTGGCCAGCGTCGTGCGCGTCGCGCCGGAAATCAATAATCTGCGCTACCTGCATTGCTCGTTGTGCAATACCGAATGGCATCTGGTGCGCGCCAAGTGCGCAGCCTGTGATGCCACCGGCAAGGTCGGCCTGCGTCAGCTCGAAGGCTCAAGTCTGGCGAACGCCGCGGCGATGCGTGCCGAGATCTGCGACGACTGCAAGAGCTACCTGAAGATACTTTACCAGGACAAGGCGCTGGGCGGCGATCCGGTCGCCGACGACCTCGCAACCCTGGCCCTCGATATCCTCGTCGACGCAGCCGGTTATTCGCGCGCCGGCCCCAACCTTCTCCTGATGCCCGGAGACGTCTAGAATCATATTGTCCTTTCAACTTTCTGCCCGGTCCGGGTGAATGCATGAACCAAGTACTGCAACGCTCGCAACTCCCTTCCGTCGATCGACTCCTCGCCGAGCCGCGGCTGCAGGCGCTGGCCACTCAGCATGGCCGCGCGATCGTGACGCGCGCCGTGCGCGATGGACTCGCCGCCGTTCGCCAGAAGCTGCCCGAGACTTCGCCGACCGCTTTGCACGAGGCGCTCGTCACCGCGATCGCGGCCCGCATCGCGCAGGTGACACGGCCAGGCTTGCGGCGCGTTTTCAATTTGACCGGAACGGTACTGCACACCAATCTCGGGCGTGCGCAATTGCCCGAGGAAGCGGTCGAAGCCGTGGTCATGGCCGCGCGTTCGCCCTGTGCGCTCGAGTACGACATCGACAGCGGCGCACGAGGCGACCGCGACGACGTGGTGAACGAACTGCTCTGCGAACTGACCGGCGCTGAGGCGGCGACTGTCGTCAACAACAATGCGGCAGCGGTGTTCCTGCTGCTCAACACCCTGGCCCTGAAAAAAGAAGTCATCGTCTCGCGCGGCGAACTGATCGAAATCGGCGGCGCTTTCCGCATCCCCGACATCATGCAGCGCGCCGGCGCACGCCTGGTCGAGGTCGGCACGACCAACCGCACGCATGCCCGGGATTTTTCCGCGGCGCTAGCGCCGCGTACGGCCATGCTGATGAAGGTACATACCAGCAACTACGCCGTGCAGGGGTTTACCCAGGCGGTGCCCGAAGAAGAACTGGCGCGCATCGCACACCAGCATGGCATGCCGCTCGTCGTCGATCTCGGCAGCGGCACGCTGGTCGATATGGAAAAATGGGGGCTGCCGCACGAACCGACGCCGGCCGAAGCCATCGCCCGCGGCGCCGACCTCGTGAGCTTTTCCGGGGACAAGCTGCTTGGCGGGCCGCAGGCCGGTATCCTGGCCGGCCGGCGCGAATTGATCGCGCGCATCAAGAAGAACCCGCTCAAGCGCTGCCTGCGCGTCGGCAAGCTGACCCTCGCGGCGCTCGAAGCGGTGCTGCGTCTATACCGTGATCCGGACCGCCTGCCCGAGCGGCTGACGACGCTGCACCTGCTGCTGCGCGCCGAACCCGATATCCGCGCGCAGGCCAAAGGGCTGCTCGCTGCGCTGCAGGCGGCGCTTGCGCAGTGGCCGGTGACGATCGCCGTGGAATCGCTGAACAGCCAGATCGGATCGGGTTCGCTGCCCGTCGACCGCTTGCCGTCGGCGGGCTTCGTCGTCCGCCCGCAAGGCAAGCGCGCGGGCATTTTGCATGTGTTGGAGGAGCGCCTGCGCGGCCTGCCCATACCGGTCATCGCGCGCATCGCCGACGGTGCGCTGCAACTCGATTTGCGCTGTCTAACCGTGCAGGACGAAGCCGAGTTGGTCGGCCAATTGCCGTCGCTGCAGCAGCGGCCCGTTGGAAATGCGAGATCCGCATGAAATGGCTTGCCGCTTGTTTCGTGCTGTTGCTGACGGGTGAGGCCCTTGCCGCCGACCTCGTCGCCGAGCGGCCGCAGCGCCTCCCGGCGTCGCGCGACGCGCATCTGGCGCAAGTCCTGGCGAACAACAAGGGTAGTGCGCTGATCGTCAACTTCTGGGCATCGTGGTGCGAACCCTGCCGGGACGAAATGCCGGCGCTGCAACGACTCGCCGAAAATTGGCATGGCCGCGGCCTCGCGGTGATTACCGTGGCCGTCGCCGATGCGCCCGGCGGCGATTTCCTCAACGAGATTTCATTCCGCCTGCCCTTGCTGCTCGATCCCGACCAAGTCATCGCCAGAGCCTGGGACGTGCACCTGCTGCCGACGACCATTCTCCTCGACCGCCGCCATCGCATCATCGCGCGCGGCCGTGGCGCCATCGCGTGGGATTCCGCACCCATGGAGAAACAATTGCGGGTACTTCTGCACGGAGAGCATCATGGATCGTAGACAATTCATCAAGACCGCCGCCCTCGGCGCCGTCGCCTGCGCCGCACCGCACGCCGCCCTGTCCGGCGAAAACACCTTCAAGCCGACGCCGGCAAACGGCTGGCGCAGCTTCGAAGTCACCACCCGTGTCGAGCTCGCCGCCGCCGGCAGCACGACGCGCGTCTGGTTGCCGCTGCCTTCCGTCGAAGAGTCGGCCTGGATCAGGCCGATCGGCAACGTCTGGCAGGGCAATGCCGAAGTCATTGAACGGATTGTCGACCCGGTCTACGGCGCGCGCATGGTGGCGGCCCGCTGGGAGGCCGGCGAACCGGAACCGGTGCTCGAAGTCGTCAGCCGCTTCGCGACCTGCGACCGGGCCATCGATTTGTCGCAGCCGGCGAAAATTGCGCCGCTCGACAAGGCGGCGCGTGAATTGCATACGCGTGCGACCGATTTGCTGCCGACCGACGGCATCGTGAAGAAGACCGCGCTGGAGATCACCAAAGGTTCGAACACCGATCTCGACAAGGCCAGAGCGATCTACGAATGGATCGTCGAAAACACCGAGCGCGACCCGAAAACGCCGGGCTGCGGCCTGGGCGACATCCGCACCATGCTCGAGAGCGCGAATCTCAAGGGCAAGTGCGCCGACTTGAACGCGCTCTATGTCGGACTTGCGCGCGCCGTCGGTTTGCCGGCGCGCGATGTGTACGGGATTCGCGTCGCCGATTCGCGCTATGGCTACAAGAGCCTCGGCAAGAGCGGTGATATCAGCAAGGCGCAGCATTGCCGCGCCGAAGTCTGGCTCGCCGAGTTCGGCTGGGTGCCGGTCGATCCGGCCGACGTGCGCAAGGTCATCCTCGAGGAGAGGCCGGGACTCAAGCTGAGCGACGATGTCGTGGTCGCCGCCCGGCAGACGCTGTTCGGCGCCTGGGAGACGAATTGGCTGGCCTACAACGTCGCGCACGACCTCAAGCTGCCCGGATCGGACGGGCCGAAGATCCCCTTCCTGATGTACCCGCAGGGAGAGAACACCGCCGGTCGCTTCAACAGCCTCGATCCGACGACTTTCGTCTATCGCATAACGGCAAAGGAAATCATTAGCTAGCAGACTGCTGATCAAGCCATAGGTCGTCATTCCGGCGAAAGCCGGAATCCAGTAGGCCTGGACACTGGGCACCGGCTTTCGCCGGAGCGACGACTCATTCAGCGTTTCTCTCGACGGGAAAGCTTATGATCATTGGCACCGCAGGCCACATCGACCACGGCAAGACGACGCTGGTGAAAGCGCTCACCGGCGTCGATACCGACCGCCTGCCGGAGGAGAAGGCCAGGGGAATCACACTCGATCTCGGCTACGCCTATACCGACGATGGACTGCTCGGCTATGTCGATGTGCCCGGGCATGAAAAGCTGGTGCACACCATGCTCGCGGGGGCGACCGGTATCGATTTCCTGCTGCTCGTCGTGGCTGCCGACGATGGGCCGATGCCGCAGACACGCGAGCATCTGGCCATCGCTTCGCTGCTCGGTATAGATCACGGCGCAATTGCGTTGACCAAGATCGATGCGGTCAGCGACGATCGCCTGGTGGCCGCGCAGGATGAAATCGCCACGCTGCTGAACGGCGGACGGCTCAGCCGGACGCCGATATTCCCGGTCGCCGCGACCCGTGGTGACGGCGTGCCCGCGCTGCGCGAGTACCTGCTCGCGGCCGCGCACGCCCAGGGTGAAACCCGGATTCAGGGCGGCTTCCGTCTGGCTATCGATCGGGCCTTCACCCTGCCGGGCATCGGTTTGATCGTCACCGGCACGGCGTTCTCCGGGCGCATCGCCATTGGCGACACGGTAGAACTTACGCCGCTCGGACGCAGCGCCCGGGTGCGCAGCCTGCATGTGCAGAATCAGCCGGCGCAACAAGGGCACGCCGGGCAGCGCATCGCCATCAATCTCGCCGGCGGCCTCGAGAAAGCGGAAATCGCGCGCGGCATGTGGGTCGTTGCGCCCGGTCTGCACCGGCCGGTGCAAAGGTTTCAGTGCGAACTGAGCTCACTCGAGAGCCTGCGCCATTGGATGCCGGTGCATGTCCACCTCGGCGCCGCCGATGTGACCGGACGGCTCGCGCTGCTCGAAGGTGAAGCCCTGGCCGCGGAGGCCGGCGGTCTTGCCGAAATCGTTCTCGACAAGCCGGTCGGCATCGTCGCCCACGACCGGTTCATTCTGCGCGACCAGTCCGCTCTCCGCACCGTCGGCGGCGGACGCGTGCTCGACATCTTTCCGCCGACGCGCCACAAGCGTTCGCCCGAACGCCTCGCCATGCTGCATCTGCTCGCCGACGAGGATCCGGCGCCGGCCTTGCACATGGCCTTGGGCCGGGAACCGGCCGGCGTTGATCTTGATCGCTACGCGGCCAACCGTAATCTCGGCGAGGCCGGCGCACTGTGGCAAGACCTCGGCCTCGTGATTGTCGAAGAGGCCGGCCGGCGCAGTGGTTTCTTGCCGGTCGCGTGGCAGGAACTTGGGGGGCGCCTCCTGGCAGCGCTGGCCGCCGAGCACGACAAGGCGCCCGAAATGATCGGCGTCGAGCGTGACCGTCTACGCCGTCTGACGCTGCCGGCTCTCGGACGCGCCGCCTTTGACCGCCTGGTCGCCGGTTTACAGGCCGACGGCCGCATCGCACAGACCGGCGGCTGGCTGCACCAGCCCGGGCATCGCGCGACGCTCTCGGCTATCGATGTGGAGCTCTGGCGCGCACTGCGTTCCCAGCATGATGCGGCGCCTTTCCAGCCGCCGCGAGTCCGCGATGTGGCGCGCGCGAGCGGTATTGCCGAAGAGAAGCTGCGCGCGCTGATGAAACGTCTGGCTCGCGTCGGACGAGTCTATCCGGTCGCGCTCGATCACTACTTCACCGCCGAGGCTGTGGCCGCTCTTGCCGCCCAGGTTGACGCGCTGTGCGCGCGCGAAGGCGAAGCGCGTGCCGCTGCCTTGCGCGATGCGATCGGCGGCGGCCGCAAGGTGGCGATCCAGATACTCGAATTTTTCGACCGCGTCGGTTACACTCGTCGCGTGCGTGATGCCCATGTCCTGCGCGAGCCGGGCGTGGTGCGCCAGTGGATCTTGCCGTGAGGGCCAGTCAATGAACAACGGAAGAGGTCGTTCCCCGGTGGGGCGGCCGGTCTTCAAAACCGGCAGGGGTCGCCAAGCGGTCCCTGGTGGGTTCGACTCCCACTCTCTTCCGCCCGATTTGCCCTGATGGCCTATACGCCGTTTCGCGGCAGCATCCCGGCCGACCGCCTTTACGATACGCGCAGCGATATGTGGGTGCGCCGCGCGGGTGTGGAGGTGGTGATAGGCGCCACCAGTTTTGGCCTTTTTCTGGCCGGCACGCTGATCGCCTTTACCGCCAAGCCGCGCGGCGCCACGGTGGCCGTCGGCCGCGGACTCGGCACCGTGGAAAGCTCGAAGACAGTGCTGGCAGTGCATTCGCCGCTCTCGGTCGAGTTGCTTGCGATCAACGAGGCTGCCGAAGAACATCCGGGCATCATCAATGATGACCCGTACCATGCCGGCTGGATGGTGAGCGGCCGGGCGCTGGCCTGGTCGGAAGAAAGCGGCGCGCTGGTCGACGACCGCGCCTATATCGCCCACGTCAGGGCAATCGAACCCGACGCCGTGATCGCGCCATGAATCGATTGGCCATCCTGCTCTGGGCGGCAAGCGCCGAGCAGCCCGACCTGTGTGCCGCTCCTTTCGTCTACGCCATGGCGGCGGCAGCGCTCGATGCGGAAGTGGAAATTCACTTCGCCGGCAAGTCGGTCAGATTGCTTGAGCAGGGCGTCGCCGAACGGGCACTGACGAGCGGCGGCAAGTCGCTCTACGCCTTCATGCAGGAAGCCTCAAAGCTGGGCGTCCGCTTCTTCGCGTGTTCGATGGCGCGCGTGCAATTTCTTCAGGGCGATGCCGTGCCGATCGAGGAGTTGAGCGGTGATGCGGGCGCGACGGCCTTCATCGACAGAGCGCTCGACGCCGAGTGGCGGACACTCGTCTTCTGATTTACCACTGCGGGCAGTGTGCGGCGAGATCTTTCAAGGTGTCGCGTGCCGCTCGGTAATCCGGGTATAGCTGCTCGACGATGGCCCAGAACCGCCGGCTGTGATTCATCTGGCGCAAGTGCGCGAGCTCGTGCGCGACGACGTAGTCGATGATGTGCGGCGGAAAATGAATCAGCCGCCAGTTCAGGCGAATGCCGGTGTTCGTGCTGCAGCTGCCCCAGCGCATGCGCGCGGCGGAGAGCGTGAGCGGCGGCACGGCGACGCCGAGTTGCTGCGCGTAATGATCGAGGCGTTCGGCAAACATCGCGCGCGCTCTTTCGCGCAGGGCTTTTTCGAGCACACGCTTGGCGTCGGCCGGCGCACGCAGAAAGAGAGTGAGCACCGGCGCGCCATCGTGAGCGCTCTGTTCATTCCACAGCACGCGATTACTGCCGAGCGCGAGGCGGACGATGAGCTGTAAGCCGAGCAGCGGCACTTGCATGCCATCGGCGATCTTGAGCGCCTCAGGCCGGCGGCGGCTGCGCCACTCGTCGAGTTTCTTCGCCACCCATTCGCTGTGCTTGAGGATCAGCGCTTCGACTTCGGAGAGCGCGGCGCGGCGCGGCGCGCCGACGCGCAGGCCGCGGTGGTCTATCGACAGGGCGATGGTGCGGCGCCGGGCGCGGCGCAGCACGTAAGGGACGATGCGGTCGCCGAGGGCGATGGTGCGCGGCGTTTCATCCGCCGCGAGCGGTTTCTCGTCGCCGAGCGGCAGTTCAGCTTGCCACGGCATGGTCGGCATCAGTCTGCGGCGAGATGCGGCGCATCTCGGCTTCTACCCACCGCTCGGCGAGCGTCGTGATTTCGTCGGCGCTCTTGCCGGCGGGGTCGATCGGCGGGCCGATGCTGACCGTGATCATGCCCGGCTTCTTGACGAAGGCGTTGCGCGCCCAGAACTCGCCGGCGTTGTGCGCGACCGGTACGGCGAGAACGCCGGCGCTGACGGCAAGGTGCGCGCCGCCAGCCTTGAAGCGCCGCGTCTGCCCCGGTGCGATACGCGTGCCCTCGGGAAAGATCACCACCCAATAGCCGGCCTTGAGGCGCTCGCAGCCCTGGTCGATGACCTGGCGCAGCGCGTCCTTGCCGGCCTGGCGATCGATCGAGATCATCTTGACGGCGATGAACGCCCAACCGAGGAAGGGAATCATCATCAATGATTTTTTGAGCACAAAGACGAGCGGCGGAAAGATCGCCTGCAGCGCTACCGTTTCCCACGCCGACTGGTGCTTGGAAAGAATCACCGATGGCGCCGAGGGGATGTTGTCGCGGCCGATGACCTGGTAATGCAGGCCGAGAACCGAGCGGCAAAGGAACATGAACAGGCGATACCAGACGGCGATGATCGCGAAGCGCAGGCGCATCGGGTAAGCGACGGTGACGAGGAGTGCGGCCGGGGCCGTGATCAGGATGGAAAGCGGAGCGAAGAGCAGTGACCGGATCAGCGCAATCATGAATGCAGCAGATGCTCGACGACCGCGGTGAGATCAGCGAAAACCAGTGTGCCTTCGGGTATGTCGTTCTCGGCGCGCGTCGCCTCGCCCTTGCCGGTCAGGACCAGCACCGGTTGCGCGCCGGCTGCCGCAGCGGCCTGCAGGTCGCGCTGCGAATCGCCGACGGCGAAGACGCCGGCGAGGCTGGTGTTGAAACACGAACTGATGCGCTCGAACATGCCGGGCCTGGGTTTGCGGCAAGTGCAATTGGTGTCGGCCGAATGCGGGCAGTAGAACACCGCATCGATGCGCCCGCCGACCGCCTGCACGGCACGGTGCATCTTGCTGTGCATGGCGTTGAGCGTCTCCATGTCAAAGAGACCGCGGCCGATGCCCGACTGGTTGGTGGCGACCACGACGTGATAGCCGGCCTGGGTCAGCTTGGCGATCGCCTCGAGGCTGCCCGGCATGGCTTTCCATTCGGCCGGCGATTTGACGAAATGCTCGGATTCGTAATTGATGACGCCGTCGCGGTCGAGAATAACGAGTTTCATACGCCCAGTTTCGAAATGTCGGCTACCGCGTTGAGTTGATCATACAGCGCCTTGAGCAGGCCAAGACGATTGTCGCGTAAACCCAAATCATCGACGTTGACCATCACCTTGTCAAAAAATTGATCGACTTCGGCGCGCACTGAGGCGAGCGCCTTGAGCGCGTCGGCATAGTCCTGCCGCTCGACATGCGCCTTGACGACGGGAGCCAGCGCCTGCACGCGGGCGTAAAGCGCTTTCTCGGCGTCCTCGACAAGCAGCTTGGCGGCGGGCGCGGGAATCGCACCCGTCGCCTTCTTGAGGATATTGCCGATGCGCTTGTTGGCTGCGGCCAGTGCCAGCGCTTCCGGCAGTTGCAGGAAGTCGCGCACGGCGGCGAGTTTGGCGGGGACCAGGTCGATGCGGGAAGGCCGTTGCGTCAGGACCGCTTCAATCACATCCTGGACGTGAGCAGCCTCGCGCAGCAGGCCGCGCAGCCGTTCGAAGAAGAAGTCCTCGAGCTGCGCCGGAATCCCGTCAGGTAAAGCGAGCAATCCGGGCGGGAACCCCGCGCCGGCATCGCGCAGCAGTTCGCGCAGATCGAGCGGCAAGGGCGTTTCCATCAGGATGCGCAGCACGCCGAGCGCGGCGCGGCGCAGGCCGAATGGATCCTTGTCGCCGGTCGGCACCTGGCCGATACCGAAGAAACCAACGAGCGCGTCGAGTTTATCGGCGAGCGCGGCGGCGCAGGCGATAGCCCCCTGCGGCAGGGCTTCGCCGGAGAAGCGCGGCTGATAATGGGCTTGCACGGCGTCGGCCACGGCGGCGTTCTCGCCGTCGTGCAGCGCGTAGTAGCGGCCCATGATGCCCTGCAGCTCGGGGAATTCGCCGACCATATCGGTGGACAGGTCGGCCTTGGCGAGACGTGCCGCGCGGGCGGCCAGCTCGCTGTCGGCGCCAAGGCGCAGAGCGATTTTGCGGGCCAGCGCTTCGAGCCGCTCGGCGCGTTGCAACAGCGTCCCGAGCTTGTTGTGATAAACGATGCTGCCCAGTCTTTCGACGCGCGAAGCGAGCGTTTGCTTGCGGTCCTGGTTGTAGAAGAAGCGCGCGTCCGAGAGGCGCGGGCGAACGACGCGGGCGTTGCCGCCGATGATATGGCGCGGATCGGCGACTTCCATGTTGGAGACGATCAGGAATTTGTTGAGCAGCTTGCCGGCCTTGTCGAGCAGCGGAAAATACTTCTGGTTCTGCTGCATGGTCAGGATCAGACACTCCTGTGGCACTTCGAGGTACTCGGACTCGAATTCGCCGACATAGACCGCCGGCCATTCGACCAGCGCCGTAACTTCGTCGAGCAGGCCGTCGGCCGGATTGAGGCGGGCGGCGAGCCTGGCGGCTTGGGCGTCGAGTTGCATGGCGATTGCGGCGCGCCGCTCGCCGAACGAGACGATGACCTTGCCGGCCCTGAGTTTGCCGGCATACTCGGTGGCGCTGCCGATGACGATCTCGCCGCTCGAGAGAAAGCGGTGGCCGAGCGTGGTCTTGCCGCTCGAAAGGCCGAACATCTCGCCGGCAATGACACGGCTGCCGTGCAGCAGGATCAGGCCATGCACCGGGCGGACGAACTGGTAATCGGTATCGCCCCAGCGCATCAGCTTCTGGATTGGCAGTTTCTTCAGCGCCTGCGCGACGATGTCGGCGAGATGCGCATCAAGGCTTTCACCTTTCTTTTCACTGCGCACGACGAAGTATTCGCCTTTGGCATCGGCTTCGCGCTGCAAATCGGCGAACACGACGCCGGCCGAGCGCATGAAGCCTTCGAGCGCTTTGCTCGGTTTGCCGGACGCGTCGAGCCCGCTACTGACCGCCGGGCCTTTCTTCTCGATCACACGGTCGCGCTGCCGCTCGCCGATGCCGGTCACCGTGAGCGCCAGGCGGCGCGGCGTGGCGTAGGGCGTGCAGACACTGTCGGGAGAGGCGAAAGCCTGTTCCTTGAGCGCGGCGAAAACCGAAGCGGCGAACGATTCGGATAGGGCTTTGAGCGATTTGGGCGGCAGCTCTTCGGTGCGCAGCTCGATCAGCAGGGTCTCGTTCATTTCGCTTCCCCCGCGGCGGCGGTCTTGCCCATCGGAAATCCCAGCGCTTCGCGCGAGTTGTAGTAGGACTGCGCCACTTCGCGCGCCAGGGCGCGCACGCGGCCGATGTAGGCGGCGCGCTCGGTGACCGAGATGGCGCCGTGCGCGTCGAGCATGTTGAAGCAGTGCGAACATTTCATGACCTGCTCGAATGCCGGCAGCGCGAGGGAGAGGCCCATCAGGCGCTTGGCTTCGGATTCGTGGTCGGAAAAATGGCGGAACAGCATCTCGACGTTGGAGTGCTCGAAATTGTATTTCGACTGCTCGACTTCGTTCTGGTGATAGACGTCGCCGTAAGTCACCCGATAACCCGGGCCCTCGGCCCAGACCAGGTCATAGACATTTTCGACGCCCTGCAGATACATCGCCAGGCGCTCGAGGCCGTAAGTGATTTCGCCGAGCACCGGTTTGCAGGTCAGCGAGCCGACTTCCTGGAAGTAGGTGAACTGCGTCACCTCCATGCCGTCGAGCCAGACTTCCCAGCCGAGGCCCCAGGCGCCGAGCGTCGGCGATTCCCAGTCGTCCTCGACGAAGCGGATGTCGTGCTCCTGCAAATTGATGCCGAGCGCCTCGAGCGATTGCAGGTAGAGTTCCTGAATGTTCGCCGGGGAGGGCTTCAAGACCACCTGATATTGGTAGTAATGCTGCAGGCGGTTCGGGTTCTCGCCATAACGGCCGTCCTTGGGGCGACGCGAAGGCTGCACGAAAGCGGCGTTCCACGGTTCGGGGCCGATGGCGCGCAAGAAGGTCGCGGTGTGGAACGTACCCGCGCCGACCTCGATGTCGTAAGGCTGGAGCAGCGCACATCCCTGCTTGTCCCAGAAACTCTGGAGACGCAGGATGACTTCCTGAAAGGTTGGCATGAAAAGCTTCGTCTTGGCTGGAGAAGCCGGATTTTACTAGGTTTTTGCCGTCACGAGAACGCTTGACGCTGCACCGTCATTCCGGCGAACGCCGGAATCTGACCGAAAGGGAATGCAGAGCCAGTGCGGGCTGACGCCGGACACCGGCGTTCGCCGGTGTGACGGCTTATTTGACGTTTCCTCGGATCCTGTTGCTCAGTACGACAATGTCATCGACGTCCGATATCTTCCACCGGGCGGCAGGGTCACGGCGAAATCGGCGAAATCCCCGCGTTCGACGCAGATGTAGCCGACGTGGTTGCCTTCGCCGAGGTCGGCCATGTTCTTGTCGTTGGTCCAGGCGTTCCATACCACTGCGCCGCGGCTTGCCGAATCGATGTTGATTTGTCCGTCGGCGCTAGTGATCGTCTGGCGCGCGGGGACGTCGAGGTAAACGCGGTCGGTCACGGCGCTGATCGTCACGTCGCCGTGCTGCGGTTTGCGCGTGAAGTTGTCGACCTTGTCGATGTAGGTCGTTCCGTCGAGGCCGGCAACGCGTACCTTGGCGACATCCGGCACGGCGAAATAGGTATGGAAGGCGAAAGCGAACGGCGCCGTGTCGGTGCCGCGGTTTTCCGCCGCGATGGACAGTTTGAGTTCGCTGCCGACGACGACTTCGAGCTTGAAGGCGAAGGCGTGCGGCCACATCGCCGAGACGGACGCGTCGCCGGCGAGCTCAAGCACCAGGCGGGTCGAGCCGGTGTTCTGCTTTTCGGCGGCGATCACGGTCCATGGCATGTTGCGGGCAAAGCCGTGCAAGGTCTTGCCGTCGGGTCCCGGTCCGAACCACGGCAGGCACAGCGGAATTCCGCCGCGAATCGGCTTGCCGGCTTCAAGCACACACTTGGGCGAAAGCCACAGCATTTCGCGCTGGCCGGCCGGACGGAAGGCCATCAGGTGCGCCCCCTGCAAGGCAATGACCGCACGCCCGAGCGCGTTGTCGGCGACGAGCATCGGCAGCGGCGGATTTCCCGCGAGATGCAATGCCGGGAAAAGCTCGGTCGAATTGACGATGCGGATACCGGCGGCTTCGAGGCGCTCGGCGGAAAGGGATGACGCTGCGGACTGGATTGGCATAGGGGTCTCCTGCGGAACGTTGTAATTGTTAGTGAAAGTTTGGAATGCGGTTGTTCGCGCGGCTACTGCACCGCCGCGCCGGCCAGACTCTTTTTGCGCGTGAGAAAATCCCGGAAGCCGTAATCGTCCTTGAGAATATGTTCAAGCAGCCAGGATTTCAGGAATTTCATGGTGTCCATTTCAAGACGCAGGCCGCCTTCCTCGTAGGACTTCTGCAACTGGAATATTGTGTCGATCATCGCTTCGTGCAAGGCCATGTGGCCGTCCAACTGCACATAGCCTTCGTCACGCATGATCGTCTCTTCGTGGCGGAAATGCGATTCCGTGTAGCTGACCAGCTGATTCAATACCCTGGCGATCGCCTGCTGCTTGCGGGCTTGCAGCCACTGGCTGTGAAAGGCGTTGATCAGGCGAAACAACTCTTCATGTTCGCTATCGATGAGGTCGTTGCCGATCGAATACTGATCGGACCAAGAGAGGAGTGCCATGGTGCCGTACCACCGCGGGGGGATTTAATCGTTCGAGAAAGCCGCCTTGCGCCGCCATAATAAGGCGATCAGCAGCAAGGCGCCAACAATCGCTGCGCGGTTGCCCCAGCGCACATAGGGTGTGCTGCCCGCGTAGGCGCGGACTTCGCCGCGCAGAGCGCCGCGCGTGAACGGTTTCAGCGCGGCCTGCACGCGGCCATCGGCGCCGACGATGGCGGTCATTCCGGTATTCGTCGCGCGCAGCATCATGCGGCCGGTTTCGAGCGCGCGCATCTGGGCGATCTGCAGGTGCTGCGCCGGCGCCAGTGAATCGCCGAACCAGGCGACGTTCGAGAGATTCACGAGCAGCGTCGCCTCGGGTAGCGCACGGATGATTTCCTCGCCGAAGGCGTCTTCGTAACAGATGTTCACGGCAACCTTCTGGCCGGCGATTTGCAGTGGCGGCTGCTTGTCCGCACCCGAGGTGAAATCCGACATCGGGATGTTGGCGAGGGCGAGAAACCAGGCGAAACCGGTCGGCACGAATTCGCCGAAGGGAACCAGATGCGTCTTGCTGTAACGCTGCTGCGGCGATTGGCCGACGCTGATCGCGGCATTGGCGTATTGCTTCATGTCGCCGGCGGCCACGCCAAACAGCAGATCGCCCTGCCGGCGTTCGGCAAGTTCCTTCAGTGCCCTGAGATAGTCATCCGGGATTTGCTCGAGAAACGCCGGCAGCGCCGTTTCGGGCAGCACGGTGAACTGCGCCGGGTTGTCGTGCGCGAGTTGGTAATAAGTCCGCAGCGACTCTTCGAATTTCTCGGGACGCCACTTGAGGTCCTGCGCGACGTTGCCTTGCAGCAGGGTGACGCCGAGCGCATCGCCCTGCGCCGTGGTCCACTGGACTTGCCGCAGGCCCGCGCCACCCGCCAGCAGCAGCCCGGCGCAGAGCAGCGGTGCGACGAAATCGTAGCGCGAGCGATGCAGGACGGCGGCGCCCGGAATCGTCACCGCGCGCCGTGACAGCACGCAGACAAGAAACGCCGCGAGCAGAGCGGTGAGCAGCGAAACGCCATAGACGCCAAGGAGCGGTGCAAATCCGGACAGCGGGCTGGCCGGGACCTGCGAATAGCCGGCGGCAAGCCAGGGGAAGCCGGTGAACACCCAGCCACGCAGCCATTCGGCAAGCGTCCATAAGGCAGCGAAGAACAGACTGCGCGACCACCAGCCGCGCGGCGCGAAGCGCACGAAGAGCGCGCCGGCAAGCGCCGGGTAAAGCGACAGCACGGCACAAAAAAGCAGGGTGCACAGCGCGGCGACCACGGCCGGCATGCCGCCGAAAACGCTGAGGCTGACATAGACCCACGACACGCCGCCGATGAACAGACCGAAGCCGAAAGCGGCGCCGATCAACGCGCCGCGGCCGACGCCGCTTCTTCCGTTGGCCGCGATCGCCAGCAAGGTGAACAGGCCGCCGAGTGTCAGCCAGAGCAGCGGGAAGGCGTCAAAGGGCGCGTAGGCGAGAACGCTCGCCGCACCGAGCAGCAAGGCGGCCAGCAGGTGCCACGCGCGCGGCTCAGGCCGCGACATCGGTATCCTGGGCAACGCTGACGAGCAAGGTATAGAGGCGGCGGCTGTCGGCGCGCAGGACCTGAATGCGCAGGCCGTCAACATCGAGGACCTCGCTGCGTTTGGGTACCCGTCCGAGATGCTGCAGGACGAGGCCGCCGACGGTGTCGCATTCGGCGTCGCTGAAGTGGGTGGCGAAAGCGGCGTTGAAGTCGGCGATGGCGGTTCGCGCCTTGACGCGGTAGCGGCCGTTTTGCTCGAGCCGGATGTTGTCTTCGGCTTCGTCGAAATCGTATTCGTCCTCGATGTCGCCGACGATCTGCTCGAGCACGTCCTCGATGGTAATCAGGCCGCAGACGCCGGCGTATTCGTCGATGACCACCGCCATGTGGTGGTGCGAGACGCGGAATTCCCGCAACAGCACGTTCAGGCGTTTCGACTCGGGGATGAAAACCACCGGCCGCAGCCAGTCGCGCAGCTTGAACACGGTCGCGCTCTGCAGGCGCAGGAGGTCCTTGGCCAGCAGCACGCCGATGACGTTGTCACGGTCGCCGTCAACGACCGGAAAGCGCGAATGGCCGGTGCGATTGACCTGGGCGATGATCTCGTCGAGCGGATCGTCGATGGCCACGGCTTCGATCTGCGCCCGGGGCACCATCACATCGCGCACGCTGATTTCCGAGGCGGCGAGCGCGCCTTCGGTGATCGACAGCGCGTCGGCGTCGAGCAGATGGCGCTCGTAAGCGCCATGCAGCAATTTGATCAAGGCTTCCCTGTCCTCCGGTTTGCGCAGCAGGAAGGAAGAGAGGCGTTCGAAGAAAGTTGGCTTGTCAGGGTCCATGGGCTTGGCGAGGGTGAGCAGCGGGCTGCGCGTCACGTGCGATTTTCTAAATAAGGATCAGCATAGCCGAGAGCGGCGAGAATGGCACATTCATGTTTTTCCATCAGATGCGCCTGCTTTTGGCCGGCTTCGTGGTCGTAACCCTGCAGATGCAGCACGCCGTGCACAACCAGATGCGCATAATGCGCGTGCAGCGGTTTGCCCTGCTCGGCCGCTTCACGCGCAACGACCGGCGCGCAGACCACCAGGTCACCGCAGACGACGGGTTCGCTCGAATAGGGGAAAGACAGCACGTTGGTCGCGTAGTCTTTGTGCCGATAATCGCGGTTGAGCGCGCGCCCCTCGTCGGCATCGACAAAGCGCACGGTGATTTGTCCGCCACGCGCGCCGTCGACGTCGAGCGCGGCGCGCGCCCACTGCCGCACCTGCGGGCGTAAGGGCAGGCCCTCGGGTTGAAGTGCGTATTGCACGCTGAGGTTGAGGCGCTTACTTGTCACCGTGTTTAGCTTCCTCGGCGGCGGTATGCGCCTCATAGGCGGAAACGATGCGCGCCACCAGCGGGTGGCGGACAACGTCTTCCTTCTGGAATTCGGAAAAAGCGATGCCGCGCACGTCTTTCAGGATCTTGCGCGCTTCGATGAGGCCGCTTTTTTGGCCGCGCTGCAGGTCGATCTGCGTCACGTCGCCGGTGACCACGGCCTTGGCGCCGATGCCGATGCGCGTCAGGAACATCTTCATCTGCTCGGGCGTCGTGTTCTGCGCTTCGTCGAGGATGATGAAGGCATGGTTGAGCGTGCGCCCGCGCATGTAGGCGAGCGGCGCGATTTCGATGGCGCCGCGCTCGAAGAGTTTCGCGACTTTGTCGAAGCCCATCAGGTCGTAAAGCGCGTCGTAGAGCGGGCGCAAGTAGGGATCGACTTTCTGCGCCAGATCGCCGGGCAGGAAACCGAGACGCTCGCCGGCCTCGACCGCCGGCCGCGTCAGCACGATGCGCTGCACGAACTCGCGCTCGATGGCGTCGATCGCCGAGGCCACCGCGAGATAAGTCTTGCCGGTACCGGCCGGGCCGGTGCCGAAAGTGATGTCGTGCTCCTGGATGTTCTTCAGGTACTCGATCTGGCGCGGCGTGCGGCCGTGCAGCTCGGTCTTGCGCGTGAGCAGGGCCGGCGACCCGCTGCCGCTCTGGGCATCGCGGCGCGCCGGGCGGTTCATCAGCTCGATCAGGCCGAGCTGGATCTCGTCGACCGAGAGCGCGTTCGCGGCCAGCGCGTAGAACATCTGCAGCGCCTCGGAAGCGCGCGCCGTTTGCCCCGCCTCGCCGCGCAGCGTGAAGCGCTCGCCGCGCCGGGCGATAGCCACATCGAGCCCGGTTTCGATCTGGCGCAGGTTCTCGTCGAGCGCGCCGCACAGATTGGCGAGGCGATTGTTATCGACCGGTGAGAGCAGGAGTTCGACTGGTGCGGCTTTGGCGGGAGATCTGGGGGTCATTATCGCGCTCCGCCAGAAACGGAATACCCAAACCACCGTCGTCCCGGCGAAAGCCGGGACCCAGTGTCGCTGCCAAAAGCCTGGATTCCGGCTTGCGCCGGAATGACGAAGTCAATGCGGGCAGGCTGATGGCTATTCCGACGACGTTTCCTCTGCGGTGCGTACGCGGGCTTCAATTCTCATTGCCCAGAACGATTTCGCCGCGCAGCGAATGCGGCTTGGCCGAGGTGATGCGCAGGTCGACGAAGCGATGCACGAGGCGCGGATTGCCGGCGAAATTGACGACGCGGTTGTTGTCGGTGCGCGCCGCAAGCTCCCCGCCGTCTTTCCTTGACAGTCCTTCGACGAGCGAGCGCTGGACGCTGCCGACCATGGCCTTTGAGACCTGCTGCGCGAGATCCTCGATACGCTGTTGCAGGCGCATCAGGCGTTCGGTCTTGAGTTCGTGCGGCGTGTCGTCGGCAAGCTCCGCGGCCGGCGTGCCCGGGCGCGGGCTGTAGAGGAAAGAGAAGGATGCGTCGAAACCCACCTCGTCGATGAGCTTCATCGTCTTCTCGAAATCTTCGGCGGTCTCGCCGGGAAAACCGACGATGAAGTCCGACGACAGCGCGAGATCGGGCCGCGCGCCGCGCAGCTTGCGCACCAGGCTCTTGTATTCGAGGGTGGTGTAGCCGCGCTTCATCGCCGCCAACACGCGGTCCGACCCCGATTGCACCGGCAGGTGCAGGTGCGAGACGAGCTTGGGAACGCTGGCATAGACGTCGATCAGGCGCTGCGAGACTTCGCGCGGGTGCGAGGTGGTGTAGCGAATGCGCTCGATGCCGGGAATTTCGGCGATGTACTCGATGACCAGGGCGAGATCGGCGAGTTCGCCGCTTTTTCCACCACTCGCCATTGCGCCGCGGTAGGCATTGACGTTCTGGCCGAGCAGGGTCACTTCCTTGACGCCCTGCGCGGCCAGGCCAGCGACCTCGGTCAGCACGTCGTCGAAAGGGCGCGAGACTTCCTGTCCGCGCGTATAGGGAACGATGCAGAACGAGCAGAACTTGCTGCAGCCTTCCATGATCGAGACGAAGGCCGCCGCCCCATCAACCTTGGCCGGCGGCAGCTTGTCGAATTTCTCGATCTCGGGGAAGGAAATATCGACCTGCGACTTGCCGAGCCGCCGTCGTTCGGCAATCAGGTGCGGCAAGCGGTGCAGGGTCTGCGGGCCGAAGACGACGTCAACGTAGGGCGCACGCGCGACGATCGCCGCGCCCTCCTGGCTGGCCACGCAGCCGCCGACGCCGATGATCAGGTCGGGCCGCGCCTGCTTGAGCAGCCTGACCCGGCCGAGATCGTGGAAAACGCGCTCCTGGGCGTTCTCGCGCACCGAGCAGGTGTTAAAGAGAATGATGTCGGCGTCTTCAGGCGTATCGGTCTTGACGATGCTTTCGGAAGCGGCGAGCACGTCGGCCATCTTGTCCGAGTCGTACTCGTTCATCTGGCACCCGAAGGTGCGGACGAACAGTTTCTTGGCCATCTTTTTCCTGATCAGTTTTTCGGGCGCGCCGAGACTTCGGCCGCGCTGAGCATCCAGACACGATAAATCGCGCCTGAGGCGTCGGTGATGTAGACCACGTCCTTCGTATCCTGAATGCTCATCGGCATGACGATCAGGTTCTGCTGACTGCGAAACTGCACGGCGGGGGCCAGCGGCAAGGTGTTGCCGTCGATCACCACGAGGCCGTTGCCAAGCGGCGGCTGCATGACGCCAAGCTTGGCTTCCGGCGGCAAGGTCCGGTTGGTCACGTAAACATCGTATTTCTGCGCGGTCGACGGATTCTGCGTGGCGTTGTCGATAATGGCGCTGACAATTGAAGCGATCAGTGAGGCGGGTAGCGGCATGGCCCCATTATAAACAAGCTTGCCCGCCTTGTGTGGCCGCAAAACTTGACCCGCAGTGGCCGGCCACCCTATAATCTCGCGCCCTACCGGTGATGTAGCTCAGTTGGTTAGAGCGGTGGATTCATAACCCACAGGTCGGCAGTTCAATTCTGCCCATCACCACCAAGAACATGTTTTAGGTCATGTCACGAAAGCTCGGAAAGCCTTATATAACAAGGTTTCCGGGCTTTTTTGTTTTTCAGGTCGACTCGCGACGGGAAAGGAAGCACGGTTTCCCTCGGCACGTGCCCGCAAATGACGCTGGCGAAGGCGCGGCAAGAAGCAGACAAAGTTCGCGAAACCATTGCTGCTGGCGGCGATCCAGTCACAGAGCGAATCGTTGCCAAGGCCAAATTGCGTACGGCTACTGGCAATACGTTCGAGACCGTGGCTACAGCAATGCTCAGTGCGAAGTGATGGATCGGATTCAGCGGCGGCTTTTCATCCCTGCGAACTCGCACACTCGACCCAACCCGGCCGGTCATGTATCTCAAAATCGGTACGTCAGCTTCTTAAATTCAACCGCTCGCACAACTATTCGCCCCGGTCAGGTGGAATAGTGGATTGGGCGCAGTATGGAGGCGTGAGGCTACAGCGAGAAATAGCCACCGGCTGCCACCCACCGGCGCGACATGCACGCGCTACTTCCAATCATTGGCAGTCAAGTCGCAGTTCTTCACCGCTTGCGGCAACTCAAGCAGAAACTCGCCATCCCGCTCCAAGTGACGGGGCTTTTCGATGTCCTCGCCGGCGTAATTTTTGATGTCTTCTCGACTCGCCCAGTAGGAAATTGTAATGAACTCCACGAGGTCTCCCTTCGCATGTCGCATTACCTGCACCCCGAGGTTGCCCGCCGTTGCGGCAATCTTCTTGATGCCATTCTGGTAGAGGTATCGCTCATACTCGTCAGCTCGGGCGGCTGTCGTGCGGCCCTGCCAGATTCGGGCAACCCTGGCCATTTGCAGACTTGCAGCACTGTTTATCGGCATAATTCCCCTCCTTCATGCAAGAGCTTTCGTCAACAAGAGACCGCCAGGATCCTAGTAGTCAGTCATGTTGAATCGAATGGATGTCTGGCACGGAAGCTGCGGAGAGTTTGGCGTTGCCACCTCGTTGGAGAAAGCCATGCCGGCCATCAGATATCGAGTGACGCTGACGGATGAAGAAGTTGAAATGCTGGA
>CAISOB010000114.1 GCA_903886975.1 uncultured beta proteobacterium
CGCTACGCTACGCCCGCTGGCCAAGGCAAGACAAAAACCAGCAGCACAAGCTGGACTCTCAGGAGTCCATTTCAAGCAATCGACTGGCTACCTTTTGCTCCGCCTCGCTGGCTCCCAATTCCGCGCCATTCACAATTGAGAAATTCGTGCGACACCGTTGCGAAACCGCCCTGCGTGAGAACCCCGCATCGCTGGAGCGCTGGGACAACGCGCGAGAAGGTGCCGCGAAAGCTGCCGATTCGCGCTTAATTCGACCACAACGGCGGCTCGTCCATCAGCGCGATCTGCTCGCGCAGTTCGAGGATTCGATCCTGCCAGTAGCGCTGCGTATTGAACCACGGGAAAGCCGCCGGAAAAGCCGGATCGTCCCAGCGCCGCGCCAGCCAACCGGCGTAGTGAATCAGGCGCAGCGTGCGCAACGCCTCGATCAGATGCAGCTCGCGCGGATCGAACGCGTAGAAATCCTCGTAACCGGCGAGCACGTCGGCCAGCTGCCGCGCCTGGTCGGCCCTTTCGCCGGAAAGCAGCATCCACAGGTCCTGGATTGCCGGCCCCATGCGCGCGTCGTCGAAATCGACAAAGAACGGGCCACTGGCATTCTCATTCCGGCCATCGTCCTCGACCCACAGCACATTGCCGGCGTGACAATCGCCATGCAGGCGCAGCGTCGCGACCTGGCCGGCACGGTCGAAGCAGTAGCGGACGCCGGCGAGCGCCTGATCGACGATGCCGAAATAGACGTCAGCGAGTTCCGGCGGCAGGAATCCGCCGTCCTGAAGAAAGTCGCGCGGCGCTTCGCCGATACTTTGCACACTGATTTCCGGCCGCTCGGCAAAAGGTTTGAGCGCGCCGACCGCGTGAATGCGGCCGATAAAGCGTCCCATCCATTCGAGCGTCTGGCCGCTGTCGAACTCCGGCGCCCGGCCGCCCTGCCGCGGGAACACCGCGAAGCGCAAATCGTCTTGGTGGTGCAAGGTCTGCCCGGCGAGGCGCAGCGGCGCGACGACCGGCAGCTCGCGCCCGGCGAGTTCGGTCGAGAACGCGTGCTCCTCGAGGATCGCCGCATCGCTCCAGCGGCCGGCACGATAGAACTTGGCGACGAGCGGCGCGCCTTCTTCGAGATACAGCTGATAGACGCGATTCTCGTAACTGTTGAGCGCAAGCAGCCGGCCGTCCGGGCAAAGCCCGACGGCCTCGATCGCATCGAGGATGGAATCGGGCGTCAGCGTGGCAAAAGGTCTGGTCGTCATCGCGTCAGGATACACGACGCGTTAGAATTCGCCATTGATAGCGCCGGACGCTCCGGACAACGCTCCTCGAAAGCGGCAAGCACCGATGGCCCAGAACTCGATCGAAGTCAGCGAAAAAGACGGCGTACGCTATCTGCATTTCAGTTCGGAATGGATACAGGGCGCCATGCGCGTTCAGCGGCCCAACGCGCTCGAGTTGCACTACACGCGCGAAATGATGGCCGGCCTGCTGCTGCGCGAGCCGCCGTGGCCACGCACGGCCTTGCTGATCGGCCTCGGCGCCGGTTCGCTGGCCAAGTTCATTTACCACCATCTGCCGGCGACGAAGATCACCGTCGTCGAAATCAATCCGCAGGTCGAGATCGTCGCGCGCCTGCATTTCAAGTTGCCGGCCGACCCGACGCGGCTGCACGTGGTCATCGCCGACGGCGCCGAGTACATGCTCAAGGGCGGCAGGCAGTTCGACTGCATTCTTGTCGACGGCTTCGATGAAAACGGCCGCGCCGGCGTGCTCGACACCCTGCCCTTCTACCAAGCCTGCCGCGCCCGGCTGACCGCCAAGGGCCTGCTGTCGGTCAATCTGCTCGGCCACAGCCGCGGATTCGCCAGCAGCACCGAGGCCATCGATACGGCATTCGACGGCCGCTCGCTGGTCTTCCCCTCGTGCGACAGCGGCAATACGATCGCCTTCGCCACTGACGGCGAGCCCGTCGACGTCGGCCTCGAAGAACTGATCGCCCGCGCCAAGAATTGCAAGACGGAAACCGGCCTCAACCTGATGCCGACGATCCCCGGGCTGCAAGTCGCCGGCAAGCTGATTCAAGACCGGCTGCTGATCTGAGGCTATCAGGCTGTCCCTGCGGCGAGCGCCAGCACGTGCGCCGCGATGGCCTGCACGACGCTCTCCGCTTCGCCGACGGCACAGCCCACTTCAATACGCGCCTGCGGATTGCGCTCGCGCAGCTCGTCGATCAGGCGCGGCACGTCGCGCTTGAGGTGGCCGCCCTGGGCAATGAACATCGGCAGCACGACAATCCGCTCGAAACCCTCGGCAAGCAAGGATTCGGCACAATCGAAGAGCGCCGGCGCGAGCAATTCGAGGAAGGCCAACTCGACGCGCAGTTCGGGCGCCTGCGCGCGAACTGCCGAGCACACGCGGCGCAGCGGCGCCGCCCACTCGGGGTCGCGGGCGCCGTGCGCAAAGAGGATGATGGCGGTTCCGGGCATAGTCTCTACTTTAGCGCATCGGCGGCGCGGCACGGCAACGGGCTCGCATTCCATCCGCTGTATTTCCGCGAGCCGCAGGGTTATAGTGAGTCTGTGTATGCCAAGCGCGCCCTCGGGCAGGTCGTGCGCGAATGCATTCCCGGCATGCAAGCCATGGAAAGAGGGAGGATGATATGAAAATCGGAATTTTGCCGAGCGGTGTCTTCTGCTGTGCCGTTTTCCTGCTTGCGGCGTGCGGGCAAAAGGAAATCAGCTACAAGGCCGACGTGCAACCGATACTCGCGCAATACTGCAACGAGTGCCACGTGGCCGGCGGCGAAGGCCAGCAAAAGAGCGGCTTGGACATGAGCAGCTACGAAGGCCTGATGAAAGGCACCAAGTTCGGCGCCGTCGTCAAACGCGGCGACACACTCACCAGCGCGATGATCATGCTGGTCGAGGGACGCGCCGACCCTTCGATCAAGATGCCGCATGGCAAGGCGCCACTGCCGAAGGAAAAGATCGACGTGCTGAAGAAATGGGTTGAACAGGGGGCAAAGAACAACTAGCGCCAAAGCGCGCCAGCGATCCGAAGAATCAGACCAGACCGAAGCCGCCGAGAACGGCGCCCGCGCCGAGCAGCCAGAGCAAGTGCATCTTGCTGCGCAGAACGATCAGTACGGTTGCCGCGGTGACCACCCAAAGCGGCCATTGGCTCGCCGGGTGCGCGCTGGCGAGTATCCAGCCGGTGGCGATCAGCAGCGCCACCACGACCGGCCCCATCCCTTGCTTGAACGCGCGCACTGCCGGCAAGTCGCGATTGGCGTGTCCCCAACGCGCGGCCAGGCAAACCAGCGTCGTGCTCGGCAACAGGATGCCGGTCATGGTGATCAGCGCGCCGAGCAGGGCGGTCGCGAGGCCTCCGGCATTCAGGCCGATATTCCAGCCGAGCAGCGCGACGAAAAGGATGTTCGGCCCGGGCGCCGCCTGGGCGATGGCGATCGAGTCGTTGAACTGGAAATCGCTCAGCCAGTGCTGCTGGTCGACGAGGTAGCGGTGCATTTCGGGCGCGGTGGTGATCGCCCCGCCGACCGACATCAGGGAGAGCGTCAGGTATTGCGCGAAGAGCGCGAGCCAGTCGCTCCAATGCAACGCGAGGATGGGCGCGCTGCTCATCGCTTGAGCCTGCGGTAGGCCAGCGGACAGCCGACGGCGCCGAGCGGCAGCAACACGCAGGCGAGCGGCCAGTGCAGCAGCGCGATTCCGGCAAAACAGGCGATGGCCAGTGCCGCGCATACCGGCAAGCCGAGGACATTGGTCTTGAGTCCGGCCGACAGCTTGACGCCGGTGGCGATGATCAAGCCGGCCGCAACCGCGCCCATGCCGCGCAGCGCGCCGGCCACCGCCGGTTCGCTGCCGTAGTGCGCATAGGCCAGCGCGGCGAGCAGGACGACGAGCAAAGGGACGGCCAGCAGCCCGGCAATGGCGGCCATCGCGCCGGGCAGACCAAAATAACGCGCGCCGAGCATCAGGCAGAGGTTGACGACGTTGGGGCCGGGCATGATCTGCGCGACCGCCCATTCCTCGATGAACTCCTCTTGCGTCAGCCAGCCTTTCTTTTCGACGAGTTCGCGATGCACGATCACCACCACGCCGCCAAAGCCTTGCAGCGCCAGCACCGTGCAGGAAACGAAGAGATCGGTCAGCGATCGGGGTTGTGGATGGTCGGTGGTGTTCAAGGTCTATTCAATCGCTTCAAATCCAGTGCAGATCCTTGCACTGGATGTCCGGTTTCTCAATACGTCAGCAAGGCAAAACCCGCAACGCCGCTCTCGCGCAGGCGCGCGCGGCCGCCGAGCGCCGGCAGGTCGATGACCACGGCGGCTTCGACGATCTTCGCGCCGAGGCGCCGCATCAGTCGGGCCGCAGCCAACAGCGTGCCGCCGGTGGCCATCAGGTCATCGACGATCAGCACATGATCGCCGCTCGCCGCCGCATCGGTATGCACTTCAACGCTCGCCGCGCCGTACTCGAGCAAGTAGGACTCGCACATCGTCTCGAACGGCAATTTGCCGGCCTTGCGCACCGGGATGAAACCACAGCCGAGGCGATAGGCCAGCGCCGCGCCGATGATGAAGCCGCGCGCGTCGATGCCGGCGATGGCGTCGATCCTGGCGTCCGCGTAGCGCCCGGCAAAGGCGTCGATCAGCGCGTGAAACGCCGCGCCGTCGCGCAAGAGCGGCGTGATGTCGCGAAACATGACGCCGGGTTCGGGCCAGTCAGCGATGCTGCGGATGCGGCTGGCGAAAAATCCGGCGTCCATCGATCTTTCGCTTACAGGAAAGCGAACTTGAGCACGAAGATGACGGCAATTGCCGCGACCATCGGCGACAGATCACGCGTGCGGCCGGCGAGGACCTTGCACGCTGCATAGGTGATGAAGCCGAAGGCGATGCCGTGCGCGATCGAAAAAGTGAACGGCATGCTGATCGCCGTAACCACCGCCGGCGCGGCTTCGGTCAGGTCGTCCCAGTCGATTTCGGAAAGCCCGCGGATCATCAGCACGGCGACATAGCAGAGCGCGGGCGCCGTGGCGTAAGCGGGCACCGTACCGGCCAGCGGCGCGAAGACCAGCGCCGCCAGGAAGAGCAGCGCGACGACCACGGCGGTGAGCCCGGTGCGCCCGCCGACCGAAGTGCCGGCGGCCGATTCGATGTAGGCCGTTGTCGACGAGGTGCCGAGCACGGCGCCGGCGAGAATCGCGCCGGAGTCGGCGAGCAGGGCTTTCTTCAAACGCGGCAGCTTGCCCTCGGCGTCGAGCAGGCCGGCGCGGTGGCAGACGCCGATCAGCGTTCCCGAGGCATCGAACAACTCGACCATGAAGAAAGTCAGGATGACGGTCAAGAGGCCGGCGTTGAGCGCGCCGGCGATGTCCATCTGCATGAAGGTCGGAACGATCGAAGGCGGCGGCGCGATGATCCCGCCGAACGGCGTGAGCCCCAGCAGAACCGAAACGACAGTCACCGAAAGAATGCCGATGATGATGGCGCCGGTGACCTTGCGCTGCTCGAGCGCAACGATCAGGATGAAACCAATGACAGCGAGCAGCGCTCCTGGTTTATGCAGATCGCCGAGGGTCAGCAGCGTCGCCGGGTGGCCGGTGATGATGCCGGCATTCTTGAGGCCAATGATCGCCAGGAACAGGCCGATGCCGGCCGAAATCGCGAACTTGAGCGAACGCGGAATCGCATTGACGATGGCCTCGCGAATGCGGAACAGGCTGACGATCACGAACAGCGTTCCCGAAATGAAGACCGCGCCGAGGGCCGCCTGCCAGGTGAAGCCCATGCCCTGCACGACCGCGAAAGCGAAGTAGGCGTTGAGACCCATGCCCGGCGCCAGCGCGATCGGATAATTGGCGTAGAAGCCCATGATTCCCGAGCCCAGCGCCGCGGCCAGGCAGGTGGCGACAAAGACCGAGTCCTTGGGCATTCCGGCCGCCGATAGGATGTCCGGATTGACGAAGATGATGTAGGCCATGGTCAGAAAGGTCGTCAACCCGGCCATCACTTCGGTGCGCACGCTAGTGCCATGCGCCGACAGCTTGAAATAGCGTTCCAGCATGATTTCCCCCGCCCAGAAAAAACAGCGATTTTAGCGCAGGCCGGCGACTCGATTGAAACTTTCGGCGCGAAAACGTTCGCTTCGGACTGAACAAGCTAGCGGATGATGTGCGAGCCGGTACTGACGCCAAGATAGACTTCGCGCAGGAAGAGCCCGAGCGAGATGATCATCGTTATCATCGCCAGGACGAAAATCACCGCGACAGCTTTCGCCAGGTCGACCGAAATCAGGGCGCCGACGAATGCGCCGGCAACCACCAGGCAGACCAGCAAAGCCGACAGCACCAGGAACAGGATGCCGAGATAGATGATATGGCTGCGGCGCTGCAGGCCGCGCAACTCGTCTTCGAGTTCCTCAGTCGGCTGATGCGCCGGCGCGCTCGTATCGCGCAGGCGGTCCTGAATGACGCGGCGCCGGTCTACAATGCGCCCGAGCCGGGTGTTCATCGCGTTGATCATCGTCGCGATGGCGGTCAGCAGGAACACCGGCGCGACGGCCAGCTGGATCACGTGCGCGATGTCGGATATGTGAGATTCCATCGCCTACGCCGCCGCGTCGCCATCGACCGGCGGCGGCAGCCGGGTCAGCAAGACCTTGTCGACGCGGTTCTTGTCCATATCGACGACTTCAAAGTGGCAGCCCGCCGCCTCGAACTGGTCGGTTATAACCGGAATCCGCCCGAGCACGAACATCACCAGGCCCCCCAGCGTATTGAAAGCGTTCTCGTCCTCGCCGGGCAAGTCGGTCTCGATCTTGAGTACCGATTTGAGCCGCTCGATGGCGACGCTGCCGTCGATCAGCCACGAACCGTCGCTGCGCTCGACGACGTCCTGTTCTTCCGCGACGTCCGAAGAAGGCAGTTCGCCGACGATGGCGGTCAGCACGTCGGTCAGGGTCACGAGTCCCTGCAATTCGCCGTATTCATCGACGATCAGCGCGCACTGCTGCCGCGCCTTGCGGAAGTTTTCGAGCAGATGCGTCGTGGTCACCCCTTCGGGAACGTAGAGCGGCGGGTGCAGGAAGGGCTCGACGTCGAGTTTCTCGCCGGCCAGCGCCAGCTTCAGCAGATCCGCGGTGCGCAGGATGCCGACAATGTGGTCGAGACCGTCGCGGCAGACGACCACGCGCGTATAGGGGCTTTCGGCGAGGCGATCGCGAATTTCCGTTTCCGGAGCGTCGAGATCGAGGACGAAAATGTCGTTGCGATGCGTCATGATCGCGCCGATGCGCTGCTCGTCGAGACGCAACACGTTGGACACGATGACCTGTTCGCTCTCATGGAAGACGCCGGCTTCGGCGCCCTGCTCCATCAGCACATTGATCTCGTCGTTGGTCACCGGCGGCTCTTCGCGGTCGCGCGCGCCGAATAGGTGCAGGATCAGGCTGGACGAGGACGACAGCAGCCAGACCAGCGGCCGTGTGGCACGCGCCAGGACGTTCATCGGCGTGGCGATCAGCGCGGCGATGGTCTCCGGCGCCAGCAGGGCGAGGCGCTTGGGAACGAGTTCGCCGACGACGACCGAGAAATAGGTCAGGCCGACCACCACCACGGTCAGCGCCAGGCCCCGGGCAAACGGCGCGACCAGCGCAAACTGGGCAAGGCAGACGGTGAGCGGGTCGGCCAGCGTGCTCTCGCCGATGGCCCCGGAGAGGATGCCGACCGTCGTGATGCCGACCTGGACGGTGGACAGAAACGCCGAGGGTTCATTGTTCAGCTGCAAGGCCGAGAGCGCGCCGGGGCTTCCATCATCTGCGAGCTTTTGCAGCCGCGACTTGCGCGAGGAGACGACGGCAATCTCCGACATGGCAAGAACGCCGTTGAAAAGGATGAGGAAAAGCAGCAGCACGACTTCCATTGAGGCCTTGATCGAAGGGCTTGTTCGGCCGATCAACCCTAGGTCAGCGCAGGGTTGAAAAGCAGGACAAGCGAATGACAATTATACCGTTACGCTAGCCTGCTGCGCTAAATGGCACGCGGCGCCAGGGTCTATGCGGCCGCCAGGCCAAATCCGTCGACGGCGACGATGGCCTTGGCCTGGTTGAAGTCGTCACAGTAGCCGCTGGCATACAGGCAGCAGGACAACTGATTGGCAATCGGCGGCGGCATCGCCGTCGCGCCGGCGAGGACGCTCCTTGTCCATTCGGCCGTGGCCGCGGCATCACAGGTTTCGGGCAATTGCGGCAGCGTTTTCAGGCTGTCATGCTCGGCTTCGAAGAGAATGTCCTGAACGCCGTCATGCAGGTATTCGATGCGCGGACGCCGCTTCGGATTGGCGAAAGGCTCGCCCTCCGTGCCGCGCAGCAGCAGCGCGTGGACGCCAAGTGCGGCGAGCACGTCGCGCATCATGTCGAGGTATTCGGGATGCGTGGCGGCGGCCAGCAGCAGGCCTTCGCCTTTGAACGGATCGAGCATCTTGACCAGGCTGTGTGCGCTGTTGCGCAGACCGAGGCGGCTGCGCAGCGCGAGCTGGTTGGCCAGACCGGGCGAAAAGGCCGAGAGCGGGACATAGACCAGGCCCTGTTCATCGAGCGACTGCTGGGCCTGCGTCTGGCTGGTGGACAGCGGCAAGCCCAGGTCGCGAAATATCTGTGCCGTCGTCACCCGGCCATAGCCTTCGATCAGGCCATGGACGACGACCGGAATGCCGAAGCGCCGCAACAGCAAGGCCAGCAAGGGTGTCAGGTTGACGCCCTTGCGCGCGCCGTTGTAGGTTGGAATGACGACAGGCCGCAACCTGCCCGGCGGACGGCGCAGGCCGTACAGGCGCTCATTGGACGCGGCGAGGAAGCCGATCATCTCATCGACGCTTTCACTCTTCATGCGCCAGGCAATGGCGATGGCGCCGAGTTCGAGATCGGGAACGCCGCCGTCGAGCATGGCCCCGTAGAGCTGCTTGGCGTCTTCCATGGACAGGTCGCTCGCGCCTTCGCGGCCGCGACCTAGCTCACGGATAAAGTGGGCGAAATTCATCAGTGTTTCGGTCTTTCCTCGGACACAGTACGAGTTCTGGCCCCCATGGTCGACAAAGGTTCCACGTGCCAACTGGATGGCCGCACGCTGCGCAGAGAATAGCAACAGCCGTGCCATGCACAATTCGAGGGGAATTCGCCGAATACTGGCGCAGCGGGCCGGCCAGCGCTTCATCTTGGTGCAGCGCGGCGGCGCGGCGCCTCAAGAGCGGGCAGGATTACTTGATTCGCTGCAATTTGGGGCGCCCTCCGCTCGGCGGTTCGGGCGGCACAGGCGGCTCGTGATCGCCATCGCTTGCGCCGACTGGGGCGCCGCCAGGCGAAGTCGAAGCGCCGGCGCTCTCAGGCTCGAAGGCCATGCCGGCACCGTTCTCGCGCGCATAAATGGCCACTACGTTGCCGATCGGCACCGAGATGTCGCGGGCCACGCCGCCGAAGCGCGCCTGGAAGGTGATCCCCTCGTTGGCGATCTTCAGATGACCGGTAGCCTCGTAGCCGACGTTGAGGACGATGCGTCCGTCACGCACGAACTCGCGCGGGACCCGCGCGTGCTCGTCGGCGACGACGGCGATGTAGGGCGTAAAGCCGTTGTCGCAGCACCACTCGTGAATGGCGCGGATCAGATAGGGTTTGGTCGACGGCAGTTCCATGCTCGCTTCCGGAAAACGCGGCTGTGGCGACCGATCCGGCCGCCAAGGCTTAGCGGCGCATGGCCTTTTCCGAGGGCGTCAGGGCATCGATGAAACCCTGCCGGCTGAATATCCTCTCGGCATACTTCATCAAAGGCGCCGCGCTCTTCGGCAGTTCGATCGCGTAGTGGTCGAGGCGCCAGAGAAGGGGCGCAATCGCCACGTCGAGCATCGAGAACTCCTCGCCGAGCATGTGCTTCTGCTTGACGAACACCGGCGCCATTTCGGTCAGCCGGTCGCGGATGATCTGGCGCGCCTTTTCGGCGGTCTTGAGGTTCTTTTCGAGCGGCTCGATGTACGCAAAGACTTCGCGTTCCATGGTGATCAGGAGCTGGCGGGCGCGCGCGCGCATGATCGGATCGGCCGGCATCAGCTGCGGATGCGGGAAGCGCTCGTCAATGTACTCGTTGATGATGTTTGGCTCATAGAGGATGAGATCGCGTTCGACGAGTACCGGTACGCGGCCGTAGGGGTTGATGATGGCGATATCTTCGGGCTTGGCGAAGAGATCGACATCGATCACCTGAAAGTCCATTCCCTTTTCATAGAGAACAATGCGGCAACGCTGGCTGAACGGGCAGGTCGTGCCCGAATAGAGAATCATCATTATCAATACCTCAAAAAAAACTTCGGGCCGCGGCGATTGACGCTAGGCGTGCCGCCGGCAATGCACTGGCCTGAAAGCCCTTACTCAATTCTTCGGGACGTCCTTCCAGAACTCCTTTTTCAGCGCATAAGCAATGCCGAAGAAGACGATCAGAAAAGCCAACACGGCAAAACCCAACTGCTTGCGGAAACCGGCGCCCGGTTCGGCGATCCACACGAGGAAACCGACGAGGTCGCGAACCTGCTCGTCGAAGGCAACCGGCGACAGCTGCCCCGGAACGGCCAGTTGCAGTTTCCCGGTCTCATGGTTCAATACCTGCTCACCCTGCAATTCCCAGAGGACGTGCGGCATGCCGACGTTGGCGAAAAGCGTGTTGTTCCAGCCGGTCGGACGCGCATCGTCACGGTAGAAAGAACGCAGATAGGTGTACAGCCAGTCGGCGCCGCTGCCCTCTTCCGACGCTCGCGCCCGCGCGACCAGGGAGAGATCGGGCGGATTGGCGCCAAACCACTGCTTCTGTTCGGCCGGACGCGCGGCCACGCGCATCGGCTCGCCGATCTTGTCGGCGGTAAACATCAGGTTGTCCATTACCTGCTGCTCGGTCAGGCCGAGTTCGGTCAGCCGCTTGTAGCGAACGAAGCTCGCGCCGTGGCAATTCAGGCAATAGTTGACGAAGAGCTTGGCGCCGTTCTGCAATGCAGCCTGGTCATGCTGGACGTCGGGCGCCCGGTCAAGATGCGACGCTTCGTCGGCGGCTGTGGCGACAAGCGGGACACAGGCAAGGGCCAGCACGAAAATGAATTTCTTCATGATGTCCGCTTTCATTTGTAATTCACCCTGTCCGGTTCGGGCTGGCACTTGTCGATCTTCGAATACCACGGCATCATCAGGAAAAAGGAAAAATAGATGATCGTGCAAATCTGCGAGATCAGCTGGCGGACCGGCGCCGGCGGCTGCGTGCCGAGGTAGCCGAGGATCAGGAAAGAAACGACGAAAGCCGCGAGGAAACTCTTGTAAATCGGGCCGCGATAGCGGATCGACTTGACCGGGCTGCGGTCAAGCCAGGGCAGGAAGCCGATGATCATGACCGAAGCGCCCATGGCCACGACGCCCCAGAACTTGGCCTCGATGGCAAACATGCCGACGATGATGGCGATCGCCACGATCGAGACCAGCACCTTGCCGATGTCGGAGGCGCGGCGCAGGGCCCAGACCCAGAGCCCGGCGACGCCGAGTTGCAGAACCCACAGGTAGTTTTCAGTGACCGAGCGCAGGATCGAATACGAGGGCGTGAAATACCAGACCGGCGCGATATGAAGCGGCGTCTTGAGCGGATCAGCCGGAAAGAAATTGTTGTACTCGAGGAAATAACCGCCGCCTTCGGGCGCAAAGAAGATGATGGCGGCGAAGACGATCATGAAGACCACCACGCCGACCAGGTCCTTCACCGTGTAATAGGGGTGGAAAGCGACGCCGTCGAGCGGCATGCCCCTGGCGTCAAGATGCTTCTTGATCTCGATGCCGTCCGGATTGTTCGAACCGACTTCATGCAGCGCCAGAATGTGCGCGACGACGAGGCCGAGCAACGCCAGCGGAATGGCGATCACGTGGAAGGAGAAGAAGCGGTTCAGGGTCGCGTCGCCGATCACGAAATCGCCGCGTATCCACAGCGAGAGCGGCTCGCCGATCAGCGGGATGGCCGAGAACAGATTGACGATGACCTGCGCGCCCCAGAACGACATCTGCCCCCAGGGCAGGAGGTAGCCCATGAAGGCTTCGCCCATCAGCACCAGGAAGATCAGCGTGCCGAACACCCAGATCAGCTCGCGCGGCTTGCGGTAGGAACCGTAGAGCATGCCGCGGAACATGTGCAGATAGACGACGATGAAGAAGGCCGAGGCGCCGGTCGAATGCATGTAGCGGATCAGCCAGCCCCAGTTCACGTCGCGCATGATGTATTCGACGCTGGCGAAGGCGACCGGTATGCCGTTGGCGTTGAGCGAAGCATCGGGCTTGTAGAACATCACCAGGAAGATGCCGGTGAAGATCTGGATGGCCAGAACGACGATGGCCAGCACGCCGAAGACGTACCAGAAGTTGAAGTTCTTCGGCGCGTAATATTCCGACAGGTGGGCGCGCCACATCGCGGTCAGCGGGAAGCGCTGGTCGAACCATTCGAGCGCCTTGCCGGGCAGCGAGCCGTCGGACTTGTACTTCTCGAAATTGCCGTTCGCGCCCATGGCTTATGCTCCCTTCCTGTCTACGCCGATCAGGATGCGCGTCTCGGAGAGATACGTATACGGCGGCACCACGAGGTTGCTCGGCGCCGGCTTGTTCTTGTAGACCCGTCCGGCGAAATCGAACATCGAACCGTGGCAGGGACAGAGAAAGCCGCCCGGCCAGTCGGCCGGCATGCCCTCATCGGCACCGGCCCTGAACTTCTGGCTCGGCGAGCAGCCGAGGTGGGTGCAGATGCCGATGGCGACGAAAAGGCTGGGCTTGATCGAGCGCGTCTCGTTCTTGCACGTTCCGGGCTGCTGGTTGGCGTTCGATGTCGGATCGACGACGGCGCCGTCGAGCTTGGCCAGGGTGGCCAGCATGGCCTCGCTGCGATTGAAGACCCAGACCGGCTTGCCTTGCCATTCGACCGTAATCAACTGCCCCGGCGCAATGCTGGCGACATCGACTTCGACCGGGGCGCCGGCCGCCTTGGCGCGTTCGGAGGGCAGCATGCTCGCGAGGAAAGGCACGATCCCGACCGCCGCGCCGGCACCGCCGACCGCCACGGTCGCGACGATCAGCCGCCGTCTGCCGCAATTAAGCTTGCCTTCTGTGCTCATTGTGCTGATCCTCGGGGCGATGGGGCGCATGTTGGAAACGTAAGCGCCGAATTATACGCCAAAGTCGCCGCGGATTGAAACCGGAATCGATGCTAAACGCCTAGCCGCATGGCTTTGCAGGCTTCCCGACCAGCGTGAAATACGCGGTCGCGAGCCCTACTCGGCAATCGAGCGCCGCTCACGCAACGCCTGCGCCAGCGTTCCGGCATCGACGTATTCGAGCTCGCCGCCGACGGGCACCCCGCGCGCAATGCGCGACACCCGGATTGAGCGGCTCCTGAGCATTTCCATCAGATAATGCGCAGTGACTTCGCCCTCGTTGGTGAAATTGGTCGCCAGGATGACTTCCTGCACGACGCCATCGCCGGCGCGCGCCAGCAGCCGCTCGAGGTGCAACTCGCGCGGACCGATGCCGTCGAGCGGCGAAACGCGCCCCATGAGGACGTAATAGAGGCCCGAATAGGCGTGCGTCTGTTCCATCATGTTCATGTCGACCGGCGTCTCGACGACGCACAGCTGGCTGGCGTCGCGCTTGTCCGACTGGCAGCGCTCGCAGATTTCCGCTTCGGTGAAGGTATTGCAGCGCTCGCAATGGCGCAAGGCGCCGAGCGCCAGATGCAAGGCATCGGCCAGGTGCTGGGCGCCGGGCCGGTCACGCTGCATCAGGTAATAGGCCATGCGCTGCGCCGATTTCGGGCCGATTCCCGGCAGGCAGCGCAAAGCCTCGATCAGCGCTTCGAGGCTCGAGGGATTAGACATCAACGCGCTTAGGGAAAGGCTGATCAAGCGGAAATTCGTCATTCCGGCGAACGCCGGAATCCAGTAAAAGCGACGAACTGGACACCGGCTTTCGCCGGTGCGACGAGTTATTTAGCGTTTCCTTAGACATCAACGCGCATCAGAAGGGCAGTTTCATTCCGGGCGGCAGATTGAGCCCGGCGGTAAAGCCGGACATGCGCTCCTGCGACAGCTGCTCGGCGCGGCGCATGGCGTCGTTCAGCGCGGCGGCGACGAGGTCCTCGAGCATCTCCCGGTCGTCCATCACCGACGGGTCGATCGTTACGCGGCGCACGGCGTGCGCGCAGGTCATCAGCACCTTGACCATGCCCGCGCCGGACTGCCCTTCCACTTCGACCTGGGCGAGCTCTTCCTGCGCCTTCTTCATGTTTTCCTGCATCTGCTGGGCCTGTTTCATCAGGCCGGCGATTCCGCCTTTCATCATCTTGCTTGCCTCTACGGGGTTTAAACGGGTTTGATTGAAGATTCGATCAGCGTGGCGTCGAAGAGATCGATCACCTCGCGCACAAAATCGTCCTGTTCGACCGAGGCCACGGCTTTGTCCTGGCGTTCGCTGCGGCGACGCTGGGCGGCAGCCGCCGGCGTGTCGCCCGCCGCTTCGCGCAACTCGATGACCAATTGCAAAGCACGGCCCAAGTGGTCCGACAGCGCCTGCTGCAACTTGTCCTGCGCCGGTTTCATTTGCAGGTGCCGATGGGTCGGCGACAGGAAGAGCTTGACCCGGGTGCCGCTGATGCCATCCAGCTCACAATGCTGGGCGAGTTCGCGCGCCATGCCGCCAAGATCAAGTTCGACCAGGATCCGGTGCCAGTCGTCGCCGGCGGGGGCAGGCTCGGCAGCACGCCGTGCCACCACCGCGGGCGCGGCCGCGGCGGGCGCGATCGACTGCGGCGCGACTGCACTGGCCTGCGCGCCGACCGGTGGTGTAGCGCGTTTCGCGGCACTGGGCGCGGGCGTGTTCAGGGGCGCGCTCACCGGCGCCGCAGCAGCGCGCGGCGCATCGCCCGCCGGCGCCGGGCGGAAAGCATGCAGGCGCAACAGCGTCATGACGAAGCCGGCGAACTCGTCGGGCGCCAGCGGCAGTTCCTTGCGCCCGTGCACGGCGATCTGGTAAGCGAGCTGGACGAATTCCGGATCGAGGCGAGCGGCCAGTTCGAGCAGGCGCGCGCGCTCGGGCAGGTCGTCGGCTACCGCTTGCGGCGCGAGTTGCGCGACCTGCAGGCGGGTCAGCAGATTGGCCAGTTCCTGCAGCGCCGCATCGAAAGACAGGCTGCGCGTGGCCATCGTCTCGGCGATCCGCAGCATGCCGGCGGCATCGCCGGCGAGCAGCGCGTCGAGCAGCGCGAAGAGATAATCGAGGTCGACCGTGCCGAGCATGTCGCGCACCTGCGCTTCCTCGACCTTGCCGCCGCCGTGGGCGATCGCCTGGTCGAGCAGGGAGAGCGCGTCGCGCATGCTGCCCGCCGCGGAACGGGCGAGCAGGTTCAAGGCCGCCGGCTCGGCGCTGATCGCCTCGGCGACGAGAATTTCCTTGAGGTGGCCGGCGATGAGCTGCGGCGTCATCTGCTTGAGGTTGAACTGCAGGCAGCGCGAGAGCACGGTGACCGGAATCTTCTGCGGGTCGGTCGTCGCCAGGATGAATTTCACGTGCTCCGGCGGTTCCTCGAGCGTCTTGAGCATGGCGTTGAACGCCGAGGTCGACAGCATGTGCACTTCGTCGATCACATAAACCTTGAAGCGGCCGCGCGTCGGTGCATAGACGGCATTTTCGAGCAGCTGCCGCATTTCATCGACCTTGGTATTGGTCGCCGCATCGACTTCGAGCAGATCGACGAAGCGGCCCGAATCGATTTCGGTGCACGCCGAGCAGACATTGCACGGCGTCGCCGTGATTCCCGTCTCGCAATTCAGGGACTTGGCGAGGATGCGCGCCAGCGTGGTCTTGCCGACGCCGCGCGTACCGGTGAACAGGTAGGCGTGATGCAGACGCTGTTCGGTCAGCGCATGCGTCAATGCGCGAACGACGTGCTCTTGCCCGACCAGGGTCGCGAAAGTTTTCGGCCGCCACTTGCGGGCCAGGACTTGATAACTCATGAGCGGATTTTACTCTGGATTGCCGGGCAGAACAGTGCACGGCGGGGGGCAATCGCACGAATGGCCAAGTCGCGCCGGCGTGGCTCGATTCGAAGCGTCGTCCCGGCGAAAGCCGGGACCCGGTAGGTGCCCAAGCGCCTGGATTCCGGCTTTCGCCGGAATGACGGGCTCTTTACGTAAGCCTCGCGCCTTGGCAGTGGACGTCGCCTTCAGCCTTCGCCGAGGTAGGCCCGGCGCACCCGGTCGTCGGCGAGCAATTCCTGGCCGCTGCCGGAGAAGCTGATGGCGCCGGTTTCCATGACGTAACCGGTGTCGGCAACGCTCAGCGCGGCCTTGGCGTTCTGCTCGACGAGCAGCACGGTGACCCCGGTCGAATTGATCTCGCGAATGATGTCGAAGATCATCCCGACAAAGATCGGCGAGAGCCCGAGCGAGGGCTCGTCCATCATCAGCACGGTCGGCTTGGACATCAGCGCGCGGCCGACGGCCAGCATCTGCTGCTCGCCGCCGGAAAAAGTCCCGGCTTTCTGCTTGTGCCGTTCCCTGAGGCGCGGGAAGAGGCCGAAAATTCGCTGCCGGTCCGCTTCGATTTCCGCCTTGTCGTTGCGCGCAAAAGCGCCCAGCGTCAGGTTTTCGTCCACGGTAAGGTTGGGAAACACCCGCCGGCCTTCCGGCACGAGCACGATTCCCGATTCGACGATGGCCTTGGTCTTGGCCCCGAAGAGGTCTTTCCCGTTCCAGTTGACCGAACCCGAACCCGCCTTGACCAGGCCGATGATCGCGTTGAGCGTGGTGCTCTTGCCGGCGCCGTTGGCGCCGATCAGCGTGACGATCTTGCCGGCCGGGACGTCGAGGCTGATGCCGCGCAGCGCATGAATTCCGCCGTAATGGACGGAGAGGTTCTTGATCGACAACATTATCCCACCCCCAGATACGCTTCGATGACGGCAGGATTCTTCTGGATTTCCTCGGGCGTTCCCTGCGCGATGGTCACGCCGTAATCGAGCACGTACATGCGCTTACAGACGCCCATGACCACTTGCATATGGTGTTCGATGAGCACGATGGTCAGCTTGAACTGGTCGCGAATCTTCAGGATGAAGTCCATCAGTTCGACCGATTCCTGCGGATTCATCCCGGCCGCCGGCTCATCGAGAAAGAGAAGCTTGGGCTCGGTGGCCAGCGCCCGCGCAATTTCGAGGCGGCGCTGCTTGCCGTACGGCAGGCTGGTCGCGCTGGCCTGCTCATGCGCCGAGAGGCCCACTTCGTCGAGCAGCGCGCGGGCGCGCTCGTGCACCCGCCTTTCCTTCTTCATGTAGGACGGCAGGCGCAGGGTCGCTTCGAACAGGTTGGTGCCCATGCGCATGTGCTCGGCGACGAGGATATTGTCGAGCACGCTCATTTCCTTGAACAGACGGATATTCTGGAAAGTGCGCGCCATCCCGAGACGGGTGATCGCATGCGGCTTCATGCCGGCGATGTCCTTGCCCTCGAACTGGATGCGGCCGCTGGTTGGCATATAGACGCCGGTGATCAGGTTGAACGAGGTGGTCTTGCCGGCGCCGTTCGGTCCGATCAGGCCGACGATCTCGCCGGCCTGGACATCGATGTTGAAAGCGCTGACCGCGGCCAGTCCGCCGAAGTACTTATTGACATCGACCGTGCGCAACAGGGCGTCCATCACAGGCCCCCTTTGCCGGGCTTTGGCCCGCGGCGCGGCAGCAGGCCGATCCTGGCCAGTGCATCCCAGCTGAATTCTGCTTTGCCCATCAGGCCCTGCTGGCGGTAAATGACCACGACCATCAGCAAGGCCGAGAAAAAGACCATGCGCAGGCCGGGAATGCCGCTGGTGGCGACGAATCCGAGGTCGAGCGGCCCGTCGAGAAAGCGCAGCGCTTCCATCGAGATGGTGACGGCGATCGCCGCGATCACCGAACCGGTGATCGAGCCGACGCCGCCGAGCACGACGATCAGCAGGATGTCGAAGGTCTTGAGGAAGATGAACTGCTTCGGATCGATGGTCGTCAGGTAATGCGCCAGCAAGCCGCCGGCAATCCCGGCGAGGAAGCTCGAGATGGTAAAGGACAGCACCTTCATCCCGAAAACATCGACGCCCATCGATTCGGCGGCAATTTCGTTGTCGCGGATCGACTTGAAGGCGCGGCCGTAGCTCGACTTGATCAGGAAGACCAGGAACACGGTGATGACGATCGCCGATCCCCACGCCCACCACATCGTCGTGAAACGCGGCAGACCCTTCAAGCCCAGCGCGCCATTGGTCACCGTCTGGGCGTTGGTCAGCAGCACCCGGATAATTTCCGAAAACCCCAGCGTGGCAATCGCCAGGTAGTCGTCACGCAGGCGCAGCGAGATCACCCCGAGCAGCCAGCCGATGAATCCGGCGAACAGCCCGCCGATCAACAGTCCCGGCAGGAAAGGCAACTGAATGTGCGCGAGCCAGGGGACGATGGGCTGCAGCACGTAATTGACTTCCTTCTGCTCGGGCGACATGGTCAGAATGGCGCAGGTATAAGCGCCGACCGCCATGAAGCCGGCGTGCCCGAGGCTGAACAGGCCGGTAAATCCGTTGATCAGATTGAGCGACAGGGCCAGGATGATGTTGATCGCGCAGAGCTTGAAAATCTGTAGCGTGAAGCTGTCGAGCGTCGAGTCGAAGACGAAAAGCAGGGCGAGTCCGGCGCAGGCTGCCGCGAACGTGAGAATTTGATTGCGGCTCATGGACGGTTTCTTGTTGATCAGACCGGGGTTCATCAGACTTTTTCCCCCTGGTTCTTGCCGAGCAGACCGGTCGGCTTGACCAGCAGAACGACGATCAGCAGCACGAAGGCGAAGGCGTCCTTGTAGCCGGTCAGTTCCGGCAGGAAGGCCACCGTCATCAGTTCGATGATGCCCAGCAGCAGCCCGCCGAGCACCGCGCCGCCGATGCTGCCGATGCCGCCGATGACCGCGGCGATAAAGCACTTGAGTCCGGGCATGATGCCCATCAGCGGTTCGAGGCGCGGATACTTGAGCGCATACATGATGCCGCCGACGGCAGCCAGCGCGCTGCCGATGGCAAAGGTGATCGAGACGATGCGATCGACGTCGATGGCCATCAGGCGGGCCGCGTCGATGTCGGTGGACACGGCGCGCATGGCCATGCCGACGCGGGTGCTATGCACCATCCACAGCAATACCGCCAGGATGACCGCGGTCACCACGGGGATGATCAGGCTGACGCTGGCGATGTGCACGCCGCTCAAGATGAAATTCGCGGCGAAGAAATCGGGAACGTGAAAGGCCTTGGGCCGCGCATCGAACAGCACGATCGCCAGGTTCTCGAGCAGGAATGATGCGCCGATGGCGCTGATCATGATCGAGATGCGTGGCGAATCGCGCAGCGGTCGATAGGCAACGCGTTCAAGCCCGACGCCAAAAATGGTGGTGAGGGCGATGGCCACGACGACCGCGAGCCACCACGGCATCAAAAAAGTGGTGACGCCGTAAAAAGCGAGGTAGCCGCCAACCATGAAGATATCGCCGTGGGCGAAATTGATCAGCCGCAGGATGCCATACACCATCGTGTAGCCGATGGCGATCAGAGCGTACAAGCTGCCCAGGGAAAGGGCATTGACGAACTGTTGCAAGAAAGTCTGAAGATCCATGAAGTTCCTTCGGGAACTGCGGTAGTTCCCGCTTGATCAATATAACCCGAGCAGCGCTTGACCAAGCCGGGCGGAGCGAGTCTGCCCTCAAGAAAAAATCCGAATGCGTCAGTAGCGGGCGCTACGGCACATTCGGATTCGGAGTCACTGCGAAGCGATTGGCCTCCGCAGTGCTTGCTATCAGGGCTTGACCGTCGTCAGGAAAACGAACTTCTTATCCTTGACGGTCTTGAACACGGCAGCCTTGTCGGCGTTGCGCTCGGCGTTGATCGTGATCGAGCCGGCCGAACCTTCAAAATCCTTGGTCTGCGTCAGCGCGTCGCGAATCTTCTGCGGTTCGGCCGAGTTGGCACGGGTGATCGCATCGAGGATCACGCGATAGGCGTCGAAACCGAGCGCAGCAACCGCAGCCGGCTCTTTCTTGTACTCGTCGCGGAAGGACTTGAGGAAAGCTTCGGAGGTCTTGTTGATCGGCACGTCGTTGGCAAAGAAGGTCGAGAAGGTCGCGCCTTCAACCGCAGCGCCGCCGACTTCCAGGAAGGCATTTTCGTCCCAGGTATCGCCGCCGAGGAACTGGGCTTTCATGCCGAGCGCGCGCGCCTGCTTGATGATCAGCGCCGATTCGGTGTAGTTGCCGGGAGCGAAGATCACATCGGGATCGTACTTCTTGATGTTGGTCAGTTGCGCCGAGAAGTCCTGGTCACCGGTGTTGTAATCCGAGGTCGCGACGATCGCCTTCTCGTCGCCGGCCAGCTTGACGAATTCGTCGACGAAGAACTTGGCAAGACCCACCGAGTAATCGTTCGAAACCTCACGAATGATCGCGACTTTCTTGGCCTTCAGCACGTTGAACGCATAAGCCGCATTGACGGTGCCCTGGAAAGGATCGAGGAAGCAGACGCGGAAGTAGTACTCGTTGCCCTTGGTCACGTTCGGGTTGGTCGCGGAAACGGCGACTGCCGGCGTCTTGGCTTCGGCGAAGATCGGGCCGCCGGACATCGACAGCGAACTGCCCCAGGAACCGATGACGGCATTCACTTTTTCTTTTTGCACGAGGACGGTCGCGGCATTGGCGGCTTCGACCTTGTCCGACTTGTTATCTACGACGACGAGAACGACTTTCTTGCCGAGGACCGTCGGGTAGAGCTTGTTGGCCAGCTTGACGCCATCCACTTCGTCAGCGCCACCGGCGCCGTTAGCGCCCGTCAGCGGCTCGAATACGCCGATTTTGATGACATCGCTGTCACCCGACTTGGAACACGAAACCACGGAGACGCCAAGCGCCAACGCAGCGGCAAGCGCCAGAAGCGTATTGATCTTTTTCAAGGGAACCCCCATAAAATTTTTTAGGGACCGGAATTGGTCGATCGCAGGATGCTACAGAACGCTCCCGATGCCGTCAACACAAAGATGCGGCGCGGCCCTCAGTCCGCGCCCGGGCGCTGCGTTTCAGGCGGCCTGTGAATGCAGGCGGGTGACCTTGCTCACATGCAGCAGCATGTCCTCGACCAGATCGGCCAGCCCGACTTGCGGGTTCCAGCCCCAGTCGGCGCGCGCCGCCGCATCGTCGAGGCTCTGCGGCCAGCTGTCGGCGATCGCCTGGCGGTGATCCGGCCGGTAGTCGATGCGAAAGCTTGGCCGCTGCTTCTGGATCGCTGCGGCGAGCTCACGCGGGCTGAAGCTCAGGCCGGCCACGTTGTAGGACGAACGCACGCGGATCTGCTCGGCGGGCGCTGCCATCAACTCCATCGTCGCGCGCAGGGCGTCGGGCATGTAGATCATCGGCAACGTGCTGTCCGGCCCGAGAAAGCACGAGTAGCTCGCGCCGCTGCAGGCGGCGTGAAAAATGGAGATCGCGTAATCGGTGGTGCCGCCGCCGGGTGGCGACTTGTAGCTGATGATGCCGGGGTAGCGAATGCTGCGCACATCGACGCCGTACTTGCTGAAGTAATACTCGCACAGCCGTTCGCCAGCGAGTTTGCTGATCCCGTAAATGGTCGAAGGGTCCATTACCGTGAGTTGCGGCGTGTCGACCGCCGGCGTATGGGGGCCAAAAACGGCGATCGACGAGGGCCAGAAGACGCGTAGCGGCTTGCCCGCCGCTTTCCGTTCGCGGGCGATTTCGAGAATGTTCAGCAGGCCGTTCATGTTGAGCGTCCAGGCGCGCAGTGGATCCTGCTCGCCGGTCACCGAGAGCAGTGCCGCCAAGTGATAGACCTGGGTGATGCCCTGCGCGGCGACTATTGTCGTCAGGCGCTTGCTGTCGAGCACGTCGATCGTCTCGTAGCAGCGCGCCCCGGCGAGGCTGCGCGGGCCGATGTCGGCGGCGATGACGTTCTCCGCCCCATGCTGCTCGGCCAGCGCATCGACAAGCTCGCTGCCGATTTGCCCGTTGGCGCCGATGACCAGAATCCGTTCCATTATCTTTCTCCTTGAATTACCTTGAGTTCGCGCCCGGCCGCAGCGAAAGCCGCCAAAGCCTTGTCCAGTTGTTCGCGGCTGTGCGCCGCCGAGAGTTGCACGCGCACGCGCGCCTGCCCGATGGCCACCACCGGATAGAAGAAAGCGGTGACCAGCACGCCGAGTTCATAGAGGCGTTGCGCGAAGCGCTGCGCCAGCGGCGCATCGAAGAGCATCACCGGCACGATCGGATGGGTGCCCGGCTTGATGGTGAATCCGAGTTCGCCGATGGCGGCGCGAAAATACGCGGCATTGGCCTGCAGCCGCTCGCGCCTTGCGCTCAGGCCCGGCAAGTCTTTGAGTACGGCGAGCGACGTGCCGGCGATTGACGGCGCCAGGCTGTTCGAAAAGAGGTAGGGGCGCGATTTCTGGCGCAGCGTCGCGATGACTTCGCGGCGCGCCGCCGTGAAGCCGCCCATCGCACCGCCCAGCGCCTTGCCGAGCGTGCCGGTAATGATGTCGATGCGCCCGATCACGCCATGGTGCTCGGGCGTACCGCGGCCATTAGCGCCGAGGACGCCGCTGGCGTGGCATTCGTCGATCATCACCAGCGCGCCGTAACGGTCGGCCAGCACGCAGATCTTGTCGAGCTGGGCGATCGTCCCGTCCATCGAAAATACGCCGTCGCTGACAATGAGCTTGTGGCGCTTGCCGGCGGCGGCCTGAAGCTGCGCCTCAAGATCGGCCATGTCGTTGTGCGCATAGCGATAGCGCTCGGCTTTGCACAGGCGGATGCCGTCGATGATCGAGGCGTGGTTGAGCGCATCGGAAATGATCGCGTCGGATTCGTCGAAAAGCGGCTCGAACACGCCGCCGTTGGCGTCGAAAGCCGCGGCGTAAAGAATTGCGTCCTCCATCCCGAGAAAATCGGCAATCGCCTTTTCCAGCTGCTTGTGAACGGTCTGCGTACCGCAAATGAAGCGCACCGACGAGAGGCCGTAGCCGTACTGTTCGCTGGCCGCCGCGGCAGCCCTGACCAGGGACTCGTCGCCCGACAGCCCGAGATAATTATTGGCGCAAAGATTGATCAGCTCGCGGCCACCGCCGCAGACCACGGTGCTGCCCTGGCGCGAGGCCAGCACCCGCTCCTCCTTGTACAACCCCTGGGCGCGCAGGCCATCGAGGCCGCCCTGCAGGCCGTTGTAGAAAGCTTCATTCGTGATGCTCGTGCTCATGGCGATTCCTGTGCTCTGGCTCCGGGCGGTTCAGTCTGTTAGCATGACTGTTCAGTGACCGTCGCAAAATCCGTTATATAGAACCTTTGTTCGATATACCGAATATTAACCAAGCCCATTAAACTTTGCAAGCCCTCATATGAAAACTACAGGCATTGTGCAAACTCCCCCGGAAGTCGGCGCCACCCTGCAGAAGATGCGCCTCGCCCGCGGACTGACGCTGGACGACCTCTCTCGCGCCGCCGGCGTGTCCAAATCGATGCTGTCGCAGATCGAGCGCGAGAAGGCCAACCCGACGATCGCCGTCGCCTGGCGGCTGGCCAATGCGCTCGGCGTGAGCATCGCCGAACTGCTGTCTACGGAAATCCGCGAGCTCGAGGCCATCCATGTTCTCGAAGCGCACGAGCAGCCGACGCTGCCGGGCGATCACGCCGGCTACCTGCTGCGCATCCTCGGTCCGATGGACTTGGCCGGGAAATTCGAGTGGTACGAACTCACGCTGGCGGTGGGCGGCGTGCTCGCCTCGAGCCCGCACGACCCGGGGGCGGCCGAACATCTGACACTATTGCAGGGGACCATGGAAGTCGAGGTCGACGGCGAGAAGAAGAAGCTCAAGTCCGGTGCGACGGCCCGCTACCCCGCCGACCGCAAGCACAGCATCCGCAACGCCGGCAAGACCGAGGCGCGGGCACTGCTGGTGGTCATTCACCGTTAATTGCTGAAGCATCCGGGTTCTCGACTGAAGGACTTCCCGTGCTAGCGTCCGACAATAGCGGGTACCCGGAACAATTTCCATAGCTCGCGTTCCCATTGTTGTCGCATCACCAAAGTATCCGTGCGTCTTCCGGGGTTCGGCGGCGGATCGCCACGGGCCAACAGCTATCGGTTCATATTTACGGAGCAATGTCGATGCCGCAACCAAGGGTAACCGGTTTATCCGGCAACGAAATCTACTGCATGCAACTGAAAGGGCTCACGCCCACCGGTATTGTGGTCGGGAACAGTGTCCAATCCATGGGTTTCCTGGGCAGTGTCGGATCCGCATTCCGCGGAGCTATCGGCGGCGAAGTTCCGGCGGTCACGGAAATGATCCATGCGGGGCGAGAGGCGGCATTCGAGCGAATGGTCGGCGAGGCGGCGCGCGAAGGCGTTCGCGGCGTCGTCGGCGTAAGCTCGGAATTGCGCGCGCTCGCGGGAAACTCCGAGTTCCTCTTCGTCGGATCGGGGGTCGTCGGAAGCGATGCAACGAAGCTGTTCACCAGCGCCGGCGACGCGCAGGAACTTTATTGCCACATGGATGCGGGATATCAACCGATCCACTTTGTCTTTGGCAACATCGCCTACGCCATGGGGGTTGTAGGCGGCATCTCTGGTACCCTGAAAACACTGGTTCGCGGCGAAATCAAAGAGTTCAGCGACATCTTCAACGTCACCCGACATCACGCTTTGGATCGTCTCGTCGCACAAGCGAGGAAGGCCGGAGCCAATGCGGTCGTCGGCGTGAGAACGAGCGTCATGAGGTTCAGCGGCGTGCACGAGATGTACATGACCGGGACTGCGGCCATCCACCCAAACCTCCCCGCCGAATACAAAGCGTCACCGGTGACCAGCGACCTGACCGGCGAAGAGTTATGGGCGATGACCAGCTTGGGATATGCGCCCGTCAAACTTCTGATTTCCACATCGGTCTACTCGCTCGGTGCCATCGGCGGTTTGAAATCCATGTTCAAAGGCTTCGTCAAAGGCGAGATCAGCGACCTGACTACTTTGGTCTATGACGCAAGAGAGAATGTCTTCGATCGCTTGAGAGCTGACGCTTCTGCTGTTGGCGCGGACGAGGTGGTCGGCATAAAGACCTACATTGTCGAACTTGGATCGAGCCTGATCGAGATCGTCGCTGTGGGGACCGCGGTTCGCAGGCTTTCGAATCTTGGCGTCGCGACGCCCGCCCTTCCCGCTCAAGCGATTATCCGAGACAAGGACACCTGGCTGAGCGGCGAATCGGGGTTTGACTTGCAATCGACGCGCGCCGGCAGTTGATGACGATGCCGCACGAATTTCCCGTTCCGTTCAGCCTCGACGCTAAAGTCCGGCGATCTCTCGCTGCGAAACCCACGCGGCTCGGGAGATTGGAATCGCCGTTTTCGACTGCGTCCGGCTGCCTTTGAACTATGATTTCCGGAACCGGCCGTTTGGCAAGCGCCGCCCGTAACAGCTGATCGCCAAATCAGATATCCGATTCCCTTGCGATGCCCGCGGCTTCGAAACCGCGGCGAAAACGGGAGATGCAAATGGGGCAAAGACCGGTAGTCACCGTCGATGATGTAACCCGCGTTCAATTGGAGCCGCGCCGCCCCGGCTGCGAAAAGGGCGTAATGCATGTCGAAGGGGCGGTGCAAACAGCCGTATTCCGGGTTGCTCCCGGGTCGGGTGTCCCCGTCCACCTTCACTCGCAAGTCTTCGACTTGTTCATTGGCATTAAAGGCTTGCTGGAAATTCGCTACGAAGGGCTGGAGGGTAACGGCAAGTTCGAATTGAAGCCGGGTGGTTTCTGTGCGATGCCTCCGGGCGTAAGGCACGAGGTATTCAATCCCAGCACCAGTGACGAAGCATTCTTCCTCAGCGTTCACGCGCCTCACGATCGCTACGACTTCATCCCGGTCGATTTCGGGCAGATCGCGGCGGCTCTGCACGATCGCCAGTATGTGGCGACGCAGCACGCCGCACCGCCGGATGCCTCGCGCTAAAATGCGCTGAGGTCGATCTGCGAAAGCCCGCTTCGCCCGCGCGCTCGGCAAATCACAGCACCTCGCCCTCAAACTCGCCGAGGACGCGGTTCTTGCGCACGTTGCGCCAAGTGAAGCAGCGGCCGTTCATGGCGATATAGACGCCGGGCGGCAGCAGTTGCGCCGCCATGATCGCGCTGCCGAGGTTGAACAGCGCGTCGCTGCCGGAAACCGAATAGGGCACCATGGCGCCGGTCAGGACTATGCGCTTGCCGGCGAGCGCCGCATCACCGGCGCAAAAAGCCTCGCCGAGGACAGTCGCCGTCTCGACCATGGTGTCGGTGCCGTGCGTGATGACGATCTGTCCTTCACTCGCAGCGCAGCAGGCGCGCAGGATGCACTGGCGGTTGTCATCCTGCATGTCCAGGCTGTCGACCATCTGGTTCAGTTCCAGGGCAACGGCCAAGCGCACGCGGACTTGCTCGATGATGTCCGGCAGATGGGTGTCCTTGAAATTGAGCTGGCCGCGGATGGCGTCATAGCGCTTGTCAAACGTGCCGCCGGTAATGATGATGCGCAGGGTCATGGCTCGCCTAGTACTTGGCGTTGCCGGGCGTGCGCGGGAAAGGAATCACGTCGCGCAGGTTCGAGAGGCCGGTGATGTAGGAAATGGTGCGCTCGAAGCCCAAGCCGAAACCGGCGTGCGGCACGGTGCCGTAGCGGCGCAGGTCGCGGTACCAGCCATAGTGCGCGGGATTGAGTCCGACTTCGATCATGCGCGCATCGAGCACGTCGAGCCGCTCTTCGCGTTGCGAGCCGCCGATGATTTCGCCGATGCCGGGGGCCAATACGTCCATCGCCGCGACGGTCTTGCCGTCATCGTTGAGGCGCATGTAGAAGGCCTTGATCTCTTTCGGATAGTTCATCAGGATCAGCGGGCCGCCGACGTGCTTCTCGGCGAGGAAGCGCTCGTGCTCGCTCTGCAGGTCGGTTCCCCATTTGACCGGGTAGTCGAATTTTGCCTTGCTGTGCTCGAGGATACTGATGGCATCGGTATAGTCCATGCGCACGAAGTCGCAGGCGATCATCGCCTGCAGCTTGGCGATCACGCCCTTCTCGATGCGCTCCTCGAAAAAGTCCATGTCGTCGGCGCGTTCGCTGAGCACCGCCTTGAACACGTATTTGAGCAGGGCCTCGGCGAGTGCCGCGTCATCCGACAGATCGGCGAAAGCGATCTCCGGTTCGATCATCCAGAACTCGGCGAGATGGCGGCTGGTGTTCGAGTTTTCGGCGCGGAAGGTCGGCCCGAAGGTGTAGACCTTGGACATCGCCATGCAGTAGGTCTCGACGTTCAATTGCCCGGAGACCGTGAGGAAGGATTCGTTGCCGAAGAAGTCCTGCGCGAAGTCGACCTTGCCGTTTTGCCCGCGCGGCAGGTTGGCCAGATCCAGGGTCGAGACGCGGAACAGTTCGCCGGCGCCTTCGGCGTCCGATGCGGTGATGATCGGCGTATTGATCCAGAAGAAATTCTGTTCGTTGAAGAAACGGTGTATTGCCTGCGCGATGGTGTGGCGAACGCGCGTGACCGCCCCGATGACATTGGTGCGCGCGCGCAGATGCGCGACTTCGCGCAGGTATTCCATGCTGTGCGCCTTGGGCTGGATCGGATAGGTGTCCGGGTCGTCGACCCAGCCGACGACCTTGATCGCGGTGGCCTGCATTTCGAAGGGCTGGCCCTTGGCCGGCGAGGGCACGATCAGGCCGGTGGCCTCGACCGAACAGCCGGCCGTCAGGTGCCGTATTTCTTCGGCATAATTTTCGAGGCGGTCGGTGGCCACGACCTGGACCGGGTGAAAGCACGAGCCGTCCGATACGTTGACGAAAGACAGGCCGGCCTTGGAATCGCGCCGGGTGCGCACCCAGCCGCGAACTGTCACGGGCTCGCCGGCCGCAGCCTGGGCTCCGAGGATTTGTTTGACGCTCAGTGTGGTCATGATGTTCTCAGGGGCGGGATTGAATGCCCGGCAGTATCCCCGACCGACCCGCCTGGGTCAATGTCAGCATGTCGACGACTGCCGGCTTCGGCTCGATACCGACGCGCGGCTTCAGGCCTGAAGATCGCGCGTTGCCTGGCGTTGCCGCAGTTCCTGGCCGAAGGTGTGGCGCGCGCGCAGCCGCGTGTCGGTGACGATTTCGCCGACCGTCTCGCCGAGCACCATGGCGATGCCAAGCAGTGGCAGCACCAGCATCAGGCCGGCGACGCCGGCCACCGCGCCGCCGACGAAGATCATCACCACGGTGAGCAGCGGGTGCAGCTTCAGGCTGCGTCCTATGGTCATCGGCATGAAGAAGAAGTCGTCGAGCAGGCGCACCCAGATGAACAGGCCGATGGCCGCGTAAGCGACCGCCGGATCGCCGGGGAAATCGGTCGCCGCGACCAGCACGACGAGCAGGCAGCCGAGAATCGATCCGACATAAGGCACCCAGGCCAGGACGGCGGTCAACAAGCCGAGCGTGAGCGGCGCCGACACGCCGATCAGCCAGAGCCCGCAGGCGAGGCACAGCGCATCGAGCACCGTCAGCTTGATCAGGCCCTGGAAGTAGAGCCGTGCCGTGCGGTCCACCTGATCGACGAGATATAGCGTGCGCTCGAAGAAGGCGTTGGGCACCGCCCGGATCAGGAACATCTTGAAGCGCCAGCCGTCGCGCAGGAAAAAGAAAGCCAGGAAAGGCGCGAGCAGCAAGGACGGAAACCAGGCCGCGGCGGTCAATGCGGCATCGGTCAGATAGGTTCCGGCCAGGTGTTCCCCGAGTGCATTGATATGCTGCGTCAGCTGATCGCTCAGATGCGCCTTGGCGGCGAAGGAGGAATTGCTCTCGGCCCAGGCCAGCGTCTCGGCGATGAAACGCAAGCCGCCCGCGATATAACGCGCCGCGACATCTTGCCAGGCGACGAGGTGCGCGCTGATCCACGGGAAGGCCAGCAGCATGCCACCGCCCCCGACGGCAAAGGCACCGCCGCTGACCAGCGCGGCGGCCGCATCGCGCGAGGTGCCGGCAAGAACCAGACGCTGCTGCACGGGATAGAGCAGGTAATAACCGATCAGCGCGAGCAGGAAAGGCACGACCAGCCAGAGAATCTTCTGAAACAGGAAGAGCAGCAGACTGGTCGCAGCGACGATGGACAGCCAGACCAGCGGTCCCGACTGATAGCGTTCGCGCCGCATCACTGCGCCTGCTCGCGGCGCACGCTGGCGCGCAGCCGTGCGCCGAGATGGCGGGCCAGCTGGAAGGCGATCTTCGAAGCGATCAGTGCGTGCGACTGCATGAGTTCAAGGAAATCGCCGCGAAAGAAAACCGCCAGTGTGCAATCCTGCGCCGCCCGCGCCTGCGCCACGCGCGGCGCGTCATCGAGCAGCGCCAGCTCGCCGAAAAAATTGCCGCGTTCGAGCGTCGCAATCGGCGCCTGAGGCTGCCCCTGCGGGCAGATCAGCACGCGGCCGGCGAGGATGAAATAGATCGCCTGCCCTTCGTCGCCCTCGTCGAAGACAATTTCATTTTCCAGATAATTGCGCTCGTGCATGAAGCCGTCGACGATCTTCATCTCGCGCCGACTCAGATCGACGAAGAGCGACAACTTCTTCAGGTCGGCAAGTCGCTGGGCCGGCTGGCGCTTGGCAAATAGTTTGAGCATCGCGTAGGATGGAACCCAATCAGTGGTTGACGTATCGGATTGTGCAAACACGCCGATTTTAAAGCAAAGGACATGACGCCACCATGAGCGCCGAAAATTTGCAACCGCCAGCCGCGCCGTCCTTTGCAAGAGCCCTGGCTTACTGGCTGTGGCTCGGCTGCATCAGCTTCGGCGGCCCGGCCGGGCAGATCGCCATCATGCACCAGGATCTGGTCGAGAGAAAACGCTGGATTTCCGAAGGCCGGTTCCTGCACGCGCTCAACTATTGCATGCTGCTGCCCGGCCCCGAAGCGCAGCAGCTCGCCACCTACCTCGGCTGGCTGCTGCATGGCGAATGGGGCGGGCTGGCCGCCGGCGGGCTCTTCGTCCTGCCTTCGCTCTTCCTGCTAATTCTCCTCTCTTGGCTGTACATGGCGTTCGGCAACACGCCGGCGGTGGCCGGCCTGCTCTACGGCATAAAGCCGGCAGTGACGGCGATCGTCGCCTTCGCGGCGTGGCGCATCGGCAAGCGGACGCTGCACAGTGTCTGGCTCGCGGCGATCTCGGTCGCGGCGTTTTGCGCGCTGTTCTTCTTCGCCCTGCCCTTCCCGGCCATTATCGCCGCCGCCGCGCTGTGCGGCTGGCTAGTCGGCTACCTGGCGCCGCAACACTTCGCCACCGCCCCGGCGCATGCATCGAAGACGCAAGACCATGCCGCGGCGCTGATCGACGACGACACGCCGACACCGCGCCACGCCCAATTCAGCACGGGCCGCTTTGTGCGCACGCTGCTCGTCGGCCTCGCCCTGTGGGGTTCAATGCTCTTGGCATTGGGCGCGCATTTCGGCTGGGACGGTCTGCTCGTACACCTGGGCTGGTTCTTCACTACCGCCGCGCTGCTCACCTTCGGCGGTGCCTACGCCGTCCTGCCCTACGTGTTTCAGGGCGCCGTCAGCCAATACGGGTGGCTGTCGGCCGGACAAATGATCGACGGCCTGGCGCTCGGTGAAAGCACGCCGGGGCCGCTGATCATGGTCACCACCTTCGTCGGTTTCGTCGCCGGATGGAACCACCCGCCGTTCGGTGCCGGGCAAGTGCTGATCAGCGGCATCGCCGGCGCTTTGGTGGTGACCTTCTTCACCTTCCTACCGTCCTTCGTCTTCATTTTTCTCGGCGCACCGCTGATCGAGAAAACGCACGGCAATCTGCAACTCGCGGCGCCAATGACCGGAATCACCGCCGCCGTGGTCGGCGTCATCGCCAGCCTCGCCGTCTTCTTTGCCTGGCATGTCTACTGGCCGCAGGGCTGGTCGGGGCCATTCGCCTGGCCGGCGCTGCTGATCGGCATCAGCGCGTTCGCCGCGCTGATGCGCTGGCCAACGCAGGCGATCCCCATCATCGCCACCTCCGCGCTCGCCGGGCTGGCGGTGTGACCACAGAAATCGCCGGTGTCATCGAAGGCATCGCCCGCCCCTGCAGCGGTCCGTCATGAGTTTGCGTGCGCTGGCGCACTGAAGTGCGAGTCGGGTGCGCCAACAATGGGCGCGCGCAATGTCACGACCCTGGGACGCTTTGTCGGCGCCGCCTTCTACTCGCGCTGCGTTTATTGGAGACTCGTCATGATGAGAAGAATGTTGACTTCGCTGCTGGCCGCGTTCTTTCTGGCCGGTTTGTTCGGTACGGTTGCCGGGTGCAATACCGTTGCCGGCGCGGGCCAGGATATCGAGCAAGGCGGCAGGGCGCTAAAGAACGAAGCGAACGAACACAAGTAGTCCGGAATCACGTCCGGCTGATAGCGAAACGATCGCTGCGCGCTGCGCGCGCGGCGGATTCGTCTGCGAGTCGGCTGGTTGAAACGAATGCATGCGCCTTGCTGACGAACCGCCTCGGGCCAACCAGCGGTTCGTGATTGCCATGCCGTTCAAGTCATGGCACGATGAACGAATGGCGTCATTCCCTGAGGCTTGTTGAGTTTTCGGCGTCTTCGGCACGGAATACTGCAGATCGTCGGAGTCCCGTCTGGCCTAGCTCTGGCGCCCGACTTCCCTGCCCGGCAATGCAGGCCGGAAGTTCGCTGATTGCCAATTTGATTTGCATGAATTGTCGAACGATGAAATCAATGCGCTCGAGTTTTTGATGTCTCAAAAGCGTTGTTGCGGCAGATTCACACATATGCACTAGGGAGGCGACAAATGTTGAAATGCCTGTTGTCGAGCCGAAGAATGCTGCGCTCGATTCTCGCTGCCAGTCTCGGTATTTTGGTTTCGCTGGCCTTCGCCGATGAGATACATGTGGTGAGCTCCGGCGGTTTTGCTGCTGCTTACCGCATGTTGGCCCCTGGATTCGAGCAGCAGAGCGGTCATAAGCTGATTATCGCCTGGGGGCCGTCGATGGGCGAAACGGCTCAAGCGATACCAAACCGTCTGAACCGTGGGGAGAGCGTCGACGTTGTCATCATGGTCGGCGAATCGCTGAACGGGCTGATCCAGCAAGGCAAGGTGCTTGACGCCGGCCACCAGCTCCTGGCCCGCTCGAGGATCGGCATGGCGGTCAAGGCGGGCGCGCGCAAACCCGATATCAGCACGCTCGAGGGATTGAAGCAAACCTTGCTGGCCGCTCGCTCGATTGCCTATTCGGATAGCGCCAGCGGTGTCTTTCTGGCCACCGTACTTTTTCCGCGCCTGGGCATTGCCGAACAGATCAAGGATAAGTGTCGAATGATTCCGGCCGACCCGGTGGGGCAAATCGTGGCGAGAGGGGAAGCGGAAATCGGTTTCCAGCAGGTGAGCGAGTTGCTGCCTGTCCCGGGTATCGATTTTGTCGGCCCGCTACCGGACGAAGCGCAGCAGATCACGCCATTTTCCGCGGGAATTGTTGCCGACAGCAGAGTGAAGGCCAGTGCCAAAGCCTTGATCGACTATCTCGCCGCTCCCTCTGCCGCGCCACTTATTCGGCAGACTGGATTGGATCCGGCGAGCGACAGCCTTCGCTAAGGCAGCCGTCCTCGCAAAGCGACAACGCGTCTGCGCACCCCGAACCCGATAGGCGCAATTTCAATTCGCGCTGACGGCCACGCGCGACGGACGCAGATGCGCGCGCTCAATAGTGACCGGAAGGTGATGCGCCGCCCGATGCACGCGGCGCGGGGATTCGGCCCGGGCCAGCAAAGGCTCCTCGCCGGACAGGAAGCGGCGCACGTTCAGCGCATCGAGCATCCGCAATGGCGAGGTGATCGCGTTGAGCAGCACGACGATAACCGTCTGTCCTCCTGCGCTGAGGCGCATGATCAGGCAACGTCCGGCAGGTTTCGTAAAGCCGGTCTTCGAGAGCAGGATGTCCCACCCGGTCTGGCCGACAAGATGGTTGGTATTGTGGTATTCGACATTGCGGCCCTGAACATCCACGGTCTGCCCGCTCGATGTGGTGATGCGCACGATCTCCGGGTAACTTGCCGCGGCGACCGCCATCCTCGCCAGGTCCTCGGCAGTGGATCGATTGGCCTCGGAGAGCCCGGTCGGCTCGCCGATGGTGGTATGCGTCATGCCAAGATCTCCGACCTTGGCGGCCACCGCCGCGAGGAAGGCGTCGATCCCGCCCGGATAGGCGTAGGCCAGTGAAACCGCCGCGTGGTTGTCGGAAGACATCAGCGCCAGTTCCATGACGGTCCGTCGCGGCAGCACGCCGCCATCGGTCAGGCGTGTCCTCGAGCGTCGGCTGGTCAGTACGCTCGGATCTTCGATAGTGATCGCCTCGTCCATGTCCTGAGCGGCATCGAGCACGACCATCGCGGTCATCAGCTTGGTCAGCGAGGCGATCGGTACGGTGACATCGGCGTTCTTGGCGAGCAGCACCTTGCCGCTGCCCTCCTCGACAACCAGCGCGTAGCGCGAAGCGAAAGGAAGCGCCATTGCCGAACCGGCAAAGCCCAGCAGCAGGACGACGAAGAACGTCTTGAACATTTCTGATACCCCTGATTCCTCGCCAAAACTAAACTCCGCCGATGTGCGAGGCTTGAACATTGGCCAGCATTCTTAAACCGTTAAATTGATCAACGCGCCGACCGATGTCGCGAAGGACAATCTTCGCAGACCCGGCCACGACTGTGCATCCGTAGTTTGCGCTGGAAACAGCGGCAATTACGGAGCCGATCGTATTCGCAAAGACCGCAATTCCCCCTACGGCACGTCGCGTCGCGCGTGACCTACATAAAGCTGGCGCGGGCGACTGATTTTCTGTTCTGCATCGGTGATCATTTCTTCCCACTGTACCATCCAGCCGACCGTATGTCCCAGCGCAACGATACACGGGAACATCGCCGGCGGAATGCCGATCGCCTTTTGCACGATGCCCGAGTAGTAATAGACGTTCGGGAAGAGCCGGTGCTCGATGAAATAATCGTCTTCGCGCACGACCCTCTCCAGTTCCTGGGCCAGCGCAAACAGGCGATCGTTCGCCATCCCGCGCTCGCGCAAAACCCTGGCGCACAGTTCGCGCATGACCGTCGTGCGCGGGTCCACGCTGTTGACGATGCGGTGCCCAAATCCTTTCAACGTGAAACTGTCGTTCTTGTCCTTGGCGCGCCTGACGTATTCGGGAATGCGCGACACGTCGCCGATCTCTTCGAGCATGTTCAGACAGACTTCGTTGGCGCCGCCATGCGCCGGCCCCCAGAAACACGCGATGGCCGCCGACACACAGGCATAGGGGTTGGCGCCGGAAGAGCCGGCGATGCGCATGGTGGACGTCGAGGCATTCTGCTCGTGATCGGCATGCAAGAGGAAAATCGTATCGAGCGCACGGACGATAACCGGATTGGGCTCGTAGGTCTCGCACGGATTGCCGAACATCATGTGCAGGAAATTGGCGGTGTAGCCCAGATCGTAGCGCGGATACATGAAGGGCTCGCCAACCGAATACTTGTGGGCCAGGGCGACGATGGTCGGCATCTTGGCGACGAGGCGGTTAAAACGAGTCGTGCGATGCTCGGGGTTGGCCGTGTCGGCGGCCTGGCCATAAAACGCCGACAGCGCGCCGACGACCCCGACCATCACCGCCATGGGATGCGCGTCGCGACGAAATCCCTGATAGAACCTGACGATCTGCTCGTGCAGCATGGTCAGCCGCGTGATGGTTTCCTCAAACTCTGCCTTTTGACTGGCGTTGGGCAGCTCGCCGTGTTTAAGGAGATAGGCGACCTCGAGGAAGCTGCACTGCTCGGCCAGCTGCTCGATCGGATAGCCGCGGTACAGCAGGACGCCATTTTCGCCGCCGACATAGGTGATCTTCGATTCGCAACTTGCCGTCGACAAGAAACCCGAGTCATAGGCGAACATGCCGGTCTTCGCGGCAAGCGCGCGGATGTCGATCGCGCCCGCACCCTGCGTTCCACTGAGAATCGGCAATTCGGTGGTTTTCCCATCGATGATCAGCTTTGCGGTTCGCGGCGTACTCATATCGTGTTCCTCTCCGAACTATCGGAATTGCGGCTTTCAAATATCAAATCCGCCGTTTCGTGTCCCTTCCGCACAGAACCCTACCATGCCTTTCGATTTCTGCAAATTATGCGCCCGGAAACGTCGGAAGGGGCAAGCGTCCATTTCTGCTATTCTGACTGAAAAATCGGGGGTCTCGCCAGCCTGCCGTGGAACCGCTCGGGGACCCGACAGCCCGCAAGACTTGCCGATCCGGCTCGCGCGAGGCCCCGAGCGACGCCGTTTTGCGCGCTGCCTGGAGCGTTGCACTTCCCCGCTCCGTAATGGCCGCCATCTTCTGCGGGTTCTACGGATTCACAGACTGATTTGCATCTGCCAAAATGCTCCACTGGATATTCATATTTCAAATGCGTGTCGGGCCGTGGCTCATCAGTTTGCTGCGGTTGACGTTTTACTCCGGGGTAGAAAGAAATGAATAGCATAAGAGCCAGGCTGACTTTTGCAATCGTCGCGCTGATCCTGTTATCGGTATCGATCATGGGATCGGTGAGCTACTGGAACGCCAAAAATACAATCATTCGGGAGATGGAAAACAGCCTGACGCTGTTATCGCGGGATAACGCCGAAAAGCTTGGGATGTGGGTCGCGGAACGCAAAAGCGAGGTGGCCTTCCTTGCCAACTCCCCGCTGGTTGACGAAGTCGCTGGCGACACCGCGATGAACTATCTGAAAGACGAAAACAAGCGCAATCCCTTGTTTCAATCGTTCATGATGGCCAATGCAAAAGGCGATGCGATCTTTACGACCGGTCAAAAGGCCAGCCTGGCCGAGCGACCCTATTTCCGTCCGGTCATGGAGGGCAAGACGGTCATGAGCAACCCCGTCGTCGCCAAGGATACCGGAACGCTGGTGGTCGTTCCCGTCACTCCGGTCAGCAGAAACGGCACGGCAACCGGAATACTCGGCGGCGCCGTGACTCTGGCCGATGTAATCAAGCTCGTCGGCCAGATCAAGGCGGGTGACACCGGCTATGCCTATGTCGTGCAGAGCGACGGACTAATCATCTTTCATCCCGATACGAACATGGCGATGAAATTTAACGGCCTGACCGACGCCGCATCGCCGCAAACCCTTAAGGACATTACGTCGAGGATGGTGAAAGGCGAGCAGGGAATAACGCAGTATTCATTTGATGGCGTCGCCAAGTACATCGCTTTTGCGCCGATACCAGGAACAAGCTGGAGTCTCGCGGTGAATGTCCCGGCCCGTGAGGTCTTGTCAAAGCTTGACACCCTGATGTGGACATCGCTGGGGATTGCCCTGATCGTTCTCGTGGTTTCGGTTCTGGTCTCGTTCTATATTGCGGCGAGCTTCACGCGCCCCTTGAATGTCATGAAGACCATGCTTCAGGACATCGCCAACGGCGGTGGCGATTTGACCCGGCGCATTGCCATCAGCGGCAAGGATGAAATCGCGGAAACGGCTCGCCATTTCAACACCTTCCTTGAAGTTCTGCGCGGAATGTTCGCCGACATCAGCCGTCAGGCCGCGACTCTGACCGAAGGCGTGCATTCGACGAATCAGACGCTCGGCAGGATAGCCGGGGAGTTTCGCGAATTGGCCGATCAGAGTTCCAGCAACGCGGCCACCATCGAGGAAATCACCGTGAGCGTCGCGCACATCGCCGACAACGCCGGCGAGGCGGATTCCCTGGTCAAGGATACGAGCCAGCTTTCCGTGGAATCGGCACAGACCGTTGCCGAGGTGTCCAGCAAAGCAGAACAATCGGCGAACGAGATCGAGAAGCTGGCTTCGCTACTGCAACAGCTCAGTCAGCGTTCGCAGGAAATCACCGGGATTACTCAGGTCATCAAGGAAATTGCCGACCAGACCAATCTGCTGGCGCTCAATGCGGCAATCGAGGCCGCGCGGGCGGGCGAACAGGGAAGAGGATTTGCCGTAGTTGCCGATGAAGTGCGCAAACTCGCGGAACGCACCGGCGCCGCCACTTTGCAAATCACTTCGATGACTGAGGCCATGCGCAATGAAACCGGCAACGCGGTGCAGAACATGCAACAGACCATGGCGTCGGCGCAAAGCGGCGTCGCCTCGGCCGGCGATGCGGCGAGCAAGATCAGTGCGATTCGCGGCAACATGGAAAGCGTGCGCAGCAAGATGAACGAAATCGCGTACTCGACCAAGGAGGAACAGGCCGCAACGACCGCCATGGCCAGGAGCGCGGAAACCATCACCAGTCGCATGCAGGAATCCGAGGACGGATTGCAGAAGGCGACTCAGACCCTGCAGGAACTCGACCGCGTGGCCCAAGGCCTGCAGGCGAAGTTCCGCGCCTTCCGCACCTGATCGACTCGCCTCATAACCGGCGAATGCAGTGCTACGGTACGGGTCGCGTCAGCGATTCCGGTATTGCGGCTTGCGCTTCTCGGCGAAGGCGCGCACGCCTTCCTTGCAGTCCTCGGTTCCTGCCGCTTGCGCGACGGCGCTGGCATGATGCTCGCGCAAGTCCTGGTGCATCGTTGCCAGCAGGCCCTTGATCAGCGCCATCGACGCCGGGCCGTTGGCGAGCAGGCGGTCGAGCCAGCCCGACAATTGCGTCTCGAGGTCGCCGGCGTCCTCAGCCAATCCCGTCACCAGTCCCCAGTCGCTGGCCTGCGCTGCCGAAACGGGCGAGCCGAGCAAGATAATATGACGCGCCCGTGCCGGGCCGATCATCTCGGCCAGGCGGCGCGTTCCCATCCAGCCCGGAATCATGCCCAGCGTCACTTCCGGATTGCCAAATTTCGCCTGCTTCACCGCGATACGCAGGTCGGCGGCCATGGCCAGTTCCAACCCCCCGCCGAAAGCGTGGCCGGTGATCGCTGCGATGACCGGCTGCGGCAGCCTCGCGATACGCTCGAGAATCTCGATGCCAGGCAAGATCCAGTCGCGTCCCATTTCGCGCGGGGTCAGATTACCCCAGGCGTCGATGTCGCCGCCAGTGCAGAAGAATCGGCCTTTGCCGCGCAACACGATGGCGCGAGTCTCGCGATCATCGCGCAGTTCATCGGCGATCTGTCCGAGACGTTCGAGCATCGGCATGGTCAAGGCGTTGCCCTTGTCCGGACGGTTCAAGGTAATTTCCGCCCAGGTCACGCCGTCTTTCTGCTGACGCTCAAACAACACTTCCTGCTCCATATTCACGCTCTCGCCTGTGCTTTTCGGATAGTTAGCCATCATACCTTCCGGGAAGGTAAGCAAGGTAGTCAGGCGCGTGGCGTGGTTGAAGAATCCGCCGAGCGCATTTCAAAAATCTTCTCGCCGGATCAATAGCGACGGACGAAACCGTGCGCCGCCTCCTCATAACTGCTGATGGCTCTGGCCGGATTGACGGGCAGAATCGCTCCGGGGACGTCCGCCGGGATGGCGTTTGCCCGGGTTAATGGCACCGGAGAGACAAAATCGATCAGATGCGACGAGGCGATGAGCGCCGAATAGGCGGGATCAAAGATGACGTTGCGCAGCGCAGCATCGGCCATGACATTGCGCAATGCGAGTTGCGCAGCCGCAGCGTCTTGCTCGGCGGGAAGCGTATCGTTGTTCGTTGCGGCTGGCGATGCGGCCGCGTTCGGGCTTGTGGTCACGGCTGTCGGTGTGCCGGTCACGATTGTTGCTGGTCCCGAGACTGCGGCATCAAGACTTGCCTGTAGGGCGGCAGCGACGGGCGTCGCAATGCGCGCCGTGGACGTCGCTTGCGTCGCTGTCGCCAAACTGGACGTGGCGGCCAGCCCCGCGAGCGAGGCGCTCAAGGACGTTCCGAGCACTGCACTCGCCGATTCGATCGTGTTGGCATCGAGGCCGACTGCGGCGAGATCGAGGTCGCTCAGTTGCACATCGTTCAGTATCGTATCTGCCGACAGGTTCTGGAGCAGGTTCGTCGGTATGCCGCTTGCCAGGGCCGAAAGGTCTGCCGTCAAGCCATTGGCACTCGTCGCCTGGACCTCGAACGTCGCAACCTGTTGCAGCAGCGGCTGGGTGGCTTGTGCAAGCAGCGCCGCCGTTCCCTGCGGATTGGCTTGGGCCGCGGCATTCAGCACGCTACTATCGATACTCAGGCGGGCCGGGCTTCCCGCGGGATCCGTTGCGGACGCTGCCAGAACGGAAATTCCGATGGCTTGCAAGCTGCTTAGATTCTCACCGCCGGCGCCGGTCGAGGACGTTGCCGCGGCGTTCAGGGTCTGCGAAAACTGGGCGACCAACGTGTTGTCAGGCAGTACCGCGAGAAACGGCAGGACGCCGCCGATGCTTTGCTCGACGCCGTTGAATGTGGCGACGAAATTTTGCGCTTGGGCTAACACGCTGCCCGGCGTCGGATTCGCCGTGTTCGCGCGCAAGGCTTCAAGACTGCTTTCGAGCGACGAAGAAGCCGCCAGGACCTGGCCCAATCCGGACAATTCAACGATGCTTGAGGTGCTGTCCAGAAGCGATGCGGCGCTGGCGCCGGTCGCCGATGTCAGAGACTGAAACGCCACCGGATCGATCGCCGTCAATTGGAAGAGCGCGGTGGGTTGAATGCTGAAGGGGTTGCTCATTGAATCGAGCCTGGTTTTCTCTCCGAAAAGGGACCTTTCGCGGCTGGCCTGCGCCTGTAGCGCAATCAGCCATCGCTTGCCAAACTATGACCTGTGCTGAATGCGCTCGTTCAACCTAAAGCGACCCGAGGCGCGGCAGCACCGAAGCAGATGCGGATTGGAGATTCCGCTGTTCCGAACGAGTCGTCTGTACGGCCGCGCACCTTCTCCGACCCGAAAAACTCAGCCGCGCGGCTAATGACAATAAGTGCGGATATCGTTCTCGGCGATCTGCCGGTCGTTTTCGTCGATCGGCGCGCCGTTTCGGTGCTCGAGTGCGCCGCTGATGATGTCCCGGGCGTAATTGCATTTCGACGCGTCAGTCTCCTCAACCCTTCCGCCAGAGAGTGACTTTGGCCTGGCTTCTTCCGGAGCGCGCGGGGTTTGCGCCGATCTTTCCACCTCGCGTTGCCTGAACAGCCGTTCCTGGTCCTGCCAATATTGTGGCGAGGCAGTGGCCGGCGTCGATGCCGGCGCGGGCGCAGGTCTTACGTCGAGCGGCTTGGCCTTGCCGGCGTCGTCCCTTCTCTCCGAATAATGCGTTTGACCATTGGCATCCACCCACTTATAGATTTCTGCGTCGCTATCCGCCGACGCCAGCACGAGCGTCAGGCAGAGTGTTGATAGACTTTGCTGGACAATGGAAATCTTCATAGCCAAGGTTCCGCGCAAGTCAAATCTTCTCGCTCACCAGTTTCAAGGTCACGGGATCCCGCTGACCGCCACAACAGCGATCGAGCGCCCGTGAAAACGGCGAATCGGGGCCCGCTGCGTGTTCGAACAAGGTCATCGACGAACAGAATTTCAAATCATCCGGATAGCCGAAAACGTCAGCGGGCGTGCGCCCCGATAGAGCGGCAACTGTTTCGGCGCACTCGACGAGACGGGCGCCGAGAAGCGGATGTGCGAGGTACGCGCGGGCTTCGTCCAGGCTCCTGATCGCATAGTATTTCGCCGTCGAACTAAAACCGAGACCGTCGTACTGCGGGAAAATAAACCACATCCAGTGCGTGCGCTTGCGGCCAGCCCGAAGTTCGGCGACGGCTGTCGCGTAATGATCGGACTGCGCCGCGACGAAGCGACCGAGGTTGAAGCGATCAGGCGCGGTCATCTGCGCCCGGGTTCAACTTTTCCAGCGCAGCCAGACGCTCGCGCAGCGCCTTGTCGCCGAGGTGGCGCTGCGTCGCGTCGCGCGCCATCGCGACGGCGCCGATGGCCTTGCCGCTGTCGTCGCAAACGACGGCGAAGCTCATTTCGACGTAGATCGCATCGCCGGCGCGGGTCAGGGCGCGGGTGATCATGGCTTTCCTGCCCGGTTGCACTGCCCCGAGCGCCATGGCCCGGTCGAAGCCGGCCCAATGCGCGGCACGCAGCCTTTCGGGAATGATCAAATCCAGGCTCTGCCCGATCGCCTCGGCTTTAGAATGGCCGAACAAGGATTCGGCAGCGCGATTCCACGCGGTAATCTTCCCGTCCGGCCCGGCACAGACCAGCGCGTCCCCCACCTGCTCGGTGAGCAGGCGGTAAAAATCAGGAATTGTGTTTTCGCTCATGATCCTCATTGACCTCGTCAGACGCGAACCCGATCACTCGCCAGGCGTACATGCGGCTCGCTTCGTTGAACTCGCTGCCGGTCTCGAGATCGCGCCACCAAACGGCTGATCTTGAATCCGGCCCCAGGTATTGCCAGCGCACGCGCTCGCCGCTGCACAATTCGATCTCGTAAATGCCGTTTAATTCAAGGTTTGTCGTCGGCATAAGCGCTGCCCGCCGGCTTTATCCGGCGTTCGGCGGCAGATGCAGATCGTCCACCCAATGCACTTCTTCAGGATTGGGCTCGACCGCCGCGATGTCGAGATTGACCACCACCGGCTCCTGCCCGCTGCGCACCAGGACGCAGGACAGCGGCTCGCCGTCGCTGGCATTGATCTCCTGGTGCGGCACGTAAGGCGGCACGTAAATGAAATCGCCGGGGCCGGCCTCGGCGATGAATTGCAGGCGCTCGCCCCACTTCATGCGGGCGCGGCCGCTGACCACGTAAATCACGCTTTCCACCGGCCCGTGGTGGTGGGCGCCGGTCTTGGCCTTGGCGTGGATCACCACCGTCCCGGCCCACAGCTTCTCAGACCCGGCGCGGGCCCGCGTGATCGCCGCCGCGCGGCTCATTCCCGCGGTTTGCGGGGTATTGCTGTCGAGTTCGCCGGCGTGCACGACGCGCACGCCATGCAGGCGCCATTTCGATCCTGAAACCGTCTGTTCGTCCATGCGCTTCTCCTTGCAATATGTCCTGGCGAGAGTTCAACCACCCTTGCTGCCCTCGCCGCGATAGCTGATCCGATAGATCGCGCCGGCATAGTCGTCGGCAACCAGCAGCGAACCGTCCGGCAAGACCAATACGTCGCTTGGCCGTCCCCAGGCGGTCTCGCCCTGCAGCCAGCCGCTGGCGAAGGTTTCGTAGGCGACCGCGCGGCCACCTTGCAGACGCACCAGCGTCACCCGGTAACCGATCTTCTTCGAGCGGTTCCACGAGCCGTGCTCGGCGATGAAGATCTGCTTGCGATATTCGGGAGGGAACATGCTGCCGGTATAGAAGCGCATGCCGAGTGCGGCGACGTGCGGGCCGAGTTTCTGCGCCGGCGCGGTAAACTCGGCGCAAGCGCGGCGGCCGCCGAATTCCGGATCGGGCAGATCGCCGCCGTGGCAATACGGATAGCCGAAATTCAAGCCGGCGCGCGGCGCGTGATTAAGCTCATCGGGCGGCGAGTCGTCGCCGAGCAAGTCGCGGCCATTGTCGGTAAACCATAATTCACCGGTCTCCGGTTGCCAGTCGAAACCGACGCTGTTGCGCACGCCGCTGGCATAGACCTCGGCGCCACTGCCGTCGGCGTTCATACGCAGGATGTTGGCATAACGGCGCGGATCGGGTTCGCAGATGTTGCAGGGCGCGCCAACCGGTACGTAGAGTTTTCCGTCGGGGCCGAAGGCGATGAACTTCCAGCCATGGTGGGTCTCCGCCGGCAATCTGTCAGTGATGACCACCGGCACCGCCGGCTTGTCGAGGCGTTTCTCGATGTCGTCGTAACGCAGGATGCGGCTGACCGCCGACACATAAAGGCTGCCGTCGCGGTAGGCGACGCCGGCCGGCAGTTGCAGGCCGCTGGCGATGGTCTTCACTTCGCCCGCCTTGTAGCCCGGCCCGAAACTCACCGCATGCACCTTGCCGGCCTGCATCGATGCGACGAACAGTGTGCCACCCTGGGCATCGTGGCGGCCGAGCGCCATCTCTCGCGCGTTTTTGACAAGCGCCCAGACCTCAATCGAGAATCCCGGAGGCAGCTTGATGCTAGCTAGCGGCAAGTCGGCCGCCGCGACGGATGCGGCCGACAAGGCGAAGGCAAGAGCGAAGAGACAATGACGCATGTGCTGACGCGACCACCCAAGAAATAGATATCGACTCGGACGCGCCGGCAGCCATTTCAGTTCCGCGCGCGCCGCTAGCGCACGGTACCGCTCTTGCGTGACGTCACGGGCGCATCGCCCGGATCGCAGCGATTCGCTCGCGCGTGTCGGGATGACTGTCGAGCAGATCGCTTGCGTGGCGGGTGCGGCGCTCGATCTTGTCGAGGCTGCTGACCAGGGCTTCGGCCGACTGGCAGCAGCGCAGAAGCAGCCTGGCGGCGTAGGCATCGGCTTCGAGTTCGGCCTGGCGCGAATAGCCCGACTGGAGCAGCACGCCGCTGACCCCGACGGCCGCCGACGACACGTCGCCGAACCAGGCGGCCAGCGCGATCGACATGGCCGCGCTCTGGATCAACATGCGCAGCGCGTGGCGCTCGACAAGATGACCCACCTCATGCGCGAGAACGGCGTTGATTTCGGCGTCGTCGAGTTGAGCCACCAGCGGGTCGAGCAGAACGATGTCGCCGCCCGGCAAGGCAAAAGCATTGCCGCCTAGATTGTGCGAGGCGCGAAATTGCAGGCGCCATGACGGCATACCCGGTCCGCTGAGGAAGGCCGCAGCCTGATCGCGGATCTGCTGCTGACGCTCGGCGGACAGTTTGCTCGGCATGAACTGCTGGCGGTCGAGTTGCAGCAGCGCGTCATGCGAAATTTTCTGCACGGCCGCCGGCGGAATCCTCTGCGCGAGGACCCGCGCGATTTCGGGCAGTCCCCACAAGTACGCGCTGACGCTGGCGGCCACCACCAGCACGAAGGAGCCGAGCGCCCAGCGCCAGCTTTTTTGTAGCTTGACCACCGCCGAATCCCCGACACCCACGTCGGCCAGCAGGCGGGCCAAGCCGGCTTCGTCGGCGACTTCGCAACGACCGCCGTCGCGCAGCTCGATGCAGCGCGGAGCGCCGCTCAGGGGCTCGCCGAAATTGACTTCGGACAAGCTCACTTGCAGCGTGACGCCGGCTCCTTGCAAGCGCAGTCGCCCGTTCTCGATTGCCAGTTCTACCGGCCGGCGCAGCGCGCTTTTGCCGTCGTAATAGAAGGCGCTGAGCATCTAAAGAGCGATGTCGATGTCAAGCGCGGCCATGCTTTCGCTACCCAGCGCCGAAGACTCACGCGGCGCGCCGGCGACTGCCGCGGCGAGGCGCTGCGGCGCGATGACATGGAGATTGCGGGCGCGGAAGCGCGCCAGCCTGATCTGCCCCAGTGGCCAGAAGAAACCAAGCGTGAGCAGAGTCAGCGCCCAGTTCGAGAGCGTGATGCCGATATAGGAACGCACTTTCTGGGTACTGCGAAAACGAGTGCCGCCGACGCTCATGTGATTCCACAAGAGATTGGTCCCGACGACCCTGGCATACGGCAGCATAACGAGTTGCATGACGATCAGCATGCCGCCGATCAGCGGCAGGGCGTAGAGCATGATAGCCAGCGCCAGGGCGATCTTGCCACTGGTGAACAGCGGCAGCGCAGCGAGCGCCGCGCCGATCAGCAGCAGGACCCACAAGAGCAGCGGAAAAGCCAGCCCGCGATAGAAAACGCCGACGCCGGCGGAGAACTGCACCGGCGTATTGCCGTAACTCAGGTTGCGGGCGACGAAAGCCTTCTGCCGCTGCAGAAAGACCGGGAAATAGAACCCGAGCGTCAGCGCGCTCAGCGTTCCGTGCACGAGAAACAGGACGAGCACCCTCAGATAGCCGCCGGAGAACGAAAAGCGCAGGCCGCGATAACTGGTATTGCGCGCCCGGAAACGCATCGACTGGACCAGCAGCCAGGGGAAAGCGACGGCGCCGACGGCGAGTACACCGAGCTTGGCCTCGGCGCTGATGCTCTCGGCCAGAGTGACGGCGAGGAAGAAGGCCAGCAGAATCAGGCGGCCGAACAGAATGGCGCGCGGCTTGCCGTGGTAATCGAAGGCCGCGTCATCGACCAGCGTGTTGCGGTGAAAATATTTTTCGCGCCTGACCTTGGCCCAGGGCGAATAGAAGCCGATTGTCAGGACGGTCAGCGCAATATTGACCAGCCAGATGCGAAAGTATTCTCCGCCGCTGCCGCGGAATTCGACCGGCATTTCCGGCGCGCTTTCGTCTGCGGCCGGGATCGCAGCGCCGGCAGCCCGCGACTTGGCGGCAGCCGCAGCGAGTCGTATCGACCGCGCGCGCTCGGCATCGTAGGAACGGCGCAGCTCGTCGCTGGAGAGCGTCTGATAGGCATGGCGCAGCGCATCGAGCTGCTCGGCCGGCAGCGGCTTGCCGCCGGCCAGGTGGCGGCGGTAGCGCGCCAGTGCGCCGGCGTAGGCCGCCGTGATGTCCTTGGCACTGGCATCGCTCGCAATGCCGAGAGTCGCATAAAGGCCGCCGCTGTCCATGCCGCGCTTTCGCTCCTTATTGTCCGTCAAGACCGGCGCCACGAATGGCACGGGGAACTCTACCTGATTGGGAGGCCTTTGGACAGCATGATGACGGTATAATTCAACGCCGCGGGCCAGGCCGACCGGTTAGACCATGCCCCCGCATTTCGACTCGCCTTGGCGCGCCTTAACCTTCGGCGCGACTCGCCCGCCGCCGCTCGTGCTCGGTCAGGAAGCGCTTGCGCAGGCGGATGCATTTGGGCGTGATTTCGACGAGTTCGTCGTCGTCGATGAATTCGACCGCGCTCTCCAGGGTCAGGTCCACGGCCGGCACCAGGCGCACCGCCTCGTCGGTGCCCGACGAACGGATATTGGTCAGCTGCTTGCCCTTGATCGGGTTGACCACGAGATCGTTGTCACGCGAGTGGATACCGATGATCATGCCTTCGTACAACCGGTCGCCGGGTACCGAGAACATGCGGCCGCGATCCTGCAACTTCCACAGCGCATAAGCGACGGCTTCGCCGTGCTCCGCGGAAATGAGTACGCCGTTGCGGCGGCTCGGCAATTCACCCTTGACCGGCGCGTACTCGTCGAAGACATGGCTCATCAGGCCGGTGCCGCGCGTCAGGTTCATGCACTCGCCCTGGAAGCCGATCAGTCCGCGCGCCGGAATCCGGTATTCGAGACGGACGCGGCCGCGGCCGTCGGAGACCATGTCCTGCAGGTCGCCCTTGCGGTAGCCGAGCGCTTCCATGATGCCGCCCTGATGCACTTCCTCGACGTCGAGCGTGAGCATTTCGTAAGGTTCGCACTCGACGCCGTTGATCGTCTTGTAGATCACTTTCGGGCGCCCGACGGCGAGCTCGAAACCTTCGCGGCGCATGGTTTCGAGCAGGATGGTGAGGTGCAGTTCGCCGCGGCCCGAGACCAGGAAGGAGTCGGTATCGGCGGTTTCCTCGACGCGCAGCGCCATATTGGTCAGAAGTTCCTTGGTCAGGCGCTCGCGGATCTGGCGGCTGGTGACGAACTTGCCTTCGGTGCCGGCATACGGCGAGTTGTTGACCATGAAAGTCATGTTCAGCGTCGGCTCGTCGATCTTGAGCATCGGCAGCGCTTCGGGCCGGTCGTTGTCGGTGATCGTGCAGCCGATCGAAAGCTCGTCGATGCCGGTCACCAGCACGATGTCGCCGGCCAGCGCCTCGTCGAGCGAGATGCGTTCGATGCCGCGGAAACCGAAAATCTGATTGACCTTGGCCGTCCTCGGCGAGCCGTGCTCGAACTTGCCGTCGGCATCGGCCTGGCCGTACATCACGGTGATCGGCTGCGCGGCTTTCAGGCGGCCGCGCTGGATGCGGCCGATGCCGATGCGGCCGACATAGGATGAGTAATCGAGCGCCGAGATCTGCAACTGCAGCGGGCCGTCGATGCCGTCTTCGTGCGGCGGCGGAACGTGCTCGAGGATGGCGTCGAACATCGGCCGCATGTCGGGCGACGGTTTGTCGAGGTCGAGTGTCGCGTAGCCGTTCAGCGCCGAGGCGTAGATCACCGGGAAATCGAGCTGCGCGTCGGAAGCTCCCAGCTTGTCGAAGAGATCGAAGGTGTGATCGACGACCCAGTGCGGGCGCGCGCCGTCGCGGTCGATCTTGTTGACCACGACGATCGGCTTCAAACCAAGCGCCAGGGCCTTCTTGGTCACGAAGCGCGTCTGCGGCATCGGTCCCTCGACAGCGTCGACGAGCAGCAGCACGCCATCGACCATCGACAGCACGCGCTCGACTTCGCCGCCGAAGTCGGCGTGTCCCGGGGTATCGACGATGTTGATGTGCACGCCGTGATAATCGACCGCCAGATTCTTGGCGAGGATGGTGATGCCGCGTTCGCGTTCCAGTTCGTTCGAGTCCATAACGCGTTCGACGATGTGCTGGTGGGCGGAGAAACTCCCGGCCTGCTGCAGCAGCTTATCGACGAGCGTGGTCTTGCCGTGGTCGACGTGGGCAATGATGGCGATGTTGCGAACGGGACGAGTCATGTAGGGCTAACGCTTTGAAAAGGGGGCCGATTCTAGCACAGGACTGCTACTAAAGCCCGGATAAAGTCGGTCGCAAGGCAATTGCATAAGTTCAAAATCCACCGCAGAGGCACAGAGGCCACGCAGAGAAGAGCAAAGAGCCAGCTCGGATAAACTTGGATTCTTTCGGTTTTCTCTGTGCTTCCTCTGTGTCTCTCTCTGTGTCTTTGTGCCTCAGTGGTCGCGATGACTTCAAATGCAATTCTAGTAGTCAGTCATGTTGAATCGAATGGATGTCTGGCACGGAAGCTGCGGAGAGTTTGGCGTTGCCACCTCGTTGGAGAAAGCCATGCCGGCCATCAGATATCGAGTGACGCTGACGGATGAAGAAGTTGAAATGCTGGA
>CAISOB010000115.1 GCA_903886975.1 uncultured beta proteobacterium
GATCAAGAACCACTTCAAGCCGATCGTAAAATCCCTGGGGCAGGAAGCATTGCGACGCGGCGTCAAGGTGCGCGACAAGCTGATGGTGGTAGGACTGCTCGCGCGGGATGGCGAATGCTTCGGTGCCTATGCGTTGGACGAGAATGGCGAGTCCGTCGTCATCCGCGCGAAAGCGACCGTGCTGACTACCGGTGGGGCGAGCCAGCTTTTCGCGAAGAACCTCTATCCGTTCGATATCACCGGTGATGGCTACGCGATGGCCTGGCGGGCGGGTGCGCAACTGGCGAACATGGAATTCATGCAGGCTGGCGTCAGCGTCATTCAACCGTTCATCAATCTGTTCGGTAACTATCTCTGGGATGCGCATCCCAATTTGGCGGATCGCGAAGCGCTGCCGTTCATGCGGGATTACGTTCCCGCCGACCTGACCGTCGACCGGGTGATGCAGGAAAAGGAACGGCACTTTCCGTTCAGTTCGGCCGATATTTCAAGGTATATCGAGATTTCGATCCAGTCGGCGATCAATGACGGGCGAGGCACGGCGGAAGGCGGCGTGTTCCTGGATTTTCGTCACAGCGATTTCGCGGCGATCCTGGCCGATCGCAGCCGCAGTATCGCAAGGATGTGGCCGCTGACCTACGACTGGTACAAGCAGAAGGGAACCGACCTTTACCGCGACGCGGTACAGATTACGTGCTCGGCGCACGCGATCAATGGTGGCTTGCGGATAAACCAGAATGGCGAAACCTCACTGATAGGCTTGTTCGCGGCCGGCGAGACCGCCGCCGGACCGCATGGCGCCGATCGGCTCGGGGGCAACATGGCGGTGACCTGTCAGGTCTTTGGCGCGAGAGCGGGCCGCGCGGCTGCCCGGCGCGCGACCGGACCCGCATTGCCGGCAGTGGCCGAGTTGGTCCGGGAGCATGAAGACTTTCTGTCCAGGTTTGCTCGCCGCGGTCCAGACACTCCGTTGGGAATCCGGGCCGAAGTGCAAATGAGCGCCAACCGACATCTTCTGATCTTGCGCAGCGCGCCCGGACTGGCACAGTTCCTGAGGGATCTGACGTCCTTGCAGGCCCGCCTTGAGGGGACGACGAGCGCCGAAGCTCCGGAGGATTTCGTGCGCCTGATCGAAACCGCCAATCTGATCGAGGTCGGCCGGGTCATGGCGCGCGCCGCCTTGGCCCGGACGGAAAGCCGCGGCAGCCATTATCGCGAGGATGCGCCGCAATCCGACCCGGTTCAAGCAATGAGCCAGATCATCGACCGCAACCACGCGGATGGAATGTTCCGCGCTCATCTTGGCGAGCTCTGATCCGCTATGCGGCAAGGCTACATCACACGCGCCCGGAATCTCGCCGCTTGGGTCAACGCCATTGCATGACGAGGGCACACGGGATCTGAAGCACGGGAAGAGCGATGTTCGGCAACTGGCTGGCGAATTAGAGATCGTGAATCAGAGATCAATGCATATGAAATAACAATTGCACAGAGATGCGTTTCCCGCCTAGCATGATTCCGCAACCATCTTCCAATTGGAAGATCGAGAAGACCCTCGAGCCAGCCCGTTTTGCGGATGGATGGCCGAATAACCAATTAAGATTTGAGAAGATGTTTAACGGCAAATTACAGGGAGCGAACCAAGATGACACAGAATGATTGCAGGTATTGCGGTGGGGATGATAAGGCTTTGTCGGCGATGATGACGCATGTCACTAATCTGCCCGCGTCCAAAGTATATCTGTGGAAAGACCAGACTTACTACGGACGCTGCGTGGTGGCGTTCAACAGTCATAAGACAGAACTATTCGAGCTGACACCTGGCGAGCTTGAACAATACATGCGGGACGTCGCCCTAGTTGCCAAAGCCGTTGCCAAGGTAAGCCAATGTCAGAAGGTCAACTACGGCATCTTTGGTGACACTGCACCGCACCTGCATATTCACGTGGTCCCGAAAGCGCCAGGCCAGCCCAATTGGGGCGAAGCCTTTGTTCTCATTCCGGCGACGATACGCGAGGCGGATAGTACCCAGGCCGCACAGTTAATGGCAAAGATTCGCGCTGAACTTGTTGCCTGAGAAGTAGCCCCGTACAGTTGGGCGGATTTCCGGTTTTCTTGGGAGATATCTCCGCCGGGTTTCAAGCCGCCGCGGAGAGCGGCGGCTTGCCGAGGTTGAAATAAGCCGTATCCGGCGTCTTGCTGTCAAGGGGTGAATGCGGAGACGGCGGTTGTAGAAGTCGAAGTACCGATTCAAAGCCTGGCGGGCGACGGATACCGTATTCGTCACGGAATCCAAATATTGAGAATTCATCGCATGAAAGTATCCAGCCCGCATGATCGCCTGCCTCGCCATGGCCTTATTCTGCTGGCGGCTCTATCCTTCTGCTGGGGGATCACCTGGCCCATCATGAAGGTTGTTCTGTCGGAAGTCCCTCCACTCTATTTTCGATCTTCTTGCCTGATAGCCGGAGGCGTGGGCATGCTCGCCATTACCGCTGCTAGCGGCAACGCAATTAGTGTTCCAAAAGGTCAGTGGGGACGATTGTTGTTGCTTTCCCTGTTCAATATCATCGGCTGGAACGTGTTGTGTGCCTATGGTGTTTTGCTGTTACCTTCCGGGCGCGCAGCTCTACTTGGCTACACCATGCCGCTTTGGGGCTCCATATTATCGGTCTGGATTCTGGGCGAACGGATTACCACCAGACGTTCATTCGGTCTGGTTCTAGGGCTGGCAGGAATTATCGCGCTCATGGGAGGTAGTCTGGAAGGAATGATGCAAGCCCCCGTCGGAGTTGCCTGCATGCTTCTAGCCGCTTGGAGTTGGGCCCTCGGAATAGTGCTTCTCAAGCGTTTGCCAGTTGCAATGCCGATAACCGCTCTAACAGGCTGGACAATGCTTCTAGGCGGCATTCCTATGCTAGCGGCAGCTATCCCACTAGAAACTTCACGCCTGATCTTTCCCAGTTTCTGGCCGGCCTTTGGGTTGGTATACAGCGTGTTCATTACCTTCATGTTTTGTTACTGGGCCTGGAACCGAATAGTACTCATGGTGCCAGTCGCTGTCTCATCCCTTTCCTCCTTAACTACTCCTCTCATTGGCGTGATTAGTGGCATTGTCCTATTAGGCGAACCTTTGGGTTGGCGCGAAGTGTTGGCAGCGCTGCTAATTTTGGCGGCAGTAGGGGCGGTTTCGCTTAAGCGTTGAGATAACAAGATCTAGGGTCAATTGCCCAATTTTGACTTGCATCGTCTTGATTTCCGGCTCGACTTAAGGGGATATTGGGGAGACATGCGAAGCTAAGCGCGAGTTGACCGGCAGCTTTGTAATCGTCGGAACGTCGCTTTCGGTCGGAAGTCTTCATCAAGAATCTTGAAGGCCGTTACGCAGAGAAATACCATGACCCATCCCAGGTTCCCGTAATGTTGTCTTGCTTGCTCTCCTCGCAGCCGGTTGATTGAGGCCATCGAGGTGAACTGTTCGCGGTCGGTTCCCGCCCGAGTTGCGCCGCGATCGAGGAGGGAGGCATTATGCGAGCCAGAAGCAGACATGGAGAAACGGGAGACGGTATGAGAATCGGATTTGTGGGCACAGGAACCATTGCGGAGGCCATCATCGAAGGTGTGACGAAATCTTCGCTCGCACCCGAGCGCATCGTCATATCTCCGCGCAATAAGGATGTCGCCGGCCGACTGGCGGCAATGCACGAGGTGGTGCGCATCGGTGACACGAACCAGGCCGTCGTCGATGAGAGCGACATGATTTTCATCGCGGTTCGCCCCCAAGTGGTCGAAGAAGTCCTTCGCGAGCTGACCTTCCGTCCGGGGCAGCACGTCATCAGCCTGGTGGCGACCATCTCCGCCGACCAATTGCGCGGCTGGCTCGGGGAGGAAGTCGTTATCACCCAGGCTATTCCTTTGCCATTTGTGGCCGATCGGCAAGGTGTGACCGCCGTCTTTCCGCCGAATCAGCAAGCCATGGACTTTTTCGCCGCGCTCGGCACCTCTGTAGGTGTGCACTCGAAGGACGAGTTCGACCTCATCGCATTGGCAAGCTCGCTGATGGGTTCTTACTTCGGTCTTCTGGAGGGCATCACCGACTGGTTCAGCGAAAAGGGGATGCCGGCAGAAATCACCCGTTTGTATGTGGCAAGACTGTTCGCGAGCCTTTCTGATATTGCGTCAAAGTCCTCGCACAAGCCGCTGAGCACGCTGCGGAGCGAGTATTCGACCCGAGGCGGGCTAAACGAACAGCTGTTCCAGGAATTTGCCCACTTGGGCGGGTTGGACGCATTGAAAGACGCGCTGGAAAAGGTTCACCGAAGAATTAGGGGAGCATAAGCAATCCCGACGGCGCCCGCGGAATCGTGCCCTCCGGGACTTGAAGCAAATGCTACGCCGAAATCCTTCCCTGTCCAGAAACCGCCCATCATCTGCACTCTGGCCCGCATTTCCCAGTCTTCTCCAACATCAAGCGCCAAGCAATCCCATCGCGATCACTGCTCCGGATACTGAACACATCGGGCAAAAAAAATCCCACACCGATTGGGCATGGGATTAAAGACTCCATCTTTGCGATGGATCAGGGAGGGTCAAACATTGCCAGCGGGGAACGCTGAAGCAACGAATGCAGAATATAGATTCCCCAAGGGCGTGTCTGTTGCGCGTTTTGGCAATTTGCGTAACCGTTTGTGGTATTCAACGTCGCACCCAACGACCGCTTTTCAAGCGGATCTACATCCAGTTTGGGTCATTTCGGTTGAAGTCGCAACAAATTTGTCGCTTGAATCATTTCTCGATAGCGGTCACTTTGTGCTTTTTCTGGTTCATGTTTTCTCCGCCGAGGTCCGAATTCTGTACGTCTCGTCCTGTTTCCAATTTGAAATTAACTCCGTCCTGAACACTCGCTGTGCTGTGGACAGTTACCTGCGTCTGATCCTTGCGCATCACGAGTTGATCAACTCGCGCGCGGCGCCCGTAGGATCAGCCGATGTCGATTTGCCGCTGTACTCCGGGTCGTCATTCCCGGTCCCTCCTTTTTCCGGTCGGCACTGAGAGGATACCTTCGATCTCGTGTAAGACCAGACGCCGAACACGCC
>CAISOB010000116.1 GCA_903886975.1 uncultured beta proteobacterium
CCAAGCTCAAGCGCTTTACCGCGCGCGCCAAGGGGCGTGGCAATCGGATCGAGAAGCCGACCTGCCATATCTTCCTGACCGTCGGAAACTGAGGAATAACAATGGGACAGAAGATTCATCCGACCGGTTTTCGCCTCGCTGTCACGCATGACTGGTCTTCGCGCTGGTATGCCAACAGCAAAAACTTTGCCGGCATGCTCAATGAAGATGTCGAGGTTCGCGATTATCTCAAGAAGAAGCTCAAGCACGCCTCGGTAGGCCGCGTGCTGATCGAGCGCCCGGCGAAGAATGCCCGCGTCACGGTGTATTCGGCCCGACCCGGCGTGGTCATCGGCAAGAAGGGCGAAGAGATCGATCATTTGCGCGCCGCGCTGCAGAAGATCATGGGCGTTCCGGTGCACGTGAGCATCGAAGAAATCCGCAAGCCCGAACTCGACGCGCAGCTCATCGCCGATTCGATCACCCAGCAGCTGGAAAAGCGCATCATGTTCCGCCGCGCCATGAAGCGGGCTATGCAAAACGCCATGCGTCTCGGTGCCCAGGGCATCAAGATCATGAGTTCAGGCCGTTTGAACGGCGCCGAAATCGCCCGTCGTGAATGGTATCGTGAAGGCCGTGTGCCGCTGCATACGCTGCGTGCCGACATCGATTACGCAACATCCGAAGCGCTGACCACCTACGGCATCATCGGCGTCAAGGTCTGGGTGTTCAAGGGCGAGATCATGAACCGCAACGAACAGGCGCTGGCCGCAACGGCAGAAGCGCCGGCGACCGACGAGCAGGCGCGCAAGCCGCGCCGCGTGGCCAAGGCCGCTACGCCGGAAGTCAGCGAAAAACCGCGGAGCCGCACATTGAAAGCCAAGACGGATGCCCAGCCCGAGCCCGTGGTCAGCGAAGCCGCCGCCCCGGAAGTGAAGGCGCCGGCAAAACGAGTGAGAAAGGCAGGAACACCTGATGCTGCAGCCAACTAGAAGAAAGTACCGCAAAGAGCAGAAAGGCCGTAATACCGGCCTGGCGATGCGCGGCGCCAAGGTGAGCTTTGGCGAGTTCGGGCTCAAGGCGATCGCACGCGGCCGCCTGACGGCGCGCCAGATCGAAGCGGCGCGGCGCGCCATGACGCGGCACATCAAGCGCGGCGGCCGGATCTGGATCCGTATTTTTCCGGACAAGCCCATTTCCAAAAAGCCGGCTGAAGTGCGCATGGGCAACGGCAAGGGCAACCCGGAATACTACGTGGCTGAGATTCAGCCGGGCAAGGTGCTGTACGAGATGGACGGCGTCGACGAAGTGCTGGCGCGCGAAGCCTTCGCGCTCGCCGCAGCGAAGCTGCCGATCGCGACGGCGTTCGTTATACGAATGGTAGGGTGATCATGAAAGCCAGTGAACTCCGGGCGAAAAGCGCCGACGAGCTGAACAAGGAACTGTTGGATCTGCTCAAGGCCCAGTTTGGACTGCGCATGCAGATTGCGACGCAGCAACTGACGAACCACAGCCAGATTGGCAAGGTGCGGCGCGACATCGCGCGCGTGCGTACCCTTCTTCGTGAAAAGGCGGTGCAACAATGAGCGAGGTTACCAACAAGCAGACGAGCAAGCGTACGCTGATCGGCCGGGTGGTGAGCGACAAGATGGAAAAGACGGTCACCGTCCTCATCGAACGTCGCGTCAAGCACCCGATGTACGACAAGATCATCGTGCGTTCGAGCAAGTATCACGCACACAATGCGGACAACCAGGCGAAAGCCGGCGATCTCGTTGAAATCCAGGAAGGCCGGCCCTTGTCGAAGACCAAGGCATGGGTTGTGACCAAGCTGATTGAGAAGGCAGTTGCCATTTAGAGCTTGCCTTTTCTAAGAAAGAGACTATAATCTTTTTCTTTTCGCGCCCGGCCTATTCTTCAGGCCGGTCGTTTCTTACCCGTACGGGTTCCAAGACTGACCGCAGCAGCGGGATAAGTTGGAGAGATAGATGATTCAGATGCAGACGGTTCTGGACGTCGCCGACAATACCGGCGCCCGTTCAGTGATGTGTATCAAGGTGCTTGGCGGCTCCAGAAGGCGTTACGCGAGCGTTGGCGATATCATCAAAGTGAGTATCCGGGATGCGGCGCCACGCGCTCGCGTCAAGAAGGGCGATGTCTATAGTGCGGTTGTCGTGCGCACCGCCAAGGGCGTGCGCCGATCGGACGGATCGCTGGTCAAATTCGACAACAATGCGGCGGTGCTCCTGAATGCTAAATTGGAGCCAATCGGCACGCGTATCTTTGGGCCCGTGACGCGCGAATTGCGCGGCGAGCGGTTCATGAAGATCGTGTCGCTGGCGCCGGAAGTGCTGTAAGGGGCGAGCATGGACAAGATACGTAAAGGCGACGAAGTCGTCGTCATCGCCGGCAAGGACAAGGGCAAGCGCGGAACCGTACTGGTGCGCGTCGATGCCGAACATGTCGTGGTCGAAGGCATCAACCGTGCCAAGAAGCATGTCAAGCCCAACCCGGTCAAGGGCGTGGTCGGAGGTGTCGCCGATAAGGACATGCCGCTCCACGTTTCCAATGTTGCGCTCTACAACCCGACGACTCAGAAGGCGGATCGTGTCGGCTTCAAGACTCTTGAAGACGGCACGAAGACGCGCATCTTCAAGTCGAGCGGCGATGTGGTTGCGGTGTAAGGAGCGATCATGGCGCGTTTGCTGGACTATTACAAAGAAACCGTGGTGCCGGAACTGACCAAGAAATTCGGCTACAAGTCGAATATGGAAGTGCCGCGCATCACCAAGATCACGCTGAACATGGGCGTCGGCGAAGCGGTTGCGGACAAGAAAGTGCTCGAGTTCGCGGTCGGCGACATGACCAAGATCGCCGGCCAGAAGCCGGTCGTCACCAAGTCGCGCAAGTCGATTGCCGGCTTCAAGATTCGTGACGGTTATCCGATCGGCTGCATGGTCACGCTGCGCGGTCCGCGCATGTTCGAGTTTCTCGACCGTCTGGTGACGGTGGCGCTGCCCCGGGTGCGCGACTTCCGCGGGATTTCGGGCAAAGGTTTCGACGGCCGTGGCAATTACAACATGGGCGTTAAGGAACAGATCATCTTCCCGGAAATCGAGTACGACAAGATCGACGTGCTGCGCGGCATGAACATCAGCGTAACGACGACGGCCAAGACTGACGCCGAAGCGCGTGCCTTGCTCAGCGCGTTCAAATTCCCGTTCAAGAATTGAGACAATAATGGCGAAACTTGCACTGATCAACCGCAACGAAAAGCGGCGCAAGACGATAGCGAAATACGCTGCGAAACGTGCCGACTTGCTGGCCGTCGTCAACGATGCGGGCCGGCCGGAAGAAGAGCGCTTCGAAGCGCGCCTGAAGTTCCAGGCGCTGCCCCGCAATTCGAGCCCGGTGCGTCTGCGCAACCGCTGCAAGTTGACCGGGCGCCCGAGGGGTGTCTATCGCAAGTTCGGTTTGGGGCGCAGCAAATTGCGTGACTTTGTCATGCGCGGCGAAGTTCCCGGTATGACCAAGGCCAGCTGGTAAGCAGGAGAGAACGATATGAGTATGAGCGATCCGATCAGCGACATGCTGACCCGCATCCGCAATGCCCAGATGGC
>CAISOB010000117.1 GCA_903886975.1 uncultured beta proteobacterium
CCATTAACGAATACATTGCAGCCCACAACGCCAATCCTAAGCCTTTCATTTGGACGGCCAAGGCGTCGGACATCCTGGCCAAGGTCACCCGAGCGCGGGCCAAACTAAATAAGAGCACTTCTAAATGACGCACTACACTAGTTGCCTGTCATGGATGGAAAGCGCAGCAGCTTCTCCAGTACGGCGAAATCCACCGGCTTGACCAGGTGGTGATCGAAGCCCGCTTCCTGCGAGCGCCGCTTGTCCTCGTCCTGTCCCCAACCGGTCAGCGCGACGAGGATCGTCTTTTCGCCCCAAGCTTGTTCGCGAATGCGCCGGCAGGTTTCGTAGCCGTTCAGCTTCGGCATGCCGATGTCAAGCAGGATGACGTCGGGCCGGAAGCTCGCCGCGGTTTCGAACGCTTGCCAGCCGTCGTTCGCCGTCACCGCTCGATGGCCCAGAAGCTCGAGCATCATGGCCATGGTATCCGCGGCGTCCTCGTTGTCGTCGGCCACCAAAATGCGGCATTGACTTACCGGCGGGGCGGTTTCGCGCACCCCGGTCGGTGCTATGGGCGGCCGATCGGCAGACGGCAGCAACGGCAGGCGCACGATGAATTCGCTGCCGCTGCCCTCGCCGGCGCTTTCCGCGCATACCGAACCGCCGTGCATCTCGACCAGGCGCTTGACCAGGGCCAAGCCGATTCCCAAGCCGCTATCCGATCCTTCCAGCGTGCGATCGGCCTGAACGAAAATCTCGAAAATGTTGGGCAGCATCTCCGCCGAAATACCAACTCCCGAATCCTTGACGCTGATGACGACCTCGCGGTCCTCGCGCCTGACCGTCAGCGCGATTCGGCCGCCGTGTTCGCTGAACTTCGCAGCGTTGTTAATGAGGTTGGCGAATACCTGCACGAGCCGCGTTACGTCGGCGTCAACCCAAAGCGCTTCCGTCGACAAGCGCAGGACGAACTGTTGCGCGCGCGCGTCGATCAGGGGGCGGGCCGTCTCCACGACCTGGTTCAACACCGCGGCCAGTTCGACCGGCTGTTTGCGTAGCTGCAGCTTCTGCTCATTGATGCGCGCCACGTCGAGCAGATCGTCGACCAGACGGACGAATTGCCCATGCTGCCTTTCGATCATCGCGCGCGTTGCTTCGACGACGCTCGGCTGGTCGCTCGACAGGCGAAGGACTTGCAAGCCGTTGCCGATCGCCGCCAGCGGGTTGCGCAGCTCGTGCGCTAGAACTGCCAGGAACTCGTCCTTGCGGCGGTCCGCCTCCGACAGCTCGGCGGCGAGGCGCCGCAGGGCCTCCTCGGCCTGCTTGCGCTCGGTGATGTCCTGTACCGTCCCGATCAAATGGATCGATTGTCCGTCGTCCTTGCGCACCGGTTGGCCGGTAAATTCGACCCAGCGCTGCTCGCGGTCGGCGCGGTGGATACGGCACTCGAAGGCGATCGGGACCTCGGCCTGGGCGGCGCGCGCGAGGACCTGCTCGACCTTGGCAATATCCTCCGGGTGCACGAATTCCGCAACAAAGCGGGCGGCGGTGATTGGCGCTTGCGTCGCCGGCAGCGCGAAGATTTCGTAGGGACGCGCGTTCTCCCAGACGACATGATCGTCGCCGGGCTGCCATGTCCAGATTCCCAGCCGCGAGGCGTCGGTCGCCAGCCGCAACCGCTCTTCGCTTTCGCGCAATGCGTTCTCCCAGTGCTGACGTTCGCTCAGATCGTAGAAGTAGCAGACCACCCCGAGGCGCCCGTCGGGCAGGGCGATGCGCTCGATCCGCCAGTCATAGGCCTCGACCGCGTCGATGTCCTGGCGCCGCTCTATCGTCCCCGGTGCGGCGTAAGGCTCGCCGGAAGCCAGCGTGTGGCGGAATCTGGCGATCGCATCGGTGGCGAAAGGTTCGGGCCACAGAATGCGTATCACCTCGGCAAGATCCCGTCCGATCAGCGGACGGACGCCGGCGAAGACCTTTTGCGCTCCCAGGCTGACCTGTCGAATCTTGAAGTCGGCGTCCACCACGTAAATGCCGAAAGGATTGTTCTCGATCAGCGCAAAGAAGGTGTCATGGTTGCGCTGCAGTTGCGCCGCGGCGCGCTTTTGTTCGCTGATGTCGCGGGCGATTTTGGACGCCCCGACGACGCGCCCTGCGCCGTCTTTCAGCGGCGAAATGGTCACCGACACGTCGATTCGCCGGCCGTCCTTGGCGATGCGGACCGTCTCCAGGTGATCGTAGCGCTCGCCGCGCCGTAATCGGGCGAGGATCTGCTCCTCTTCGCCAGCGCGTTCCGGGGGAATCAACACGGTGATCGAGCGGCCGACAATCTCTTCGGCGCAATAGCCGAATATTCGCCGGGCGCCTTCGTTCCAGCTCTGGATGACGCCATTGAGGTCCTTGGAGATGATCGCATCGTCGCTGCTCTCGACGATCGCCGCGAGCCGCGCCTGCGTCTCCTCGATTTTCCGAAGATCATCGACCGATTGGGCGAGCCGGAACTGCTCGGACTGCGAGCGACGCCGCGCTGCGTGCAGCGATTCGCACACCACGCAGATGCCGATCGAGGTCAGGCAGAACAACGCCAGCCGCAGGCGGTCGCTGGCCGATTCGATCAGCAGGCTATATTGCGGAGGCAGCAGAAAGAAAGCGCTGGCGACGGCCCCAAGTGCCGTCGCCAGCAGGCCTGGCTTGAGGCCGCCGAACCACGCGCTGATCAGCACCGCGACGACGAAAGGCATCATCGCCGAACGATCGAGCAGCCACGGTGCGGCGGCGACGCGCAAGAACAAGGCCAGCAGGGTCGACGCCGCAGCGATGAAGTAGGCCATCACACCTCCAGCACCTCATGTTTCCTGTTGTTGTTCTTTACAACCCCCGCGATTTTGCAAGCGGACTGACAGCCGGCATCGAATAAGATTCCTTGCGGGCATGCGCCGCGTCCGCCGCAACCCCCAGTGGCGGCCGGTTCGCGCCGGGGTCAGAGCAGCAGGGCGGAAAGTGCGATCGCCGGATCCGCGAGCTGCGCCGGCAGGGGCGAGAGGCCCTGGTCAAGCAGCTTGCGGGCATGCAGGTGTTCGCCGGGGAGGTTCATCGAATCGGCGGCGATCAGCTTGCCCTGGCGGAAGTAGAACGCAGAAAACTTGCGCTGCGCCGGATCGCCGCGCGTGACCATCGCGTCGAAGCCGGCGTTGAGGCCGACCATTTGCAGCTTGACGCCGTACTGCTCGGACCAGAACCATGGCGTGGCGTTGAATGCGCGCGCCTTGCCGAGCAACGCGGCGGCCGCCGATTTGGCTTGTTCGGAGGCGTTGTGTATCGATTCGAGGCGGCGCAGGCTACCGTTGTCGAGCCGACACGCGGTGCAGTCGCCCGCGGCGACGATGGCCGCGTCGCTGGTCCGCGAACAGGCGTCGACGACGATGCCGACATCGCAGTCGATCCCGGCGGCCAGCGCGATTTCGGCGTTGGGCACGATGCCGATACCGACGATCACCAGGTCGGCCGCAAACTCGCGTCCGTCGCCGGTCCTGACGGCGGCGATGTGCCCGCCGCTGACCACGAGTTCGCTGACCCTGCCGCCAAGCACGAACTCGACGCCGTTGGCGCGGTGCAGGTCGAAGTAGAACCGCGAGATCAGCGGCGCGACGACGCGCGCCATCAGCCGGTCGAGGGTCTCGAGTACGGTCACCTGCTTGCCTTTCTGGCGTGCGGCGGCGGCGATTTCGAGGCCGATGAAGCCGCCGCCAATGACAACGATATGGTGTGCGCGATCGAGTTCGGCGCTGATCGCCTGTGCGTCGGCCAGCGTGCGCAGCGTATGCACGCCGCCGGCATCGACGCCGTCCAGCGTCAGCCGGCGCGCACGCGAACCGGTGCACAACGCAAGCCCGGCATAAGCGCGCCGGCTGCCGTCGGCGAGCGTGACTTCCCGTGCTGAACGATCGATGGCCGTGACGCGGACGCCGGTTTCAAGCGCGATTTTTCGCTTGGCGAGCATCGCGGGAGCGCGCATCGTCAGTTGCGCTTCCGGTGTCTCGCCGAGCAGATAGCCTTTCGACAGTGGCGGCCGGTGATAGGGCGGGTGCGCCTCTTCGCCGAGCAGGGTGACCGGGCCGGCATAACCCTCGGCGCGCAGCGCCTCGGCAACGGTCAGCCCGGCGAGGCCGGCGCCGACGATGAGCATGCCGTCGTTCATGACGCGATCTGTGGAGAGATAGGCACGGTCAGATCAGCCCGCGCTGCTGCAGTTCGTCTTTGAGCCAGGCATAGCAGATCGGCGCGGCGACGAGGCCGGGGATGCCGAAAGCCGCTTCCATGGCCAGCATCGCGGCGAGCAATTCGCACGGCCGGGCATTGATCTGGTCGCCGACGATGCGCGCATTGAGGAAATATTCGAGCTTGTGGATAACGACGAGGAAGCCGAGCGAGGCAAGTGCCACCGTCGGCGAATAAGCGAGGCTGACAATGACGACGACCGTGTTGGAAATCAGGTTGCCGACCACCGGCAGCAAACCGACGATGAAGGTGACGGCGATCATCGTCTTGGTGAGCGGCAGCGAGACGCCGAACAGCGGCAGCGCGACGACCAGGTAGACGCCGGTCAGGGCGGCGTTGATCGCCGAGATGCGTACCTGGGCGAAGACGATGCGGCGGAAAGCTTCGCCAAGCCGCCAGATGCGCTCGGTCAGCGCCACCGCCAGCGGCGCGCCGCTGGCCTTGTCGAAAACCTGGCGGAGCGAGGCGAGCGCGCCGATCACCATGCCGATCAGGATGTGCGCCAGCGAGCGTCCGGTTTCCTGGCCGATGCGTTGCAGATCGGCGGCGTGTTCGCGCAGCCACTGACCGATCTTGTCGCTGATTCCGGCGGTATTGCTGGGCAAGTAAGCGGCCAGCCATTGCGGCAGGGTCGCGCGCGAACTCTCGACGATGTCGGCCATGCGGGCGAGCAGGACCGCCAGGCTGCCGTGCTCGCTTTTGAGAAAAGCGGCAATGCCGAAGCCCACCGCCGTGACCGCGCCAAAAACGACGAGGACGACGAAGCTGACGGCGACGCCCTTGGCGCGGCGGGTCGACAGTCGGCGCGAAAAGACGGGGACGAGAATGCGCACCAGCCCGTACACCATCAGGCCGGCGATCAGCGCCGGCACCAGGCGGAATTCCATGACGAAAACGACACCCAATATCGAGAGCGTCCAGGCGGCGTATTCGCAAGCGGTGGGGGCGCGATGCTGGTTCGTGATCTTCATCTTGTGCGTTGGCGCTTTGTCTTGGCTAGGAGTTATGCCCGCTGGATTGCAGGCGGGAGAGTACGCCGAGTCCCGCAGCGCGGCCGCTGGCCAGGCAGGCGGTCAGCAGATAGCCACCGGTCGGCGCCTCCCAGTCGAGCATTTCACCCGCACAGAATACGCCCGGCATGGTCTTGACCATCAGGCGGGCGTCCAGCGCCTCGAACACGATGCCGCCGGCGCTGCTGATCGCCTCGTCAAGGGGGCGCGGCGCGACGAGGCGCAGCGGCAGCGTCTTGATGGCTGCAGCCACTTTAACCGCATCGGAAAAATCCTCGCGCGCCAGGCATTCGTGCAGCAGCGCCGCCTTGACGCCCTTGATGCCGAGGCGGCTGTGCAGATGCGTCGACAGCGAGCGCGAGCCGCGTGGCCGGGCGACCTCTTCGAGCACGCGCGACAAATCGTAGGCCGGCAGCAGGTCGACACTGAGCGTCGCGCCGCCGCTGTTTTCAATCGCGTCACGCAAAGGCGCCGAGAGCGCGTAGATCAGTCCGCCTTCGACGCCGTAGTCGGTGATCACGAATTCGCCTTGCTGACGGTGTTCAATGCCATTTGTATCCGTGAATGACGCTGTTATCGTCTTGACCGGCTGGCCGACAAAACGTTCGCGCAGATGTGCACTCCAGCCGACATCGAAGCCGCAATTCGACGGACGCAGCGGCGCGACGGCTACCCCGGCCTGCTCGAGCAGCGCGACCCAGCGCCCGTCGGAACCGAGCTTCGCCCAACTGCCGCCGCCGAGCGCGAGGACGACGGCGTCGGCGATGACTTCGCGCTCGCCGTCCGGCGTGGCAAAGCCCAGTGACCAGTTCCCGTTCTCCTGCCGCTTGATCGCGCACCAGCGGTGGCGCACATGCAGGCGCACCCCGGCGGCGCGCAGCCGGTGCAGCCAGGCGCGCAGCAGCGGCGCGGCTTTCATGTCGGCGGGAAAAACGCGCCCCGAGCTTCCGATGAAAGTCTCGATTCCCAGGCCACGCATCCATTCGCATACGGCGTCAGGGCCGAAGGCGTCCAGCAGCGGGGTGAGGCGATTCTGGCGCGCAGCATAGCGTGCGCGAAAGGTCGCGGCCGGTTCGGAATGGGTGATGTTCATTCCACCCTTGCCGGCGATCAGGAACTTGCGCCCGACCGAGGGCATCGCGTCGTAGAGATCGATCTGGAGCCCGCCGTTCCCTTGCGCAAGGCTGATGGCTTCAGCGGCCATCAGGCCGGCCGGCCCGCCGCCGATGATGGCCACCGTCCTGCCGTCGGGTTGACTGTCCATGCGTGGCGACGAACTCATCAGGGCAGTGCGAGCCGGCACGCGGCCGGCTCTTCTTCACAGCAACTGTCGATCAATGGGCGACAGGTTCGGCGTAGGGAATCTTGCCGATCTTGATCTGCCATTCCTTCGGACCGGTGGTGTGCACCGCGACGCCATTCGAATCGACAGCGACGGTGACCGGCATGTCCTGCACGTCGAACTCGTAGATCGCTTCCATGCCGAGGTCGGCGAAACCGACGACCTTCGAGGTCTTGATCGCCTTGGCGACGAGGTAAGCCGCGCCGCCGACGGCCATCATGTAGGCCGACTTGTTGTCCTTGATCGCCGCAATCGCCACCGGGCCGCGCTCGGACTTGCCGACCATCGAAATGAGGCCCGTTTTCTCCAACATCATTCGAGTAAACTTGTCCATCCGCGTCGCCGTCGTCGGGCCGGCGGGTCCGACCACTTCGTCGCGCACCGGATCGACCGGGCCGACATAGTAGATGACGCGGTTGGTGAAATCGACCGGCAACTTTTCACCCTTGGCCAGCATGTCGGCGATGCGCTTGTGCGCGGCGTCGCGGCCGGTCAGCATCTTGCCGTTGAGGAGCAGCTTCTGGCCCGGTTTCCATGCGGCAACTTGTTCCTTGGTCAGCGTATTGAGATCGACGCGCGTCGCGGTTTTGAGGTCCGGAGTCCAGGTCACCGCCGGCCAGTCGGCGAGCTTCGGCGGGTCGAGGCGGGCCGGGCCGGAACCGTCGAGGTGGAAGTGGATGTGGCGCGTCGCCGCGCAGTTGGGCACCAGCGCCACCGGCAGGTTGGCGGCGTGGCAGGGGAAATCGAGCACCTTGACGTCGAGCACCGTGGTCAGGCCGCCGAGGCCTTGCGCGCCGATGCCGAGGGCGTTGATCTTTTCGTAGAGTTCGAGGCGCAGCTTCTCGGCGGTCGTCTTTGCGCCGCGTGCCTTGAGTTCCTGGATGTTGACCGGCGCCATGATGGATTCCTTGGCCATCAGCATGGCTTTTTCCGGCGTGCCGCCGATGCCGACGCCGATGATGCCGGGCGGGCACCAGCCGGCGCCCATCGTCGGGACGGTCTTGAGGATCCAGTCGACGATGTCGTCCGAGGGGTTGAGCATGGCGAACTTGGCCTTGGCCTCGGAGCCGCCGCCCTTGGCCGCGCAAATGACTTCGACGTGGTCGCCGGGGACGATTTCAAAGTGCACCACGGCCGGCGTATTGTCCTTGGTGTTCTTGCGCGTGCCCGCCGGGTCGGCCAGCACGGAAGCGCGCAGCGGATTGTCGGCATCGTTGTAAGCGCGGCGCACGCCTTCGTTGACCATCTCCTGCAGGCTCATCGTCGCGTCCGGCCATTGCACCTTCATGCCGACCTTCAGGAAGACCATGCCAATGCCGGTGTCCTGGCACATCGGGCGGTGCCCTTCGGCCGACATGCGCGAGTTGGTCAGGATCTGCGCGATCGCGTCCTTGGCCGCGGGCGATTCCTCGCGCTCGTAAGCCTCGCCGAGCGCCTTGATGAAGTCGAGCGGGTGGTAATAGCTGATGTACTGGAAAGCGTCGGCGACGCTCTGGATCAAGTCTTCCTGGCGGATGTTGGTCATTTGAGGTTCTCGGACAAAGGTTGAGTGATGCTAACGATACAGTGCGGATGAGATATCGCCGCGAAACGGGCAATCCGTAAGTTTATCACCGACCCTTCACGGGTTGGCGCATTCGCGCGGCTTCTTGTCTCCCGCTTTGCCGCAGGGCGTCAGCGCGCCGGGAACCGGGTGCGGCGTTCCCTCGTCGTCGATCTGTGCGGCGCGCGTCTCCCAGGCGAGCAGCCCGTGGCGGTCCAGCGTCAGGCGCAGCAGCCAGCCGCGTCGGGCGGCAGGCAGGTCGAAGCCGTCGAAAACAAAATTGCCGAGGCTATAGACGATCAGCTTGCCGCGATAATATTCGACCCCCTGCGTCACATGCGGATGGCCGCCAACGACCAGCGCGGCGCCGGCGGCTATCATCGTGCGCGCCAGATGCCGCTGACGCTCGCTGGCTTTCGGCTCGCGTTCCCAGCCCCAGTGCATGAAGGGGATGACCAGGTCGGCGCCGGCCGCGCGCGCGGCGCGGATGTCGCTGATCACCTGGCTGTCTTCGCTCCAGGCGATGCCCGGTCGATCGGCGCCGGCCTCGAAGGAGCGCGGCTTGAATTCGTTGTAGTTGAGCACGGCGATGCGCAAGCCCTGGCGCTCTATCCACAGTGGCGCATGTGCGGCCGCCAGATCGCGCCCGCCACCAACGTGCGCGATCCCGGCCGCGTCGAGATGCGCCAGCGTCTCGAGGAAAGCGGCCTTGCCGTAATCGCCCGAATGATTGTTGGCAACGGCAAGCGCGTCGAAGCGCCCTTCGAGCAGCGCCAGCGCGCTTGGATCCGCGCGAAAGCTGTAGATCTTTCCGGCGAGCGTCTTGCCGACCGTGGCGATAGCGCACTCGAGATTGCCGATGGTGAAATCGGCGTCGCGCAGATCGCCGGCGAAATCCGCCAGCGGATCGCGGCCGGAGGCAATCGTCCGGCCCGGTCCGTCGGCGAGCATGATATCGCCGACAAAGGTCAGGCGCACGGGCGCGGCCTGCGCTGTGGCCAGGGCGAGCAGCGCGCAAAGCGCGAGCAGCACTCGTTTCATCGCGCCGCCTTCGGTGCCGGTTTCACCATTTCGCACCAGTATTGCAGTTCGCCTTCGCGCCGCGGTTCGTAAATGGAATGCAAACCGCTGAAGCCGTAGGGCGCGCCACGATGGCTGGGCGGCGGGTAGGGGTATGTCGCCTGGTGAATCAGCGCGACTTGATCGTCGCGGTCGGCATAGGTGTAGATCTTGATCGATGCAATATCCGCCGGCTTGTTCTGAAAAACAACGCGCAAGCGGAAATAGGTGCCGACCGCAATTCCCTCGACGCCGTATGGTGACGCGACCGCCGGCGTCAGCAGCTGTTTCGTTTCGCCGCCGTAGGTGTAATGACAGAGCACCTGCTCGGCGCGCGCGGCAGTGACGCCGAGCAGCGCCAGCGCGGCGAACAGCGGCACGCTGGCGCGCAAGAGGAATGATTTGAAATACTGCACCGGATTCTCCGCAGACGCGCAACAAATACGCGCAGCCTACAGGATGTCCGAAGCCATTGCATGCGTCCGATGCGGCCGCCAGCTTGCCTGGGTGTCTGGATTCAGGCAAAAAAATCCCCGCCGTGTCGCTGGCGGGGAAGCAAAGTCTCGACGGGAGAATCGAGACTGGAGGGGAAGTTGCCGACGCGGCCGAGCGTCGATCTAGAACAGGACAATGTCATTCACCGAGACGGTAACGCGAATATTTTCTCCATAACAAGTCAGTTCCTGCAGCGTGGCGTCCGCCTTGGCGACGAGAAAGCAGTTTTCCAGGCCGACGCTGCGCCGCACGTTCATGCGTGCGATTTCGCGAAACGCATATCTTCGCAATCGCACGACTCGCCCGATGTACTTGTCAAGGTCCATTGCGTTTCTCAATCCTTCATCGATGAATCGTCGCGCCCTTGGCACGGGGATCCTGACAGCAAATCGAGGCGTCGGCGTATTCGATCATGCTATGGATATGGCATGAAAGGAGAAATACCCGGATTCGCCTATTTGTACAGGCCGAGTGCCGGCAAGAGCTATCTCGAATACCTGAATCGCGGTATTCCCGTGGACAATTACCCCACATATGCTATGGGTATAACAGCTTGCAATCGAGTCGCTGCAAGGAAGCAAAGTCCGTTCGGTTGTTGCCGTACAGGTCGCTAAGCTCGGCGCTGACCTGGCGCTTGCGCCGGCGGCTGATCGGGAGGGAGATAAAGATATGGAAAATGGCAGTCGGTTGCGCGTGCTTGGCCGGCTCAAGGCAGCAATTGCCGCAGACGCGTCGGCGCGTACATGGCGGTCCGTTCGCATCAAGGCTGTAGCCGCCGTCGCGGCCACCGTTGCCATCCTCGGTTGCGTGCTTCTGGACGGCTCGACGGTCGCCGTCGGCGCGGGCTTTCTGGCGGCCCTTGGCCTGCTCCTGGCCACGCTGGGCCTATCCGCCCTGCGCGCCGCGCGCCGCAACGACCAAGCCGCCATCAAGCTTGTTGCGGGCCGGGACCCGGTGCCGGCCAAAGATGCTTTCCCTTGCTTCGCGGCGCAGGCTGCCGTGCCTGCGCGGTCAGAGGGCGCAAGTCGGCGGCTGGACGACACGCGAGGGAACGCCGCGGAATTCGCGCAGCGCTGCGCCCGGCTCGAGGCCGACAACCAGGCGCTGCGGGAAAGTGAAGCCTTCAGTCTGAGCCTCTTCGATTCGCGCCCGGAGCAAGTGGTCGTGCTCGATGAAGACGGCGTGGTCATCGCCGTCAACGCAGCCTGGAAGCGCTACGCCGCCGAAACTGGCTTGGCGGATTCGCGCGGCAGCAACTTTCCGGCCTTCTGCGACGCCTCGGCCGGGTGCCTCGACGGCGGTCAAGGCGCGGCCGCCGGCGTTCGGGCCGTCTTGGCCGGCGAAACCGACGAATTTCGCGAAGAATATCCGTGCCGGCTTGCCGGGCGCGAGCGATGGTTCGCGATGCGGGTCACACCCCTGCGCGGCTCGCGGCGCGGTGTGCTGGTCGCGCATGAAGATATCAGCCAGCGCAAGTCGGAGGAAAGCGCGCTGATGCACAAAGCGGCCATTGTCGAAACGACCGAGGATGCGATCGTCGGCAAGACGCTCGACGGTTTGATCATCAGCTGGAACAAGGCAGCCGAGCGCATCTTCGGCTACACATGCGACGAGGTGCTGGGCCAGCACATTTCCGTGATCACGCCGGAAACGCGTCGTGGCGAGGAACTGACGATTCTCGAGACGATCCGTCAGGGGAGCGCCCTGAAGCACTATCAAACTGAGCGCCGGACCAAGGACGGCCGGCAGATTGATGTCTCGGTGACCGTGTCTCCCTTGCGCGATGCCGCCGGCGATGTAGTCGGCGCATCGAAGATCTTTCGCGACATGTCCGAAAAGGAACACGCCGACCAGGAATTGCGCATCGCCGCCGCCGCCTTCGAGGCCAATCAGTCGATGATGGTAACTGATGCCAACAGCATTATCGTGAGGGTCAACCAGGCCTTCACCGTGAGCACCGGCTACAGCGCCGCGGAGGTGGTCGGCCGGCATGCCCGCCTGCTCAACTCGGGGCGGCATAACGCAGATTTCTATGCGCAAATGTGGGATACGATACTTCGCGAGGGTTCCTGGCAAGGCGAAGTCTGGAACCGGCGCAAGAACGGCGACCTGTATCCCGAGTGGCTGACGATCGCCTCGGTGAAAGACCTCGAAGGGCGGACCACGCATTACGTCGGCATTCACACCGACATTACCGCGCGTAAGGCCGCTGAGGACGAAATTCGCAATCTGGCTTACTTCGATCCCCTGACGCATCTGCCCAACCGGCGACTGCTGATGGAAAACCTGCACCAGGCCCAGGTCAGCTGCGCGCGCCGCGAACGGCTTGGGGCGCTGATCTTCATCGATCTGGACAATTTCAAGACGCTCAACGACACGCAGGGTCACGACAAGGGTGACCTTCTGCTGCAGCAGGTGGCGCAGCGGTTGCGCGAGTGTGTTCGCGAAGGCGATACGGTTTCGCGCCTTGGCGGCGACGAGTTCGTCATCATCGTCGAGAATCTGAGCAAGGAAATCGACGAGGCGGCGCATCAGGCGGAGATTGTCAGCGAAAAGATTCTCGGCGCGTTCAACCGCAGCTATCAGTTCGACGGGCGCGAATTCCATTGCACGGCAAGCATCGGCCTGACGCTCTTCGGCCATAAGCCGGAGACCATGGAAGTCTTGATGATGCAGGCCGATTTCGCCATGTACCAGGCCAAGGCCGGCGGGCGCAACGGCTACCGCTTTTTCGATCCGCTCATGCAGGCTGCGGTAACGGCGCGCAATGTGCTGGAAAAGGAGCTGCACCATGCGGTGCGCGAGGGCGAGTTCGTCCTCTACTACCAGGCGCAGGTCGATTCCGACGGGCGGCCGGTCGGGGCCGAGGCACTGGTGCGCTGGCAGCATGGACAGCGCGGCATGATCGAGCCGGACGACTTTATTCCGCTGGCCGAGGAAACCGGCCTGATCCGCCCCCTCGGCCACGCGGTGCTGCTTGCCGCGTGCACCCAGCTTGCGGCATGGGCCCGGCGGCCGGACATGGCGCAGCTCAGCGTCGCCGTGAACATCAGCGCAAGCGAGTTCGCCGAGCCCAACTTCGCCGATCAGGTGCTGGCCACCCTGGCGACGACCGGCGCCAATCCGCAGCGGCTCAAGCTGGAATTGACCGAGAGCCTGCTGGTCGCCGATGTCGGCGATGTCATCGTCAAGATGCGGGCGCTCAAACAGGCGGGCGTCGGCTTCGCGCTCGACGACTTCGGCACCGGCTATTCGTCGCTCGCCTACCTTAACCAGTTGCCGCTCGATCAGTTGAAGATCGACCGTTCCTTCGTGATGAACATCGAGACCGACGCGAGCGCGGCCCTGATCTGCGCGGCGACCATCAATCTGGCGCACAGCCTCAACTTGCGGGTGGTCGCCGAGGGCGTCGAAACTGCCGCGCAACGCCGCGCGCTGAGCAGTGTGCACCAGTGCGACTTCATGCAGGGTTATCTGTTTAGTCCGCCGTTGCCGGCTGAAGAATTCGAGGCCCTCGTTGCGAAATGCGCGGCGTCTGCACTGGCTACCTAGGCGCGCCAGCAATCGTCGAAAGCTTGAATGCTTCGAGAGACGCAGCGCCGACTTTCTTTACGCATTCTTGATATGACCTTTCCATATCTTTTCACCGACTTGATACAACGCCCTCTAGCATGAGTGCGTGTCCATGGCATCGCGTGGCTCACCGCCGCAGATCGATTCCTTGAACACGTGGAGGCAGGTGATGAGCGCAGTTTTCGTTCGCCGCCATGCCGCATATCGAAATCGCGCTGACTTGAATTGGAGAACTGATTATGACAACGGAAATATCTGCAATACTGGCGCAACTGTTTGCCCACCCGATGTTGCTGCGATTGATCGTCGTGGCGGCTGTCGTCACGGTATTGGGATTGATCGTTCTTGTGGCCGAGCGGATCGGGAAGGCCAAAACCTGTGGATCTTCGGCCATTGATAGGCGATCGGCTTCCGTGCGCCCGGGAATGACCCTGAGCGGCCAAAGGCAATGAAACTGCGCGACGGCGCCGGGCGGTCGATGCGGCCGACGCCGTCCTCTTAACACTTTCTTGATATGAAATATTCATATCTTTACAGCTTTTATATAACAACAGAACTAAAGTGGTTATTGTCGAATTGACCATAAGGAGCGTGACCATGGATCTGGTTTATCTCATTGTCATTGGAGTGTTTTTCGCCCTGCTGATCGGCATGGCCGTCGGCTGCGCGCGCCTCGGGGGTGCCAAATGACCTGGCTCTACATTCTCAGCGGCATCGTCGCCGCCGGCCTGCTCGTCTACCTGATCGCCGCGCTGCTCAATCCGGAGGACTTTTCATGAGCAACCATGCCTGGATTCTTCTCGGACTCTATCTGGTCGTCCTGCTGCTCACCGTCAAGCCGCTCGGCACCTACATCGCCAAGGTGATGGAAGGCGAGCTGAATTTCTACGGCGGCATCGAGAGGCCGCTCTATCGTCTGTGCGGCGTCCGCCAGGACGAGGAGATGGGCTGGCTGAAATACGCCTTTGCCATTCTGCTTTTCAACTTCCTCGGCGCGCTCGCGGTGTACGCCCTGCAGCGCCTGCAGCTGTGGCTGCCGCTCAATCCGCAGGCTTTCGCCAACGTCAGCCCCGATTCGGCGTTCAACACGGCAGTGAGTTTTGTCACCAACACCAACTGGCAGGGCTACAGCGGCGAATCGACGATGAGTTACCTGACGCAGATGCTGGCGCTTGCCGTGCAGAACTTCTTCTCGGCGGCGACCGGCATCGTCGTCGTCATCGCGCTGATCCGCGGCTTCGCGCGTCACAGCGCGGCGACCGTCGGCAACGCCTGGGTTGATCTCACGCGCATCACGCTTTACGTACTGTTGCCGATCTGCGTCGTTTATTCGCTGTTCCTAACCAGCCAGGGTGCCATTCAGAATTTCGACGCTTACAAGGACGTGACGACGGTCGAAGTGACCAAGTACGACAACCCGAAGAACGGTCCCGACGGCCAGCCGCTCAAGGACGAGAAGGGAAATCCAGTCACCGAGCCGGCCGAAACGCAGACGCAGAGCCTGCCGATGGGTCCGGTCGCTTCGCAGGAAGCGATCAAGATGCTCGGCACCAACGGCGGCGGTTTATTCAACGCCAACTCGGCGCATCCCTACGAGAACCCGACGCCGCTCACCAACTTTATCCAGATGCTGTCGATCTTCCTGATTCCCGGAGCGCTTAGCTACACCTTCGGGCGTATTGTCGGTGATACGCGCCAGGGCTGGGCGGTGCTCGCCGCCATGGTCCTGATGTTCGTCGTCATGGCTGGCGCGGCAATGCATTTCGAACAGCAGGCCAATCCGCTGATCACGCAACTCGGCGTCGATCCTTCCTTCGGCAATATGGAGGGCAAGGAGACGCGCTTCGGCATCGCCGATTCGGGCCTGTTCGCGACGATCACCACCGGTGCTTCGTGCGGCGCGGTCAACGCCATGCACGATTCATTCACGCCTTTGGGCGGCATGATTCCGCTGGTGATGATGCAGCTCGGCGAAGTCGTTTTCGGCGGCGTCGGCACCGGCCTCTACGGCATGCTGGTCTTTGCCATCATGGCGGTCTTCCTGTCCGGCCTGATGATCGGCCGAACGCCCGAGTACCTGGGAAAGAAGATCGAAAGCTATGAAATGAAGATGACCTCGATCGCCATCCTCGTGACGCCGCTTCTGGTGCTGATCGGCACCGCGATTGCCGTAATGGCCGTCGACGGCCGCGCCGGCATCGCCAATCCGGGCGCGCACGGCTTCTCGGAAATCCTCTACGCCTTCACCTCGGCGGCCAACAACAATGGCAGCGCTTTTGCGGGTCTTTCGGCCAACACGCCTTTCTACAACGTCATGCTCGGCATCGCGGTGTGGTTCGGTCGTTTCGGCGTCATCGTTCCGGTGCTCGGCATGGCCGGATCGCTGGCCGCCAAGAAGCGCCTGGCCGTCACCGAAGGCACGCTGCCGACGCACGGGCCGCTGTTCGTCGCCCTGCTGATCGGCGTCGTTCTGCTCGTCGGTCTCTTGAACTACGTTCCGGCGCTGGCGCTCGGTCCGGTGATCGAGCACCTGCAGCTGTTCGCCGCGCACTGAGCCACTGGAGATAAAAAATGACACGCAAGACATTTACGCTGTTTGATCCTGAACTCGCCTTGCCGGCCATCGGCGAAGCGTTCAAGAAGCTCAGCCCGACCATCCAGTGGCGCAACCCGGTGATGTTCGTCGTCTATGTCGGCAGCATCCTGACCACCATCCTGTGGATTCAGGCGCTCAAAGGCCAAGGCGAGGCACCGGCCGGCTTCATCCTGGCCATCACCCTGTGGCTGTGGTTTACCGTGCTCTTCGCCAATTTCGCCGAAGCGCTCGCCGAAGGGCGCAGCAAGGCGCAGGCCGCGTCCCTGCGCGGCCTGAAGAAACAGGCCTGGGCCAAGAAGCTGCCCGAGCCGCATTTCGGCGAGAAATGGCAAATGGTGCAGGCCGACGATTTGCGCAAGGGCGACGCGATCCTGGTCCAGGCGCAGGAGGTCATCCCGGCCGACGGCGAAGTCGTCGAAGGCGTCGCCTCGGTCGATGAATCGGCGATTACCGGCGAATCGGCGCCGGTGATCCGCGAATCCGGCGGTGACTTTTCTTCGGTTACCGGCGGCACGCGCGTGCTCTCCGACTGGATCGTCATCCGCGTCACCGCCAATCCCGGTGAGACCTTCGTCGACCGCATGATCGCCATGGTCGAAAACGCCAAGCGCCAAAAGACACCGAATGAAATCGCGCTGACCATTCTGCTCGTCGCGCTGACCATCGTCTTCCTCGGCGTGACGGTGACCCTGCTGCCGTATTCGCTGTTTTCCGTCGATGTGGCACAGGCCGGAACGCCGATCACCATCACCGTGCTGATCGCCCTCTTGGTCTGCCTGATTCCGACGACGATTGCCGGCCTGCTCTCGGCAATCGGCGTCGCCGGGATGAGCCGCATGATGCAGGCCAACGTCATCGCCACCTCGGGCCGCGCCGTCGAAGCGGCGGGCGACGTCGACGTGCTGCTGCTCGACAAGACCGGAACGATCACGCTCGGCAACCGCCAGGCATCAAGCTTCCTGCCGGCCGACGGGGTCAGCGAAGCCGAACTTGCCGACCTCGCGCAACTCGCTTCGCTCGCCGACGAAACGCCCGAAGGGCGCAGCATCGTCGTCCTCGCCAAGCAGCGCTTCCAGTTGCGCGAACGCGACATCCAGGCACTCGATGCGCATTTCGTCCATTTCTCGGCCAACACGCGCATGAGCGGAGTCGACATGGGCGAGCGCAAGATCCGCAAGGGCGCTGCCGAAGCGATCATGAAGCAGGTTGAAGCTTTGGGCGGCAACTTCCCGAAATCGGTGTCGGTCCAGGTCGAAGCCGTCGCTCGCCGCGGCAGCACGCCGCTGGTGGTTTCCGAAGCGGCGAACGGCAAGGCGCGCGTCCTCGGTGTCATCGAGTTGAAAGACATCGTCAAGGGCGGCATCAAGGAGCGCTTCGCCGAGCTGCGCAAGATGGGCATCAAGACGATCATGGTCACCGGCGACAACCGCATCACCGCGACCGCGATTGCCGCCGAAGCCGGCGTCGATGATTTTCTCGCCGAAGCGACGCCGGAAGCCAAGCTCGTGCTGATCCGCCAGTATCAGGCCGAAGGCCGCCTCGTGGCGATGACCGGCGACGGCACCAACGACGCGCCGGCGCTGGCCCAGGCCGATGTCGCCGTGGCGATGAACACCGGCACGCAGGCGGCCAAGGAAGCCGGGAACATGGTCGATCTCGATTCCAACCCGACGAAGCTCATCGAGGTTGTCGAAACCGGCAAGCAGATGCTGATGACGCGCGGCTCGCTGACGACCTTTTCGATCGCCAACGACGTCGCCAAGTATTTCGCGATCATTCCGGCGGCTTTCGTCACCACCTATCCGCAGCTTGCCGCACTCAACGTCATGGGACTCGCCAGTCCGTCGTCGGCGATCCTCTCGGCGGTGATTTTCAACGCCCTGATCATCGTTTTCCTGATTCCTCTGGCATTGAAAGGCGTCAAGTACCGGCCGCTCGGCGCGGCGACGCTGCTGCGCCGCAACCTGGCGATTTACGGCGTCGGCGGCGTCATCATTCCCTTTATCGGCATCAAGGCGATCGACATGCTCATTGCGCTCGTCGGTCTGGCCTAAAGCTTGCGGACCCTTCGGAGAATCGTCATGAAAACATTGCTACGCCCGGCCATCAGCCTCTTCATCCTGCTCTCGCTGGTGACCGGCATCGTCTATCCGCTGCTGGTCACCGGCATCGCCAAAGTCGCTTTCCCCGACGCCGCGGGCGGCAGCCTGATCGTCAAGGACGGCAAGGCGGTCGGTTCGCGCCTGATCGGCCAGAATTTTACCGACCCGAAATATTTCTGGGGTCGGCCGTCGGCGACTTCGCCGCAGCCCTACAACGGCACGGCGTCGGGCGGTTCGAACCTGGGGCCGCTCAACCCGGCCCTGGTCGATGCTGTCAAGGGCCGAATCGAAGCGCTGAAGGCCGCCGATCCGAATAACAAGCGGCCGATTCCGGTCGATCTGGTCACGGCGTCGGCGAGCGGGCTCGATCCGCAAATCAGTCCGGCCGCGGCCGAGTATCAGGTCGAGCGCGTCGCCGGCGCGCGCAAGCTTGACCCGAAGGTGGTCAAAGACCTGGTCGCGAAGAACACGGTCGAGCGTCAATGGACCGTCTTCGGCGAGCCGACGGTCAACGTTCTCGAACTCAATCTTGCGCTCGATGCGCTGCATTGAGCACGGGGGTTCTTCGCCGATGAACAGCCGCGTATGGCTAGCGCCACACCGCTGGGTCGAATCGGCCTCGCTAAAGCAACCGGTCGAAAAGGCTGCATCGCCCGCGCTCGCCGATCTGCTCGGATTAGAGGACGTTCTGATCGAACTCGACGTTGCCGACAAGGAGCAGCTCTTTGCGGAAATCGGCCGGCATATGGAGCGCGAGCATGGCCTACCGCAGACCTGGGTGATGGAGAGTCTCGCGCGTCGGGAAGAGGCCGGATCGACCGGCATCGGTCGGGGCGTGGCAATCCCGCACGCACGTGTCAGAAACCTCGGGCGAATCCAGGTCGCCTATGTGCGCCTACGGCAAGGCATTGCTTTCGCCGCGCCGGACGGCAGACCTGTGTCCGACATTCTCGTTCTGCTGGTTCCCAAGCAGGCGACCGAGGACCATTTGGCGATCTTGGCGGAAGCGGCGCAAATGTTCTCGGATCCGGTTTTCCGCGAGCACTTGCACACGGCCCGCGACACGTCGGAAATCAAGCGACTGTTCGATTCCCGGAGCCCCGTTTCGTGAACTCGACACCGCGCTCTTTGCGCATCCAATGACCAGCGACCTGTGCATCGGCATCGCGTCGAAGAAGGATGCCTATGAAATCGCCGCTCTGGAGAACGGCAAGACAATAGGCGTGCTCAAATTCCCGGCAACGCGCCTGAGCGTCGAAGCGATCCGGGGATTCTTGCGCGCCCACGCCAAGCCGGTGCGCCTCGCCGTTGCCGGCGCCGCGGCAGTCAGTCTGGCGCTGGCCCTGGGCGATTTTCCGGGGTGCGAAACCTTCATCGTTGCCTCGAGCATCGCCAGCCAGGCGCCGGCGCTGGCCCATTATGCCTGGCACACGCCCTGAGTGCGGCCATGTCTTCAATCTGAATAACAACGCTTTCAGCCATCCATCGGCGATATAATTTTCCCAAGCTCGACCGCAAACGAGTTGGCAGGTTTAAAGGATCAAGCCAGGAATGCCAGATCAACGTCCCGACCCTGACCAGTTGCTCGACCGCCTCAACGCCGAAGAGGCCAGGGCGAAGCGCGGCAAGCTGAAGATCTTCTTCGGCGCCTCGGCCGGTGTCGGCAAGACCTATGCAATGCTCGGCGTTGCGCGCCAGCAGTTCCTAGACAATGTCGATGTCGTCATCGGCGTCGTCGAAACGCATGGCCGCATGGAGACCGAGGTCATGGCCGATGGCCTCGAGCGGCTGCCGCTGCGCGAGATTGCCTATCGCGACCACATCCTCAAGGAATTCGATCTCGACGCCGCGCTGGCACGCAAGCCGGGGATTATCCTGATGGACGAACTGGCCCATTCCAACGCGCAGGGCTCGCGCCACCCGAAGCGCTGGCAGGATATCGAGGAGTTGCTGGCGGCCGGCATCGACGTCTATACGACGGTCAACGTTCAACATCTCGAAACGCTCAACGACATCGTCAGCGGCATTACCGGAATCCGCGTGTGGGAAACGGTTCCGGATCGCGTCTTCGACAAGGCCGACGAGGTCGTCGTCGTCGATTTGCCGCCCGACGAGTTGCTCGAGCGTCTGCGCCAGGGCAAGGTGTATCTGCCGGAACAGGCCGAGCAGGCGACGAGGAATTTCTTCCGCAAGGGTAATCTCCTGGCGCTGCGCGAGTTGGCCTTGCGCCGTACCGCCGACCGCGTCGATGGTGAGATGCAGGCTTATCGCAGCCTCAGTTCGCAGACTTCGGCGGCAGCCGTCTGGCGCAACCGCGAGTCCTTGCTCGCCTGTGTCGGCTCGGGCGAGCACGGTGAGAAGATCGTCCGTGCCTGCGCCCGCCTGGCCGCCCAGCTTGGTGTTTCCTGGCACGCAGTCCATGTCGAATCGCCGACCCGGCGCGAAACCAACGAACGGCGCCGTCAGGGCATGCTGCGCGTTCTCAAGCTCGCGCAGGATCTTGGCGCGACAAGCATCGAGCTTTCAGCGCCGGCGATTGCTCCGGCGCTGGTGCGCTACGCGCGCGAGCACAATCTCTCGCGACTGCTGGTCGGGCGATCGGAACATGGGTGGCATTGGCCCTGGCGCCGCTCGCTCGGCGAAGCGATTGAAGCCGAGGCTGATGACCTTGACGTGCTGCGCATCGCCCTGCCGGCGCGAATGCCGACCAAGGATTCCGGCGATGACAAAGCCATTGTCCGTCCGCAAGTGCGGTGGACCGGGTATGCTGCCGCCATCGTCGCTTGCAGCCTGACCGCCGTGCTGGCGACGCCACTGCTCGGCGTGCTTGAACTCACCAACATTGTCATGCTGTTCTTGCTCGCCGTCGTCGGCGTAGCGCTGACCTTCGGCCGCGGTCCGGCCGTTTTCGCCGCTTTCGTCGGCGTCGGGCTGTTCGATTTCTTCTTCGTTCCGCCGCGATTTTCGTTCGCCGTATCCGACGTCCAGTACCTGGTCACCTTCGCCGTGATGCTGGTCGTCGCGCTGGTTGTCGGCCAACTGACGGCCGGCTTGAAGATTCAGGTCGAGGCGGTGACCGAACGCGAGCGGCGCGTCAGCGGACTCTATGAAATGTCGCGCGATCTCTCGGCGGCGCTGATCGTCGAGCAGGTCGCCGAAATCGCGACGCGCTTTCTCGAAGTGGAGTTCGCTTTCAGGACGGCGGTGCTGATCGCCGACGAGCAGGACCAACTCAAGGTCATGCCCGGTGCCACGACTGAGGTTGATATTGGCGTCGCGCAATGGTCGTTCGAGCACGGCGAGCCCGCCGGGCGCGGCACCGACACGCTGCCAGCCAGCAAGTGCCTCGTGCTGCCTCTGAAAGCGACGATGCGCCTGCGCGGCGTCATCGCCATCGAGCCCAAGGAAACCGGGCTGCTTGGCCGCGAGCAGCGGCGCGTGCTCGACACCTGCGCTTCGCTGATGGCGATCTCGATCGAACGCATTCACTATTTTGATGTGGCGCAAAAGTCTACCTTGCAGATAGAGTCGGAACGCCTACGCAACTCGCTGCTGTCGGCGATTTCGCACGATCTGCGCAATCCGCTCGCTTCGCTCGTCGGATTCGCCGATACGTTGCAAATGACCAGCCCGCCGCCGACGCCGCAGCAGCAGGAACTGGTGGCAGCGATGCGCAATTCGGCGATGCGCATGAACGCCCTGGTCGTCAATCTGCTCGAGATGGCTCGCCTCGAGTCGGGCGCGGTGCAATTGAACCGGCAATGGCAACCGCTCGAAGAAGTGGTCGGTAGCGCGGTGGCCGCATCCGCCGCCTTGCTTGACGGGCATCCGTTCAAGGTTCGTCTGGCGCCGGATCTGCCCTTGGTGCACCTCGATGCCGTTCTGATCGAACGCGTGCTGGTTAACCTCCTCGAGAACGCGAGCAAATACACGCCGCCCGCCACGCCGATCGAGATCGAGGCGCACGCCGACAGCGAGAACGTGCTGCTGAGCGTCAATGATCGCGGACCGGGTTTGCCGAGCGGCCGGGAAGAGGCGATGTTCGAGAAATTTGCACGTGGCAAAAGCGAGAGCGCAACCCCCGGGGTCGGCTTGGGGCTTGCCATCTGCCGCGCGATCATGCAGGCTCATGGCGGAACGATACGCGGCGTGACACGCAGCGGCGGCGGCGCAAGCTTCATTCTGACCCTGCCGCGCGGCGAGCCGCCCAGTGATGATGGCGGCATGTCTCCCGTCGTCGATGCGATAAGCGAATTGGAGAAATGAGCGAAGTCAATTCAAGAGTCCTGATCATCGAGGACGAAGCCGACATCCGGCGCTTCGTGCGCATGGCGCTCGAGAGCGAAGGGCTCGAAGCGTTCGAAGCCGACAGCGTCAAGCGCGGCCTGATCGAAGCGGGCACGCGGCGGCCGCAACTGGTCATCCTCGATCTCGGCCTGCCCGACGGCGACGGCGTCGATTTCGTTCGCGAACTGCGCACTTGGTCGGCTTGCCCGGTCATCATTTTGTCGGCGCGCAGCAGCGAAGCGGACAAGATCGCGGCGCTCGACGCCGGGGCCGACGACTATCTGGTCAAACCGTTCGGCGCCGGCGAACTGATGGCGCGCGTGCGCGCGCAACTGCGGCGGCATACGCAGCAAACGGCGGACGGCGATTCGACGATTCGCTTCGGCGAGGTGTGCATCGATCTGGTTCATCGCCTGGTCGAACGCGGCGGCCAAACCGTGCACCTCACGCCGATCGAGTATCGCCTATTGACGCACCTTGTCGCGCAACCGAACCGCGTCGTGACGCACAAGCAGTTGCTCAAGGTCGTCTGGGGGCCGGGCCATACCGAAGACAGTCACTACGTCCGGGTGCATCTGGCCAACCTGCGCAAGAAGATCGAAGCCGATGCGTCGATGCCCAAACACATCATCACCGAAGCCGGCATCGGCTACCGCTTCGTTCCCGACGCCTGATCGTCGTTCACGCTGCGCCTCTGGGGCCGCTCACTGCACCGTGGCTTTTCTGGCGACGATGCGCATCCGCACCTTGACCGTATTGTCTACCTGCAGGCCGCCGCCGAGGACGCTCATCGGGGTGACGCCGAAGTCGGTTTGCTTGAACGCAAAGAATGCGGTCGCGACGAGCGTCTCGCCGCTCAATTCAAGCGCCGTCGGGACCGTCATTTCACGCGCCGTACCGTGCAGCGTGACGCTCAGGGTCACGTCCATGCCCCAGGGAGGGCCGTTCGCTGCAAGCGACTTGATGTCTACGGTCGGATAGCTGGCGGCATCGAGGACTTTTTCGCCGAGCATGTTCGCGGCGGTTCCGGCAATCGCCTCGCCGTCCGGTTGCGGGGAGAAGGCTTCGCCTTCGTCCGCTCTTGCCTGCGCGGCGTCGACCAGGAAATCCTTCACCGGCAGTGCGATCGTGAAACTGGACCGGCGGATATCGTCGGCCAGGCGGATTTCGCCGCGTATGTTCCTGGCCTGAATGACATGGTTATGGCCTAGTCTGGCCAGCGGCCCGGCGCGAAAGACAAGAAAGCGAACGTCCGAGAGATTGGGATCAATTTGATAGCGAATCGCATTCGCCGGCGCCGCTTGAGTTGCAACGACAGGGCCTGCCGGAAGCGTGCCGGAAGTCCCTACGGGAATCGGGGGCTGCGTCGCGCAGCCCGTCATAGCGAGAAGCAGGGTGCTCAGGCCGATTGCGGCTAGTCGGCGCGGCTTGTCTGGCAGCCTGTCATTGCGTGGGATATTCAGCATCGATTGTTCTCCGTCATAGTCCTTCCACTAGCTGACAGCTTTCGCCGTGCGTGGTTCGCCGCGCCACACCATGGGGGATTGTCTCTTATGTCGAACCTTTTATGCCAATACCGGTTCTAAACTTCCGTTGAAGGGTCCTCGGCGCCCATCGCCTCGCCACGCAATCGCTAGAGTCACTCAAGGAGAAAGAGCATGGATCTGAATCTGCGCAGTCTGGCCCTGTTGTTTGCCCTAGCCGCAGCGGCGGCGCTTTCTTCGCCGGCCTTTCCCGTCGGCAGCGACAGCAACGCCTCGTCGACGCCGGCGAAAGCGGTCGATCCGGATTACACGCGGGCGGAAAAAGCCATCGACGCGAAGGATTGGCCGCGTGCGATCGACCTCTTGACCAAGGTCGTCGCGCGCGATGACAAGAACGCCGATGCCTTCAACTACCTCGGTTATGCCGAACGCCAGCGCGGCAACCTGGAGATTGCCTTCAAGCATTACGATCGCGCCCTGAGTCTGAACCCAAAGCATACCGGCATCCGCGAATATCTGGGCGAAGCCTACCTGATTGTCGGCAATCTGCCGAAAGCGGAAGAACAGTTGGCAGCGCTCGGCAAATTGTGCACCGCCTCGTGCGATGAATATCGCGAACTCAAGGAAAAGATCACCGACTACAAGCAGAAGCACGTGGCGGCCAGCAAACCGAGCTGACAGCGCGTGCGATGAACGAAAATATCCATCCCGATCGCCAGTCCGCGCCGTTTCACGACACGCCGACAGACGGGCGAGTCGGCATCGGGCCCCGTCTGCTGCAAGCGGCCTGGCTCGCGCTCGTGCTGGCGGTCATCTGCGTCTTATTTGAACTGCTCGCCGGTCCGGCCTACCGCTTCGGCCTGGTCGCGCTCGGCCCGGGGCTGCAGACGATGCGCTGGGCGGCCACCACAGCGGCCATTGTGTTCGCGGTCTCCTCTCTCGCTGCCTGGCTGGCATCGCGCCAGCGCTCGAACCGGGCGACCGCGGTCTTTCTCCTGAGTTCGGCCGTCGGTTTGCTGGCGGCGGCGCCTCCCGCCGTACTCTGGTATCGCGTCCAGCACTTGCCGCACATCCATGACATCAGCACCGACACGGTCGATCCGCCGCAATTCGTTGCCGTGCTGCCCTTGCGCGAAGGCGCGCGCAATTCGACACGCTACGATGCGGCGACGGCACCGCTGCAGGCGCAGGCCTATCCCGAGGTGACCCCCACCGTGCTGGCGGCGACGCCCGATCAGGCCTTCGAGAAAGCGCTGCGCGTCGCGCGCGACATGGGCTGGGCCATCGTCGACGCCAAGCGGTCGGCATTGCGCATCGAAGCGACGGACACTTCGCTGCTGTTCGGCTTCAAGGACGACGTCGTCGTCAGGATCAGCGCTTCGGCCGGCGGCAGCAAGATTGACCTGCGCTCCGAGTCGCGGGTCGGCGGCAGCGACTTTGGCGTCAATGCCAAGCGCATCAGCCGTTTCATTGCGCGGCTGAAGGAAGCCTGAGCCGCGCGGCCGATCTATCGCGCCGCGCGCGTCGCCGCATCACGACGGAGTATTTCATCGACCATCTCGCGCAAGTTCTGCAAGAGGATATAACGCACGATGCGCGTACCGATGATCGGCGGCAAGGTGAAGTTCGGCTGCAATCGCCCGCTATAGGACAGGCGGACCGCGTTGCCGTCCTGGAGAAGTTCATAACGGCCTTCCATCACACGAAAATCGCCGTCGATCGCTCGCGATTCGATGATGTGCGGCGGAAACTCGGAAACCTGCAGGCGAACGTCGATTTCCTGCACAAAGAACAGGAAGCTGAAGCTGCCTTTCTGCGCAACCACCGGGCCGTCCGGACGATGCGCCACGATCTTCGATTCGCGCATGCTGGAAATGAAATGCGGATAGCCTTCGTAATCGGTGAGCACCGCCCAAACCACGGCCGGCGCAACCGGCAAATCGACGTGCGCGTCGGTGTGGAGGAACTCGCCTACACGCGTCACCGTAAAGCTGATGTCCGGACGATCGCTCTGCGCGAGCGCCGCGCCGGCCAGCAACAAGGCCGCGGCAAGAACCAGTTTGATGATGCCGTGTATGGCGCTTCTCCTTCGCGTATCGTTCGAATGGGCGGATTGGCTGACTGCCACGGCGCCAAGTATGGCAAATATTCGGGCGAAGATCGCAACGCCGGTCCGGCGATGTGCAGCGTGCAATCTTTCCGGCTGCGGCGGGTCCAAATTCCGACATGAACAAATATACAACGGTCGCCATCATGCTGCACTGGCTGATGGCTTTCGCGCTGATCGGCATGTTTGCCCTGGGTTTCTACATGGCCGGACTGCCTTTGTCGCCGATCAAGCTGAAACTCTTTTCCTGGCACAAGTGGACTGGCGTGACCTTGTTCATTCTGGCCAGCGTGCGTCTGGCCTGGCGAATTGGGCATCGCGCCCCGCCATTGCCCGGGTATATGCGCAGGGGCGAACAGATGCTCGCCCACGGTGGCCATCGCTTGCTCTACCTATTGATGTTCGCCATTCCATTCTCGGGTTGGCTGATGAGCTCGGCCAAGGGCGTCCAGACGGTGTATTTCGGCGTTTTGCCGATTCCCGATCTGCTGCACAGGAACAGGGAACTGGGCGAGCAACTGCAAACGCTGCACTGGGGCTTGAACCTGCTGCTCGCGGCGATGGTCATTGGCCACGTGGCAGCGGCCTTGAAGCATCACTTCATCGACACGGATGACGTGCTCACGCGCATGCTTCCGTGCCGCGGGAAGCGCTGATTCGACTCGCCAGGGAGAAGAAGGCATGAAGAAACTTTTTGTCATCGCGTCGCTGGCCGGCGCCATTGGCCTGCCGCTAACCGGCCACGCGCTCGAGTTCAATGCGCTGCAGCCTGACAAAAGCAGCCTGGGCTTTACCTACAAGCAGATGAATGTCGCCATGCAGGGCCGATTCAGAAAATTCACTGGGCAAGTACGCTTTGATCCGGCTAAGGTGTCCAACGCGTCCGTCAATCTGGATGTCGACCTGGCCAGCATCGACACCGGCTCGCCGGAAGGCGACGACGCAGTGGCCGGCAAGCAGTGGTTCGATACTCGCGCCCATCCGGTCGCCCATTTCACTTCCAGTCGCATCACGCCGCTCGGTGGCAATCGCTATGACGTGGCGGGCGAGCTCTCGCTCAAGGGCCGCACTCAGCCGGTCAGCGCGCCGATCACGGTGGCCGTGGAGGGCGGTAACGCCGCTTTCGACGGTGCCTTCGTCATCAAGCGCGCCGATTTTTCCATCGGCGAAGGTCCCTGGGCCGACTTCGGCGTCGTTGCCAACGAGATTCGGGTGACCTTTCATGTCATCGCCGCTGGAAAATAGCGACAACATTTTCAGGAATTGGCGGTCATATCGACAGGGTGCGTGGGTACAAGAGGAGATCCGATATGTACCAGCAGCAATCAGCGGTGGCGCTTCCGAGTCATGAAATTCTGATGCAACTGGCGCTCGATGACCCCGGCGCGTTTGAAGAACTGCGCAGCGCGATGATCGAAGACTGCATCGCGCGCGCGCCGCAGAAGACCCAGTTTCGTCTTCGCCAGTTGCAGTTCCGCGTGGACGGAATCCGTCGCCGTTCGCGCTCGCCGCTCGGTGCGCTGTTGAAGATCCAGTCCTTGATGTGGGACAGTTATTTTGAGCTCTATCAGGAGCTGCAGGAGGTCGTTCGGTACGGGCGGGGCGTTGCGCATCCGCCGCGTGAGAAGCCGAAGCGGAGCGCGGTTCGCAATGCACGCATCATTGAATTTCGCGCCCGCGCGCCGGGGAATGGCGGATAGCCTGCCGAGCCGCACGACAGAAAATCACACAGTCGAATGCAAAGGTAACGCGAATACCCGATTCCGGGTATTTGAGAGCGGGCGCATGCCCGATAGATTACGGACATTCAAATCTGACGGCAAACGCCTTTCCTTGGATGCTCCGTGCTTCGGTTTCTGAACGGCACGGTTTCCGCAAGACTTCCATCCGGTGCAGAAAGTTCATGGATTCTTCAGGAACATATCGTAAGGCTTCCTGGCGCCTGGCTACTGCCGTGGTACTGCTCGCCACGGTTCTTGGAGCCGCTGACTGGTGGCTCGAGATCGCGCGCATCGATGACCGTATCGGCGAAATGGCCGTTGCCCGGGCCAATGGCTTTACCGCCGAACACATGCCGAACGCATCCTATTTCGCACAGTCTAGGGAAAGCATTCAGGCGGGCATCGTGAAGCACTTCAAGGACGATTTTCCGATCGTGGAACTCTACGATGCGTCGCGTCTGAAGACTTTCGAATTCGTGAAGCCCGGGCGGGAATATGTGGAGGCGGCCCTCGATGAGCGCCAGCATGGATTTCCCGATGGCAGCGAGCCGTATTATGAACGCATGGACATCGGCAAGGATGCCTACCTCCTGGTTATCCTGCCATTCCAGAAAGACGGACTAACCTATGGTTACTTCGAGGGCGTCTACGATGTGCCGGACGAAGCTGTCGCCAATATCAGAGAAAACGTAACGCGTTCAGTGCTGATGATCATGATCGCCGTCCTCGTCACGGGCGGCGTGCTATTCCCGCTTCTGGTTAGGCTCAATCGGAATCTGCTCAAAGCGTCGAGCGACGTGTTGCGTGGCAACCTGGAACTCCTCGAAGTGCTGGGCGGTGCCATCACTTATCGGGACAGCGATACCAACGCCCATAACCTGAGGGTCACGTGGTATTCCCTCGCATTGGCGCGAGCTGCCGGATTGGCGGCCGTCGATATCCGGCCCTTGATCGCCGGCGCATTTCTGCACGACATCGGAAAGATCGGCACTCCCGATAGCATTCTCCGCAAACCCGGTCTGCTGACGGATAAGGAGACGCTCATCATGCGCGAACATGTGGCCATCGGCAGCGCCATCATTTCCAAGGCGGACTGGCTGGACGACTCGCGCGAAATCGTGGCCTGCCACCACGAAAGATGGGATGGCAGCGGCTACCCCTTGGGCTTGCGCGAATTGGCAATTCCACTGTTGGCGCGCATCTTCGCGATTGCCGATGTCTTCGACGCCTTGACGTCCCGGCGTTCGTACAAGGAAGCGACCTCGCCGCAAGCGGCGATGGAACTCCTGCACCGCCAGAGCGGGCATCATTTTGATCCACGGCTTGTCGAATTGTTCGTGGAGATTGCCGAAAAGGTTCATGCGGAGGTCTGCCAACGCCCCGACGATGAACTGGAAGAAATGCTCTTTACAACGGTGGCGAAACTCTATGGCTTGAGTGGGCGAAAGGGCGGGGGGTTGCTTCCGAACCGGTCGCTCGGAAGCTTCGCCAGTCGCATTTTGGCGTCCTGCGCGCAACTTGTCGGCAACCCGTGAACTATTGCCGGAGCCGTTCGCCGACGGTTATGCCGGCGCTTTCCGCACTTGAGATTATGTGATTGATGTGTAAGATGGGGAGCATTCGAATCATCGCCCTTCGCACAGGCCATATCGAATTGACATTAAGCGCCAAGGCGCCGGCTGATAACCGTAAGCAGTTTTGTTTCATGTGCATAGCCCCGACCAACCTCTTTTGAACACAGCACAGGAGATGGACATGTCCGAGAACGGATCTGTATCGTTGATTGAGCCGCCGGCCGAATTCGTGAGGCGGGCGACGATTTCGGGGATGGCTGCTTACCGGGCGCTGTGTGCCGAAGCGGCGGGGGATTACACCGGCTACTGGGCGCGCCTGGCGCGCGAACACGTGCTCTGGAAGAA
>CAISOB010000118.1 GCA_903886975.1 uncultured beta proteobacterium
GCCCGGCCCGGTGCTTGCCCTCCGGGTTGTTGCGAAATGCGCCCGATCCGGCGTTGCTCGCCTCGCCAATGGAATAACCATTGGCTTCAGCTCGCGCCTTGTCTCGGGCGCATTTGGCAACAACGTGATCCGCCCGCTGAAGGAGAACACACCCTAGGGTAGTTGGTCCTTCGGGAGGTTCTTGGGCGGGTATTGCTGGAGCAATGCGGCGGTTTGCGGGTGCTTGTTCTGCAGGGCGTAGAAGAGCGGCGTCTTTCCCTCGGCATCCTTGCTCTGCGGATCGGCGCCGTGTTCGATCAGGTACTTCGTGAGCTTCGGTTGTCCTGTTGCCGCGGCATAATGCAGCGCGGTCTGTCCGACATCCGATTTGGCTTTGATGTCGGCTTTCTTTTCGAGCAGCAATTCGACTTCCTGTCTGCCGCCTGAGATTACCGCGGCATGCAGCGGAGTCATGCCGATGCGGTCCTTGGCGTTGATGTCCGCCCCGCTATCGACCAGCAACTCGCTGGTCCTCGCGCGACCATAGAAGGCAGCCAGGTGCAGCGGGGTCATCCCCAAGGCGTCGCTGGCGTTGATGTCTGCGCCGGCCTTGAGCAGCGCCTTGATTTCCTCGTCATCGCCCTGAATGGCGGCGCGCGCAAGCGGCGTTTCGGCGACCGCCGCCGCTTCGGATTTCGCTGGTGCGCTGCCTTCGGGTCTCTTGTTGCATGCTGCGAGACTCAACGCAAGCGTTGCCAGAACGAGCAACGCCACCGTGCGACAAGCTTTTGCAAAAAGCGCCGCGCCCGCACCTGGGCCGCGAATTGTCTCGCATTGTGTCATTTTGGGATCGTCACGCCGTGTGTCGAGTCAAGCTTTAATCATAAACCATTACGAGCGTCCTGGCTGCACAAGGTGATTGGGAATTCGCCGTACCGTTTCGCTTCCCCTTTTGGCGATCGCCGTTTTTCGGATACAATTCGGCTTTCCCGCTGCAGATAATTTCATGACCAAATACGTCTTCGTCACCGGCGGTGTGGTGTCCTCCCTCGGCAAGGGCATCGCTGCCGCTTCCCTCGGTGCGATTCTCGAATCCCGCGGCATCAAGATCACCCATATCAAGCTCGATCCCTACATCAACGTCGATCCGGGAACGATGAGTCCTTTCCAGCATGGCGAAGTCTTCGTCACCGAGGACGGCGCCGAAACGGATCTTGACCTCGGGCATTACGAGCGCTTCACCAGCGCCAAGATGGGCAAGCGCAACAACTTCACGACCGGCCAGATATACGAAACGGTCATCAAGCGCGAGCGGCGCGGCGAATATCTCGGCAAGACGGTGCAGGTCATCCCGCACATCACCGACGAGATCAAGACCCATATCCGGCACGGCGCCGAAGGTGCCGATGTAGCCATCGTCGAAGTCGGCGGCACGGTCGGCGACATCGAGTCGCTGCCTTTTCTCGAGGCGATACGCCAGATGGGCTTGCAGGAGGGTCGCAGCAATGCCTGCTACATGCATCTGACGCTGCTTCCCTACATCCCGACGGCGGGCGAACTCAAAACCAAACCGACGCAGCATTCGGTCAAGGAACTGCGCGAGATCGGCATTCAGCCCGACGTTTTGCTGTGCCGCGCCGACCGTCATATTCCGGAAGAGGAAAAGGCGAAGATTGCGCTGTTCTGCAATCTGCAGCGCGAGGCGGTGATCGAGGCGCTCGACTCCGACTCGATCTACAAGATTCCGGCAATGCTGCACGACCAGATGCTCGACGAGATCGTCTGCCACAAGCTCAACATACTTGCCAAGGCCGCCGATCTCTCGCTGTGGAAGAATCTGGTGCATTCGCTCGAGCACCCTGAACACGCGGTCAACATTGCTTTTGTCGGCAAATATGTCGATCTTACCGAATCGTACAAGTCGCTGACCGAGGCGCTGGTGCACGCCGGCATTTATACGCACAGCCAAGTCAGCATCCACTACATCGACTCCGAAGAGATCGAGAGCAAGGGCTGTGCTCCGCTGAGCGGCATGGACGGCATCCTGGTGCCGGGCGGTTTCGGCCGGCGCGGCACCGAAGGAAAAATTGCGGCGATACGCTATGCGCGCGAGAACAAGATTCCCTATCTGGGCATCTGCCTCGGTATGCAGCTCGCCGTCATCGAGTTCGCGCGCAATGTCGTCGGCATGGCCGGCGCGCACAGCACCGAATTCGACAAGGAAACGGCTTTCCCGGTGATCGCCCTGATCACCGAATGGCAGGACGCGAGCGGCAAGATCGAAAAGCGCGATGAAAATTCCGATCTCGGTGGCACCATGCGTCTCGGCGGGCAGCGCTGTACGCTCGGCGACGGCACTCTGGTGCGCGAGATTTACGGCCAGTCCGAGATCGTCGAGCGGCATCGCCATCGTTACGAAGTCAACAACACGCTGCTCGGCGAGCTCGAGGCCAAGGGCCTGATCGTCGGCGGGCGCGCCCCCGGAATCGATTTGTGCGAGATGGTCGAACTGCCGAAAGAAGGTGCCAACGCGCATCCGTGGTTCGTCGGCTGCCAGTTCCATCCGGAATTCACCTCGTCGCCGCGCAAGGGGCATCCGCTATTCACTTCGTTTGTCAAAGCGGCGATCGCCTACAAGGCTGATGAATGAGGCTATGCGGTTTTGACGTTGGCCTGGACCGGCCGTTCTTCCTGATCGCCGGGCCGTGCACGGCCGAGTCGCTCGCGCTCTGCGTCGATGTCGCCGGGCAAATGAAAGAAATCTGTTCGCGCCTTGGCGTGCCCTACATTTTCAAGGCCTCCTACGACAAGGCCAACCGCAGTTCGGGCAAGTCGGCGCGCGGCCCCGGCATCGATGCCGGTCTGAATATCCTTGCCGAGGTGCGCCGCCGGGTCGGCGTGCCGGTCCTGACCGACGTTCATACGCAAGAGGATATCGCCGCCGTCGCCGCCGTCGTCGACGTGCTGCAGACGCCGGCTTTCCTTTGCCGGCAAACCGATTTCATCAACGCCGTCGCCGCCTGCGGCAAACCGGTGAACATCAAGAAGGGCCAGTTCCTCGCGCCCGGCGACATGCAGCATGTCGTTGTCAAAGCCAAGGCCGCCAACGGCGGCGCGGACAGCATCCTGGTTTGCGAGCGGGGCGCGTCCTTCGGTTACAACAACCTCGTCTCCGACATGCGCAGTCTGGCGATCATGCGCGCGACCGGCTGCCCAATCGTTTTCGATGCGACCCATTCGGTGCAGTTGCCGGGCGGGCAGGGCAGCGTTTCCGGCGGTCAGCGCGAGTTCGTGCCGGTGCTGGCGCGCGCGGCGATTGGCGCAGGCATTGCCGGCCTGTTCATGGAAACCCATCCGGATCCGGATAAGGCGCTTTCCGATGGGCCCAACAACTGGCCCCTGGATCGCATGGAGAGCTTGCTGAAGATGCTGGTCAAGCTTGATGCCGCTGTCAAATCGGATGGTTTCGAAGAAATGCAATGATGCCGGCGTATCTGCTGATTGAGGCCCGCGTCAGTGATCCGCTCGCTTACGCGTCTTACGAGAAGCTGGCCGCAGCCGCGATCGTGAAATATGGCGGATGCTATCTTGCCCGCGACGGCCGCAGCGAAGTGCTCGAAGGCAAGTGGGCCAAGCCCGGACATCTGACCGTCATCGAGTTCGATTCGGCCGGGCAGGCGAAGAAGTTCTATAATTCCAGCGAATACGGAGCAGCGCGTGCCGCATGCGCGAATGCAGCGGAGATAAACACCTTGCTTGTTGACGGTCTGCCATCTTGATAAAGGAAGAAACATGAGCTCTGTCGTTGATGTCGTCGCGCGCGAGATCCTGGATTCGCGCGGTAACCCGACCGTCGAATGCGATGTCTTGCTCGAATCGGGCGTAATGGGGCGCGCCGCCGTGCCGTCCGGCGCATCCACGGGCTCACGCGAAGCCATTGAACTGCGCGACGGCGATGCCACGCGCTATCTCGGCAAGGGCGTGACGCAAGCCGTCGAACACGTCAATACCGAAATTGCCGAAGCGATCATCGGGCTCGATGCACAGGAGCAGGCGTTCATCGACCAGACCCTGATCCAGCTCGACGGCACCGAGAACAAATCCCGTCTCGGCGCCAACGCCATGCTCGCGGTGTCGATGGCGGTGGCCAAGGCGGCCGCCGAGGAATCCGGCCTGCCGCTCTATCGCTATTTCGGCGGTTCCGGCCCGATGCAGATGCCGGTGCCGATGATGAACATCATCAACGGCGGCGAGCATGCCAACAACAGTCTGGATTTCCAGGAATTCATGATCCTGCCGGTGAGCCAGACTTCATTCCGCGAAGCCCTGCGCTGCGGCGCCGAGGTTTTCCACGCGCTCAAGAAATTGCTCGACAAGAAAGGCTTCTCGACCGCGGTGGGAGACGAGGGCGGCTTCGCCCCCAACCTCGCCAGCCACGCCGAAGGTCTGCAGCTCGTGGTGCAGGCGATCGAAACGGCCGGTTACTTTCCCGGCGAGGATGTGCTGATCGGCCTCGACTGCGCGGCCTCCGAATTCTACAAGGACGGCAAATACCACCTGGCTGGCGAAGGGCTGCAGCTGACTTCGGCGCAGCTCGTCGATTACCTCGCCAACCTCGCCGATGCCTTCCCGATCGTCTCGATCGAGGACGGCATGGCCGAAGGCGACTGGGACGGCTGGAAGCTCCTGACCGACCGTCTTGGCAAGAAGATCCAGATCGTCGGCGACGACGTTTTCGTGACCAATACGAAAATCTTCAAGGAAGGTATCAAGAAGGGCATCGCCAATTCGATCCTGATCAAGATCAACCAGATCGGCACGCTGACCGAGACCTTCGCCGCCATCGAGATGGCCAAGCGCGCCGGTTACACCGCCGTCATTTCGCACCGCTCGGGTGAAACCGAGGACACGACGATCGCCGATATTGCGGTGGGCATGAACGCGCTGCAGATCAAAACCGGATCGCTGTCGCGCTCGGACCGCATTGCCAAGTACAACCAGTTGCTACGCATCGAGGAAGATCTCGGCGATACCGCCGCCTATCCGGGGCGCGAGGCTTTCTACAACCTGCGCTGATGGCCTGATCGATTGCCGCTCCCGCCATGCGCTGGCTTTCCGTCGCGCTGCTCGCCCTGCTGGTGCTCCTGCAATACCCGCTGTGGGTCGGCAAGGGCGGCTGGCTGCGCGTCTGGGAGGCGGACCGGCAGTTGCAGCAGCAGCGCGAAAACAACAAGAAACTCGAAGTTCGAAATGCCGGCCTCGACGCCGAAGTGCGCGACCTCAAGCAGGGCTATGACGCCATCGAGGAGCGCGCCCGCTTCGAGCTGGGAATGATCAAGAACGACGAGGTCTTCGTCCAGATCCCGGAAAAAGCGGTGGCGGACAAGCCAGCCGGGAAGAATAGCCCGCAGCCGGCGGCGACCCGGTAAGGCGGCTGCGAGACCGCGCGTTCAGATGGGGCGGCCGGTCCCACAAACTGGCGCGAAGCGGGTGAGCAGACGCTTTGCCCCAGTTCGCCGTAGACGTCCCGCCAGGGCTTCCCACGCCGAGGGGCGCCCCACGGCGACCGCCATCCAAACGAGTCCGCGCTGGTCGAGTTGATGGCCTGAGTTAACTTGTCATGCCACAACTAATTGCCGTCGGTCTTGGAGGCCGGAGGGCCTCTGGCTGGTGATCAGGCGATCGAATTGATCCTGGCGCCCGGGCTGACGGAACCTTCTCGATCAAATCAAAGTCTGAAGCGGAAATCGTCTTGGGTACGCTTATGGATTATTGCCGATGGCATAACGAAAATGAAGATAACTTTGCCGTTGGCAGTGTCGGAATGCTTTGTCTCCACACGGCGTACGCGTTCATCTTGTCTGTGGTACACCCCGGTTGCGCCAACACGGCCGCCAGCGTACCCGGCCGTGTTGGCAATCGGTTGCTGATATCAAGCGAGAACGCAGGAGGCCTTTGCGGCTCGGCTAAATAACTCAGGTGCGCGGCTCTTATCGGCGCGTCCAGTGTTTCGCTTTGGACGCAATCACCCACCAACGCAGAAGGAGAAGCACGATGGCAGAGCAGTCAATCAATCCGCGCCGGCGCCGTATACTCCAGGCCGCCGCCACGGTCGGCATCATGCAGATGACCGGACCATTCATCATCAAGGCCCGCGGCGAACAGGCGATCAAGATCGGCCTCAACGATCCGCTGACCGGGACCTATGCTGAACTCGGCAAGAACGAACAGATCGGTTGCGAATATGCGATCGAGCAGATCAACGCCAAGGGCGGGATTCTCGGCCGCCAGGTGCAACTGGTGGTCGAGGATTCAACCAGCGCCGATACCGGCGCAGCGGTACAAAAGGCGCGCAAGCTGATCGATCGCGATAAAGTTGATTTTCTGCTCGGCAACGTCAATTCAGCGATGGCCCTGGCGACCGCCCAAGTGTCGAACGAGCGCAGGATTTTCCACGTCGTCACCGGCGGTCATACCGACGCGGTCACCGGCAGCGATTGCCACTGGAACGTGTTTCGCGTGTGCAACACGACTCGCATGGAAACCAATGCGGTGGCCAAGACACTGTTCAATAAATACGGCAAGAAGTGGTATTTCATCACCCCCGACTATGCTTTCGGCCATACCCTGCAGCAGGGTTTCGAGGCCAGTCTCAAACAATTCGGCGGAACCGAGGTGGGCGCCGACCTGGTACCGCTCGGGGCATCGGATTTCTCCTCGTATCTGATCAAGGCGCAAGCGGCAAACCCCGACGTTATCATCTTCCTGCAGGCCGGACAGGACATGATCAACGCCCTGAAACAGGCCGTGCAGTTCGGCCTCGACAAGCGCTTTCACCTTGCCGGCGCGCAGCAGGAACTCGAGGTGCTCGACGGGCTGCCGCCCAATGCGAGGGTCGGCACCTGGGTCTTTGAATGGTACTGGAAGCAGCCGAACGTCCCGCATGTCGCGGAATTCGTCGCCGGAATACGCAAACGCAACGGCGGCAAGGTTCCGACGGCAAGGCACTGGTTTGGCTATGTCGCGACCTGGACTTGCGCGCTCATCGCCAACCAGGAAAAGACACTCGATGCGGTGAAGCTGGCGAAGGCGACCGAGAACTTCAAGTTGCCGCCCGAGGTGGCGCTGATGCCTTCCGATACTTTCTACCGCGCGGGCGACCACCAACTGATGCCCACCCTGTATGTCGGTCATGCCCAGGAAAAAGGCAGCGAGGCCGAAGATCTGTTCCAGGTCGACGAACTGGTCAAAGGCGTCGACGCCGCCTTGCCGGTCGCCGAGACGGGCTGCCAGATGAAATGGAATTAGCGCACGCGACTCGGCGGTGCGACTGGTGACAGCCAGCGCCGCCGATTCGCGGCAGCGACGACTGTCCGTGCGCTGCTTGATGACGGCTTGTGCAAGCCGTTTTGGCGCGCGCTCGTGTCGTCGCTTGGCCGCGGTGCGGGTAATCGAGAATATGGAGGCAGCGTGACGCAGCAAGTTCTTTTCAGTGTGTTCAACGGTCTCATCATCGGCGCGTTCTACGCGCTCATGGCGCTGGGGCTTTCCTTGATCCTCAATCTGTCCGGGGTGATCAATTTTGCCCATGGCGGCTTCCTGGCCATCGGCGCTTATCTCGCCTACACGCTGATTCCCTATCTGGGATTCTGGGGCGCGCTCGCCGTCGCGCCGCTGCTGACCGCTGCCATCGGCCTGCTGGTCGAGCGCTTGCTGATTCGCCGGCTCTACGGTCGCGACCCGCTCTACAGCCTGCTGCTGACCTTCGGACTGGCCTTCGTGCTCGAGGACGGGACCCGCTATATTTGGGGTCCGAGCAGCTTGCCGTTCGAAATCCCCCACTGGCTGGCGACGCCGCTGAGCAGCGATTTCTTCTTCCTGACCGGCTACCGGCTGTTCATGATGCTGCTGGTTTGCGCTGCCGTCGCGATATTGTTTCTCGTTCTTAACCGGACGCGCCTTGGAATGCGCATTCGCGCCGGCTCGGGCGATCTGGAAATGGTTTCGGCGCTCGGCGTCAATGTGCGCTTGCTGCGTAACGTCAATTTCGGCCTCGGCATCTACATGGCCGGGCTCGCCGGCGTGCTCGCGGCCGGTATGCTGGGTTTGCAGCCGACGATCGGCAGTGTGCTGATCATGCCCAGTTTCGTGGCCATCATCGTCGGCGGACTCGGCAGCCTGCCGGGAACACTCCTTGGCGGTTTGCTGATCGGCGTCACTTCGGGCGTGGTGACCGTATTCTTTCCATCGGCGAGCGAGGCCGTCATCTACGTCATGATGGGTGTCGTCCTGCTCGTCCGCCCGCACGGCCTGCTCGGCGAAGAAGGGCGGATTCAGTGAGGGCGCGCCGCGAGACCATAGCGGACATCGCGATCTGGTTCTGTCTGGCGACGATGCCTTACTGGATCAGCCTGCTGGGCGGTTACACCAGCCTCGGCACGCGCGTCGTCGTCATGTCGCTCACGGCAATGGCGCTCAACTTCCTGCTTGGCTTTACCGGCGTGCTGTCGTTCGGCCACGCCGCGTATTTCGGACTTGGCGCCTACGGTGTCGGCATGACCATCAAGTATCTCGTGCCGAGCACGCCGCTTGGAATTCTGGTCGGCGTTGCCGTCGGCACGGTGGCGGCGGCGCTGGTCGGCGCCCTGATCGTGAAACTGCGCGGCGTCTACTTCGCCATGGCTACCATCGCCTTCGGCCAGGTGTTTTACTTCATCGCCTTTCGCTGGAATTCCATGACCGGGGGCGACGACGGGCTGTCGGGTTGGCGGCGGATACCGATCGATCTGGGCTTCAAGACCATCGACATCCTTAACGACGACAAGGCGTTTTACTATCTGGTACTCATCTGCTTTGCCTTCGCCGTCGCGACGATGGCCGCGCTGCTGCGCTCGCCATTCGGCCGCACCCTGCTCGCCATCCGCGAAAACGAGCGGCGCGCACGCTTCCTCGGCATCCCGGTGGAGCAGCATATCTGGCTGTCCTTCGTCATATCGTGTTTCTTCGTCAGCCTGGCCGGCGCGCTTTACGCCCTGCTCAACAACTTCGCCGACCCGCACGATCTGCGCTGGGACCAGTCGGGCGACTTCGTCATCATGGTCGTCCTCGGCGGCATGCGGACCTTCTGGGGGCCGCTGGTCGGCGCGGCCATCTTCGTCCTGTTGCAGGATTATCTGTCGAGTCTCACCGATAACTGGATGTCGCTGATCGGCGTCTTCTTCATCCTCGTCGTCCTGTTCTTCCCGCGCGGGCTGCTTGGCTTCTTGCGGCGCCAGGAGAAGTCATGAGCCTATTGCGCGTCGATACGGTTTCGCGTCAGTTCGGCAGCCTGGTTGCCGTCAATGGCGTGTCGGTCAGCATCGAGGCGGGTGAACTGCTGGCGGTGATCGGACCCAACGGTGCCGGAAAGACGACGCTGTTCAATCTGATCAGCGGCTTCTTTCCGCCGAACTCGGGTCGGATTTTTTTTGACGACCGCGACATTACGCAGGATGCGCCGCATCAACGCGTAGCCAGCGGAATATCGCGAACCTTCCAGATCACTGAAATCTTTCCGGAACTGAGCGTGCGCGAGAACCTGCGCATTGCCGTCGAAGTTGCCAGCGGCTTCAGGCTCCGGCCCTGGCTTGGACAACAGGCCAGCGCGCAAGTCAGAGGCCAGGTCGATGAACTGCTCGAACTCGGCGGACTCGGCGCGATGGCGGGTCGAGACGTCGGGGAGTTGACCCACGGCGACCAGCGCGCGACGGAAATCATGATGTCCTTGGCGCTGCGGCCGCGCTTGTTGCTACTTGATGAACCGACAGCCGGCATGGGCGACAAGGAAACCTACGACATCACTAAACTGATTCGCCGCCTGCACCGGCAGCGTAATCTCACGATCGCGCTCGTCGAGCACGACATGCGCGTCATCTTCCACCTCGCCGACCGTATTCTTGTCCTCGCCGAGGGCAAAGAACTCGCCCAGGGCACGCCCAGCGAAATTTCCGCCAATGAACGCGTCCAGGCCGCTTATTTGGGAATTGCCGCATGAATGTGCTCGAGGTCGAAGCGCTGCACGCCTATTACGGCAAGAGCCACATCCTGCACGGCATTTCATTTCATGTGCAGGAAGGCGAGATCGTCACCCTGCTCGGGCGCAATGGCGCGGGGAAGACCACGACGCTGCGCGCCCTGATGGGGCTGATGCCCTCCCGTGAAGGCCAGGTCCAGTTGTTCGGTGAAGTCACCACGGGTTGGCCCGCCGATCGCGTCGCGGCAACCGGAGTCGGCTATGTTCCCGAAGGACGGCGAATCTTTGCCAACCTGTCGATCGAGGAAAATCTCAAGGTTCCGTTTGAGCGCGGCGGTCCGTGGACACTTGAACGCATCTACGACCTCTTCCCGAGCCTGCGCGCACGTCGCCAGAGCAAAGGCAGGCAACTCTCCGGCGGCGAGCAGGAAATGCTGGCGATCGCCCGGGCGCTGATGCTCAATCCGAGATTCCTGATGCTCGACGAACCGTCGCAGGGGCTCGCACCATTGATCGTGCAGGAGGTCTTCAATGTCATCGTCAACATGCGCCGCGAGGGCATTGCCGTGTTGCTGGTCGAGCAGAACGTCAGGGCCGCGGTGACGATCGCAGACCGCGCCTGCGTTCTCGACGATGGCCGCATGGTGTTCGAGGGTCCGGCCGAAGAGTTCGCGCGGGACGAAGCGCGGATACGCGCGCTCGCTGGCGCCAGCGCAGAAAAATGGGAAGCCGACGAGTAATCCGGTTCAGACCTGGCACGACGCCGGCAGTGGCGTTCGATCGACGACGCGATTTCATGATCTCCGGCGGCTGTGCGTGACCGTCCGAGAGGGTATCTCCTTGTTGCCGGCTCAATCGGGCAGTTCAATTTGCCCCGATACGCTGGCGCTAATCTGTGACTCGCCGGCCTCGACCGGCATAGTCGCCGAACTCGCCAGCATCGCGCTGGCGGCTCCGCGCATCAAGGGCTGGACGATGCCGGCGTTGGTATGCACCGCAAGTTGCTTGATGCGATAGGGTTTGCCGAGGGCGTCGGCGATGACCTTGGCGCGGGCCTTGAAAGCGGCGATGGCATCGAGCATTGCATCATTCTCGACCTGCCTGCGGGTTTCGGGGGAGGGCTGCAGGACCAGGCTGGCGACGCCGAGCGTAGCTTGCAGTTTGCCGAGCAGTTCGGAGATCGCGTCGCTGTCGCGCGATTCCAGCACGAGTTGCGAGCGCATGCGCCAGGATTCGATTTTGCCGTCGCGCGCGTAGACGGGGTAAGTGCTGGTGCCGCCGCTTTGTGTCTTAACGTCGGTATAGGTCTTTGCGGTCTTGAGCGCGTCGGCAATCAGCCCGTTGACTTCCTTGGACAGTTTGCCTGGCGTCGTTCCGCTCGCTTCGGCGAAGACCGTGGCGCGCACCAGATCGTTTGCCGCCGGGCGATTCGCTTCGGCCGCAAGTTCGACAAGGGTAGTCGCAGCGAATGCCGGACACGCGACGAGCAGGAAACACGCCGGCAGGACGCGCAGCAAGCTGGAGAAATGTGTCATCGGTTATCCTCTGGCGATTGAACGAATTATTTCCGGCGCTCGGGGTCTCTGGGAAGTGCCCATCGTCCAACTGATTGCCGAGTGTCGAACCGGTGTTACATTGTAGCGCGTCGAGCGTTGCGATTTTTTCTAGTCAGGCGCAAGAAGCTTGGTTAGAATCCGCCTGACCCGATCGCATTGCAGTACACGGGTCGGGTCCTTGAGGAGAAATGATGCTGAAAGTTGGACAGGTGGCGCCAATGTTCGTGCTTCCCGATGCGGACATGGAGTCCATCGACATTGCCCAGTTTCGTGGCAAGAACAATGTCATACTCTTCTTTTATCCGAGAGACGACACGCCGGGTTGCACGCTTGAAGCGACCGATTTTTCCGATCACGAAGACGAGTTTTCGCGTCATGGATGTACGGTCATCGGCATCAGCCGGGACGAGTGCATCCGGCACGCCGAGTTTCGCGACAAGCACGGCATCTCGGTACGGCTGCTCTCCGATTCCGAGGGCGTGGCCTGCAAACAGTACGGCGTGTGGCAGGCGAAGGAAGTGAACGGCGTCAAGAAACATGGCATCGTCCGTTCGACTTTTGTCATCGACAAACAAGGCGTGCTCCGCGTCGTGCTCTACGGCGTGAACGCCAAAGGCCACGCGCTGGAGGTGCTGCGCGCGGTGAAGGAACTCAATTCATGAACAGGCAGGTCGTAAAGAATACAGTGGTTACCCTGGACTACAGCGTGACCGATCCGGAGGGAGGACTCGTCGATGCCGGCCAGGAGCCGCTTGTCTATCTGCATGGCGGATACGACGACATTTTCCCGCTGATCGAGGAAGCCGTTCATGAGAAGCGCGTCGGCGAATCGGTCGTCGTCAAGATGCAGCCCGACGACGCATTCGGCGAATACGACGCGGAGCTGATCCAGGTCGAATCGCGCAAGGGATTTCCCGAGGAATTGCAGGTCGGCATGCAGTTCGAGGGCATTCCGGACAGTGACGACGATGACGATACATTGATCTATCGCGTCACTGAAATCGCGGACGACAAGGTGGTTCTCGACGGCAATCATCCGCTCGCCGGGATGGCTTTGGTCTTTACCTGCACGGTGACCGCCGTTCGCCCGGCGAGCGCCGAAGAGATCGCGCACGGGCACATCCACGACGGTGAACACGAGCACGAGCACTGAGTGAAAACCGTGGCCTGGACTCTCGTGCCCGGCGTGTTTCTTCGCGATTACTTGTTTAGCGCCTTAAGTTCGTAGAGCGCGACAAGCGCCTCTTTCGGCGTGAGATCGTCAGGGTTGATTGCGGCCAGCCGTTCCAGTACCGGATGCACCGGCTCGAATTCTTCGGTGCGCGCCGGCGCGGCGAAAAGGTCGGGCTGCGCGGGATTGATCGCGGCGCGCTCCTCGAATTCGCGCAGCTGGCGCCGGGCGGCCCGGACCACCGAGGCCGGGATGCCGGCCAGCGCAGCGACCTGGATGCCGTAGCTCTGGTTGGCCGGGCCTTCCTCGACCGCATGCAGGAAGACGATGCGCTCGCTATGCTCGACGGCGTCAAGATGCACATTGGCGAGATCGGCATATTCGCCGGCCAGCCGCGTGAGTTCGAAATAGTGCGTGGCGAACAGCGTCGGACAGCGGTTCTTTTCGATCAGGTGTCGGCATATGGCGAAGGCCAGCGCCATGCCGTCGAAGGTCGAGGTGCCGCGCCCGACCTCGTCCATCAGCACCAGGCTATTTTCCGTGGCGTGATGCAGGATGGCCGCCGATTCGGTCATTTCGACCATGAAGGTCGAGCGTCCCGAAGCGAGATCGTCGGATGCGCCGATGCGCGTAAAAATCCGGTCGAGCGGGCCGAGCACGGCGCGCCGCGCCGGGACGAAGCTGCCGACGTGGGCCATCAGCGCGATCAGCGCGGTCTGCCGCATATAGGTCGACTTGCCGCCCATGTTCGGACCGGTGATGAGCAGCAGACGGCGATTATCGGCCAGTTTAGTATCGTTGGCGATGAAGGATTCGCCGCCCTCGAGTTCGCCCTCGACGACCGGATGGCGGCCGCCTTCGATCACCAGGCCGGGCTCATCGCCGAACAGCGGCCGGCAGTAATTGCGCGCCAGCGCGACCTCGGCGAAAGCGGCGAGCAAATCGCTCATCGCCACCGCACGCGCGATGTGCTGCAGCTGCGGCAGATCGTCCTGCAGGGCACTCAGCACGCCTTCATAAAGGATCTTCTCGCGCGCCAGCGCACTATCCTGCGCCGACAGCGCCTTGTCTTCGAAGGTCTTCAGTTCGGGCGTGATGTAGCGCTCGGCGTTCTTCAGCGTTTGCCGGCGGCGGTAATCGTCGGGGACTTTCGCGGCGTTGGCGTTGCTCACTTCGATGTAGAAACCATGCACGCGGTTGTATTCGACCTTGAGGTTGGCAATACCGCTGCGTTCGCGTTCGCGCGCTTCGAGGCCGACGAGGAAAGCGCCGTGGTTGTCATTGAGGTCGCGCAGTTCGTCGAGGTCGGCGTCGAAGCTGCGGGCGATGACGCCACCGTCGCGGATCAGCGCGGCGGGTTCGGCGGCGATGGCGCGCTCGAGCAGCGCCAGCGCCGTTTGCGGCGTGGCCAGGTCGGCGAGGAGTTGATCGAGCAGCGGCGCCGGTGTGCCGGTCAGCGGCGCGCGCAGGCGGGCGAGCTGCTGCAGGCTCTCGCGCAGCGGGTGGTGCAGGGCGTGGCGCAGCGTGCGCGAACCCATCGCCGTGACACAGCAGTCGAGCAGGCTGCACAGCGTCGGCGCCGGCTGGCCGCGCAAGGTTTCGGTGAGTTCGAGGTTGCGCCGCGTCGCGCTGTCGAGGCCGACGAAAGTCTCGTCGCTCTCGACCAGAAGCGCCTGCACATGCGGCAGCGCGCGCGTCTGCGTCGCCTGCGCATAGCGCAGCAGCGCGCCGGCCGCGGCGATCGCCGGTCGCAGCCCGTCGGCTCCAAAGCCGGATAATGACAGGGTCTTGAAGTGGGCGCAGAGTTCGCGCGTCGCGGCTTCGGCGTCGAAATGCCAGTCGGGCCGGCGGGTGAGCGCCGCCTCGGGCGTGAAGGGCAGGGTCAGGCTTTCGGCGAGGACGATCTCGGCCGGGCGGATGCGCTCTATCGTTGTCGCTAGATCTCCCGGCGCCACTTCGCAAACGCGAAACTCGCCGCTCGCCAGGTTGAGCCAAGCCAGTCCGGCCTGCCGCTGCGTCGTCGCGATGGAGAGCAGCAGGACGTCGCGCTTGTCGTCAAGCAGCGCAGCATCGGTCAGCGTGCCGGGGGTGACGATGCGCGTGATGGCACGGTCGACCGGTCCTTTGCTGGTTGCCGGATCGCCGATCTGCTCGCAGATGACCACCGATTCGCCGAGCTTGACGAGGCGCGCCAGGTATTGCTCGACGGCGTGGTAGGGAACGCCGGCCATCTTGATCGCTTCGCCTGCGCTCTGGCCGCGCGTGGTCAGCGTGATTCCGAGCAGGCGCGCGGCTTTTTCGGCGTCAGCGAAGAACAGTTCGTAGAAATCGCCCATCCGGTAAAAGAGCAGGATGTCCGGATGCTGCGCCTTGAGGCGCAGATACTGCTGCATCATCGGGGTGTGCGTAGATAAGTCTTCTTTACTCATTTAAAGCAACCACTTAGCTTGTTTTAATATTTTTATTGGGGCAAATATGGGGCAATTTGTACAAGTTTCTTCATGCCCTGCCAGATGCGCCCCAGCTCTCTGGGAGACTCCGAATCTATCCAGCGGCCATAGACCTTCACGAGCATCGAGTAGTCACTGTGCCCCATCTGGTTAGCGATGAAGGCCAAGTTGCCGCGTGCGGTGAGGTTCCAGCAGGCATAAGTGTGGCGGGTCTGGTAAGGCGGGCGATGTCGGACCTCGGCGCGCCGGGTCAGGTTGCTCCACTTCGTGTTCCATGCACTCGGCACGTACCACGCATTCACGTTGGTCTTGCGTGCCTGCGTTTTCGGCGACAACAACAGCCGGACGCGATCAACGCGAGACTCATGACGATTCAGCCAGACTTCCAAGTCCATCGCATCGCGCGTCAACGCATCTTCGATCAGTACCTTGATTGCAGCTTGAGCCGGCGGAAACAGCAGGATGGTTCGTTCCTTGTTCGTCTTCGGAATCTTGAAGGCGAGCGACTGCGTGACCGAGCGCCGCACCGTCAGCTTGCTCAAGTCGGTGGCAATGTCCTCCACAGCGAGCCCGCACAACTCACCCGGCCGCAGGCCCGTGTAGAACACGAGTGTCACCGAAGCTACGTCCACTGGGTGCAAGCAACCCTTCGTGACCAACGCGTTGTACTCCTGATAGGTGAACGGGTCCGGGTCCTTATTGCTCTTGGTGAAGCGCGTGCAGTGCTTGGCCAAGCCTTCGGCGCAGAAGTGGTTCTGCTCGCACCAGTAGAGAAAGCCGGCGAATGTAGCGAGATAGTGGTTTACCGTCGAGACGGCTCGCGTCTCGATCAAGTCCACGCGCAATTGCTGGATATCTGCCGGGATCAGGGCATCGGCCAGGCGGTTCCATCCGATGGTGTTGAGGCAGGCGTTGAGCGCTACCTGGTAGCGATTCTGTGTTTCGGCAGTGATGTCCACTGCCTTGAGCGGCATGTACCGTTCGGACAGGTCGCCAAGACGCTTGCTTGTCGTGCCGGCTTGGTCGCCTTGCCGCGAATGAGGGAAAAACTCGGACTCGTCGTAGGCTCCCGTCTTGAGCGCATACATGGCGGCGCTGCGAAGGCGAGACGCATGTTTCAGGTTTGCCTTGGTTGGCTCGATACCCAGCGTGTGGCGATGGCGCACTCCCTTGTGCATGAACGCCACGCGAATCGACTTTCCATGCACTTCGATGCCTGGAAGATTGCTGTTCATCACGGTATCCATCTGCGCAGCCATCATCACTCTCCCGAAATCACTCCTGGTTGTTTCTATCGCTGGCTTATTGCTTGCGTTTTTCTCGTCCGGTCTTGAGCTTGAACAGCTCAAACAGTCCGGGGTGCATCTTGCGATCCCCGGCCTCCCACTGCTGCCAAGTACGCAATGACGCATGCACCACGTCACCGGCTTCCGTTTGCGTCAAACCCGCTGCGGTTCTGGTCGCACGGATGTCATCAGGCTCGGGGGGCGTGGCAGTTGTCGAAGCCGAAATGTTGTTGCGCCGGTTGAGCGAGTGTGGCATGGCGTGAGTCCATGTGCGCCGTCATGCCTCGCAGGACAAGGCACCTGAGCCGACTGTTGACAGTTGTCGCAATTATACGCTCATTGAGCGTATGGAACAACGGCACCGCCGCAGGACTGTCGCGGCACTGCTCCAAGCAGAGAAGCGCACAAAGGGGACTAACGAGAACGACTGACCGGCATCAATGCGCAGCCAGTTGCCTGCCGCTCTCCACCCAGCGCTCAAACTCTTCCAAGTTCACAAAAATGCGGCCGTCCGGCGCTTTGCGCCAGATACGGCCTTGCGACCAAGTGCCGTTCTTGACCTTGTGGCGCACCGCGTCTTCGCTGTATCCGGTAATCTCTGCCAATCGGTTGATCAGCACCCATCGACTGGGGTTGCTCATGTTGCGCTCCATGGGTGCGCCGGTTCGGCTCGGATTGAGGCTGACGTCGGCAATTTCATGTCTGTTGATATAGTCTCGCCGATCTCCGTTTCCGAAAACTCGCTCGGGCGTGCATGGGCGTACGCCGGGCGTGGGTCGCAATTGCGCATTCACATTCAGGTCAAGCTGGTGTTTGAGGCAGAGTCGGATGTCTGATAGCTAGTGATTCGATGCGGGTTTTGGTCGTGATGCTGCCTCTCCTTTCGCGGCCGACTTTCTGAACCCACGATCCCGCGCCATGAATGCTTCGAGCATGTGCGGAATCAACGTCGCGGCATCAATCGGCTCGCCGTAGGTCTTCGCATGCAACTCCGCATATCGGTCAAGCTCCGCCTTGAGCGCGGTCGTGCAAGCGAAAGTAACCTTGACGGTCGCGGTCTTGGGCAGCGGCCCCAGCCGCAGCTTGCTGGTGGATAGGCTCATTGCGACGATCCTCTCTGGAAGAACAGCGGCTGATACGGCCGCAGGATCAGATCCTTGTTCACCATGACGCGCATCGGGAAGCCGGGCCGGATAGTGAGCGTCGGCTGGATGCTCACGTTGCGTTTCGTGATCTCCTGACCGGTCTGGTTAACGGTGTCCTGCGCGCTCTGTCGAACGGCGACAGTGATGCCTCCGTTGCTGCCGCTATTGTTTGGTGCTGCCAGCTCAGCACCCACGCCGAGTAGCGTGGATAACGCCGCACCAGCGAGGATGCGATCCCAATGCCAATCGACGCCATCTTCCAGTCCGGCATAACCCGCTGGGTCGATGCCGGGCAGGCGGTCGAGCGAAATGGATGAGGTATCGGGCAGGATTAACCGCGTCCACACAAGTAATACGCGCCGCTGACCGAATGACACCTGGCTGTCGTAGCGGCCGATCAGGCGCGAGCCCTGCGGAATCAGCAGGAAGCGACCCGTGGCCGTGTCGTAGACCGCCTCGGTGACGTTGGCGATGACCTGTCCCGGCAGGTCGGAATTGATGCCCGTCACCAGCGCTGCCGGAATGATGGTGCCCGCCATCACCTGGTAGGGAGAGGCTGGCAGTTGCAAGCTGGCCGGATTGCGGGTCGCGCTATCGTTGGCTGGGCCGCCAGTGGCGACAAACGCCTGCTTCTGATCCTGCCGGTTTTGCACCGTCGTCGGGTCGGTCGGCTGCGCCGATGCGACCACAGGGGCCATCGGATTGAATGGCTGGTTGCCCGATACCGGCTCGGGCATGGCCGAACTCGCAGTGGGTGACGGCGCTGCTTTCACCGCACCGCTGCGAAAGAAAACCCCCGAACGTGCGGCCTCTTCGGCATCACCTGGCTGTGCAACGCGCCCAGTCTGCGCGGGCGCTCCCGCATTACGCTGCGCCACGATGGCCGGACCCAAGTCGCCCGGCAATGGCTCGCCCAAAACGGGCACCGGCTTGGCAGCCACCGGCACCTTGGAATAGTCCTTGGGCAACTGGTCGAGGTTCTCGGCATGCGAGACACGGTCCACGTTGTACAGCTCGGCGGCCGCGTTGCGCTCGCGCTTGTGCGATTGCAGCGACCATAGTGTGCCGCCCAACACGACCGCGCCCAGCATTCCCGCAAGGACGGCCAGCATGCGCCGGTTCAGTCGCGTGACCGGGCGCGGCGAAGCGCGCAGAGCCATGGTGTCCGGGTCGGCCTTATTCGGCCCAGTGGGTGGTGGCGTGGCGGGCGTGCTCATGCTCAATGCCTCCGTGCCGTGCTGCCCACACCATCGGTGCGCTCAATGCGAACAACGGCGGCCTTGTCAGCGCCCAGCCGTAACTCGGCCGCACCGAACAACCGATCCACCACGTAGTACGGCGAGCGGAAGCGGTAGTTCACGAGTTGGCCATCGCCCTGCGCTCCGATCACGAACAGCGGCGGCAACTCGCCCTGCGCGATGCCGGCGGGGAACTGGATGTAGACCCGCTCGCCGTCGTCGAAGGCGCGCAGCGGTTTCCACGGTGGGCTGTCGCCGGAAATCGCGTAGCGGAACTTGATCTGCTCCAGCGATAAGCCGGAGTCCACCGGCGCTGCCGTCTGAGCCTGTTGCGCTTGCTTTTGCAAGGCCAGAAGGCGGTCCTTCGGGTAGTCCCACGATGCGGAGGCCATCCACGCCTGCGGCGTCGAAGAGAGTTCAAGCAGGTAGGTGCGGCGATTGGTGGTGATGACCAGATTTGTCTTCAACCCGATGCGCGTTGGTTTCACGAGGATGTTCACACGCAGGCTGGCGCCCGCACCGCTGGCCGTGTCGCCGACGATCCAGCGCACCGTATCGCCGGCCGAGACCGTCACCAGCTCTTCGCCCTGCTGCAAGGCGATGACGGTGACGCGGCCGGGGCTGGTGTAGACCTGATACAGCGCGCCGTCCGCATAAGGCCAGACCTGGATGGCGTTGATGTAACCCTCGCGGCTGGGGGCCACGCGCGCTTCGGCATTGGCGCGCGCCACGCGAGTTTTCTCATCGGGTGATTCAGTTGCCGGTTTGTCCTCGGGTGCGTTGCGCAAGGACTTCAACTGCTCCGGCAGTGGCAGCGGTTTCGGCACCTCGACGATCTCGATGGGTTTGGGCGGTTCGGCCAACACGTGTGCCGCGACAGATTCATCCAGCGTGATGTCAGGTGGCGGTTGTCCACGCGTGGCGCAGCCGGTGACGGTTGCCAAGGTGGCACTCAGGATCAACGCCAAAGCGACAATGCGGATTTGTGTTTTCATGGTTTCTTCACTCCTTCAGTTGCGTCGAGTTCACGGCTCCAGGACAGGCCGTTGACATAGATTCCTAGCGGGTTTTTGCGCAGCCGCTCTTCGGTGCGCGGCGGCTGCAACACCATGGACAGCATGGCAGTCCAGCGCTCGGTGCCCGAAGGCGAACCATTCGCGTAGTTGCGCTCGATCCAGCGTACCTGGAACGAGGATTCGCTGGCGCGCACCACACTGGTGATTTCCACCGCCGTCGAGGTCTGGCCGATGCGCGCGAACGGATCGTTGGTGCGTGCGTAGTCGTTCAGCGTGGCCGCACCCTTGTCCGTCGTGTAGTCGTAGGCTTCGAGCCAGTTTTGGCGCACGACGATCGGATCGATCGACAGCGAACGCACGTCGGTGACGAAGCGCGCCAGGTGGTAGGCGATCTGCGCGTCGTTCGGCTTGTACGGCGTCGCCGCTTCGCCGACCGCGCGCACCTGGCCGCCGGCGGCCACCTCCACCACATACGGCGTGACGATGGATTGCGCTGAGCGCCACACCAGAGCGCCCGCCATCAGCAATGCCAGCGACAGACAGCCGAAGGCCATCAGCCGCCAGTTCTTCGCCTGCACGCGGGCGCTGCCGATACGCTGATCCCAGACCTGCGCGGCGGCCTGGTAGGGGGTGACCGGCTCGGGCGTTTGCGAGTAGCGCACCTGGGGTCGTTTGAATAGCATGAATTTATCTCCTCAAGGGTTCGTGTCAGGTGCTGGAGTCAGGCGTTGGATTCATCACGCAGACTCGGGCTGGCGCCGCTGCCACCGTGGTCGCCTGAGCGCAGCGTGTGTGCCGCCGTCGAGACCGCACTGCTTGCCTGCTGTTTGCGCCGCATTTGTTTGGCCCAGGCGGGCTCGCCCGTAGGGGGCTTGGTTTCGGCCGATTCGGTAGAGCCGGCTGCCGCCGCAGGCGCAGTAGCCTCCGCGACGAAATTCGCTACGCGGTCCTTGACCGCTTTCGCACCGGCTGCGACACGCTGGCCGACCGCGCCGGCACCGCTCTTGGCCACATTGGCGAGGCCCGCGCCGGCCGCACGAAGCCCGCTACCTCCTGATGCCGCAGCACCGGCCTGGTAAGCGGATTTCGCACCGCTTGCCATTGAACTGGTCGCACGCCCGGCCGATGCAGCGCTACCGATGGCCGCGCGCGCGGCACCCGGCGCCATGCGCGCACCCGCCGCGACCGCTGCGCCACCCGATGCGATAGCGGCACCACCGGCTACCGCCAAACCAGCGACACCCAGTGCCGTTCCGGCCGCAGCGCCAGCGCCGAGCTGCGGTGCGCCCGACACCAGCCCGGTCGCAATCCCCGGCCCGAAGATCCCCAGTCCCAGCATCGCCAGCGAGGCCAGCATGATGGTCAGCGCCAGATCAATGGATGGCTCGGTGCCGGGCGGCACCTGAAACTGCGCAAACAGTCCTGTGCCAATGCCCACGATTACGGCCAATACCAGCACCTTGATGCCCGACGACACCACGTTGCCCAATACGCGCTCGGCCAGAAATGCCGTCTTGTTCCACAACGCAAACGGCACCAGCACGAAGCCCGCGAGTGTAGTCAGCTTGAATTCGATCAGCGTGACGAAGAGCTGCACCGCCAACACGAAGAAGCTGATGATGACGACCAGCCAGGCGAGGAACAGCACCGTGATGACATCGAGGTGCGCGAACACTTCCGGGAAGCCGGTCATGCCGCTGATCTGCGCCATGATGGGCCGTGCCGCATCGACGCCGACCTTGGCCAGTAGGCCCGGCCGCAGAAACTGCGCTTGCGTCAGGGTGGAACCCGACGCCACCAGCCCGAGCCCGGCAAAGGAGCGGAACAGAATGCCCGCCAGATTGTTGAAATTGCCGATGATGAACGCGAAGGCGCCGACGTACAGCGTCTTCTTGATCAGCTTGCCGATGACCTCTTCGCCGCCCATGGCCCAGAACAGTCCGGCCAGTGTCATGTCGATCACCACCAGCGTGGCGGTGAGGAACGCCACCTCGCCATGCAGCAACCCGAAACCCGAGTCGATGTAGCGCGAGAAGACATCGAGGAAGTGGTCGATGACCGACAAGTCGTTCATGGCTCAGTTCTTCGGCGCCGGAGGCGGCATAACCGGTGGCGCAGGCGTGTACGGCGTGCCGCTGCCCATGAAGCGCCGCCGCGCGGCCTCGGCGGCCATCGTGCATCGCGCATCGCCGACCTTGGCGTGGTCGGCTTTGCATTGGGCGCGGACATCCTTCAGTCGTTCGGGATTGGCCATCAGCGATTCGACGGACTCGGTAGGTGCCGGCTTGCCGCACGCGGCAAATAGCAGGGTGCAGGCGGTAACGGTGAGAAGGGCTTTCATGGTCGAGTCCTCAGGGGTTGTAGTAGTTGACGGTGGCTGGCGTGTAGGGCGTGCCGTCGCCCTGAAAGCGCCGACTCACCTCGCGGGCCCGTTCCTGCACCGCGATCTGCCGTGCCTGCTCCAGCGCGGTGGCCCGGTCCTGCGTGATCTGGAGCTGCTGTGCCTGGATGGCTTGCCGGGATTGCAGCGCCAGCAATTGGTTCGTCGCCTGCGTGGCCTGCAGCGCGCCAACGGCGGACTGGCTGCGGTTCATGAGGTCGGTCAAGGTCTGCTCGTCGGATGCGAAGTTCTGTACAGCCTGCGACTGCACCTGGGTCGCTGTGCGCAGCGCCTCCAACGAATTGCGCCAGCGCGTGCGGGCGTCGGTTGACATCTGACTACCCGACGTGGAGGCGGTATAGGCATTGGGATAGAGTCGCGCGAACTCCGTTTCCATCTGCGACAGGTTGAAGGCCAGCCCTTGCGCTTGCTGCAAGAGCTGGTTCGTCGCGGACAGTGCCGAGCGCAATTCATTGAGCGCGCTGAAGTCCAGACTCGTGAGGTTCTTCGCCTGGTTCGTCAACATCTGCGCTTCGTTCTGAAGCTGCCTGATCTGGTTGTTGATCTGTTCCAGCGCGCGGGCGGCCGTCATGATGTTCTGCACGAGATTGGTCGGATCGATCACGACCAGTGCCTGCGCAGCGGGCATGATGCTGACCAGAACGGCAACGGCGATGGCAAGCAAGGTTTTCTTCATGGCTGCTTCTCCTGGGTTGTGAAGGGGAACGATGGGTAAGAGGGGATGAGGTCTGCGGCCCAGTCGAGGCCGCGATGGCGCAGCCAGGCGGCGGCGAAGTCCGCTGCCGGCACCAACGCGGAAACGGCGTCGATAGCGCGCTGGTCTTCGGGCTTGGCTGCACCGGCAAAGGCCAGCGCCACTGGCCCAAGCCCCAGATCGAAGACCCGGTTGCCGAGCCGTGACTGGTAGTAGTAATCGCGCTTGGGCTGGGCGGTCGCCACGATATTGATCTGCCGCGCATTGAGGCCAAAGCCTTCGTAGATAACGCGAATCTGCGGCTCGGTTGCCTGCGGATTGGGCAAGAAAATGCGGTTCACGCAGCTCTCGATGATGGCTGGCGCAATACTGGAATCTTTGATGTCCGCCAGCGATTGCGTGGCGAAGATCACCGACACGTTCTTTTTGCGCAGCGTCTTGAGCCACTGGCGAATGCGCGCGGCGAACACCGGGTCATCGAGAAACAGCCATGCCTCATCAAGGATCAACAGGGTTGGGGCACCATCCAGGCGTTCCTCGAAGCGCGCGAACAGGTAACGCAGCACGGCCAGCGCCGCCGCCTTGCTGTGCATCAGTTCTTCCATCTCGAAGGCTTGCACGTCGGCGAAACCCAGTCGGTCATGGTCGGCATCGAGCAGCTTGCCGTATGCACCGCCCAGCACATAGGGTTGCAGGGCTTGGCGCAGCGCGTTCGATTGCAGCAGCACCGACAGTCCGGTCATGGTGCGCTGATCGAGCGGCGCGCTGGCCAGACTGTTCAGTGCCGACCACACCGCGTCTTTCACGTCTGGCCCGACGGCCACGCCTTCCTGAATCAAGCGTCCTTCGACCCACTCGGCCGCCCAGGCGCGGTAGCTGTCCTGGTCGATGCGGGCCAGCGGCTGGAAGGCGATGGCACCATCCGCGCCCAAGTCGTAGTGCTCGCCACCGAGCCCGAGCACGGTGGCGCGAATGGAGCGTCCCATGTCGAACGCGAAGATGCGCGAACCGGCATAGCGGCGGAACTGCATGGCCAACGTGGCCAGCAGCACCGACTTGCCCATGCCGATGGGGCCGACCACCAGCGTGTTGCCCACGTCGCCGATGTGCGTGACCAGCCGGAACGGCGTGGCGCCATCGGTGCGGGTCACGATCAGCGGTGGGCCGTCAAGATGCGCATTGCGCTCTTGACCAGCCCACACGGCGGAGACCGGCAGCATGTGGGCCAGATTCAAGGTCGAGACAATGGGCTGGCGCACGTTGGCATAGGCGTGTCCCGGAATCGACGACAGCCAGGCATCGACCGCGTTCAAGGTTTCGGGGATGGTCACGAAACCGCGACCCTGGATCGTCCGCTCCACGGCGCGCAACTTTTCGTCGGCGGCCGTCGCATCGGCATCGAGTACTGATACGGTGGCCGTGACGTAGCCGAACGACACCTGGTCACTGCCCAGTTCCTGCAGGGCGGCATCGGCATCCGCGGCCTTGTTCGAGGCATCGGAATCGACCAGCGGGCTTTCCTGCTGAAAAATGGTTTCGCGCAGCAACGCGACGATGTTCTTGCGCTTGGCGAACCACTGGCGGCGCAGCCGTGTCAGTTCCTTCTCCGCCTCGGCCTTGTCCAGGCACAGGAAGCGGGTGCTCCAGCGGTAGGCAAAGCCCAGGCGATTGAGGTCGTCGAGCAGGCCAGGCCAGGTCGAGGTCGGGAAACCGCGCACCGACACGACGCGCAGGTGCTGGTTCCCGAGCATCGGTGCCAGCCCACCCGTCAGCGGTTCATCGGCCAGCAACGCATCAAGATGCATCGGCACTTCGGGCACGGCCACCGAATGGCGGCGCGTGGACACGCAGGCATGCAGGTAGGTCAAGGTCTGACCATCGTTGAGCCAGGCGATCTCCGGCATGACCCCCGCGAGCAAACCGAAGAAGCGTTCGGTCTCCGACACGAAGCCCTCCAGCCGTTCACGCCAATCCACACCTTCGACCTTGGTGTTCTCATACAGCAGCTTGGCGGCGCGGGCCGTTGATTCCTCGGGCGGCAGATAGAGCAACGTCAGATGGTAGGTGCTCTCGAAGTGGCTATCGGCTTCCTCAAAAACGGCGCGGCGCTCTTCATCGACCAGCCACGACAATGGCTCGGGAAATATCGACTGCGGGTAGTCCGCCGCTTCGCGCCGTTCGGCCTCCACGAACAGCGCCCAGCCGGAACCGAACCGGCGCAGCGCGTTGTTCAAGCGCGCCGATGTGGCGATCAGTTCGCCTTGCGTCGCGCTATCCAGGTCCGGCCCGCGAAACCGCGCCGTGCGCTGGAACGAGCCGTCCTTGTTGAGTACGACACCCGGCGCGACCAGCCCAGCCCAAGGCAACCAGTCAGCCAGCAGCGCGGGACGTGTGCGGTATTCGGCAAGATGCATCATGGCGTGTTCTCCGTGGGCCTCATACGTCCAACAACATGCGGTGCTTGATGTGTCGCGCGAACACCGCCATGAACTGCGCATCCAGACGCGCGCCCCACACGGCCAACGAGTGCCCGACGATCCACAGCGCAAGACCGGGCAGCCAGAGTTGCAGCCCGAGACCGACCGCAGCCGCCAGTGTGCCGTTGGCGATCGCCACCGTGCGCGGCGCGCCGCCCAGCAAAATGGGTTCGGTCAACGAACGGTGCAGCGGCACTTCAAAGCCCGGTGCGTCAGCAGGCAGCGCGTTCATGCGATCACCGCTCCACCGGCAAAGCTGAAGAAGGTCAGGAAGAACGAGGATGCGGCGAACGCGATCGACAGGCCGAAGACGATCTGCACCAGCTTGCGGAAGCCACCGCTGGTGTCGCCGAAGGCCAGCGTCAGCCCCGTGGTAATGATGATGATCACCGCGATGATGCGGGCCACCGGTCCCTGGATCGAATCCAGCACCGATTGCAGCGGTGCCTCCCACGGCATGTTCGAGCCCGCCGCGTGCGCAGGCAGCGCCACGCATAGCAACAGCGCCGCCATGACGATGATCTGCATACCAACCTGAAGCCGGGCGTTGTGCAGAAGCGGATTTACGGAAGTGTGCAAAGGTGTCATGACGGTTCTCCGGGTGTTGATGAAAGTGAAAGGAAGGAAGGCATCAACTCCGTACTGAGTTGGTAGCCGTGGCTGTCGAAGCCGGTGACGCGGGCGATTTCCTGCACGCGGCGCGCATGGCCGCGACCGGCGATGTAGACGATGACGTTCACGGCCTCGGCGATCAGGGCGCGTGGTGCGGTCACGGCGACTTCAAGAATCAATTGTTCCAGCCGCAGTAACGCGCCCGCTGCGGAACCGGCATGGACGGTGGCGATGCCGCCCGGATGGCCGGTGCCCCAAGCCTTGAGCAGGTCGAGCGCTTCGGCGCCGCGCACCTCGCCGACGACGATGCGGTCCGGCCGCAGCCGCAGGGTCGAGCGCACCAGCTCGGCCATGGTCACGACGCCCGCGCGAGTGCGCAGCGGGACGTGGTCGAGTGCCGTGCATTGCAGTTCCACCGTGTCTTCGAGCACGATCACGCGGTCGCCGGTGGCGGCGATCTCGTCAAGCAGGGCATTGGCCAGCGTGGTCTTGCCGGTGCTGGTGCCACCCGCGATCAGGATGTTCTGGCGTTCACGCACGGCTGTTCGCAGGAAGGTCGCCTGCGCCTCGGTCAGGATGCCGTCGGCCACGTAGGTGTCGAGCCGGATCAGGCTGACCGCGCGCTTGCGTAGCGCGAAGACCGGCCTTGGCGTCACGGGCGGTAGCGCGCCTTCAAAACGCTCGCCCGTTTCGGGCAGTTCGGCGGATAACAGTGGCTTGCCCGCATGCACTTCGGCACGCACATGGGCGGCGACCAGCCGGATGATGCGTTCGCCGTCGGCGGGCGTGAGGCTGACACCGAGCGGTTCGCGCCCACTGCTCAGTCGATCGATCCACAGCGAACCGTCGGGGTTGAGCATGACCTCCACCACGTCGGGGTCGTTCAAGGCCTTGGCGATGTCCGGCCCCATCGCCGTGCGCAGCATGCGCACGCGACGTTCCAGTGCTAGCGAGGCCGACAAGCCCTGATCGCGCGACGGGTTGCTCATGACGGTGCGCCTCCAGCCTCGTCGGCAGGCGCTGCGGCGCGAACGTTTTCTTGCTGGCCGAAGAACTGGCTGGGGTCGGGTTGGATTTCCTCGACCACGTCCTTGACCAGGCTGCGCCCGCGCAGCAGATGCCGACCGAGCTGTTCGACAAACTGCTCGAAGCGTGCGCGGCCCTGAGTGCGCGCCGCTTCCTGATGCGCTTCCGGCACCGGGGTGCTGACGGTCAGGAAATAGCGCACGTAGAGCGCCAGCGTCTCAATCAGGATATTCTGATCCCGCTCCAGCTTGTCGAACTGGCGAGTCAAGCGATCCAGCCGTTTGGCGATGGCGGCTTCGCGCTGATCGCCAGAATCAGGCGAGAGAAACGAGGCCAGCGCGGCGGCGATGATGGAGGACTTGGACAAACCCTTCATGGTCGCCAACTCGTCGAGCCGCTTGGCGTGCTCGTGCTCGATGAAAAGGTTTAGACGTGTGCGACTCATAGGGATATCCCGTCATCAGGGTCAAGGGCGGCCAACCGCGCGGTGCGTTGCAGGCGTGGATCGAGCTGGATGGGCAACGACAAGTCGTCGTCATCGAACAGACCGAGGTCGTCCACCGCGTGTTCGGGCTCTAGGGTGAACAAGACTTCCGCCAGTTCCGGCTGCTGCTGGTGGCCACCGTCGTCGATAGACTCGCCGTGCACGGGAAGGACCAAGCCGAGAATCGGCGCGGCGGGTATCACCAGTCCGGTCCAATCATCTGGCCGCAATGGCGGTGCATCGGCGTAGTACCCAAGCAGCAATGGCGGCGGTGCCTGCATGCGTGACTTGAAGTTCGCGTCCAGGTAGTAGCGAATTTTTTGCGCCTTGATCGGTGGGTGACCGGACACCATCACCACCTCGTCGTCGGGCGGCAGTTGCATGACTTCGCCGGGCGTGAGCAGTGGTCGTGCCGTCTCTTGCCGCGATACCATCAAGTGACCGAGCCAGGGGGCCAGCCGATGGCCGGCGTAGTTGCGCTGCGCGCGCAATTCTGTCGCGGTGCCCAGCGCTTCCGAAATACGTTTGGCCGTGCGTTCGTCGTTGGTGGCGAACGCGATGCGCACATGGCAGTTATCGAGGATCGAATGGTTTTGACCATAGGCCTTGTCGATCTGGTTGAGCGACTGCGCGATCAGAAAGGCGCGCAGTCCGTAGCCGGCCATGAAGGCCAGGGCGGACTCGAAGAAGTCGAGCCGACCCAGCGCTGGAAATTCGTCGAGCATTAGCAGTAACTTGTGGCGACGGGCAATGCCGTCCGAACCATCGAGCGATTCGGTCAGGCGTCGCCCGATCTGGTTGAGGATCAGGCGGATCAAGGGCTTGGTACGGCTGATATCCGAGGGTGGCACCACCAGGTACAGCGACACCGGGTGATCGGCATCAATCAAGTCGGCGATGCGCCAGTCGCAGCGTGAGGTGACTTCGGCCACCGTGGGATCGCGGTACAGGCCCAGGAAACTCATTGCAGTGGACAGCACACCGGATCGTTCGTTGTCGCTCTTGTTCAGCACCTCGCGTGCCGCCGATGCGACCACCGGGTGCGTTGTTTCGCCCAGGTGGCGCGTCGTCATCATCCGGTGCAGCGTCATCTCGAACGGGCAAGCCGGATCGGACAGAAAATTGGCGACACCGCGCAGCGTTTTGTCTTCGCCGGCGTAGAGCACATGCAGGATTGCGCCGACCAGTAGTGCGTGCGAAGTTTTCTCCCAATGATTGCGCCGTTCCAGCGCACCTTCGGGATCGACCAGGATATCGGCGATGTTCTGCACGTCGCGCACTTCGTGCATGCCGCGCCGCACTTCCAGCAGCGGGTTGTACGCAGCCGAGCGTGCGTCGGTCGGGTTGAACAGCAGGCAGTGCGAGAAGCGCGAGCGCCAGCCGGCCGTCAAGGTCCAGTTCTCGCCCTTGATGTCGTGGATCACGGCGGAGCCGGGCCAGGAGAGTAGGGTGGGGACCACCAGGCCGACCCCCTTGCCAGAGCGAGTGGGCGCGAAGGCCATCACATGCTCTGGACCCTCGTGGCGCAGGTAGTCGCCATCTTTGCGGCCCAGGAAAACGCCGGCAGGGCCGGTCAACCCGGAACTGCGGATTTCAGCGGGCAGCGCCCAGCGCGCCGAACCATAGGTCGTGACCAGCTTGGACTGCCGTGCGCGCCACACCGACATGGCGACGGCCACCATGGCACCGGCTAAGCCGCTGCACGCGGCGATGGCACCGCCGCGCAGGAAGATGTCGGGCGCATAGGCATCGAAGGAGTACCACCACTCGAACAGCCGCCACGGGTGATAGATCGGCGTTCCCAGCAGGTCGAACCATGGCGCGCCGAGGCGCATCTGGTATCCCAGGGCAGCCGCCGTCCACTGGGTGGCACTCCATAGCCCCAGCAATGCGGTGGCGAAAACCATCGTGATCTGGCCAATCAGCACGCCGGTCGGCACCATGCGCTATCCCCTCATGTGATTACTCGATTCAGACCAATTCGAGAGGCCGTCAGCGCGGTACCCGCGAATCAGGATCGGCCTATCGTCAAGGTTTGAAGCGGCACCGATACGGCACCGTTTTAAACATCACAAGTTTGGGGGCGCCGCGAGTATGAGAAAACCTGCTCCGGCGAAAGTCGGCTAAGAGGGGAGTACAACCTTGGAGCCAGGCGGCTACAAACTTCGACGCTGCGCAGACGGATCAATCAGCAGGACTTGGCCAGTGCGGCGCACGAGCTACGCCGGTGGGTCTTTGGCGGCGGGAAGGTGTTGCAGGGCTTGATAGCTCGGCGCATCGCAGAATTAAATCTACTGCAGAAGTCGGTCTAAAGGTTTAGCGTTTTCCGAATCTCTGCCCATTCCACTGAAAGAGACGGGTTTAGGAGCACAAATATTTTTGCGGACAAGGTAATGCCACCATAACCCTTGCCAGTTTCATAGTCGCCAAACGTTTCGAGCACGCGAACACGAATTTCATCTTTGTTGAAATTCGTCGTTGTTTGAACAAGGTGGTACAGGTCATCATAAATTCACTCGAAACGCATCCTGAGCCATTCCAGACGAATCCAACGGGAGACAATTTGTTCGCTGAAAACAGCCTGAGCCATCGCCGCGCCGAGAGCAAGATCAGTGTTCCGGTTCAACAGTGCGACAATCCACACTGTCGCATACACGGCGATTCTGATTCGCTCACCGTGAGCCATTTTCAAGGCAACGTTCTTGCTGAAGAAGCTGTTCTCGAGCAGTGATGCACAAAGCCTCCGAAGCGGGTTGGTCTGGTCGTTGTTGTAATGGCCAGCAGTTTGCTCATGTGTGATTGCGACCGCGAAGGAGTTTGAAAGTAAATCCTGCCGACGTTTGTCTTCAGTGTGCGGGGTCCAATAAAGGCGTACCCCGATGCCCATAAAAAACAACGCCAGCACCCCAATGACGAACGCATCCTGTACTTGGTCGTAAAGCTCGGGGGTTCTCGTTCGCTCGACAGCCAGCGCTGAAATCGACAGCGCAGCCACTGCTAAAAACAGCCAGTCCGAGCAAGCATCCACCAACTCCAGGGGACGGTTGTCGGCGCGCGTCAACAGGACGGAAGGCATCAAGTCTTCGGCATTCTTCGCACCGGGCATCCGAAATGATCAATCGGTATCCGGGCAGAGTTGCCCTACCTTTTCCACCAGCGCTAATTCCCGGCACCCCCTCTGTTGTCCGTTGGCGGCAAATTGATCTCCGGTAGAACTGAAGCAGTAGCGGCGCCTTTGGGAGAAATCAATCGATACATTAGTCGGCGACATTGATCCGGCTGACTCAGGGCCACGGTGTAGATCGCCCACAGGCCGAGAAACCCCAAAAACATGACGAACTCCGGAACGCCGAGCTTCTGCGCCTGAAGCGCGCCCCACGCGAAGACCAACGACAGCAGCGACTTGATCGCTACCACCTGGCCCACAGAGTATCCCCCGTCAATCAGGACGTAGTGCATGTGTTGCCGGTCGGCATGGAACGGGCTCCGGTGCTGCAGCATCCGCAGCAGCATCACACTGCCCATGTCAAGCAATGGCACCGCGAGAATCCACACCGCCGTGATCGGAAAAATCAGTCCGTTCTCGGCGCCAGCGATTTGAATTGAGTACCAGGCAAGCAAAATGCCGAGCAGCATACTGCCGGTATCACCCAGGTACGTGGCGGCTCGGGTTCGCCAGGGCGTGCGCAGATTGAAGTAAAGAAACCCGGTGATCGCCCCGGCAAGAATCAGCATCTCGAGTCCCAGCAGAACCTGATTGCCACCGATGGCAATACTCGAGAACACGAGGATCGGCAAAAGTGTCACCATCCCGGCGAGCCCGTCCAGCCCGTCGATCATATTGATCGCGTTGATCAAACCGATGATCGCAATGGCCGTGACCAGATAGGCCCACTTCCCAAGCAGTATGGGTCCAAAACCCAGCATGTCCCCAAAATGCAGGACATGCACCGAGGTGCCTGAAACGATGACCAGTGCCGCAATGAACTGGGTGAAAAATTTCAATCGGTGGCCGAGTTCGAGCCGATCATCAGCCACGCCGATGACAGTAATAGCGAGAAGCGCCACAAACAGGCTCCAGCTATTTCCAGGCAGGTGACGCAAAAATAGAGCGGCCACTGTGATCGTTAAGAAGATCGCCAAGCCGCCAACCAACGGCGTCGGTGCGTCATGTTTTTTGCGCCCGCCAGGATGGTCGACCAACCCATACCGCTGTGCCGGAGGCATCAGCGCGCGTATCAATGCGGCACAGATGAGCGGAGCCGCTGCTGCAATCCAACAGAAGTCAGCAATTGAAGCCGACATAGGGCCATTTCCATTCTGAAAACCGTTAATCGACGGTACACATCTGAGAACTTGAGGCAGCTTGGATACGAAACGCTATGGGCGTTATCCTGGCAAGCCATCGTGTCAGGGGAGTAATAACGTATTGATTTTTAGTCGGTCGACGCCCTTAACCGATAATTTTATCCTGCTTCAGTGAACGCTGCATGGGTATTTGAGGCCGGTCGGCAAGCACGGAGTCCAACGGATTAAGCGGCTATCCTGGTTGCATAGCATTTCTGTGTAAACGCGGCAATCTATAGATCGAATCGATACCGAACGATGTAGTAGCCCAGTTTAAGCACCTCGTCACTTACGAACTTTTCCGACCGAGGATTCCGCCACCAACCCCAGGCAGACCACCAGCCAGGATCGGACGCGATCAGGGAATACGCCAACTCAGTCCCACGAAAAATGGAAAACCACGTGTAGCGCACGCGCAGCATGTGAGGGGGATCGCTGACCACCAGCACCGAGCGCCAGCCGTAGGCATTCATCCAGGCACGAGCGGCTATCGCTTCCTGCCAACTATCACGCGGCAGATCATCAATTCGGGTTTCTACCCCTTGCAGATGCTCCAACGCATCCTTGCGTTCAACAACACTCGGATTGAATAACAGCAAACGCTTGCTGTAGCCAGCCAGGGCAAGTTCACGGCCACGGGCGTAGCGAGCGCCATCGCCGCCGCCAAGTACAACCACAACATCCGCGCTGCGTGGTACCTCAGAAGGGAAAGACAGCAGAGCGCCAATCGTGAGATAGCCCAATAGGACAACCTCGGGGAGCAGTAATAACCCGATGACCCAGGCTAACAAGAACTTGGAGTATCGCATCTGCGCATGATGGATCGATAAATGGAGCCTAGGGCGGATCCCTGGTAGCGCCGCTTATGTCGTTGCACGCTGCACACCCAAAATATTATTCACAGTGTCCATGTAACGCCCCACGACTATCTTCTCGTCAAACTCTCGGACAATCCGTTCCCGAGCGGCTTTGCCCATCCTGGCTCGCTCGGCTGGTGACAGAAGCAACATGCGTCGCATTGCTTCGGCGAGCGCCACCGCGTCCCGCACTTTACACAAAAAGCCGGTTTCCCCAGCCACGATGGCTTGCCGGCAACCAGGCACATCCGTTGTTATCGTAGGCAACGCCATGCTGGCCGCCTCAAGGAGTGTTTTGGGCATACCCTCACGATACGATGGCAACACCACGCAATCGGCTTCTGAATAGATTGATACCGTATCGTCCGAATGACCCAGATACTCAATAACGCCTTCGCTCACCCAAGACTCCACCTCACTTCTGGTTACTGCGGAAGGGCTAGGCACGTCCAAAAAGCCCAGCATACGAAACCTAACCTCGGGAAACTCTTCCTTCAATTGCCGAGCGGCCGAAACGTACTCGCCAACACCCTTATCCCACATCAACCGCGCGACCATCAAGAAGACGAAAGTACCATCGCTCCGATCCGTTGACCTTGGATAAAACCGGGCTACATCCACGCCGGAACCCGGAAGCAACGCCGTCTGCTCAGCCTTGACCAAACCGTTATCAAGAAAAACCGCCCGATCTTCGGCGTTCTGGAAAAAAACGCACCTCGGCCAAGAGAAAGCGACTCGATACAGAATCCGTGCTACGCGAGTGAGCCAGCCACCCGCTATAAACGTGCGCCCCAGGCCGGAAACATTCGCCACCACCGGGATGCCCCACACACGTGCCGCCAGCGCAAGATAAATATTGACCTTTGGCGTGTAAGTCAGCAGCAAAGCCGGGCGCTCACGCCCCAGCAAGCGCACCATCTGCAACAAGACCATTAACTCTTTTATCGGATTGGTGCTTGCGTTATTGAATTGCATCGGTACATACCGCGCTCCGCATGTCTCCACCCGGCCAATGTAATCATCCGATGGCGCGTAGGCCGCGACACGAAACCCTGCTTCGCCAAGTGCTACAAGCAAACCACGACGGAAGTTGAAGACATTCCATGTTGTATTGATGGCGATCCAGATTTCTTTCGACTGCACGTCGCTCATACCGACAAATCCACTGTCTCAAGCCAAGCCTGGAACATCAGCACATTCCACAAAGAGTGATGCCAATTGCGCACACCCGAGAGATGTTCTTCCCATCGGCGACGAATTGGGCTTGCGTGAAAATATCCCTCACGCCTTAATCTCTCCTCGTCCAGTAGCGCGTCAGCCCAATCATGAAGGGGGCCACGCAACCATGCATCAATCGGTACGCCAAACCCCATTTTTGGCCGTTCGATCAATGCTCTTGGGACATGCCGATATAATACTTGGCGCAACGCCCACTTGGATTGTCCGTCACGCAATTTCATCGACTGTGGCAAGTGCCAGGCAAACTCAACCACGCGATGATCCAGAAACGGCACACGACTCTCAAGAGATACGCTCATCGCTGCTCGATCTACCTTCACCAATATATCGTCTGGCAGATAACTCAGCATATCAAGTGCCATGAATCGTTGAGTTTGATCAAGGCCGGTCAGTAGCAGCGCGTTACCGGTTAGTAAGGTCGGTGGCTCATGTCCGCCGACGACCACCGATTCGGGCACATCCCAATGCGATATCATTTTCAAATGGAGCGATTCTGCCGAATTACTTGCCATCACATACGCAGCTTTGTGCAGCTTGTCGCCGAGCTTCGCGCCTCGGAAGGAGTGCGGTAGCATTGCGGAAAGACAATTCCAAGTATGAGGTTCGATACTGGTCACTCCTTGTACAATAAGTTTCGTTAGTGGCGCAGGCAGTGCTGACAAACAACGCCATATTCTTGAAACATTTTTATAGTGGTTATAACCACAAAACAATTCATCCCCACCATCACCAGAGAGTGACACGGTCACGCGCTCCTTTGCCAGTTGCGAAACCAGCAACGTTGGGATCTGCGAAGAATCAGCAAACGGCTCATCGTATATGGTGGGCATATCCGGAATTACTGCCATTAAATCTTTAGCCGTAACATATAACTCGGTGTGATTTGTGCCCAAATGTTTGGCGACTGCTTTGGCATGTGTCGCTTCGTTATATCCTGCTTCATCGAAGCCAATGCTAAATGTCTTCACTGGCCGGTCGGCCTGCCGCTGCATCAATGCCACAATCGTGGAAGAATCAATCCCGCCGGACAAGAAAGCACCCAGCGGCACATCCGCTATCATCTGCTGACGAACAGCATCTGCGAGCAAACTTTCTAGTTCATCCACTGCTTGAGTCGGACTGCCGGCAAAGCCATTGGCAACGCCAGCCACTGCCACCGCGGCGCCAGACCAATACACGACCACATTTGGCTCTGTTTGCTGCAGAGAAACCGACAACATGCATCCGGGGCGCAGCTTTGCGATCCCATTATAGATTGAGTAAGGCGCTGGGATATATCCATGCCGCAGCAGCAAGCACAGAGCGCCACGATCAACATCCGTTTGAAAAGCTGGATGTGCTCGCAACGCCTTTAATTCTGAGCCGAAAAGGAAGGTGTCGCCATGCCAGCCGTAATACAGAGGCTTTTCACCAATCCGGTCGCGCGCCAACGTGAGCGTGCATGACGCCCTGTCCCACACCGCTAACGCGAACATGCCACTTGAGCGCTCCAGTGTTCCCAGAATGCCCCAAGCCTCAAAGCCAGCAAGCAGTGTTTCTGTATCAGAATGGCCACGCCACTGAATTCTCGTCTCGCCATCATTCAAGGCCGCCCTTTCTCGAGTGACCGATAGAATCGAAATCTGCCCCTCCAACGCGTGGCGCAGATCAAGATGGTTATATATCTCGCCATTAAAGGCGAGCACATAGCGCCCGCTCGCCGAATGCATTGGCTGATGGCCGGCGGCCGATAAGTCCAAAATCGACAGGCGTCGGTGGCCCAAGCCAATATGTCGATCCACATCGCACCAATAGCCTTCATCGTTGGGGCCACGATGAATAATTTTGTCAGCCATGCGCTTAAGCAAGACAGTCTCATCCAGTCCGTGTTGCTTAATAGAACCTCCAAGAAAACCAACCAAGCCACACATAATCAGTCGGCCTTTGCTAAACGAAGGTTGCGAATCTTCCGCAATACACAAGTGGTAATAACTCTGATAGCCAAAGATATTCCGGGGACAGGGCAACTGATGTTGACAGCGTCATTAAACGAGATGAATCGATCTTTGTGTTGCCGAACAAAATGCAAGGTATTCTCCACCTGCCTCTGGGTCATATTGTTGACATGCAAACAAATTGTGTAAACACCAAAACCGAAATGCTTGGGTGCGCTGAACAATTGTGGGACTGCCCTCAGAGAGCCGATGTCGTATGGATAAACACCATACCCATCAGTAATATGTAGAAAGTTCAGCTCCTTTAGCACCTGCAAGGTAACTTCGTCAAAGGAATGAGCAGGCGCCATGAATACCGGCTGCCAGACGCCTTGCTGGACTAGAATTTTTTTCCCCTCGACCAACTTGGAAAGCTGCTCTTCGTAAGGAAGACCAGCCAGTTCGGATTTATTCCCTACGCCTAGTATCCCGCGACATCTTGTGACGTATTGGTGTGTATAACCGTGCTGTGCAATCGTGCAGCCACGTGCAGACCAATCACGAACCACATCCCAAAAATCATGCCGAACAGGCTCGACTGCCAGCTTCGGATCAAGGCATTTTGGCACCACTCCAAGCAGGAGAGGAATATTGAACTCCCGGCTCAGCGCATCAAAGGCAGAAAATTTCGACCACGCCATATTCGGCGAAATATCGTCGAAGCGAAGAATGAATTTAGGAGTCATCAACGAACTCTAGAGTGCAATTCGATTAAAAACGCTTTATGAAACCTCGCCGGCAAGACAATTTCTTTAACATTACAAGCAACATCTTCAAAAAAAACATTGATGTGTACTGGGTTGTAATAGACAATACTAATCTTTTTATTTTCAGAAAAATATATAGATTTGTGCAACGAATTCAAGAATCTTATAATAACGCTTTCATCAAACGGGTTGAATAGGTAAAACAAGGTTCCATCCGATGGAATCAAGTTTATTGCATTACCGCAAAGCAATGTAACATTTGAGAAATTGGATAGACGTTTAGATGTAGCTGATAATACTTCTGGATCCAGCTCTATCCCATAGATTTTATTTTCAGGAAAATTACTAAGCCAAAAATTAAGTACTCGGCCTTTACCACAACCGATATCGACCAAGACGTCGTTATTAGCTATGAGCGAGGAAAATTCTTTTTTGAAAAGGTAGCCTAACACTTCATAATCTGAGTTTGCCGTATCATAAGCACCGACGTCTGCAAATGGTGTTTTTTTAACTCCACCCAAGAAACGCCCATAGCGTAAATCAATTACAACGTTACGATAAAGTCGAGTTATTACATTAATTATGTTCATGTCTGAATTATTTAATACGCGAGTCGTGAGCCGTAAACAACAGACCAATAAAATATAATTTTGTTGTACAACATATCATGTTATAAATTAATCATTAACATTCTAAAAGTCGCTGGCAGCTAAGGTGATACCGCTCACGTCAAGAGGTTGAACCGCTGCAGTCCATCGCGTGACAAAAAAGGGAAATGTCCGATTCAGTGGCAATTTCCACGATCCCGCCTGGACATGCTCTTTGCCAAGACCACACCCCGAATGCATTACTAAGGTGGGGCTCGTCGCACTTCCCACTACCATAGTTAAACTAGCAAGAGGGGCCACATAGTCGACTAGCAAAGCAACTGGCCCCTTATACGTCCGTGTTACGCGTAAACCCATCAAGCTCCCACCGTGATAGATCGCAGCTACCGTATATTCACGATGCGGAGCATCGAGAAAGCGCCACTCAATGAATTCCGGGGAATATAGAAGATGCACATCGTTTCGTTCGGCCATTGACGCCCAAAAATCGACCGGCAACTCGCGTAACTGGTCACCATTCTTGATACGAGTGATCTTTACGCCGGAGAATGGTGACCGCCATTTTGCCATACGCAGCTTAAGCGGCTCTCTGAATTGCATCTTTTGCCGTCTCCATCCTGGCATTGCATTGGCATTCGGGTGTCCGAGTAACCAAGTGTCGTCTGCGGCCAGGTATTCCTTGGCCCGGCGAATCATTTTTACAAATAGATTCTTGCTCCTGTGCTCAGGATGAGTTAGTACATTGACAGCAAAACACGCCTTCTGCATTTGCCCAGCGCGCTGCAGTAAAACCGGGATCAATGCAATCACTCCGATCCAGATACCTTCTTCATGCGCTATAACCAAAGTCGCCTTGCCAGCAGGGTTATGTAAATAAAACCAAGCGAGAAACTCTTCCGTGAGTGCAGGATGGCCTGTGGCGTAGTACGTTTTCCCGATTTCAATCAGTTGCGTAAAGTGGTTTAGCTCCGCCGGCCAAACATCAATATTTGTATCCATAGTCGTACCCCGATAATGTGACTAGGAGGATTCCCTCGGTACCCGAGGCGACGCCGCAGCAGCAAACAAGGCATCAAACCTGGAGATCATTTGCGTCAAGGTAAAGTCCTGAACGATTCGTGCGCGGTTGACCGCACCTAGATGCCTCCGATCATGCGCATCCATCAGCGCGAGCGCGATAATGCGATCCGCGAGTTGTGCGGCATCACCGGGAGACGCGATAAGATCTTTTTCAAGCAACAATTCTCTACACTGACCCACATCGGTGGCAATGCATGCGACACCGGAGGCCATTGCCTCAACAAGTGAATTGGGAAATGACTCACTAATTGACGGCAAAACGAAGAAATCAAGCGCCCTGAGCAGACGCGCTACATCACTTCGTTTGCCAAGAAGATGCAATTGATTTAGCTCAAGTCCGGATACCCCTGACAACTTCTTGAGTTCGACGCTCTCATTTGTCACATTGTTTCCCACCGCCAGCAAATGAAGGAGCGTACCCGTCTTCTTACACAATTTAGATTTTGCGATCGCTAGCGCCTGAAACAGTATGGCGTAGCCTTTCTCGGGCACGAAGCGACCGACACACCCTATTAACAAGGCATCTGTAGGGATTCCAAGCTCTTCTCGAACAGCCCTTCGTGCAGAAACATCCGGGAAATAGCAACTGGCATCCAACCCGTTCGGGATCACTGTCCACTCACCGATAGCACCGCGGAACCCAATGTCTATATGCGCTTTAACCGCCGCACTTGAGTTGGACACCAGCGCAGGCTGCATCAAGCGAGACATAATAGCGAGTAGTCTCTGCACCATGTATCGACCTGGTTTTTTTAGTGGGGCGACGAATGGCAAACTTCTGATATGCCAAACCACTGAAGGTCTGGTCTTTACAAACGGCAAAACCAGACTTGCTAGTACGCTCGCGTGGTATAGCCAAGCTGATATAACGGCGGGCTGAAAATCATTCAACTCCCTGATCAAGGCGCGAATACCACTCAGTGAAATCTGGCCACGTCGCTGTCCCAGAGCGATCACATCGATCCCTGCCGCGACCATCTGAGTACCAAGCGTATCTCCATCGCCAATATCCTTAATTACAATGACACGATGGTTACATGCGGGAATCTTGCTGCCTACCAAATAGCGCATTAGCGTCACTTCGGCTCCACCAAAGCCATTAAGGTCTCCAATGATGTGGGCGATGCGCGGCGAACTATTGGCAGGCACGGCGAATATGGTCATGTGACGTATCAATCAGATTCTTGCTTCGAAAACATCGGACATCGTCATGCTGCGCATGCCATATCGTTCCCTCAGATCGAGAAAATGGCGGACAATCTTCTGCAAGTTACCCATGTTGGCGTCAAAATCTGACCCAAAGTTATGCGGATGCCACCAAAGATGGAATCCAAGGCCTGCTATGGCAGCGGCCGTCATGGAATTGGTTATACGCATTACCCTTAAGCCATCAAGGTGCGCAAGTTGCCTTGAGAATGGGCGCAAAAATCGACTCGCGGGTACATTAACCATTCCGCAATCGCGGCCTGGTGAACTGAGCAGATGTCCGGCCACATTGACATAACTGTCGAGCCAGCGTCCAAACCGTTTCGCTTTACCCTCCTGGCTTTGCGCCTCCGTTACAAAAAATCTGTGCGCCGGGTTACTGCGATAGACTTGGAAGCCAGCATCGCGTGCTACTCCGAGAGCCACCGCATCATACTCATTACGCGGGAAGACAATGCTTTGTGGCGCTATGCCCAAGTTGGCAAAGACTATCTTTGCCATTTCGAGGTCCGAGCGAAATGCTTCCGGCGTTGCGCCGGCTTCAAGGCAGTTGAAGTGCCCAAAGGTATGGCTCGCAATTTCCATACCAACTGTTTCTTGTATCTGGCGCACGAGTGAATAGCCAAAATGGTAAGGATCGTTCCGCTCATCGCGACCGACCTCATCGAGCGTTGAGTAAAGATTGAGGCGAGGGTTTCGATAAGTGGGTCGTATCTCCGGCAAATGTGCAAGCAGATCGGCTTTGTCTTGAAACAACAACAGCCCGACAGTTGCCCAAGTCACCCGGATATCATTCGTCTTGAATAATTTAAGCATCGCAGGCAACGCCTGCCGGACGCCTAATATATTTTCACCATAGCTCGCGATGGTGCGCTTATCCTTAACTCCCCAGTACAATTCGAAGTCTAACGAGATTGTAAAAAAAGAATTAATCACAATAATTAACCGCGAGTTCAAATTCGAAGTGCAACTCTGATTAACGGGTTGAGTGGGCGAGATGTGAGAACATCCGGCCCCCTAGACCGCCAAGTCAAAGTTGCCTGGAATGAATTACTCACACCTCACCCAAGACGAACGTTACCAGA
>CAISOB010000119.1 GCA_903886975.1 uncultured beta proteobacterium
CACCGTCAGGTCCTTGACGCCCGAATCGAGAATCTCTTTGACGATGCCGTCCGGCGTCCCGACGGCCATGAAGCCGCCGAACATGATGCTCATGCCGTCCTTGAAACGCGGCCGCAAATCAGCATGGCTGATCCGCTTGCTGGGGGTGCTCATTTGATTTCTCCCTTGATTTGATTCAATTCGGGAGGAGCATACGCAGGATGCGTGCCTGCGCTGGCCGAGCACATTTCCGCCGTTGGCTAGGCGCTTTTCTGTGTCAATTTGCCGGGAATTGCGAGGGCGCCGGATGTCGACTGCGCAATTTCATTCACAGGCAGCTACAGGATCTGCGCACTCGCCGTCATCGAGGTTGAACTCGTGCAGCTTGTACAGCAGGGCACGCCGGCTGATGCCCAACTCGGTCGCCGTGCGCGAGCGGTTGCCCTCGTTCTTCTCCAGGGTCTGCATGATGATCCGGGTCTCGAAGCCGCGCACCAGTTCCTTGAGCGATTTCTGCTCGGATTCTTCGACGGCCGAATGGCGGGTCGCATGAACGATGGGGACCGGCAGGTCTTCGGCGAAAATCATGTTGCCGCTGCTCATCACCACCGCCCGCTCGACCGCATTGGCCAACTCGCGCACGTTGCCGGGCCAGGAATAGCGTTGCATGATGGCCAGCGCATGGTCGTCGAAACCGTCGATTTCGCGCCCGTGTTCGACGGTGAATTTGTGCAGGAAATGGGAAGCGAGCAAGGGAATGTCGGTCGGCCGCTGGCGCAAGGGCGGAACCGATAGATTGATGACATTGAGCCGGTAGTAGAGATCGCTGCGGAAGGTGCCGTTGGCAATCATTTCTTCGAGGTTGCGGTTGGTCGCGACGACCAGGCGAACATCGACCCGCAGGGTCTTGTCGCCACCGACGCGTTCGAATTCGCGATCCTGAATCACGCGCAGGAGTTTGACCTGCAGGGAGAGTGGCAACTCGCCGATCTCGTCGAGGAAGAGCGTTCCGCCGTCGGCGTGCTCGAAGCGGCCGGTTCGACGCGCGACCGCGCCCGTGAATGCGCCTTTCTCGTGGCCGAAGAATTCGCTTTCCAGCAAGCCTTCGGGAATCGCGCCGCAATTGACTTTGACGAATGCCCGTTGGGCGCGCGGGCTGTTGTAGTGCAGCGAAGAGGCCAGCAATTCCTTGCCGACGCCGCTCTCCCCGTAGATGACGACGGTGGCGTTGCTCGGTGCGATGCGAATGCTCGACTCGCACAAGGCCTGCATCGCCGGATCGCTGGTAATGATGCGGTTGTAGGGGAAGCTTCCCGACAATTCGAGCTGCAGAATGCCGATCTCTCGACGCATTTCGCGCATCTGGTAGGCGCGATTGACGAGCAGACCGATTTCGGCGAGGTCGAAGGGTTTGATGACGAAATCGAAAACCCCCTTCTTGATCGCCTGTACTGCCGTATCGAGATCGGCATAGGCGGTCATCAGGATGACGGCGGCGCCCGGCCGCAGCGCCAGCATGGCGCTCATGGCTTCGATACCGGACAGCCCCGGCATGCGGATGTCCATCAGCACGATGTCCGGAGAGCTGCTGCGAAAGAGCGCGAGACCTTCCTCGCCGTCCCGCGCCGTCACGGTCTGGAACCCTTCGCGTTCGAGCACGGCAGACAGCATGCGACGGATGCTCTCGTCGTCATCGACGATCAGAATCTGGTAATCGGCTTTCATGGCGCCTTTTCTTCCGGACTGGCGGGCAGGATCAGAGAAACCGAGCTGCCTTGCCCCTCCACACTCTCAATTTCGATGCGACCGTTGTGGTCCTCGACAATTCGCCGAGCAATTGCCATGCCTAATCCGGTGCCGGTCGGCTTGGTCGAGAAGAAAGGATCGAAAATCCGTTCGCTGATGGCGGCGGGAATGCCGCAACCGTTATCGCTGACACAGACGCTGACGCTCTTTTCATCCGGCGTCGAAGTGACGATGCGGATCTCCCCTCGTTCGCTGATGGCCTGGATGGCATTGATGATGATGTTGAGCAGGACCTGCTTGATTTGACCTTGATCAATGTCGACCGGAGGCAGCGCGTCGGCCAGTTCGACGACGATGTCAACGCGACTGTTGTCGGCGCTGTCGCGCACCATGAACAGCGTTTCCTCGACGAGCTGGTTGAGATTGGTCGGGATCGGACGCGGCGGACGCGTACCGACGAGATCGAGCACTTCGGAAACAATTCGATTCAGCCCGTCGACCTCGCGCACGATGATGTCGCCGTATTCCTGCCATTCCTTAGGGTCCGTCGAACCTTGCAGGTACTGCACGAAACCGCGAATCGAGGTCAGCGGCGTCCGCAACTCGTGGGCAATGCCGGCGGCCACTTCGCCGATCGCGGCAAGCCGGTCGGCGCGCGCGACCTGCTGACGCAGCGATAGGGTTTCGCTGATATCGCGAATGATCGCCACAACGCCAAGCTGGTGCCCGCGGCCGTCGAACAGCATGCTGCTGCTGACCATGACGCGCAGGGTACGGTGCGGCAGCGGGTAGTCGAGCTCGACGCCGCGATGTTCGCGACCGCTTTGCAGGGTATCGACGATCGGGCTCGAGAAATTGGCGTCGTCCCGCGACAGTGTCCGATACGGCTTGCCGACGATTTCGCTGGCCTGACATTCGAACAGTTCGCAGCCGGCCGGATTGATGTAGGAAACCTTGCTCCCGGAATCGACCGTGATCACCGCGTCCGACAGGCTGTCGAGAATATTGTTGTGCATCGATCGGGTTTCAAGGAGCGCCTGCGCCAGCGCATTGATCGCTTCGACGATTTCGCCGATTTCCCCTTTGATCGGCGGAATCGGTTCGCGCAGGTCGAAGCGCAGCGCCAGCAGTCCTTGCTTGATCTTCTCCATGCTGCTCGTGAGTTGCGCGATGACGAAGAACACCACGACCAGCGAGAGACAGAGTCCGAGCAGGGTCATCCAATGAACGGCCAGACGCATTGCCCCAGCCTGCTGGTCGATGGCGTCGAGGAACTCGTTGGCCCAAATGTAGCCGACCACGCGCCCGTCTTCCTTGATCGGCAGCATGGCGTTCATGATATTGCCGCGGACCAGGTCACCGCTGACCGTCATCGGCGTCCCCGTAGCCATCACCTTCCAGCCCGGGTGTTCGGCTGGAATGGTCATGCCCACCGTTCGGTCGTATTGCGCGCTGGGGCCGTAGGTGATGATGGCGTTAAGTCCAAGATGAAAATAGCCGACCCCGACTTCCGGAAAGGCCTGGGCCACTTCGTCGGTATCGGCGCGCAGACGGCTGTTAAGAAAATGAATCTGCGCTCCCCGGTCGCCGGCAGCTCCGGTGTATTCGCGCAGCAAGCCCCGGTATCCGCCCTGATCCTGCAGATGCTGTGCGAGCAGCGCGTTGATCCCCTGCAGGTGCACGGTCTTTTCTTCGACGATCGCTTCATAGCCACGCAGTTTGAGGACGTAGCCGGTGGCAATGATCGGCAGACCCACAACCGGCAACAGGATCAACATCAGCTGCAGGCGCAGCGTCGACGGCCAATAGCGACGAAGAAAGCGAAACACGCGATGTCCCGATCAGGGATGATTTGACGCAGATACTACCGCAAGCCGCTGATGCGCGGAATTCAAGGCATGGCGGCGCGAGAGGATTGGGAAGGGGCCGAATCCGCCGCAGCCCGCTGCCGGGAACTTCCTGCAGCGGGGTGGGCGGGAGGCGGAACGGCTCGGAACTACTTCTTGCCTGCGATCGACTCGTTGATCTTCTTCAGCCAGGCGTCGCCGTTCTTGGCGACGAACTGCTGCTCGACGACCGGGCGCATCTTGTCGCGGAAGGGTTTGCTGTCGACCGTGTTGACGATGATGCCTTTCTGCTTCATTTCCTCGAGGAACTTGGCGGCGTTTTCATTGGAGAACTTGCGCTGGGCCACGGCACCCGCATAGGAGGCCTTGAGCAGGATCTGCTGGTCCTTCTTCGAGTACGACTTGAACTTCTCGAGGTTCATGACCTGGATCAGCGGGCCGTACATGTGCTGGGTCAGCGACAAATACTTCTGCACCTCGAAGAACTTGCCGGCGTAGATCAGGGCGACCGGATGTTCCTGGCCATCGACCTTGCCGCTTTGCAACGCATCATGGATTTCACCGAAAGGCAGCGGCGTCGGCTCGGTGCCGACGGCCTTCCACAGGTCTACGTGCACCTGGTTGGCCGGCATCACGCGCATCTTGAGCCCGACGAGGTCATCCGGCTTGGTGATCGGACGCACGTTGTTCGTTATCGAGCGGATGCCGTTTTCCCAGAACGACATGCCCATCAGACCCGCCGGCTTCAGCGTGTCGAGCATTTCCCTGCCGAACTTGCTGTCGAGCACCGTGTAGGCCTGCTGCACGGAACCGAACAGGTAGGGAATGTCGAAGACGTTCAGCCGGGGCTCGATCGACGAGAACATCCCGGCGCCGCCCTGGAAGATATCGAGTTCGCCCTTCTTGACCATCTCGATCATCTGCGGCCCGGTACCGAGCTTTTGGGCCGGGAACAGTTCGATCGTGATCCGCCCCTTGGACGCTTCTTTGGCGACGCGCGCCATCTCCAGTCCGCCGACGCCTTGCGGGCTTTCCATGGACGTTTCGAATCCCAGACGCAAGGCGAGTTTTTCCTCTTTGGCCTGGACAGGCGCGGCAAAGGACAAAGCCAGTGCGATCGCTGCGGAAAGCACACATACCCTCATTCTCATAATTTTCTCCTGATTGACCTGAACAATAGAAATTGGCGCTAACTTCTTAGCACGGACATGCAGGATGCCTTGTTCTTGATATGGCAGCCTGTTTAGGAATGTCGCACTTGTTTCGCCCAAACGCAAGAGCGGATCTTTGACGGATCGTCACACGGGAGAAAGCCGGAATCGGCGGCGCACTTCATTTCGGCGCTTTCGCCGGAATGATGGCGCAGGGCTTGATCGGCGATTCCTTAGGCCGCCGTCAGACCGAGGCCCTCTCGACAAGCCCTTCCGGCGCGGCACCCCGCGCATGTCCTGAAGAAGACGCGACGCGCTTGCTCATCTCGACATCGAAGGTCAATACATGCTTCCTTATTTCAGTTCTAAGCGACCGGTACACGTCGAGCGCGGTCTGGTTCTTCTTGTTGATTGCATCGGCGCGAATTCGATGCAATTTCGTCCGGATCTTTTCATGATCGGCGATGTGTCGCCGCCTGATTTCGTCGGGTACCGGTTGTTTATGCAACAGGCTCTCTTCGAACTTGATGAACTTCTCGACCGCAGCGTGTACTACCGCAAATCGTGTCATAAAGGTCTCGCTGGCGATCGAATAGATCGGCCGCACTTCCAGCAATTCAAGAAGGTCCATTGTCATCTTGCGCTCTTCATCAAGTTCCGGCACGCCGGTCCGCATCGATTCCTGCCATATTGACGCCGATTTCTTCCCGCGCGAGTTCAAATTCGAAGTGCAACTCTGATTAACGGGTTGAGTGGGCGAGATGTGAGAACATCCGGCCCCCTAGACCGCCAAGTCAAAGTTGCCTGGAATGAATTACTCACACCTCACCCAAGACGAACGTTACCAGA
>CAISOB010000120.1 GCA_903886975.1 uncultured beta proteobacterium
CCACGAAGGACTTTTCCGGCTGGGTCGTCGGCTTGTCGTATATCGACACCAACGCCAAGGGCAGCTGCAGCAAGGCTCAGCCTTACTGCTTCCCGAGCTCGGAATCAGACACCAACGGAACACTGACTACCGGTTCGCACACCAAGGACGCCGGCCGCGGTGTCGCTTTGCTCTCGGTCACCCGCACCTTCTGAAGATTTCTTAAACCCGAGGGCGCGCCCTCAGCAGAATTGGAGCCCATCATGAAAATGGTTACCGCAATCATCAAGCCCTTCAAGCTTGACGAAGTGCGTGAAGCCTTGTCCGCCATCGGCGTTCAGGGGATCACGGTCACTGAGGTCAAGGGATTCGGCCGGCAGAAAGGTCACACCGAGCTTTATCGCGGCGCCGAATATGTCGTCGACTTCCTGCCCAAGGTGAAGGTCGACGCCGCGATCAAGGATTCGCTTCTCGATCAGGTCATCGAGGCGATCGAGAAATCGGCCGGCACGGGAAAAATTGGCGACGGCAAAATCTTTGTCTTCGATATCGAACAAGTCATCCGCATCCGCACCGGTGAAACCGGTGAGGACGCCCTCTGAGGAGCCAACCATGAGACACCTCTTAGCCATATTCGCCCTGGTCGGCGCTTTGGGCCTGGGTTCAGGCCTTAGTACTTCGGCCTGGGCACAAGACAAGACGGCCGCACCGGCGGCCACCGCACCAGCGGCAGCTGCCGCGGCCGCACCAGCACCTGCTGCTGCCACCGCCGCTCCGGCGCCGGCGAGCAAGGCCGATACCGCCTGGGTTCTGGTCAGCGCCGCGCTGGTCATCCTGATGTCGATTCCCGGCCTCGCACTGTTCTACGGCGGACTCGTCCGCTCCAAGAACATGCTCTCGGTGCTGATGCAAGTCTTCATCACCTTCTCGCTGATCAGCGTACTCTGGGTGCTGTACGGCTACTCGGTCGCTTTCTCCGAGGGAGGAAGCTTCTTCGGATCGCTTGACAAGATCTTCATGCGCGGCATCACCGTCGATTCCGTGGCGGCGACCTTCAGCAAGGGCGTTAATATTTCCGAGCTGGCCTACGTCGTCTTTCAGGGCGGTTTCGCAGCGATAACCTGCGCCCTGATCGTCGGCGCCTTCGCCGAGCGGGCGAAATTCGTTGCCGTACTGGCCTTCATGGTTCTCTGGTTTACCTTCTCCTACCTACCGATGGCGCACATGGTCTGGTATTGGGCGGGTCCGGATGCCTATATCGACGCAGCAGCCGGCGACGCTGCCGGCAAGACGGCGGGCTTCCTGTTCCAGAAAGGCGCACTCGACTTTGCCGGCGGTACCGTGGTGCACATTAATGCCGCCATGGCCGGTCTGGTCGGTGCGTTCATGATCGGCAAGCGCGTCGGCTACGGCAAGGAATCGATGGCGCCTCACAGTCTGACTTTCACCATGATAGGCGCTTCCCTGCTGTGGGTCGGCTGGTTCGGTTTCAATGCCGGTTCGGCTCTCGAAGCCAACGGCGGCGCGGCGCTGGCGATGGTCAACACTTGGGTAGCAACGGCAGCGGCGGCGATGTCTTGGATGTCCGTTGAATGGCTGATCAAGGACAAGCCCTCGATGCTGGGTGCCGCGTCTGGTGCCGTGGCCGGCCTGGTGGCAATCACCCCGGCGGCCGGCTTCGTCGGTGTCATGGGCGCGGTTGCCATCGGCCTGCTGGCCGGAATCATCTGCCTGTGGGGCGTCAATGGTCTGAAGCGCCTGCTCGGTGCCGATGACTCGCTCGACGTGTTCGGCGTGCATGGTGTCGGCGGTATGCTCGGCGCCATCCTGACCGGCGTTTTCTGCGACCCAAGACTGGGCGGCACCGGCGTCTACGACTACGTCCTCAACAAAGTGGGCGACTATGACATGACGGCGCAGGTGATCAGCCAGTTGTGGGGCGTGGGTACGACGATCGTCTGGTCCGGCCTTGTTGCTCTGGTGGCTTACAAACTGGTCGATATGGTCATCGGTCTGCGCGTTCCGGAAGAAGAAGAGCGCGAAGGCCTGGACATCACCTCGCACGGCGAAACGGCTTACCACCTCTAACACACCTGCAGTAACTTCCTCCCTTTGGGCGCTCTTGCAGCGCCCATTTTTTTGGCTCGGTGCCGCACGCTTCGCACGCCAACCCCCGCAGGCACCATGACCTCGGCGTACAATTCCGCTTTGGCCCGAGTCCGCATCGCATCACAAGAACTGCGCAGCAGATCCTCGGCCATGCTTTTCGGGGAACGGGAGGAAGTTCATGAAGCACAGTGCCGGCCTGAGGCCAGACGCGGCCGACGAAGACCGCGAAGAAACCCAGGATTGGCTGGCGAGCCTGGCCGAAGTCATCGAACGCGATGGCATGCAGCGCGCCGAGTTTCTCGTCGACCGCCTGATCGAAGCGGGACGCGTCGCCGGCGGCCGCTTCCACACGCGCCACACCACGCCGTACCGCAACACCATTCCGGTCGACGCGCAGCTCCCCTACCCCGGCAATCTCGACATCGAAGCGCGCATTACGGCGATCCACCGTTGGAATGCCCTTGTCATGGTAATGCACGCCAATCTGGCGCATCCGGAACTCGGCGGACACATCGCCACCTACGCGTCGATCGCCGACCTTTTCGAAGTCGGCTTCAACCACTTTTTCCACGCGCCGAGTGCCGCGCATCCGGGCGATCTCATCTATTTTCAACCGCACGCCGCACCAGGCGTTTATGCCCGCGCCTTCCTCGAAGGCCGGATGGACGAAAGCAGGCTGCTGAATTTTCGCCGCGAAGTGTCGGCTGGTATCGGGCAGGGCCTGTCGTCCTACCCGCACCCGACGCTGATGCCCGGATTCTGGCAGTTCCCGACCGGATCGATGGGCCTCGGCCTGATCACCGCCATCTACCAGGCGCGCTTCCAGCGCTATCTGCAGAACCGAGAAATCCTGCCGGCCAGCGACCGCAAAGTCTGGGCCTACGTCGGCGACGGCGAGATGGACGAGCCCGAATCGCTGGCTGGAATTTCGCTCGCCGCGCGCGAGCAACTCGACAACCTGATCCTCGTCGTCAATTGCAATCTGCAGCGCCTCGACGGCCCGGTGCGCGGCAACGGCAGCATCGTGCAGGAACTCGAAACGCTGTTTGCCGGCGCCGGCTGGAATGTCATCAAATGCCTGTGGGGCAGCAACTGGGACTTGCTCTTCGCGCGAGACCGCGAGGGCTGGATTCTGCGGCGCATGGCCGAGGCCGTCGACGGCGAATTCCAGAAGCTCTCGGCAACCGACGGTCAATACAACCGCGAGCATTTCTTCTCGGCTTATCCCGAGCTCGCGGCGCTCGTCGCCAACCTATCCGACAAGGAAATCGACGCGCTGATGCGCGGCGGCCACGATCCGGTCAAGATCCACGCGGCTTACGCCGCCGCCGTCGCGCACCGCGGCCAGCCGACGATTATTCTGGCGCAGACGACCAAGGGCTACGGCATGGGCGCATCCGGCCAGGGCGCCAACACCTCGCACCAGACGAAAAAACTGGCGCGCGCCGACATGGAACGCTTCCGCGAGCGATTCGGGCTGCCGCTCTCCGACCAGGACCTCGATGAGGCGCGCTTCTACCATCCGGGCCCGGACAGCGCCGAAGTGCGCTATCTGCAGGCGCGGCGTTCGGCGCTCGGTGGCTATCTGCCTTCGCGGCGCGAGGATTTTCCGCGGGTGCAGACATCGACGCCGGATTTGTACGCAAGCTTCCACGCCGACTCGGGCGAGCGCGCCATTTCGACGACCATGGCCTTCGTTCGCCTGCTCTCGCGGCTGATGCGCGACAGCGAAATCGGCGCGCGCGTCGTGCCCATCGTCACCGACGAGGCGCGGACTTTCGGCATGCAGGACATGTTCCGACAGTTCGGCATCTACTCGCCGTGGGGGCAGCGTTACACGCCCGAGGATTCGGAACAGCTCGCGTTTTACCGCGAAGACATTGCGGGACAGATTCTCGAAGAAGGAATCTCCGAAGCCGGTGCGATGAGTTCGTGGATCGCCGCCGGCACCGCCTGGTCGCACAGCGGGCGCGCCATGCTTCCGTGTTTCATCTTCTACTCGATGTTCGGTTTCCAGCGCGTTGCCGACCTCATCTGGAATGGTGCGGACAGCCAAGCGCGCGGTTTTCTGCTCGGCGCAACGGCCGGCCGCACGACGCTCTCCGGTGAAGGCTTGCAGCACGAAGACGGCCAGAGTCACGTCTATGCCGCGACTGTGCCGACCTGTCGCGCCTACGATCCGGCTTTCGGTTACGAGGTCGCGGTGATCGTCGAAGACGGCGTACGGCGCATGCTCGGCGAAGGCGAGAACGGTTTTTACTACATCACGCTGTACAACGAAAACTATCCGCATCCGGCGCTGCCGGCCGGCGCCGAAGAAGGCATACGGCGCGGCATTTACGCGCTGCGCCGGTCGGCGCTTGGCGACGACAGGCCGCGCGTGCAACTGATCGGCAGCGGCAGCATCCTGCGCGAAGTGCTGGACGCGGCGGAGCGCCTTGAAACCGATTTCGGCGTCGCCGCCGACGTCTGGAGCGCGACCAGCTTCGGCGAACTGCGCAAGGACGGCATCGCCTGCGACCGCTGGAACCTGCTGCATCCGGCCGAGCCCGAGCGGTTACCTTACGTGACTGAACAGCTGGCCGGAGTACACGCAGTAGCGCGCGGGCCGGTAATCGCCGCGAGCGATTTCGTGCGCGCCTATCCAGACCTCATCCGCAACTGGATCCCCGGTCGCTATGTCGTTCTCGGGACCGATGGCTTCGGCCGCTCCGACACGCGCGTCGCTTTGCGCGACCACTTTGAAATCGACGCCCGTTACATCGCGCTGGCGGCCTTGAAGAGCCTCGCCGACGATGGCGGAATAGCCCGTGAAGTCGTTGCCGAAGCCATCTGGCGGCTCGGCATCGACAGCGCCAAGCCCGACCCCCGGCTGTAAACCCGGAGGCGCGAACTCTTGCGCCCGGCGCATGCCTTAGTTCAAGCGGCCTCGCCAAGGACAGTGAATATGCTCAAGCTCAAAGACCCGACCCTTTTTTGCCAGCGCTGCTACATCGGCGGTGCGTGGGTCGACGCCGACCAGGGCGAGACCCTCGTCATTAACAATCCGGCGACCGGAAAGGCGTTGGGAACAGTCCCGAAGATGGGCGGCGACGAAACGCGGCGCGCCATCGCCGCCGCCAACGCCGCATGGCCTGGCTGGCGCGCCCTGACCGCTGCCGAACGCGGGAAGAAGCTGCGCCGCTGGCACGCGCTGATGCTCGACAATCAGGATGACCTCGCGCTGATCATGACCAGCGAACAAGGCAAGCCGCTCGCCGAATCGGCCGGCGAAATTTCCTATGCCGCCGATTATCTCGAATGGTTCGCCGAAGAAGGCCGGCGCGCCTACGGCGAAATCGTTCCGCCCAATGCCGCCGATCGGCGGATTCTGGCGATGCGCGAGCCGGTCGGCGTGTGCGCCGCGATCACCCCGTGGAACTTCCCGGCTGCGATGATCACGCGCAAGGCTGGAGCGGCGCTCGCCGCCGGTTGCACGCTGGTCGTCAAGCCGGCCAGCCAGACGCCTTTCTCGGCGCTGGCGCTCGCCGCGCTTGCCGAGCGCGCCGGAATTCCGCCGGGCGTATTCAACGTTTTGACCGGTTCAGCAAAGCTCATCGGCGCGGAAATCTGCGCCAATCCGGTCGTGCGCAAGCTCTCATTCACCGGCTCGACTGAAACCGGAGCGCAGCTCATTGCCCAGTGCGCGCCTACGGTGAAGAAGCTGTCGATGGAGCTCGGCGGCAACGCGCCCTTCATCGTCTTCGACGACGCCGACCTCGACGCCGCGGTCACCGGTGCGATCGCCAGCAAATACCGCAACACCGGCCAGACCTGCGTGTGCGCCAATCGCCTGCTGGTCCAGGAAGGTGTTTACGACACCTTCGTCGAGAAACTTGCCAAGGCGGTTGCGCAATTGAAAGTCGGCAATGGCGTCGACCCCGGCGTCACGCAGGGCCCGTTGATCGATCAGGCGGCACTAGCCAAGGTCAAGGAACTCGTCGCCGATGCAACGAAGAAGGGCGCGCGCGTCATTTGCGGCGGCCAGCCGCACGCCCTCGGACGCACCTTCTTCGAGCCGACGATTCTCGCCGATGCCACGACCGAGATGCGCCTCGCGCGCGAAGAGATCTTCGGACCCGTCGCCCCGCTCTTCCGCTTCAAGGACGAGGCCGAAGCGATTCGCATCGCCAACGACACCGAGTTCGGGCTCGCTTCGTACTTTTACGCGCGCGACGTCGGTCGCATCTTCCGCGTTGCCGAAGCCCTCGAATATGGCATGGTCGGTGTCAACACCGGCCTCATTTCCACCGCGATCGCGCCTTTCGGCGGCGTCAAATCGTCAGGGCTGGGCCGCGAAGGTTCGCGCCACGGCTTGGACGACTATCTCGAAATCAAATACGTGTGCCTTGCCGGAATCGAAGCGGGTCCGCTCACGAAATAGTATCGGCTGCTCGCCTCCGTCAGGGCTGCGGCGCCTTCATTTCGCCAGCTTTGTCGATGACGCGCAGGCGCTGCACGCTCAAACCCTTCACCGCGAGCTTGCTCTGCAGTGACGCTTCGACTGCAGCGAGCGGCGCCGTGCGCGGATCGAAGGCAAGGGCGAGCACGGCCGTTTCGATCGTCACGCGGGCGCTGCCGGAATCCACGCCTTTGCCTGTCAGCGCGATGCGCTCGATGCTTTGCTGCTGTGAGCTGCTCGCCATGAGCGGGCCGTTGATGGCGAAGAACGCGACCTGGTGTTTGCGGGCCAGTGCCTGCGATACCATCGCGTGGTCGTAAACGGACGCGATGCGGTCCTCGACGCAATAGCCGCAGGCGTAACTTGCCGTACTTGCTACGGCAAATGCGAGCGTGAATGCGGCGCAGGTTCGAAAATTCATAGGCCTCCTTAGTGCGTGGCGACGGCGGTGACGCTGCCTGCCGGCCGCGCGTCGATCCAGCGGAAATACTCGATGTACTGCCGGATCTCGGCGTCCGACAGGTTCTGGTTAGGCATCGGCAAGTTGTTGTGCTCCTTGAGCAGTCCCTGCGCGACCGGATCGTTGGCGAGCATCTTTTCGGGCGAGCGGAGCCAAGCGGTAAGCCACTCGGCGCTGCGCCGCTTGGTGACGCCGGCAAGGTCGGGGCCGAGTTTCTTGCCCTGGCCGATCGAATGGCAGGCGAAGCACTTGCTCTCGAAATCCTGCTTGCCGGCGATCGCCGCGGGATCTGTCGGCGTCGTGGTGGCCGGCATGTTGTGGTGCTCAAGATCCTTGGTATCGGCCTTCGGTTCAGTCGAAATGAGCCCGATCGCGCCTTGCGAGGCGTTGGCGAAATGGTGATCGACCATGATGTACGAACCTTCTTCGGGAATCATGAATTCGACGATCGCCGAGTTCGACGAGCCGAGCAGGACGGTCTGCATGCCGCGAAACTGGTTGTCGGGATTGCCGTCTATCCACACCCGGTCGAAGATCGTTCCGACAACGTGGAAGCTCGAAGTGCGGCTCGGACCGACGTTGAGCACGTAGAGGCGGACCCGTTCGCCGGGCTTGGCCGGCAAGGGATGCGTGACCATGCCGTTGTGCACGCCATTGAACACGGTGTGCGTCGGCTGTGCGGCTTTCAATCGATCGCCGTCGAGCACATACAGCGGCACACCGTCGACCTTGCGCTTTTCCGGGTCAAGCTTGGCATAGAACTCGCTCTGGATGATCACGTACTCGCGATCGACCTTGGTCGGATAGCCGCCCTTCGGTTCGACGACGACGGCGCCGTACATTCCCGAGGCGATGTGCTCGAGGATCATCGGCGTTCCGCAGTGGTACATGAAGACGCCCGGATAGTTTAGGGTGAACTCGAAGCTGATCGTCTGTCCGGGAGCGATCGAGCGGTACTTGTCCTGCGGCGAGACCATGGCCGCGTGGAAATCCATCGAATGCATCATCGGTGCGGCGAGGAGTTGCACGCCGCTGACCGTTTCATCGCTGCGGTTGGTCATCGAAAAACGGATCTTGTCGCCGACGCGCGCGCGCACGGTCGGCCCCGGCACCTGGCCGCCGAAAGTCCAGGCGCTGAACTTCACGCCGGGGGCGATTTCGATGACCCTGTGCGTCGTGTCGAGCTGTATCGTCTTGACCGGCTCTGGATCAAGCGGTTTCAACTCGGCCGTCAGACTCAGCGCCGACCCGCTGGCGAAAGCCCCGCTGTGCCGCTCGGACGAGACCGTTGCCGGCTTCGGCTTGAGATCCATCTTCGTCGCGTCGTACGGGTCGCTCTTGGCCGCCGATGAATCGACCGCCGGGTTGCAGGCCGTAAGCAGGAAGAGCGTAAGAAACGGAACTGACAACGAAAGTCTCATGTTGAACCCCCCATTCGTCGACCGGCTTTCCCGGTCTGATTTTGTGCCATCGGCGGCACGTGTTGGACAGCAAGACTGCGGATGAATTCGGGGAAACGCTATTGCGCCTTCCAATAGATGTATATATTATACCTCTTCTGGCGTCCGGTCCAGAGTTTTTTTCAAACCGGTTTATCCACCTTCATCGAGGAGACTTTTCATGCGCGCGACGCGAAAGCTGTGGACTTGGCTTGCGGTCATCTGTGTGCTGTCCTTTGCCGTTTTGGGCTGGGTCGGCACGGAAATCTATTTGACGGCACCGCCGATTCCGAAACAGATCGTGAGCAGCGACGGCCAGGTGCTGTTCAGCGAAGGACAGATCCAGCGCGGCCAGGAAGCCTGGCTGTCGGCCGGCGGCCAGCAGCTCGGATCGGTATGGGGCCATGGCAGTTATGTCGCGCCTGACTGGTCGGCCGACTGGCTGCACCGCGAAGCTCTGGCGCTGCGCGAAATCTGGGCGCAAGGCGATTTCGGCAAACCGTTCGCGGAGCTCAATGTCCGGCAACAAGCCGAACTCAGCGGTCTGCTCAAGAGCGAAATGCGGCGCAACAGCTACGACGCGAAGACCGGAATCATCACCTTCACGCCCGAGCGCGCGCAGGCAGTCCGCGAGGTCGTGCGGCATTACACGAGCCTGTTCGGTGACGATCCGGCTTTCGAAAAACTGCGCGAGCAGTATGCGATGAACGCCGGCACCCTGCCCGACCCGCGCGATCTGCAAGCCTTGCCCGCGTTCATCTTCTGGGCCGCGTGGTCGGCAGCGACCGATCGCCCGGGCGAAACCGATCTCTCCTATACCAGCAACTGGCCGCACGACCCGCTTGTTGGCAATACACCGACAGCCGGCGCCGGCATCTGGTCGATTGCCAGCATCATCCTGATGATTGCCGCGATCGCCGCAATGATCCTCTATCACTCGATGCACAAGGACGAAAGTGATTCCGATCCGGTTCCGCCCAAGACCGATCCCTTGTTCAATCTCAAGCCGACGCCGTCGATGCTGGCAACGAAGAAATATTTCTACGTCGTCATCGCGCTGATTTTGGTTCAGGTCGGCATGGGCGCAATCACCGCGCACTATGCGGTCGAGGGCCACAGTTTCTTCGGTTTTCCGCTGGCGCAGATCCTGCCCTTTACCGTCAGCCGGACGATACACACGCAGTTTGCCGTCCTCTGGATCGCGACCGCCTGGCTGGCCACCGGTCTTTATATCGCGCCGGCGATTTCGGGGCACGAACCGAAGCATCAGAAGCTCGGCGTCGATGTCCTGTTCTACGCCCTGCTGTTCATCGTCGCCGGATCGACCGCGACCGGCTGGATAGGAACGATGCAGCACGCCGGCAATGATTTCAGTTTCTGGGTCGGCAACCAGGGACTCGAATACACCAGCATGGGCCGCGTCTGGCAAGTATTGCTGTTTGTCGGGTTACTCTTCTGGGTGACCCTGCTCGGCCGCGGGCTGATGCCGGCACTCAGGAATCCGTCCGAGAGCCGCGGCCTGATCGCCATGGTCTTCCTTGCGGCGCTATGCATCGGCGGTTTTTACGCGACCTCGCTGACCTGGGGGCCGCATACCCATTACTCGATGATCGAGTACTGGCGCTGGTGGCTGGTGCATCTGTGGGTCGAAGGATTCTTCGAAGTGTTCGCGACCGCGGTCATCGCCCTCCTGTTCACCTGCCTCGGTTTGATCCGCGCGACGAGCGCCAATAGCGCCATCGTCCTTGAAACCATCGTCTTTCTCTTCGGCGGCATCCTTGGCACCCTGCACCATTTGTATTTCACCGGCACGCCGACCTTCGTCATTGCCATCGGCGCGATGTTCTCGGCGCTCGAAGTCGTGCCGCTGGCCATGATCGGGGTCGAAGCCTATCGCAACTATCAGCGCTCGAAATCGGCGCCCTGGGTGCAAGCCTACAAGTGGCCTATCCTGTGCTTCATCGCGGTCGGCTTCTGGAACGTCGTCGGCGCAGGGCTACTCGGCTTCTCGATCAATACGCCGATCGCGCTCTATTACATGCAGGGACTCAACATGACGGCGGCGCACGGCCATGCCGCGCTGTTCGGCGTCTACGGGATGCTCGGTATAGGTCTGTTACTCTTCTGCCTGCGCGGACTGTCGGATCGTTTGGCTTGGTCCGACAAACTGCTGCAGCCGATGTTCTGGTCGCTCAACATCGGGCTCGCGATGATGGTCTTCATCTCGCTCGTTCCGGCCGGCATCTATCAGGCCTGGGCGAGCATCACGCAGGGCATGTGGTTTGCGCGTTCGGCCGAAGTCGTCCATTCGCGGGTGATGGAAACCCTGGTCTGGATGCGCATCCCCGGCGATGTGGTCTTTTCGGTCGGCGTCGTTTGCCTCGCGCTCTTTGCGCTCGGCTTGCTGCGTGGCCAGCGCGCCGAGCCGGTGCCGATCGCTGTCGCCAGCACGGAACGCGCTTAGAGGCTCACCTCGAGAGCGGCCGGGAAATACGCCTTGCCGCTCTCGGCTTAAAGCGTTGCCACCCTTGGCTAGGCGGTTTTTCGGCCTATCGCTTTGCGGTGTTGCTTGGGTTTTGCCAGCAGATCAGCCAATGTATAACGGTCAAGCACAGCCAGCATGGCGCCCAGGGATTCGCTCAGAATGCCGCGCAAACGGCAAGCCGGCAATATCCGGCAGGTCGAATTGTCGCCAAAGCATTCGACCAGTGCGAAATCGCCTTCGGTCTGCCGCACGACGTCGCCGAGCACGATTTCCTCGGGCGGGCGCGCCAGGCGTATGCCGCCGCCCTTGCCGCGAACGGTCTCGATGAATGCGCTGCGCCCGAGCTGATGCACGACCTTCATCAGGTGGTTTTCCGAAATCGCGTGCGCTGTCGCAATCTCGGCAATCGTCGCCAGCCGGTCCTGCTGGAAGCCAAGATACATCAGTACGCGCAGGCTATAGTCTGAAAAGGAGCTAAGTCGCATGGGGTTCCTATAAGATATATTTTAAATCTTGCTTATGCGCTGACGGGCTGATAACATAGAGATTCAGATCACGTACATCTTATTGCAAATTCCCCGGCCAATCCACCGCCCGCAGCGGAAAGTGCGGCAATCGTCATCGGCGTACCGATATGGCAAAGAAGTTTCCTATACATCCGCGACACCCCGAACGGATATGCTGGGGTTGCGATAAATACTGTCCGGTCGATGCGCTCAACTGCGGAAGTTCAGACCGAACCCAGCACCCGGCCGAGTTGCTCGGCGACGATTGGTATACCTACGGCGACTGGGGGATAGTCCCCGACACGGCGTCTGCGGAAGCGGCAGAAGAACCCCGTTGAATTCTTGCCATGGTCTCCGATCAAGCACCTGACCTTTGAAGGCTTGTTGATGAACAAACTGCCGCACGATAGCAAGGTGCTCCCGGCCGGTTTTGCGCTGTGGAATCTGGGCTTTCGCCCGTTTTACCTGCTTGCCAGCATCTTCAGCGCAGCCAGCGTGTTGCTGTGGGCTGCACAGTTTTCCGGGCTTCTGCCACACGCCTATCTGGCCGATCCGCTGTGGCACGGCCACGAAATGCTGATAGGTTATACGACTGCGGTGATCGCCGGTTTCCTGCTGACGGCGGTGCGCGCGTGGACCGGACAGCCGACAGCGAGTGGCAAGCCTTTGCTGGCCCTCGCCGCGCTTTGGGTGGCTGGGCGGGTACTGGTGCTGACGCCGTGGGTAATCACCGCTGCCATCGCGAACTCGGCGTTTCCGATCGCTGTCGCGGTGGCAATCGGCATCCCCTTGTATCGCTCACGCAATACACGCAATTATTTCTTCGTCGGCTTGCTGGTCTTGATCGGAGCACTGGTCCTCGCCACGCACCTGGCCTTTAATGGGCGCTGGCCGGTGCGATTCGGGCTGCAGGGACCGGAGCTCTTGCATGTGCAGCTTGACCTGGTGCTGTTCATCATGGTCGTGATCGCCGGCCGCGTGATCCCGATGTTTACCAACAACGGCATCCCGGGGACCGGCGCCATGCGCCAGGCGCTGCTGGAAAAAGTGGCGCTGGCCGGCATCCTGGCACTCTTCGCCGCCGACCTGCTGCAGTTCGGGCCGCGCGTCACCGCGATCATCGCGCTTGCCTCGGCGCTCGCCCATGGCCTGCGCCTCGCTCTTTGGAAACCCTGGCGCACGCTTGCGGCGCCGCTCGTATGGATACTGCACGCGGCATACGCCTGGATCGTCGTCCACCTCGCCTTGCGCGCCTTGACCGAATTTGGATTGCTCGGCGGCTCGTATGCGGTGCATGCGCTGACGGTCGGGGCGATCGGCGGCATGACGCTCGGCATGATGGTCAGAACCGCGCGCGGGCATACCGGGCGAGTCCTCCTTGCCGATAAGAGCGAACTCACGATGTTTCTGTTGGTGCAAGCTGCAGTGCTGGTGCGCGTATTCTGCGGCATCGCATCGCCGGCGCTCTATCTGCCAAGCATCGAGATCTCCGGGCTGCTCTGGGCTGCGGCTTTCGGCCTCTACGCCGTGCGCTACTGGCCGGTACTGACCCGTCCGCGGCTCGACGGCAAACCTGGGTAAGCTTCGGCGCACCGCCCGGCCCGAGCCTGGCGCCCACGCCGCGAACCTCGCGCTAGCGCTGGTGTCTGCACCATCTCGAGCGGCGATGCCCACAATTAGTGCATGCCTTGCCATTGAACATCGCTAAGCGCATGATTTGACGTGTGATAGTGAGTCGGCGCGGTTCGTGCTTATATTGACCTGTGCGATTGAATGCAGGACTTGCGATGCAGACTGCCTACGATGAAATGTATGCTTCCGATGGCGACGTGCGCGAGAATTACCGCGGCTACGCCGAGTGGTTGCGCGCCAGTTCTCCCGAAGTTATTGCGCGCAAGCGGAGCGAGGCTGAGGTCGCTTTTCATCGTGTCGGAATCACTTTTGCCGTCTATGGTGAGGATACCGGCCAGGAGCGCCTGATTCCCTTCGACATCGTGCCGCGCATCATTCCGGCGCACGAATGGCAGCGCATGGCCGACGGCCTGCGCCAGCGGGTCAGGGCGCTCAACGCTTTCCTGCATGACATCTATCACGACCAGGAGATTCTCAAGGCCGGGCGCATCCCCGCCGAACAGATTCTGAAGAATTCGCAGTTTCGTCATGAAATGGTCGGGATCGCGGTGCCCGAGCAAATCTATGCCCACATCGCCGGCATCGATCTGGTGCGCGCCGACAATGGCCAGCAAGGCGCCGACTACTACGTACTCGAAGACAACCTGCGCACGCCCTCGGGCGTCTCCTACATGCTCGAAGGGCGCAAGATGATGATGCGCCTCTTCCCCGAGTTGTTCGCGCGCCAGGCCGTTGCGCCGGTCGACCATTATCCCGATCTCTTGCTCAACAATCTGCGCTCGGTGGCGCCGCGCGGTGTGGACAATCCGACCGTCGTCGTGCTGACGCCGGGGCAATACAACAGCGCCTATTTCGAACACGCCTTCCTGGCGCAGCAGATGGGGATCGAACTGGTCGATGGCAACGACATGTTCGTGCGCAGCGATACGGTATTCATGCGCACGACGCAGGGGTCGCGCCGGGTCGACGTGATCTATCGCCGCATCGACGACGATTTTCTCGATCCGCGCGCTTTCAACAAGGACTCGCTGCTCGGCGTTCCCGGCCTGTTCTCGGCCTATCGGGCCGGCAACGTGACGCTGGCCAACGCCGTCGGCACCGGGATTGCCGACGACAAGGCGATCTATGTGCATGTCCCGGAAATGATCCGCTTCTACTGTGGCGAGGAGCCGATCCTGTCCAATGTCCCGACCTGGGAACTGAGCAAAGCCGAGGATCTCGCTTATGTGCTCGAGCACCTGCCGGAGCTGGTGGTCAAGGAAGTGCATGGCTCCGGCGGCTACGGCATGCTAGTCGGGCCGACGGCGACCAAGGCGGCCATCAGCGCCTTCCGCGACAAGATCATCGCAGCGCCCTCGGGCTACATCGCGCAGCCGACGCTGGCGCTGTCCACCTGCCCGACCTATGTCGAAAGCGGCGTCGCGCCGCGGCATATCGACCTGCGGCCCTACGTGCTTTCCGGCCGGGAGATCACCATGGTGCCCGGGGGACTCACGCGCGTCGCGCTCAAAGAGGGTTCGCTGGTGGTCAATTCGTCGCAGGGCGGCGGGACCAAAGACACCTGGGTACTTGAAGACTGACGGCCAAACGACATGCTTTCCTCAACCGCAGATCATCTTTACTGGATGGCACGCAGCATCGAGCGGGCCGAAAATACCGCGCGCATGCTCGATGTAACCTACCGCATGTCGCTGCTGCAAACGGCCAACGAACCGCATCAGGAATGGCGCGCCATGTTGTCGATCAGCGGCCTGCACGAGGATTTCGATGCGCGCTATCCCGAATCGACCGAGGACAACGTGCTGCGCTTCATGGTGCTCGACAAGCTGAACCCGGGCAGCATCTACAACAGCATCTTTACGGCGCGCGAGAACGCGCGTGCCGTGCGCGGGTCGATCACTTCGGAAATGTGGGAGGCGCTCAATCAGACCTGGCTGGAAATGCCGCTCAAGCACTCCGGCGAAGTTGCCGACATGGGCGTCTCGCGCTTTTGCGAATGGGTCAAGGACCGTTCGCACCTGCTGCGCGGCGTGGCCTACGGCACGATGCTGCGCGACGACACCTTCCGCTTCCTGCGGCTCGGTACCTTCATCGAGCGCGCCGACAATACGGCGCGCATACTCGACGTCAAGTACCACATCCTGTTGCCCAGCCCGGATGAAATCGGCGGCGCCGCGGATTATTATCAGTGGGGCGCGATCCTGCGCTCGGTCTCGGCTTTCGAAGCCTATCGCAAGATCTATCACGACCAGATCACGCCCAAGCGCGTGGCCGAGCTTTTGATCCTGCGCCGCGACCTGCCGCGCTCGCTGACCGCCTGCTTGACCGAAGTCGATCGCCTGTTGCAGGAAATCAACGGCCCGCGTGCCGGCGAGCTGTTGCGACGTTGTGGCTTGCTGCACGGCCAATTGCGCTTCGGGCGCATTGACGAAATTTTCGCGAACGGATTGCACGAATACCTGTCCGAATTCCTTGAGCGGATCTACGAACTGGGCGCTTTGATCAACACCACCTATTTCTGGTCGACCGACGAATGATGTCGCGTTCGTGACCGCGGATCGCGCCCTTGAGCTCAGCCAAAAGATGTCCAGAAGAAAATAACGGGAACCAAAAATACATGAGCTATTGCGTTGCGACCATGATCGATGCGGGTATCGTCTTCGCGTCGGATTCGCGGACCAATGCCGGGGTGGATAACATCGCCAGTTTTCGCAAGATGAAGACTTTCGAGCAGGCCGGCAAGCGGGCGCTGCTCATCGTCAACTCCGGCAACCTGGCCATCACCCAGGCCACGATCAATCATCTCGAGCAGGACATCCGGCGCGACACCGAGCCGAATCTGATGAGCGTTCATTCGATGTACGACGTCGCCGCCCTGATTGGCACCGCGCTGCGCCAGGTGCGTCACCGCGATGGTCCTTTTCTGCAGGAAAGCAACGTCGACAGTTCGGCCTGTTTCATCGTTGGCGGGCAAATTGCAGGTGAGCACCAGCGTCTCTTTCTGGTTTACCCGGAAGGCAATTTCATCGAAGCGACACCCGAGACCCCTTATTTTCAGATTGGCGAAGTCAAGTACGGGAAACCGATCATCGATCGCGTGATTCGCGCCGAAACCAGCATGGACGATGCGATCAAGTGCGTTCTGGTGTCTTTCGATTCGACGATGAAATCGAATCTGTCGGTGGGTTTGCCGATCGATCTCGCGTGCTACAACAGGGATGCGCTGCAACTCGGCAATGCGCGGCGCTTTGACGAAGAAGATCCCTACATCCTGCACCTGCGCCGCAGTTGGAGTGAAGGCGTGCGCCAGGCTTTTGCCCAATTGCCGAGCTTCAAATGGTAACGCTGCGCGAACCGCGCCGGCGCCGTCTCACCGCTTTGAAGGTTTCGCCATGACGATTCGAGTTGCGCTCCAGCACCTGACCCGCTATCGCTTTGACCATGCCGTCAATTTGTGGCCGCATGAGATTCGCCTGCGCCCGGCTGCGCACTGTCGCACGCCCATCCTTAGCTATTCGCTGAAGGTCGAGCCGGCCGGCCATTTCCTCAACTGGCAGCAGGACCCCTTCGGCAACTGGGTCGCGCGTCTGGTGTTCCCGGAAAAAGCCGAGGCGCTCTCGATCACCGTCGACCTCGTCGCCGAGATGACCGTAATCAATCCTTTCGACTTCTTTATCGACGAATTCGCCGAAAACTTCCCCTTCGCCTACCCCAGCGGATTGAAGCGCGAACTCGGCCCTTATCTCGAAGCAGACCCGGCGGCGCCTCTGTTTGCCGAGTGGCTCGCGAAGGCGAAAAAGGAATTTCTCGACAAGCCGCTACGCACCATCGACATGCTGGTCGGAATCAATCAGCGCGTGCAAAGCGATATCGGCTACATCGTGCGCCTCGAAACCGGCGTGCAGACGCCGGAGCAGACGCTGACGCTCAAGCGCGGTTCGTGTCGCGACTCGGCCTGGTTGCTGGTGCAGGCGATGCGCCACTTCGGGCTGGCCGCGCGCTTTGCCTCGGGTTATCTGATCCAGTTGAAGGCCGATGTCAGCGCCCTTGACGGCCCTTCCGGAACCGATCACGACTTCACCGATCTGCATGCGTGGGCCGAGGTATTCATCCCCGGCGCCGGCTGGATCGGTCTTGATCCGACCTCCGGCCTGCTCGCCGGCGAGGGCCACATTCCGCTCGCTTGCACCGCCATGCCGTCGTCCGCGGCGCCGGTCAGCGGGCTCACCGAAGTATGCGAAACGCAGTTCGATTTTGCTATGAGCGTCACCCGCATTCACGAGGATGCGCGGGTTACCCTGCCTTACGACGAAACGCAGTGGCGAGCCGTACTCAAGCTCGGCGAGCAAGTCGATGCCGAACTCAAGGCGCATGACGTGCGCCTGACCATGGGCGGCGAGCCGACTTTCGTGTCGATCGACGACATGGACGGTCCCGAGTGGAACTACACCGCGCTCTCGGCGAAGAAGCGCGAACTCGCCGGCGAATTGCTCGGCCGGCTGCAAGGGCATTTTGCGCCCGGCGCCCTGCTGCATTTCGGGCAGGGCAAATGGTATCCCGGCGAACCCGTGCCACGCTGGGCGCTCGGCTGTTACTGGCGTACCGATGGCCGGCCGCTCTGGAAGGAGCGCAAGCTGCTGGTCGCTGCCGACGGCGGCGGGACGCAGCAAATGCAGGATGCGCAACGCTTTATCGCAGAGCTCGCCAAAGCGATTGGGCTGGCTGAAGGTTTTGTGATTCCGGCGTACGAGGATGTCAGCCAGATCATCGATGCGGAACAGCGCTGGCCGAAGAACTTTGATCCGCTCAAGGCCGATCTGACTCAGGCCGACGAGCGTCGACGACTTGCGCTGCTGATCGAAAGAGATCTCGGCGCGGCGGCGGGTTACGTTCTGCCGCTCAAAGCCTTGCCGCCAAAGGGCGCCTCGCGTGGCGGCCGGAGTGCTGGCGGCACCAAATTCCGTTCGAGCAGGTGGCCGCTACGGCGCGAGCATCTCTATCTGGTCCCCGGCGATTCGCCGCTTGGCCTGCGCCTGCCACTGGACTCGCTGCCCTGGGTCGCGCCCGAGGACAAGGAGGAGGACTTCGGTCGCGATCCCTTCGATACGCCGGCTGCCCTTGAGGAGGACGCGCAAGCCTCTGCCGAGAACAAGTCGCCGGCCAGTCCGTCAGCGGCCAGCGAGGAGGCGCGTGAAGTCGTGCATACGGCCTTGTGCGTCGAAGTGCGCGCCGGCGTGCTGTGCGTCTTTCTGCCGCCGATCCCTTTGCTCGAGGATTTTGTCGTGCTGCTCGGCGCCATCGAGGCGACCGCCGCCGCGCTGCAAATGCCGGTGCGCATCGAAGGTTACACGCCGCCTGCCGATCCGCGCGTACAGGTCTTTCGCATCACGCCCGACCCGGGGGTGATCGAAGTCAATATCCATCCGGCGGGAAGCTGGAAAGAGCTTGTCGCCAATACCCAGACGCTTTACGCGGAAGCGCGGCTGACGCGTCTGGGAACCGAGAAATTCATGCTTGACGGCCGCCATACCGGCACCGGCGGCGGCAATCATCTGACCCTCGGCGCGGCCGTCCCGGCCGATTCGCCCTGCCTGCGCCGGCCGGATCTGCTGATGAGCCTGATCAGCTACTGGCAGAATCACCCGGCGCTGTCCTACCTGTTCTCCGGCCTGTTCATAGGCCCCACGAGCCAGGCGCCGCGCGTCGATGAGGCACGACATGAAAGCCTCTACGAACTGGAAATCGCTTTCCGGCAGATGGCCGAGCGTCTCAAACCCGGCGAGGAAAGTCTACAGCCGTGGCTCGTCGATCGCCTGTTGCGCAATCTGCTCGTCGATCTCTCCGGCAATACCCACCGCGCGGAATTTTGCATCGACAAGCTGTATTCGCCCGACGGCGCCGCCGGACGCCTGGGCCTCGTCGAATTCCGCGGCTTCGAGATGCCGCCGCATGCGCAGATGTCGCTGCTGCAAATGTTGCTGCTGCGCGCGCTGGTGGCGAAATTCTGGCAGACGCCCTACACCAATGGGCTGGTGCGCTGGGGCACCGAGTTACATGACCGTTTCATGCTGCCGCATTTCGTGGCGCAGGACATGCGCGATGTCGTGGCTGATCTGCAGGGCGCCGGCTACGCTTTTCAATTCGAGTGGTTCGCCCCTTTCCTGGAATTCCGCTTTCCGCGTTTTGGCAGCGTCGTCTATCACGGCATCGAGATTGAATTGCACCAGGCCATAGAGCCCTGGCATGTGCTCGGCGAGGAAGTCGCCGCGGGCGGCACGGCGCGTTATGTCGATTCGTCGCTCGAGCGCCTGCAGATCACGGTGCGCAACATGAACGACAAGCGCCATGTCGTTACCTGCAATGGGCGGCCGCTGCCGCTGACGGCAACGGGAACGCGCGGCGAATATGTGGCCGGTGCCCGCTACCGGGCCTGGGCGCCACCGTCCGGCCTGCATCCGACCATCGGCGTGCAGGCGCCGCTGGTGTTCGATCTCGTCGATCGCTGGAGCGCCCGCTCGATTGGTGGCTGCACCTATCACGTCGCGCATCCGGGCGGCCGCAATTACGATACTTTCCCGGTCAATGCCAACGAGGCCGAAGCCAGGCGCGTCGCGCGTTTCTGGAATCAGGGCCACACGCCCGCTCTGATGCGCGTGCAAGGCGAAGGACGCAACCCTGACTACCCGCTGACGCTCGATTTGCGGCGCGCGCCGGAGCCTTGCATCGAAGGCCAAGCGGAAATCGCGAGTGAGCCAGCGCAACAGCAGCAATAAGGGCGAAGCCTGGCGCAATGACATAGAATCTGCCTTTTCTCGGGAGTGGCGCGGCGCGCAACACCATGACTTACTGCATCGGCTTGAAACTCAACGACGGAATGATTTTCGCGTCGGACTCGCGAACCAATGCCGGCATGGACGATGTCGCCAAGTTTTGCAAGATGTCCGTATTCGAACGTCGCGGCGACCGGGTGATCGTTCTCCTGAGTTCCGGTAGCCTCTCCGGAACACAGGCGGTGATCAGCGTTCTCGAGCAACGTTGCGTGGCCGGCGACCCCGTTCCCAACCTGTGGGGCGCGCTGACGATGTTCGACGTGGCGATTCTGGTTTCCGACGCAATGCGCGAAGTCGATCGACGCGACGGCCAGTACCTGCAGGAAACCGAGGGCGGTTTCAATGCCTCGTTCATAATCGGCGGGCAGATCCGCGGCGAAGCGGTGCGCCTCTTCCGCATTTATGCCGAAGGCAATTTCATCGAGGCGGGCGAGGATACGCCCTATTTCCAGACCGGCGAAACCAAGTATGGCAAGCCGATCATCGACCGCGTGATCAAACGCTCGACGAGTCTTGCCGACGCCACCAAGTGCGTCCTGGTGTCCTTCGATTCAACGATGCGCAGCAATATTTCGGTCGGCATGCCGATCGACCTTCTGTGCTACGACCGAGACAGTCTCGAAGTGGTGAAGCGCCGCCGAATCGACCACGATGATGTGTATTTCAAGGCGCTTACGCAAAGGTGGGGCGAGGGAACACGCGAGGTATTTCGCCAATTGCCTGAACAACTTTGGTGATCAGCAATGGCCGCCGACGCCTTGCTGTTCACCTGTGAACACGGCGGCAACCGGATACCCGCCCCATATCGCTCGCTCTTTCGCGGCTATGACGGCATCCTTAATACTCATCGCGGCTACGATGCCGGCGCGCTGCTCATGGCCAGGACACTGGCGCTATCGTTCAAGGCCCCGCTGGTGAGTTCGACGATCAGCCGGCTCCTCATCGATCTCAATCGTTCGCTTGGTCATCCGACGATCTTCTCGGAAGCGACGCGCGGCGCGCCGGCGACGCAGCGGGCGCAGATCATCGCCCGGCACTATCTGCCCTATCGCCTGCGCGTCGAAAGTCTGGTCGGAAAATCGGTAGCGCAGGGCCGTCGCGTTGTGCACATTTCGGCGCACAGTTTCACGCCGGAACTTTGCGGCAAGGTACGCAACGCCGACGTCGGGCTGCTCTATGACCCGCGCCGTGAGAGCGAGGCCAAGCTGTGCGCCGCATGGAAGAAATTACTCGCGCAAGAAGTGCCGCAGCTGCGCGTGCGCCGCAATTACCCCTATGCGGGCAAGGGCGACGGTCTCACTTCGCACTTGCGTCGTCGTTTCCCGGACGCGGCTTATCTCGGAATAGAACTTGAGATCAACCAGCAGATCGTTAATGCTCGTGGGCGGCGCTGGACGTCACTGCGCAAGGTCCTGACCGATACCCTGCGGCGAGCGTGTGCATTCTGAGAGCCAACAGGCAAGCTTGCACAGAAGATTGGGCATTGCTGGGCATGGATTTTGCCGCCAGAAGACGGCGCGTCTCCTGCCTTCGCATGAGTCGGCGCATCCAATTTATCTCGCGAGTTCAAATTCGAAGTGCAACTCTGATTAACGGGTTGAGTGGGCGAGATGTGAGAACATCCGGCCCCCTAGACCGCCAAGTCAAAGTTGCCTGGAATGAATTACTCACACCTCACCCAAGACGAACGTTACCAGA
>CAISOB010000121.1 GCA_903886975.1 uncultured beta proteobacterium
GAGCCGTATGCCTGGCTCAAGGATACGTTGGAGAAATTACCAACTTGGCCCTATAGCCGAATTGACGAGTTGTTGCCGCTCCGGCCCATTACCACTGCGTAAGTCAGCTGGCAACGCGGTACCGTAGAGCGCTTACCGTCGGGCAAGCGGCGGCGGCAGTACTTGGCCAGCGATCCGCCGCCCAGGCCGATCATCGCGATGCGCGCGGGCTTCGGCACAAAGAGCAGGAAACCCATCATGGTGCGGGTGTAGTCGAGCAGCAGATGCTCCGGATCGGCCTTGAGCATGCGGCTCTGGATCGTCGGAAAGTCAAAATGGAGCGACAACTCGCCTTTATCCTCATGCAGAAGCGGAGTATCGTTCGGTGGGGGTTTCGCGCGCGCGTCGACCATCCGCGCATTATCTCCTGAAGCGCAGTGATCGGTCTCTTAAAGCGCTATACTTGAGGGCAATTTGGGCTAACAAGAAACGCGTTTTCGGCGTGATCCTTCTCCGGCGAACGACCTTCCGGCAATACGCGCTCGCAGCGACACTGCTCGCGGCTTGCGCCACGGCCGCCGGCGAGTTGACGGCGCCGGCTTCGTCGCTGCAATTGGGAGATTGCGTCGTCTTTCGGGAAGGGGGAGGGGGCCTGATTCTGAAGTCGCCGACCTATTGGCTGCGCGGTTCGATCGCCGCAATGACGCAGGAAAGCCGAATCGCGGGTCGCTGCCCGGACATGGGCAAACCGCAGTCAAGCTATACGCATCAGGACTGGGTGCGAATTGCCGCGGCGATGCCCTGCGTTGAAAACGACAATGAGGTGCGCGCGGTTAATGTGACGCGCATCCGAATGGCGGTCGAGGCTTGGGAATCGCCATGGTCGTATCAGCACGGCACGGCCGCCTGGCTGTTCCGCGGTGAGTTTCTCGATCGGCGTTTGCAGAAGGGTGAATTGATCGACATGGACGCGACCTGGCTCGAGAGGTGCTAGCGCATTAATGCCATTGGCATAATTGACGGGAAGAGGTATCCTAAATCAGGGAACTCGCTGGCCGGTCGGGTTTGGCCGGACGGCGCCACCGGGCACAATACTTCGCGGCGCGGCGAACCGGGCGCGAAGCTGGTGCTAAGATAATAGTTCGTCATATAGGCTCATCGCCATGGTCACACTGCTGGTTGTCGAAGATCACGAGCTGGTCAGGGAAGGGCTGGTTCAAACCTTGCGTCAGCTTGAGCCGGGGGTCACTGTCTATGAAGCGTCTGACAGTGCCGGCGCGACCGCCCTGCTCAGGCAGGGTCTGGTATTCAACCTGATGCTGCTCGATCTGGCGCTGCCCGGAATCGACGGGCTTTCCTACCTGCGAACACTGCGCCGACGTTATCCGGCAATGCCCGTCGTTATACTTTCGGCATACGATGACGCGCACACGGTGAAGAAGGCGATGAGCGGCGGCGCTGCCGGATTCGTTTCGAAGTCCTACTCGAGCGAACGTTTGCTGACAGCGTTGCGCGAAACCCTGGCCGGCAGAGCATTTTCCACGGGCGTCCTGCCGGCAAATTCGGTTGCGCACGCGCCGCGTCCGCCGATGGGCAAATATGCCGAGCCGTCGGATTTCGGATTGACCGAACGCCAGGCGGAAGTTCTCGGTTTGATGGCGCGGGGCAAGACCAATCGCGACATTGCCGCGCTGCTCAATCTGTCCGAGGGCACAGTGAAGGTGCACCTGACGGCGATCTTCAAGGCGCTCGGCGTCGCCAGCAGAACCCAGGCGATGGTCGTCATCGCCAGGCGTGGCATCAGGCTGTAATCCGAACTCGCGCTCGGGCGGTCAGCGGCGGTAGCAGTAGAGCTGCGTCTGCCGCGCGTCGCCGACCTCGATGATCTGGCTGACCACGGCGCCGGGAACGGCAAAGCTGTTGCTGATGAACAGGCTGCCGGCGCGCATTTCGTCTTCGATCTTGGCCCATAGGCCGGGCATCGCCGCCGGCGAGAGAAAGGCATACACCACATCGTACTGCGCCAGTTTCTCCTGCCACAGGTCGCCCCAATGCCATTGGCAATTGCTGCGCGGCAGCGTACGCAGGTAACCGATCAGCCAGCTGGCCGGCGCGTTTTCGACGCCGAAGAATTGCGCGTCCGGCCGCGCCTTGGCCAGCGAACCCAGGACGCTGCCGACGCCGGCGCCAAGATCGACAAAGCGCATGCCAGCTAGATTCGTCGTGAGTTCGGCGAGGGCTTTCGCGGTTTGATGGTTGGTCAGGTAGAGCGGCACCTGGCCGCCGAGCGCGCCGCGATAGACGACCCAGAGCAAGATGAAGGCCAGCAGGAACCAGCCCGGATCGATAGTCAATGCGGCGACGGCGCAGGCCAGCGGGGCGAACAGCGCATGGATCACCCGCCACCACCACGGTTGATGGGTGAGGCTGGCGATCAGCAGCGCGACGGCGCCGATAGCCAGCGCCGTTTCCGGCCAGGGCAGGGTTTCGCCGCGCAAGCCGAAATACGGCCAAGCCAATGAAAGTACTAGGATTAGCGCGGCGCATTGCAGGGCCAACTGGCGCATGTGCGGCCGGGTTTCCGGAGCAGCCGGCACGCTGTCCTCGACGGACTCATCGACCGGCGGTTCGCTGGGGGGAGTGGGCAAGACTTTGCTCCAATGCGTAGTGTTGCATTGTATCCCGCGACCGCGTACGGCGGTCGCGCAAAAACGTAAGAAATGATGCTTCTCGGCACGCTTTCTGCTACAATGTTGCCCAACTCGAAGGAAGTGTTTGACAATTCTTGTCTGGAACGGCAAAATTTCCGGTTCCGAGTTGGAGGGGTACCCAAGCGGTCAACGGGATCAGACTGTAAATCTGACGGCTCTGCCTTCGAAGGTTCGAATCCTTCCCCCTCCACCATGAATGCCGCTGTGGGTGGAGGTAGAGGATTGTACTGTGCTGCGGGTAGTGGGGTTGCGCGGGTGTAGCTCAATGGTAGAGCTGAAGCCTTCCAAGCTTATGACGAGGGTTCGATTCCCTTCACCCGCTCCATTTTGCGGCTGAAAGAATGTTTGAATTGCGAGCAGGATGCCCATGTAGCTCAGTGGTAGAGCACTCCCTTGGTAAGGGAGAGGCCGGCAGTTCAATCCTGCCCATGGGCACCAAGGTGCTTGCACCGAAGGTTTTTTAACTTCTAAAATTTTGAGGTACCGGCGATGGCTAAGGCAAAATTTGAACGGACGAAGGTTCACGTTAATGTGGGGACGATTGGGCACGTTGACCATGGCAAGACGACATTGACGGCGGCGATCACGAAGATCATGGCGAAGAAGTATGGTGGTGAGGCGAAGGCCTAC